>OZ246411.1:0-843892 GCA_965231055.1 uncultured Candidatus Saccharibacteria bacterium
GTTGTGAAAAGTAACTCTGCGAAGCACAACGTCGACGTCTGGATCCCCGATCAAGTTGGGGATGACGACGAATGAATACCGTCCTTGATAAAACAACGCAAACCACTTACTACTGTCATGCTGAATTCATTTCAGCATCTATTACGACATCGAAAACTCCAATTTAGACCCTGAAACAAGTTCAGGGTGACAATATTGGGTGAATTGGAAACGAGAGTATGGCAATAGTACGTAAACTTAAAACCTAATCCCTAATACTTCTAAAACCTATCACCCAGAACCTAGTCGCTACATCTCCTCCGGTGCCTCTATGCCAAGCAACTCAAGCCCCTTGCTCAATGTTTTTGCAACAGCGGATATCAAAACAATTCGTGATTTCTTTTCTTCCTCCTCCGCCTTTAATACTGGAACTTTTTGATAAAAAGAATTGAACTCGTGGCACAAATCTATTAGATAATTGGCTATACCAATTGGCTCAAGTTTTTCTCCAGCAGAAGCAACCACTTCATCAAAATGCATCAATAGTCTCGCTATGCTTTTTTCTTCAGGCAATTTGATCTCAAGTTTACCAAGATCAGAAATCCCTGCTTTTTTGAGAATTCCACAAATTCTAGCATGAGTGTACTGAATATATGGACCAGTATCTCCTTCAAAATTCAAAGCATCGTCAATATCAAAAGCCACTATTTTATTTAGTCCAAATTTAAGCATATAAAATTTAATAGCACCTACTGCCACTTGCTTAGCCGCAACATCAGAAATCACCCTCTTGCCTTCTCTTTGTTTTTCTTTTACACCATCCAAAACTTGATCATAAAGATCGTCAGTTTTTACTCCAACTCCTTTTCGTCCTGACATCGGATATTCTTTTTTGTTATCAGAAACATCTACACCAAGTTTTTTGGCAGTTTCTCTTGAAAGGGAGACGACTTCATATGCAACATGATTATAGTTTTTTGCCTGTTTTTCGAATCCTAATTTCTCAAGACATTTTTTCACCACTTCCTGAGGGTAACTCTGCCTCACATCTATCACATTTACTATCCTATCGGCTTCACCAAAACCTGGAACATACTTTCCCTCAATAGAGGTGATGCTGGTGTTCTTATTTTCAACTTTTTTATATTTGAAATCAAAATCAGCAAGTCCAAATTTCCATAAATGTAGCGCAACATCTTTACCAGTATAAGTAGTTACACCATCAGATTTAACCAAAATTTTATCTGGATTTTTGAGATCCTGCCCCTCGACAACGTTTTTAATAACCCACGCTTCTTTGTTTTCACCCTCGGTTTCTTTTACAAACTCTCCGGTTTCCTTGAGTTTATTAATAGCTTTTCCTAAAAGTCCAGAATGTATGATCGCACTTTCCGAAACTAGAAGGTCATATTCTATATTGAATAACTCCATGGTCTCTAGCTGAGCCGAGATTATTTTATTTACAAAATTCCAAACCTCTAAATCATTATCACCCTCTTCCATTTTTTTAAGAAGTTCGTCTCTTTCACTTTTCAATTTTTCATCAGACTCTAGTTGTTTGTAAATTTTCGAATACACGTCCCAAGCAAAATGATCAAATTTCTTGTAATTGCCTTGATCTTTTTTGTATTTTTTAATTCCGAGAAAACTATCAGCCACCTGAACCCCAGTATCATCAATATAATTTTCTACTTCTACTTTGTATCCGAGATATTTCAAAACCTTGGCGATACTATCTCCTATGCAGGAGTTTCTGAGATGCCCTACATGCATCGCTTTGTTTGGATTTACAGCAGTATGCTCAACTATTATTTTTTCTGTTTTTTCTTTTGCGCCAAGTAGTCCTTTTTTTGCTATTTCAACTACTTTGTCGCTTATATTCGAATCAGCTAGAAAAATATTTATAAATCCTGGATGCACCACTTCAACTTTGATGTGGGCAAAATCTTTATTCTTCATAAGTTCTTCCGCTATAGCTTCTGCTATTTTTACAGGATTTTGTTTTAGTTTCTTGGCGAGAAGCATAGCGGTATTCACAGCATAGTCACCAAATTTTGGATTTTCTGGTTTTTGCACTAAAACAAAATCAAGCTTTGTATTAAAAAGCTTTGAAACAATAGCTATTATTGTTTTTGAAATTAAATCGGAATCCAATTGTAAATTTTATTTATTATATATCTATATCTTCCGGATCTATATCTTTTGCTTTATTTGCAGAATAAGTTTCAAGCCCTAGAGATGATTTGGGTCTTTGTTTGTTTAGTCCTCCGCCAAGATCCATAGATCCCTTGGAAATATATCCCCTCGGCACACCTGAGGAGACACTATTTTGTTCAGAAACTGGAGCTTCCGTAGATTGTTGTCCTTGAGATTTGAAATCATACAAATCGCCCTTTAGACTCTTTTCATTACCAACTATATTGGGGTCTTTCATTACAACTCCTTTTCTTTCTCTTAGCGCCCTTCTTACTATATCTGCTCCTTGCTGAGATTTTTTACTCATATTACCTCCATCCTTTTTGGCTACTCTGAAAAATACCATCATTACAATAATCACCACCACAACTGCTACTCCTAAATATATTATGAATTTATTTGATAAAATACTCCCGAGCGCACTATCACTGCCTTGAGCATCTTTCGTGCTAGATATAGGAGCTACATCTTCTACATTGATTGAAAAACTATACAAACCAAATTTTATTTTGGAAGAAGTTATGGGAGAAATATTGAAGTAAAGATCCTTGTCTTCGTACGAGGTCACATCTATTGAAACCTCCTGTCCTTCAGCCACGGAAGCTTTCTCAGAAATTACGGACCCTGTCGCATCCATAACCATTATTTTTAGCCCCAAAGTGGAAGCTGGCTTGATAGTGAAAATTGCTTTTGAATTGGTAGTTGCTGAAAATTTGAATGTATCAGCATTGTCCGTGGAACAATATTTATTAGTTCCGCATTTATTTACGCCTATATAATTTTGATCATACGAACCTTTTGATATCACAACTGGTCCCGAAGAAATAGATTCACCTGCATCTTTTTGGGAATCCGCATCTGTCAGATCTTTCAAACTTGCCGTGAATGAATACGAAGTAACTTTTTCTTTAAGCTCAGAGGTTACAGCCACTTTCATATAAACCATTTTGCCTGCAGTAGCAGAAGTCTCCTGACCTGGATAATAGAAAGTGGAAATTTCTTGTTTGCCATCGGCTAGATTTTGTCCTTGCGAAAGCATATTGCCAAGCTCGTCATATAGAGTGAAAGCCAAATAATTCATTTCATCTGAATTCTCAGTCTCTGAAAGCGCACTACCAATAATAGAAAGCTGATAGCCAGGATTTACAGTCGCTACTTTGTAAAAAACGCTACTACCAAATTCTACGGCATCACCGGAAACTTTTTGATCCAATGAAATAGATTTAGCTCCAGTAAATTCACTTGGCGTACTTGTGGATGGCGCCAAATCCTCATTTTCATCAGCTTCAAGCTCAACTCCATTTTCATCAACAGCTTTTGCTTCTGTATCTTTGGTGGTGGGATCTGTCCCCTCAACCAACATAGCAAAAGCATTGCCATTGAAGGCAAAAAACATAGATAAAACGAACATCGCCGAAACTAGCTTTAAACTTGTTTTTTTCATTTTTTTTGTTTTAGTATTTGTTTTTATTGTACAATAAACTGACAATATAGTAAATTAATAAGTATTCAGTGTTGAGTTTTCAGCGATCAGTGTTCAACAAACAATATTATTCATTGAATGCTGAAAACTTATGACTAATAGCTGACTGCTTAATACTGACCACTGATCACTAAATATCAAAAACCTGTGTCAATCATAGCCACAAACAAAACAGCGAGAAGAGATTATTTTCTGCAAGAAAGATTTGAAGCAGGAATTGTTTTGAGTGGACAAGAAGTAAAATCAGCCAAAAAAGGAAATGCCAATCTAAAAGGAAGTTATGTAGTAATAAGAATAAGCAAACATGGTCGCCCAGAAGCCAACATAATAAACTTGCATATTTCTCCTTATGACAAAGCGGGAGAATTGAAAAAATATGATCCCACCAGAACCAGAAGGTTGCTACTCAAAAAAAGTGAGATGCAAGCACTGCTCGGAAAAAAATCAGCTCAAGGTTTGACAATTGTTCCAACGCAAATATATACTAAGAGGTCTTTGATAAAAGTTGAAGTAGCGACAGCTCGAGGAAAGAAAAAAACTGATAAACGCGAAGATATAAAACGCAGAGAATCAAAACGCAACATTGCCAGATCATTGAAAAGGCATTAGGTTGTAGGTGCTAGGTGTTAGGTTTTAGGTATTAGACGACGGTAAATCAAGAATTATCCTTGCCATTCATGAGCCTAGAACCTAAAACCTGAAAGCTAAAACCTAAAACCTCGCGTGGGGATGACAGGCATCGATAGTTGTGGAGCGATTGGTATTCGTCATTAAGAGCTATAAGTCACTCTTGTAAAAAACTGACTTATAATCATAAGTGCAAAATCACTTGTAAGCAAAGTCAAGGCTGCTTTTAGCATGCCGGTCTTTGCACCTGTTGTTGCCTAAAAACCAACAACCATCGCCCCTGCTTGGCTAGAAGCGGGATCGGCGGTGTCATTACCTAGCCTCTATCTCGAGCATTTCTTCCGGCTCTTGATGAAACTTTTAGGAAGATTGAAATTTGCATGTTTAGTTCCCTTTTAGTGCAAGTTTTGAAAAAACAAAGGGTTCTAGATGACGTAAAAGTACCACATCAAACCCTTCTAGACGGGGGTTCAATTCCCCCCATCTCCACCAATACGAGTATTTAGTAGTTATCCCAGAAAATTTATAACATAAAACCGCTCATGCTTGGCGGTTTTTTAAAACAATATTATCTAGTCTTTTTCATGCGAACAACAATAAAACCAATCGACCCAGCTAAAACGATAGAAATAATGACGAAAACCCAGATCCAATTCTTTCTGGTTGCAGAATTGTCCAATCCAGAATCTAAAACGTCAGAGCTATGAGATGATGATTTCAAATCAACCCCAGCTCCATCAGAATCTATGTTTTCTTGCTCATCCCCCAAACTTGCCGAAAAATAATCTCTTGAATTATTAGAATTATTCGAGTGGTAATTTTCTTCACTTGAATCATCGATAGTATCCTCATGATCTTCTTCCATGGAAGAAGTAGTGGCATCTATAACTACCGGATCAGTTTCTACACCATCTCCGTTTCTATATCTCACTGAATAAGTGTATTCTGTACTATTTTTCAAACCATCATCCTGCCAAAAATTATCATTAATCCACCCCGAATTATTTCCATTAGTAGTATTCTCAAAATAGTATCCTGACAATCCATCGTCATCGTTTACAAATCTTTCTACTGATAGCAGAATATCATCTGAATCAATTGATGCAGAAAAATGAGTTGGACTTTCAACTAGAGTATAAACGGAATCAGACGTCTCGGAAGAATCGCCAAAACCCATATCGCTTCTATGCGCCTTTACCGAAACTGAATACTCTGTATTTGGTGAAAGATCTTCGTCAGTCCAAATTAAATTGGATCCCGAAGAGGATTTGGAATTTTGTGGATACAAATCACTTACACCCAAGGCTGCGCCTCCCCCATCATTATCATAATCAACACTATATGAGTCCTCTATTTCTGAATTATCAATCCATTTCCAAGTAATAGAGTTTGGAGAGTTTACAGTAGGGGTGTCGATAGTGGGAGTATTTAAACTATTTGTACCCAATACCGTAAGGCTTACTGCATCCGAAGAAGATGATAGACCAGTAGAATCAGTGGCTGTAAAAACAACCTCCTCGGTACCAGTCCACTCTGCAGGCTGAGCGAAAGAAACACGATTATCACTATCAATTGTGACATCTATATACTCATTGTCATCTGTTGAGGCGGTGTAGGTTACAGCTTGATTTCTAGCTGGTATTGCTAGATTATTTTTTTCAATAAAGTAATCGTCTAAATCGAAAGATTCCAAATTATCATCCCCCTTTGACCAACTTTGATCAAGAATCATTCCACCAGAATATAATAAATACGCGGCTCCTGCGCTAAAAACACCTTGCGGATCACTATAATCAGCACCAACAGCCACATCATCCAGACCATCTCCATCTACATCAGAGAGGGAAGAAACCGATACCCCAAAGATGTCACCGCGACGTTCCCCTGTGTATCTTATTAACTCATTTCCACTACCAGAAGAAAGAATCGACACATAGCCCGAACCAAACTCTCCCCTAGCCCCAATCACAACATCATCCAAGCCATCATTGTCGATATCTGAGATTGAAGAGACGGACTCACCAAAACGATCCGCTGATTCCACTCCACTATACTGACGAATAAAATTTCCCGAGGAAGAATACAAATCTACAATCCCAACAGACACTAAGTTATCCTCAACATCAGTGTAAGCAGGAGATGAAATAATTATGTCATCAAGCCCGTCACCATCTAGGTCTGTTATCGGAACAACGCTAGAACCAAAAGCGCCATTAGCGCCCGCTCCATCATAACGTTCAATTTGATTACCAGTTCCAGAAGAGAAAATAAAAGCTGATCCAGCGTAGGATACTCCGCCAGGGCTTGCCATATAGGCCCCAATTATAACGTCTTCCAAACCATCTCCATCTATATCTGAAATAGAAGAGACTGACGATCCTAAACCTTCCATTGCGCCACCGCTAAATTGTCTTATAATATCACCGGAAGCTGAGGAATAAATATAAGCAGAGCCAGCATTGGAATTTGCAGAAGCAGCTCCTACTAGAATATCATCCAAGTCATCTCCATCAATGTCTGAGATTGAACCAATTGCTTTACCGAAATTACTAAAAGCGCCCGCGGGACCGTCGTATCTTCTTATAAGCTCACCACTCCCAGATGAATACAGATAAACAGAACCAGTATAATCTCCACCCATACTGGAATACTGGGAACCGATCAGAACATCGTCCAGACCATCTCCGTCTACATCTGAAATCGAAGAAACAGAGCCTCCAAAATAAATAGCACCAGCATCTCCCACATATTGCCGTAAAAGATCTCCCGTCTTAGAAGAATATATATATGCCTTATTAGAACCACTTTCTCCAACTAGTATATCCTGAAATCCGTCACCATCTATATCTGATATAGAAGAGATCGCTGAACCAAATCTCCCCGAGGCAGTAGCTCCTTCATATTTTTTAAAACTACCTGCTTCAGGAGCAGAATCGGAATCTAGGGGGTTGAAATTGTTTAACTCTTCGTATTCATCATCCCAACCATCATTGTCAGTGTCTGACTCATAGGGATTTGTGTAATTTGTAAATAACTCGTCATAATCACTTACGCCATCATCGTCATAGTCTAGATCACCATCCTGGCTAATTCCCAGTGTGTCGATATTATTGGGAAGATTCAAGATAACAAAAGATCCTTGTTCGGGAGATGATATTACAGCGGGCTTACCAGAATTCTTAAAAGGCAGAATATTAAAATTATATATATCGTTTCCAAAAAAAGACCTGGCAGTTGCGGGCACTTGAGTTCCTGCATATAGGTTGTATCCACCAATATTATTTTCAGAATTGCTTCTGTCGATAGTGAAACTCTCTGTAGCTGTGGGTGTATATACGCCGGTACTTTCATATCCGAGAGTTGCTTGATTCTGAGTAGTATACCACCAAACATGATAATATATATTCGAAATCTCATTGTTTTGAGAATAGGTTCCATTTTCGTCAAAAAAGAATTGTAACCATCCCCCGCAGTGCCTAGTCTCAGCAGAAACAGGAGCAGTTCTCGACAAAACCCCCAAATCGTCTCCCGATCCTGATGTATTATTGGCCTGATAATGCGTCTGCGCAGATGATCTTAGATAGTAGAGCCCATCGATATTGGTTTCTTCGTGTGAACTAAAAATCTGAAAATAGACACTGGATGTTGGACCATTTAGAACAGTATTCGCTGAGTTTTTTGTAGTAACTATAACTTGATAATTGTTTGCCAATGCGGAATTATTGACTATATTTCCTAAAACAATTGTCTTTAAGCCGGCAGCAGAAGATGTTCCAGAAGTTCTAGTTATCGTAATCACCTGTCCAGCCACTGTTAATGTTTTATTGCCATCAAATCCCGTCCAAGAACCAAAAGAAGCTCCGGACACATTGAATCCTGCAGGAAACTCAAGGGTCACCTTTCCCGTATTGGCAATACTAGCTGTCGTCTTGAAAGTTATTGTATAACTTGATGCATTACCAGCAGTAACATCCGAGGGAGTGGCGGTTACTCGCGTAAGAGCTGCGGCCGCCGAAACATGCAATGGAAAAACAAAAAAACCAATATTATAAAAAACTATTGAAAAAATAATAATCAAAGAAAAAAACTTTTTGATTTTAGTTTTCGTTCTCAAAGATTTTAGCATCACTCCAGTCTGAAATTAGATATAATATATACTTAATATTATACAACATTAACCTAAATGGGTAAAACAGAAGACTTCATGCACAAAAAACATAAATTCATTTGACTTTATGGGGATTTTTCGCTACACTATGCTCTGTTAAATTAATCTAAAACTATTAAGAATTTCATGGGTAGGAGGAGATTTTTTCCTCGCAGACAACAAGACAATATCAGATATAATGATTTTATAAGAGTCCCTGAGGTTAGGGTTATAGATGAAAATGGAGAAAATCTGGGCGTGATGAACACCATTGAAGCCAAAAATTTAGCCAAAGAAAAGGGTTTTGACCTAGTTGAAATCTCTCCAAAAGCAGTGCCACCAGTGTGCAAAATCATATTAATCGGATCTTTTAGATACCAGCAGATGAAGGAAGAGAAAAGGAAGAAGAAAAATGCAAAGAAAATTGAAACCAAAGGAGTAAGAATCAGTATCCGAACTGGAGAAAACGATCTTAAATTCAAAGGCAAGCAGGCAGAAAAATTCATGAATGAAGGACACAGGGTCAAAATAGACTTAATGCTAAGAGGCAGAGAAAAAGCTAACAAGGCTTTTGCCGTAGATAAAATGAATGCCTTTATTGTAAATCATATTTCATTTGAAACAATAATTGAACAGCCTATTAAATTTGAAGGAAGAGGATTTACCACGGTTATAAGAAAGAAGATCTAAATAAATTATTTTTAATTAAACTAAAATTCAATACTATGGCAAAGGTTAAAACACACAAGGGCGCATCGAAAAGAATAAAGAAAACCAAATCAGGAAAATTCTTGAGACGCTATGCCTCGCAAGATCATTTCAACTCCAAAGAATCTGGTAGCAACAAGAGAAACAAAAGAAGAGTGCAGGTTGCTAAATCCATGAGCGTAAGCAAACTCAAAAAACTACTTCCCTACTAAAACTATAGTAAATTTTATTTTGAAATACTAAACTACAATTATGGCTAGAGTAAAACGAGGAAAAACAGCAAACAAGAGACGAAAGAATATAATCAAAAAAGCTAAAGGATATTCAAGGTCTCGTTCAAGTAAATTTAGATCCGCTAAACAAGCAGTAATATGGGCAGGAAAGAAAGCCTACATAGGACGCAAGGCCCGTAAGCGTGATTTCAGATCACTTTGGCAACTACGAATCAGCAACGCTGTAAAACCAGAAGGTCTAAACTACAGCAAATTTATGAACGCACTAAAGAAAGCTAAAATAGGACTAAATAGAAAAATGCTTTCTGAACTCGCAGTAAATGAACCAAAGGCATTCAAGAAAATCGTAGAAGAAGCAAAGAAGATTATCAAATAATCACTTCAATAAAAAAGCCCTCGAATTTCGGGGGTTTTTTGTTGTATGGAACGCAGATCTGCGTTCCATGTTTTAATCGTCTATTTCTCCAAACCTTTTGAAAAAATTGATGTGGCGATAGATAAAGTTACAACAGCAAATACAGCAAGAATCATAATATCATAACCCACGCCAAACTCAGATACATTTACAAGTACGCCTCTCAATGCATCAACTCCATATGTAAGAGGATTTATATGAGCAAAAAATTGCAGAAAGGATGGAAGTCCATTTATAGGGAAAAATTCTCCCGATAGAAATATAAGCGGAATAAGTATAATAGTCATTAGCTGATTGTAGCTTCTTGCATTCTGTAGCGAAGAAGCAAGTATTATTCCAAGTCCGGCAAAGCCAAAAACGATCATAAACATGATTCCGAGTGCTTTTACTATTCCTAGCAATCCGGTATCTGATTTGATATACACCATCATGATAGCCACAGCCACGGCAAGTGTAAAAATCTGAGTGGTGATCTCTGAAAGAATTTTTCCTATCATTATAGAATATCTAGATATAGGAACCACCATGAGTTCTTTTACAAATCCTTTTTTATCTCTTATTAGAGAAAAACCTACGAACATAGCTGCACTTATAGAAAGCACCGCTATGGCTCCTGTACCAAAATACTCCAAATATCCTACTTCAAGACCTGGAATCTTTACAAAAGAACCAAGCCCCATGCCTATAATAAAAACTCCAAGCAGTGGTACCACTATACTCGTCACAAAAAACGCTTTGTCTGCCCAAAACTTTTTCATCTCTCTAAGCCAGATTATGTATATTTCGTATGCGTTCATTTATTTTATGTTTTCTCCCGTGTAATGCAAAAACACATCATCAAGAGTAGGTTTTCTAAGATTGAATGAAAATATTTTTGCTTTGTACTTTTTTACAAACTCAATTATTTTAACAGCATTACTCTCTCCATTTGCAAGAGTTATCTCAACGTGTTGAATATCCTTAACTACTATTTTCTTAACGAATTTTAGTTTTCTAAATTTATCACTCAAAATACAATCATGGTTACTAAGTCTCATCTCTATCAAATCACCGCCGAGCGATGCTTTGAGATTTTCAGGAGTATCTAGCGCTACTATTTTTCCTTTGTTCATAATAGCAACTCGGTTGCACAGAAAATCTGCTTCCTCCAAATAATGAGTGGTTAAAACTATAGTTATACTTTCTGTTTCAATGAGTTTTTTTATGTGCTCCCAAATTTTTCTTCTGCTTTTAGGATCAAGCCCCGTAGTAGGCTCATCCAAAAACAAAACTTTTGGACCATGCACTAAACCTCGCGCTATTTCTAATCGCCTTTTCATCCCACCAGAAAAAGTATGCGCGAGATCTTTTTCTCTGCCATCAAGCCCAACTAGTTTAAAAAGCTTCTTTATATCTTTTTTTATTTTCTGCTTTGGGACTCTGTAAAATCTAGCATGCAATGCTAAATTGTCATAAGCCGAAAGATCCTCATCCAAAATAGTTTCTTGAAAAACCAATCCTATATTTTTTCTCACTTCTTTTGAATTTTTCACAGTATCAAATCCGGCTATTTTTATGCTGCCTGAAGTCGGCTTGAGAAGTGTGGTCATCATTTGTATTGTGGTAGTTTTGCCCGCTCCATTTGGACCAATAAGTCCAAAAACTTCTCCGGCTGCTATATTAAAAGATGCTGAATCCACCGCCTTGGATTTGCTTTTTCGAAACAGCTTTTCCAGTTTTTGAACTTCTACGGTATTCAAATGTTTTTTAGTTTAAAATAAATAGGCACACAAAAGAGCCTATTTATAATTATTTTGAGATAGCTTCGTTGAGTTTTTTGAGAGTTGCTTCAAGTTCTTTTTCTCTCCCATGTGAACTAAGTGCCATTTCAATAGTCTCAAAAAATCTACCACCACACGCCATACAAGAAGAACCTATAAAATCTTGAAGTATTTCGGGGGCTTCTTTGCTAGACTCCAAAGCCTCTGCAATTATAGTATCTTTTGTGATTTTATTTTTTGTTGTATTCATGTTATTTCTTTCGTTTAATCAAATCATAAAGGGTTGTCCCCTCAAAAAGTTTTTCTATGTTCAATCTAGCTTTTTCAAAAACAGTATTCGTAATTTCATCACTACCTTCTCCCGCGATAGATTTTTTGAGCTTCAATCTTCCCTCAAGCGCATTTATTATTTGTTTCAAGTTTATATTTTTCGCGGGTCTCGCTAGCTGAAAACCACCGCCCATACCCCTTCTTGATTCCAAAATTCCATCTCTTTTAAGTCTTTGAAAGATTTTGTTTAGAAAGCTCTGGGGAATATTTTCTTGTTCCGAAATATTTTTGACCAAAACATTGCTACCAGGTTTTCTACTGGCCAAATTTACAAGTCCTCTAATTCCGTAAGATGTTTTTTTGGTAAACATTGTGGATAAAAATTGTCCTGTTTAAGAAATACTATCTTACCATTTTATCCCCCTGAGTCAACAAATCTTTCCTATGCTTAAACCCAATAATTAGCCATGTACAAACTGTTATGGTAATAATCCCAATAATCTGAGCATAAGTAAGCCCCTTGAAGCTTTCTGTCGAAAAATACCTTGGATCAGCCAGTGGGATATCAGTAGCCCTAAAAAAGTCTATAGCAAGTCTCGAGAAACCTTCCAAAATCAAAAACCCCAAGAAAACAAAGCCATCAAACCACTTGTGTTTTCTCACCCAAAACCACACAAAAAGAAAGATAGCGAGATTAAAAATCACTAGATACAAAGAGGTTTCATGCCTAAGCTCACCATAATAACTTGCAGCCCAAGGCACCGTAGTAATTTCTCCAATATGGTCCCTTATCAAGTGGCAACCAATTCTCCCTATAGTCAATCCGATAGCAAGTCCAGGAGCAAAAATATCCGCAGCTTTCCAAAAGTTTAGCTTTTTAATTTTGACGTAAATCAAAACTCCAACCAGAGCCATTATAAATCCCCCATAATACGCCATCCCGCCATTCCATATCTTGAATATTTCCAAAAATCCTCTGCCCCTAAATTCATCCAAATACATCAATACATAAGCAAGTCTCGCCCCCACAAAAGTTCCAGCAAAAGCTATTATTATAATATCGAGTAGCTTATCTCTATTAAACCCCTTATTTTTTCCTTCAAAAAGGATGAGCAAAATTGCCACCACCAAACCTACGGCAACCATAGTGCCCCAGGCCTGTAATGTCACGGGACCTATATTGAACTCTGTTATTTGAGGATACGGTAACATATTTTTTTAAGCTAGCTATTAAAAAATTAATTAACTCTAATAAATTTCGCAATCATATCTTCTTGCTGAACAGTAGAACTATTCTTAATAAGCTCAATGTAGTTTTTCAGATTCTTCTCTATACCCAAAAGATTCAATTCAAATGGTGTCAAAATTTTACATTCAGTTATTTTACCAGAATCATCTACTTCATAGTAGTGAAAAAGTGTACCGCTTGGAGATTCTATGACTCCCAAACCCTTTCCCGATTTTGGTTTGAATTTTGTATTTCCTTTTTCTAGATCAACCGCTAAAAGTTTTGGAACCACTTTTTTAATTTCCTCAAGTAGATGAACTATTTCTATCACTTGCGCCACTGGGGCATGAAATGGATTTGAATCAGGAAGTTTTATGGGAGACTCAGACAAGAGCTTCGTGGCTCTAGAATTGAGGTTATTTGAAGAAACATTAATTCTAGCAAGAGCGCCAACACAAATATTATTTTCTCCATAAATAAATCTGTTAGCTAAATCGTAATCTGTATTTGTTATTTTTATTTGATTATAAAATTTGGCATTTGAATTTATTTGCATTCCATCAGAAAAAATCTCTCCGTCGCAAATAGGATAGCTTTTCTTTTTACTAAGCGCGAAATAATTTGACTCACTTTCAAATTCTGGAAACTTAAAACCAAAAACAAATTTAACCATCTCTAGGGCTATCGGCATTATTTCATCTGACTCTAGCATAATTTTTTTAAGCTCACTCCTCCTTGGAAACGAGGTAAATCCACCAACCTTGGGAGCAATAGGATGGATACTTCTACCTCCAATCAGAATGCATATTTTTCTAGCATACTCCTCTAGTTTCAATATCTTTTTGGAAAATTCATAATATTTTTCTGAAAACTTCAATGCATCAACTGTTTTTGAAAAATCTGGAATTGAAGAAAAATGCAAATACATGACATGACTTTCTAAAATATGTCCGATCATGAGTAGCTTACGCAAAAGTAAGGTCTGCTTTGAAGACCTTACCTGCATCGCGTTTTCTACCGCCTTGATAGCTGCTATCGCGTGAGATATAGAATACCCGTGAAACAATCTAGGAGCTACTTCATGAACTTCATCATAGCTACTCCCAATAATCACATCTTCGGAATTCAAAGAATAATCATTTACAATGACTTTAGCAGTTTGTTGATTACCTTTCATGAGCTCAGATTCAAAACCGATATCACGACCAATCCTACTTATTTTATCTATTTTTATTTTCATTTAATTTTGCTATTTCCAAATCTTTTATATAACTCCTTTAGCCTATCTTCTGAAATTGTTTTACTCAAAGCTTTTTCTAAATTATTAGTACTTGCATCTTTCAAAAACCCCCTGCATCCATCACAAGCATATTTATTTTTTATACAAATAGCGCTACATCCACCTCTTGTCACCGGCCCTAGACATGGCTCGCCTTTTTGCAATAGACACTCATATTCATTTTTCTGGCATTCATAACACACGGGATTTTTGGTTGTTTTGAGTAGAACTCCTTCTCTTGCCGAATTGAGAACTCGTAGTGTTTCTTCAAAATCAGGAGGACATCCAGGAATAAATACATCCACCTTCACACACTCGCTGATTGATTTTATCTTCACTTCGTTATTGTTTTTTAGCCTTGAGACTCCTTTATACATAGCACACAATCCCAATGAAATGAGTATTTTTGAGTTTTCACGATAAAACTTTAATTTTTCAAGATCGCTTTCGTTCACAACTATGCCTTCAATAACACAAACATCATAAAGAAATTTACCTTTGGAAGATTTTTGCCTCACTTCGTCTTTCAATAAATCAAAATTTTTTAAATCAACTGCATTTAAAAAATCAAAAAACTTTTCTCCGCCTTGAAGTATGGTAAATAAGCACCCTCCGCACGAAGATAGGCTCACGAATGCAAATTTTGGTTTTATTTGGTTTTTCATTTCTATTTAATCGTGTCTTATTTTATTTTGCCCACATCCTTTTCAATAATTCTTAGCGCGGAATTGTGAAGCAATGGATTGATATCGCTCATGCAAAGATCCTTTAGCACCGTCACTTCATATCCTCGCTGAAACGCATCTCTCGCGGAAGTAAGCACACAACTCTCGGTGGCAATACCACAAAAAATAAGCTTAGTTATTCCAAGTCTCTTCAGATATTGCTCAAAGCCCTTGGCTGCAAAAACCGTATACACACTTCTGGTAAAAATCTTGTGATCGTTTTCAAATCCAGCAAGCTCTGTCAAAAGCAAGGTCTCCCTGTCAGTGCACAGCTCTCTAAACCCAAGTAGCTTGTAGATAGGACTTGATTTTGAATTTCTAAACCTAGCGAACGCAAAATCACCTTTGTATTTTTTCAAAAATTTTACAAGTTTTTTTCCGTAAGCTCTCCCTTTCGTCTTATTTCCTTCGAAGAAAAATTCCTGAGGATCTACCACAACCAAAAGAGTGTTTGATAATTTTTTTGATTTTGTCATATAAAAATATTAGATGACTAAATATACTCTTTTACGTCGCTATATTTAAATACCGGTCCATCGTGACATACGTATTTTTCCCCTATCGCGCAATGCTGACATATACCTATACCACAATTCATTCTGCGTTCAAGAGAAACATATATATTTGAAGAATCAATTCCAAGCTCAATGAGTTTTTCTGCAGAAGCTTTCATCATTCCTGATGGCCCCACGATAATAGCTATTGAGTCTGACGAAACTTTTTCTTTGCATATTAGGTTTGTTACCAAGCCAGTCCTATACTTCCAGTCTATTCCTTCTACACTATCTACGGTAATACAAAGTTCAATTCTTTTTTTCCACTCATTAAGCTCATCTTGAAAAAATATTTGAGAAGGAGTTTTGGCACCGTAGCACAAGGTAATTTTTTTATAACTATCACTCGAATCCATGGCAGATCTAATAAGAGATCGCACGGGAAAGATTCCCGTACCCCCAGCTACAAGTACAGAATTTTTATTTTTCATTAATCCAATCGGAAAATACCCTTTTCCAAGAGGTCCCCTTATTCCCACTTCATCTCCCACCTTCATATCGAAAAGTTTGGAGGTAACTTTACCTGTTTTCCTCACTCCCACTGCAATTTTTTTCTTATCAAAAACGCTAGAAGCATAAGCCAAAGGAATTTCTCCAGCAAAAGGCACCCAGAGCTCAAAAAACTGTCCTGGAAAAAACTTGTGCGATCCGTCTGGGGTGTGTGGATTTATGCCCTGAAGTTCCAGTTCAAAAAATTTGGTTTCAGGATCCAGATCCTTGATCTTTAAAATTTTTGCTTTTTGTGGGATAAACGGACTTAGCATAAAAATTATTTTGAATCTAAAAAGTTTTTGGATTTCGAAAGCACTTCATTGATCTTTATCCCCACCGGACAAGTTTTTGAGCATCTTCCACATCCTACGCAACTAGGAGCACCATATTTTTCGAAATCCCTAACAAATTTGTGAAAATACCAAAAATAAATTTTTTGTTTCGTGGTTTTAAGCACGCGTTCTCCACCAGTCATTTCACTAAATTCATCATAGAAACACGACGACCATTCTCTTTGTCTCTTGCCTTCTCCATTTTTGACCCCGCAAACATCACACATTTCATAGCAATAGCACAAAGGACAAACCAACGAGCATTTTCCACACGCAAGACAAATATCCCCCAACTCTTTCCAAAAATCAGCATCCCTTGAGAGCAAAATACTCTGTTTTATCTTTTCTTTTTCTGGATCCTTTTTATATCCCTCGTAAATAACATTGTTGTAATCACCGATATTCGCTTCATCGCAAATCTTTTGTCCCTCCTCTGAGCCAGTAATAAAATGATATTCTTTTTTCTGCATCTCTATGAAAATATCAAAAATCAAATGAGCTAACATGCTATTTTCATAAGTTTCTTGAAAAATATTGTACTCAACTTGCTCAGGTACCAAGCTCGTACCCACCAAAACAATTCTTTTTATATTTTCCTGCACATATGGATCTTTTTCAAAAACCTGGAGCAAAGAAGTTATAGCTTTCATATCAAGCACATTCACACCAAAAAGCATGATTTTTCTATCCTTATTCTTGGGAAGAACTATTTTTGAATCTTTATATCTAAACAAATCTTCCTTGGAGGGCAATAGAAACTTTTTCCACGAATACTCGGGCATCTCTCCTCCAAAATAAATTTGATCTATTTTTAAAATTTTGGAAATCAAAATACGGTTCCCTGATTTTGTGGGAGCATAAAAAGCAAACTCCTTGATCCATTTTTCTATTATACTGTTTGTTTTTGTTTGATTCACGAGCGCAATACTATTTTAAATCAACTTATTATCACCTAGTCACTAATGCATCCAATCCCCCCCTATTCCCTCTAACCGAAACCTATAACCTGATCTCTGGCCGCTAGTACCTACTCTCCCCAACTAATAGCCTTCACAGGACATTCAGAAATAGCTTGGTCAATTTTTTCTTTTTGCGATGAATAATCTGACATTTCTTTTACTTTTGATTTACCACCATCACCACTCATATCAAATACTTCTGGGCACACGCCAGCGCAATTTCCGCAAGCTATGCATGCATTTTGATCTACTTTTGGTTTTGCCATTTTGTTTTATTATTTATAAATAATATCATATTTAGATTCTCTCTACCACGCGCATTTTGGCACTTCTGGATCTAGGATTTGTGTTTATTTCTTCATCCGAAGGTATGATGGGTTTTTGATTGATAATTTTTATGATCGCTTTTTTATGACACGCACATTCGGGAAGATCCGTAGGACAAACGCATGGATTATTCATTTGTTTAAAAAGATTTTTAACTACCCTATCTTCAACAGAATGAAAAGTGATTACGGCAACTCTTCCCCCGGTTTTTAAACTCTTGCAAGCGAGAGGTAGAGCTTTTTCAATACTCTCAAGCTCTTTATTTACTTCCATCCTAAGTGCCCTAAAAATGTCTGTAGCAAAATGTTTTCGTGAAGTTTTCACTCTCTTTGCCCCATACACTTTAGAAAGCAATGCTACTAGATCACCTACACTATAAAAATATTTTTCGTTTCTTCGTTTCACTATTTCATTTGCGATCTTGTTTGCGAGCTTCTCTTCACCGTAGTATTTAAAAATATATGCGAGACTTTCTCTCTCGTAGCTATTTACCACATCAGATGCTTTTAGTTTTTGGCTCTGATCCATGCGCATATCCAAAGGAGCACTAGCCTCCAAAAAACTAAATCCCCTATCCATTTGATCCAGTTGAAAAGAAGAAACCCCCAAATCAAAAAGCACTCCATCAACACCACATTTGTATTTTTTAATGATCTCGTCAAAAGCTTCAGAGAAATTTGAATTTATCGCACTGAAGTTTTCGTATTGTTTTAGACGCCCTACTGTCGTTTCTAAAATCTTTCTATCCCTATCTATCCCTACGACCTCACCCGTTCCATTTAAAATTTTCAAAATTGCTTCGGCATGACCTCCTCCACCTAGAGTCGCATCTATATAAATACCACCAGATTTTACTCCGAGTGATTCAATGGCTTCTTTTTCTAATACCGGTATGTGCATTTGTAGTATTCAATATAACGATAGTATTATACCTTTTTTTACTTCAAGAAAAAAGCGATTGATGCATGCCTTTTATCCATACAGAATGCATATTTGTCAAAAAACCATGAGACATGCGCCCTAGAAGGCATTTTCTTGCTAAAATAAGCAAATATATGTAATATAAATCCATAATATCACTTTTATACATGCAAAAATACGAACCCAAAATAGTTGAGGAAAAGTGGCAAAAAATCTGGGAAGAACAAAAGGCTTTTAAAGCCAACGACAAAGACAAAAAACCCAAATACTATGCCTTGGTTGAATTTCCTTATCCCTCAGGGGAAGGACTTCACTGTGGTCACCCAAGATCCTATACAGCGCTTGATGTAGTAGCAAGAAAAAGACGCATGCAAGGCTACAATGTTTTGTATCCCATGGGATTTGACGCGTTTGGCCTTCCTGCGGAAAACTACGCTATAAAAACCAAATCCAACCCCAAGGATGTAGTAAAAAAGAATATAGAAAATTTTACCCGCCAGATGAAATCTATAGGATTTTCTTTTGATTGGGATAGAGTCGTAAATACTACTGAACCAGAATATTATAAATGGACTCAGTGGATCTTTTTGAAACTTTTTGAAAAAGGACTCGCTTACCAAAAACAAATGCCAATCAATTGGTGCCCAAAATGCAAAATAGGTTTAGCCAACGAAGAAGCAATTGATGGTAAATGCGAAAGATGCGGAACAGAAGTAGAAAAAAAGGACATGAAACAATGGATGCTTGCTATCACCAAGTACGCCGATAGGCTTATTGATGATCTAGATGATTTGGATTATCTAGAAAAAATAAAACTGCAACAAAAAAACTGGATCGGACGAAGTGAGGGCACTATCGCCAAATTCAAAATCAAAACACAGCAATCAGCCGAAAGCCAAAAGCCAAAAGCCAAAAGCTCATTAATTGAAATTTTTACCACAAGAATAGACACGATTTTTGGAGTTACCTATATCGTACTAGCTCCCGAACATGAACTAGTAAGACAAATCACGACACCTGAACACCAAAAAGAAGTAGATAAATATATCAAGCAGACGAATTCCAAAACAGATATCCAAAGGAAGGATCTTGAAAAAGAAAAAACCGGAGTATTTACCGGCAGCTATGCAATAAACCCGGTTAACAACAAAGAGGTGCCAATTTGGATCGCTGACTATGTCGTAGCATCATACGGATCCGGAGCAGTAATGGCAGTCCCAGCGCATGATGAACGCGATTATGCATTCGCTAAAAAATATAATTTACCAATAGAATACGTTATAGAACCAGTCACTGGAAAACCAAGAGAAAAAGAAGAATACAGAAAAAGCGTTGTAGTTGTCGTAGAAAATCCAAAGAATGGCAAGGTGCTTACTTTTAATTGGGGCAAAGAGCTTGGAGGATATTTAATCTTGGGAGGAGGAATGGAAACAAATGAAGACCCAATAGAAGCTGCTAAAAGAGAAATACTTGAGGAAACTGGATATAAAAATGTAGAATTCGTAGCGAAATCAGAAACTATTCACCATCACTACAGAGCGCACTCAAAAAATGTGAATAGATATATTGATGCGGTAGGCCTACACTTCAGACTGAAAGATGAATCCAAAGAAAATACAAAGCTCGAGGATAGCGAAAAAGGAAAATTCAAACTTGAATGGAAGGAAAAAAATGAAGTAGCTAATCTCATAGAAGACGAACTACATCATTATGTTTTTGCTAGATTTATTCTTGGAAACGCATTTACTGGGGATGGCATTTTGATAGGTTCCGAAGATTTTTCAGGAATGGATTCCGAAAAAGCAAGAGAAGAAATTACAAAATGGTTAAATAAAAAGAATTTAGGAGATAAAAAAGTAGAATACAGCCTGAGAGACTGGGTATTTTCAAGACAACACTATTGGGGAGAGCCAATACCAATAATACATTGTAAGAAATGTGGAATAGTGCCAGTGCCAGAAAAAGAACTTCCAATAGAACTTCCTTTTGTAGAGAATTACGAGCCAACAAACACCGGAGAATCCCCTCTTGCCAAAATCACAGACTGGGTAAATACTACTTGCCCGAAATGTGGCGCAAAGGCAAAAAGAGAAACAGACACAATGCCAAACTGGGCTGGATCAAGCTGGTATTTCATAAGATACATAGATCCCAAAAACGACAAAGAAATAGCCGACAAAAAGAAACTAAAACATTGGCTCCCTATTGACTGGTACAATGGCGGAATGGAACACACCACGCTACACCTTCTCTACTCTAGATTTTGGTACAAATTTCTCTATGATATAGGGGTTGTTCCCACTAAGGAACCTTATCAGAAGCGAACCTCTCATGGGATGATACTCGCAGAAGATGGACAAAAAATGTCCAAATCCAGGGGTAATGTTATAAATCCTGACGACATAATTGAGAAGTTTGGAGCAGACACGCTCAGGATGTATGAAATGTTTATGGGACCCTTTTCCGAAGCGGTGGCTTGGAATACTGATAGTATTAAAGGGGTTAGAAAATTCTTGGATAGAGTTTGGAATAATTTTTCCGAATTACCAGGCAAAGAATCTGATAAAGAAATAGAGGTAAAACTACACCAAACAATAAAGAAAATCACAGAAGACATAGAGGCAATGCGATTCAATACTTGCATAAGCGCGTTAATGGAATTGCTAAATTTCATAGAAAACAAACCCACAACCAAAGAACAAGCCGAAATCTTCACCAAACTTCTATATCCATTTGCGCCACACATATCAGAAGAGCTATGGGAAAAACTTGGGCACACGCAAACAATCACCAATGAAGCTTGGCCAATTTTTGATGAATCAAAAATCAAAACCTCAACGGTCAAAATTGGAGTTCAGATCATGGGTAAAGTAAGGGGAACAATAGAGCTTTCTCAAGAAGCAACAGAAAAAGAGGCAGTAAAACTTGCAAAAGAAAATCCCAACATACAAAAACACCTCAGAGATAAAAAAATTATCAAAACTATTTACGTTCCAGGAAAAATTCTAAACTTTGTGGCCAAATAAAAATCACGCCCCTGACTTCTATTGTCATAATGTGACAATACAATATGGGGCGTGTTTTTATTTTTTCCTTAGAAATTGCCCCTTGATTTCGGGCTGAAATATCATGAAAAGAAGGATAGCATTTAGTACTACGCTAACCAAAGTTGTAGCAGGATTTGCATAAAAACCATATACACCAAAAATAAGTAAACTTGCAATAGTAAAAACTGCTGTCAAATACCAGCTCCATTTTTTGCGCTTGCGAAGTGCCCATCCAAATACTAGAAACATAGCCCCAAGAATAAACCCTGAATAAAAATCAGCTATAGATATAGGCGCAATAAAAACTACTTTTTCTATAAAAATCCATCCTCTTGAAAAAAGCCAATAAGCTACGCCCTCACCTATAAATACAACTCCAAAAATCTGAATCATGTAAGTAGAAAGAGCAAATGCCTTTTTTGATTTAAGAAAAGCGTGAAATCCTTTTCTGATTCTTGATTCAGGAAGTTCAGTGTCGGGAAGATTACATTTTCTCATGGCGTTCTCGGCAAATTCAAGCTGCTTTTTATAAAAATCTATTTTGATTTCTATGTCAGTAGGATTTTTGGATTCTTCAAGCTCAGAATTAAGTTCAGATATTTTTAGTTTTATATCTTCTACTATCTGAAGGGCTTCATCTTTGGTAAGCAAGGTAAAATAATCTCTAAGTTTAATGATTCCACTCGCTACTGAGGCTCTTCTATTCTTTTGAAATGAAATCGATACTATATAAAGTATAATAAATACTATTACTACAACGTATATAAGAGAAAAAGATCCTTTCCACCAATAATTGAGATCAGGAGTCATATACTCTCCCATCTCATCAATAAATAAACCAAGCCCCACTCCCAAAGTAACAGCAGAGGTGCGAAGCGCCGCATCATTTGAATATAAAATAGACCAAACGGCAGAGATGATTATGAGTATTGCTCCGTAAAAATGATGCTGAATATGCAATCCCCCCAAATAAACAGATCCGACATTATCATAAAAGTATTCCATGAATAATCTAGTACACAGCAAGGAAAGCAAGAAGAAAAATAGCACGCCAAAAATATAGGCAGAGGCGTTGTCTCTTGGAACAGCCTCATCTTTTATCATTCTGAGGCGCTTTTTCCTTATTTCTTTAATTTGTCTAAGTCTTGCTTTGTCCATAAGAATTAAATCAAAAGGTCTCTAATACAATAGAGACCTTTTAACTATCTGTCAATTTCTACTTAGCGGTAAAATAATCACAATGTCCCATGGGAGACGCCTCTCCATATTCAGCAAGAGCTTGTTCAAAATTCTTGTCAGGAGGCACGCATGCCTTTTTTCCATCTTTTTCTTGATACATTTTGCATCTCTGGCACTGGGAGTTTTCGTCTGCCCAACTAGGCGTGTAATTTACATCCGCCATTTTTTTATTTTAGTGATTAAAAATTAAATTTAACTCCTTATAACCTCTTTTATATTGTAGCTGGTGGCGTGGGTAACTGAGTAGTGATTTTTTATCATAATATCAGCAAGTAATCCTGAAATAAAAATCTGAATACCGAACAAGAAAAAGAATCCTGCAAAAAAAGTCATAGCTGTGTCAGAGAGATCTGAGCCATGAAATATCTTGCGATAAAAAGCTATCCCAGCAAAAATAAAACTGGCAAGAATCATAAAAATACCCAAAATTCCAAACAAATGCACAGGTCTCGCGCTATATTTTCTCCAAAACCAAATAGAAATCATATCTACAAATCCTTTGAAAGCCCTAGTCCAGCTATATTTCGTTTTTCCTATAGTTCGAGATCTATGATCAACGACCTCTTCTGTTACTTTAAAACCCTTGATCTTTAGTATAGCGGGGATAAAACGATGCATCTCTCCATGAAGATCCACGCCATCAAAACATTCTTTTTTGTATATTTTTAGCGTACACCCTGAATCATGAATACCGTCATGAACCAAAATCCAGCGCAAAAAATTGGCACCTCGTGAAAAAAAGCGTTTCATGGGACTATCTTTTCTATGCTTTCTCCATCCAGAAACTACATCAGCATCGGTCGCTTTCATTTTTACTAGTAACTTAGAAATTTCAGAGGGAGGATTTTGTAAATCTGCGTCTAGAGTAATTATAAGCTCTCCCTTTGCTTGCTTGATACCCGCATCCATCGCGGCAGTTTGACCGAAATTCTTTCTAAAATTTACAATGACCAAGGGTGAACAGCTTTTCATTTCTTCTAGTGTTTTATCAGTTGATCCATCATTTACAAAAATAATCTCAAAAGCCTCATTGAGTTTTTTTATTTCCTGTAAGATTTCATCGTGCAATTTCTTTACATTGCCCTCTTCGTTATAGACAGGAACAACTACCGAATACTTTACGCTTTGCTGATTTGAATTTTCTGATTCCATATAAAAAATTATTGATTATTTATCTATACAAGCATTATAATCCTCTACTTGCAAGTTATATTTGTTTATAAGCTCTTCTATCTTATTATAGAGTGCATTTGCATCCTCTATTTCTCTTTTTAACTCCTCAGCCGAATCTAACTTTGCGTTACCCTGATTCTGCAATCTTTTCCCCTCTTCCCAATAAGGCTCAGCCGAATCATTTCCACTAGTTTTTGCTATTTCATTGCCCTCTGAAATTTTTGCATTTCCCGTTTCGATAAGCTTCTCGCTTTCTTTGACCATTTCATTGTACTGATCAACCAAGTCATCACCCTTTTCATAATTCGTTTGATAGTCCTCTATTTTTTGTTTCAAACTTTCATCTGGCAAAGTACAATTCGGAGAAGGTTTCGCAAAAACCTGAACCGAAAGCCAAACCTCAGTTCCCTCAAAATTTCCGAAAACAGAAGCAACTCCTATTTCCGTATATTTATCATTCATTATATTTGCCCTATGTCCCTCGCTATTCATCCACGCATCTACTAGCTCCTTTTCATTAGCAAAACCACCCATCGCTAGATTTTCACCCACCACAGAGTATTTATAACCTTGTTCGGTAACAACTACAGAAATTCCATCTCCGTTTGGATCTATATGTTCAAAGTATCCTTTATTAAGCATATCATTGGCTTTGATACTTGCGGACTTTGCAAGTTCAGCATTTTTTGAAAGCTCTGCGAGATCACTTCCCGATCTATAATAATTTGTCCATTTTATAATCTCATCATCTGCAAGATTATTAGCAACTTTATCTGAATTTTGATTGGCGCGAAGTGGGCCAGGATTTGAGATTTGTTCTGAAATATTTTTGAGTAGAGGAAATTTTTCTGTAAAAAATCTTTGGTGAATAAAAAAAGCACTAGCAGCGACGGCTGCAATTATTGCAAGTACAATTATAATAACCCTGGTTCTTTCTGACATTTATATTTTCTATTTAGAGTACGCCGAAATATCTCAATACAAAATGAATACCAACCATAATTAGACCAAGAAGCAAAATCCAAAATCCCACTTTTACCAATGTCTTGATAAACATCATCAGGATGCTAAAACCTATGGCGATAATTGCGATTGTTAGAAGTAATCCCATTTATTATATTTTAATTATTAAGAAGCTTTTCTTATTGTATCGCTACCCCAACTTCTGTCATATGGCATTCCTTTTTGAAGACGCTTTGAGTTCTTCGCCTTAATGGAACGTTCTCTCCTTGGTTGATTGCGGTTTTCCATATCCATTCTTACTGGCTCATGCGAAGGTGAATCTTCTACATCAGTATAAATAGATAAATCCTTCTCATGATTTTTAGCTCTAACTCGTAAATCATTTTGAGCTAGCTTTCCTCTGACTTCTGCCAATCTAGCTTTTTGATCCCGAGTATGATCCTTTTGTGGTTTTGAATCTACCGACATTTTGATCAAAACTCTCTCCATGGCGCTAACAGCTTCTGCTCTTTTTTCCTCTGGCAAATTTTGAATCATAGACTCGAGCTCTTGGATTTTTCCTGGTTTCAATTCATTTCTTTCATTCAAAAACTCAGTTTTGCGAGGAGATGGTTTAAATTCATTGGGCCAAATGGGCCTTTCTTGTTTTGACATTGATTATGAGTATTAATTATATATGTTAATATTTTAGCGCAAAACGGGAGTAAAGTTAAGTGAATATTGCCAAAATATTCATTTCTGATAGTGTATACCCAAGCTAAACAAGGTTGTTTTACGATCTTTAACAATTAATTGAAAGGGGCCAGAAATGCAGTATTTTATTTTGTTGATATCGTTCCTCGCTATGCAAATATCGATAGCGCAAGCTGAATTGGGATTTTGGCAGTCGGTGGCTTCATACTCCGTAGGAACCATAACTCTCTCAACGCTATTCTCGTTTTCGATACACGATAAATGGGGAAAGGAAATGCTATATGCGATATCACTGATAATGGTCATGGCAATATCATCAAATAACTACACAGCAGACTTTTCAAATGCTTACACTGTTTTTGCAACTGGCATCATGGTTTCGTTGGGAATAATCATCGGAAGACAAACAATCTTTGTTGAAGATTTTATTCTCAAATACATTGTGATTATGGGAATTCCTACGGCAATCATTGTGAGCCGGATAGTCCTTCGAAGATCTTTCGGGAAAGCATTGATGGAAACAGTAATATCTTCTGCAATAATCGGTTTCCTCATAGCGACTTGCTATCTACAATCCAGCAAAACTCTAAAAATTTTCTGGAAAAGAGAAGTTGTGGCATCAAATCTACATATATTCATCTTCTGGACAACTCTTTTTGCCTCAATTATCAAGGCATTAGCAGAAAAAAGCTGGAGCTTCGTTCCAATTTCAACAGTACTGTACATCGCTTCAATACTGATACTGGAACTTGTGATCTCGCTTCTTCCTTTTCGCTACCCAAAATCAACATAATAACAACCTTTCACAACAGACACCACTCAGCATACCCAAAGGCAACTGAGTGGTTTTTTTATTCATTAATCCCAAAGTAAACCAAAAAAATTC
The DNA here is from genome assembly GCA_965231055.1 of uncultured Candidatus Saccharibacteria bacterium. Lineage (GTDB taxonomy): Bacteria > Patescibacteriota > CALEFQ01 > CALEFQ01. Next base: position 26,637 of record OZ246411.1, read on the forward strand.
ACAAACAAAAAAGCCCTTCAGGTCAAAGACCTTGGGGGCTTCCTATTCATAAAAGATCAAGCTTAGATTTGCTCATTTTTTCAGTTTGCATCTCCCACGCATCCTTGCATTCGGAGTAGCATGGATATTTGGTCAGAATCTTGAGTAACTCTCTCGCAAACATTCTTTCATCAGTTTTTTTATAAGCCTTGCACAGGTTAGCCAGATCAGGCGAATCTAGCCCAAAAGCGATAGTCCATTTACACGTAGATCTGTGAGCGAGATATTCTGACGCGTAATATTCGTTGCAACCTTTGCATCCATAATTTGTTGGGATACCCCTCTCACTTTGCTCTATCCATATTTTATAATGGACTGCTTCGTGATCAAGAGTTACCCAGTAATCAAGAACTCTGGCAATTCTTTCTTGAGTATTGGCAACTGAAACCGCGGAGATTTGAGAGATAGTGTGGGCATTTATGACCAATATAGGCACACCATTATCAACCGCAAACCCGCCTTCACTCCCATCATCTTCAAAATCGATTGTTAATGCCAATTCGCCACTTTGCATTTTTTTATGCAGAAAGTCCTTCACATTTGGAATCGGACAACTGACAATTAATCTGCGAATATTTTCATCTATAACGGATCCCGCCCATGGGTCTTCGACTGAAAAAGCATGCAGCTCAGGGATATTGGCGTCAACAACAACTCTTTCGATTTCAGTTTGCGTCGTGCTTTCAGTGTCATAGCAACCTATCATCGAAAAGATGATTGGAGCAAGAATAAAACCCAAAGCCACAAAACAAAGGCTATAGATAAAACCTCCCCCAAAACCGGCCAAGGCACAATGCACAAACGAACGCTGTCCAAATGGTATGCTTTTTTTCACAGATATCCTCCTTGTTAATGTGTGAAAAGAACAAAACTATTAATACACAACCATATACGTTACTATTTGTCAAATCACAAACTTAGTGGCATAATCAGAATGCATACAAAAACACATGGCACAAAAACAAATCAAAATTTGGACTATCTGGAGCACGATACTGATAATCATTATCGGCTCGCTTTCTCATTTCATGTTTGCATGGCTAGGTTCAGCGAGACCTCTGGCACTAATATTCGCAGTAAATGAAAGTGTCTGGGAGCACCTAAAGTTGGCTTTTTGGCCCACCCTACTATTTGCAGTAATTGAATTTTTTATAATCAAAAATAAAAATTCAAATTTTTGGCTAGGTAAAGTGGTGAGTCTATATACAATGCCGATAGTAATAGTGGCTATGTTTTATATATATCACGCGGTCGCATCGGAAAATAATTTAGTGTATGATATAAGTTCCTTTTTTATCGCAGTGATACTTGGGCAATACCTAGGATACAAAATAATAACACGAGAAAAGCAACTACTAAGAAGCAATACGACTTCCATTCTACTTTTCATTTTAATATTTTCTGCATTTTCTCTTCTTACTTATTTCCCTCCAAAACTTCCTATTTTTAAAGATGGAATAACTGGGGAATACGGAATTATGAATAAATAACAAATTAATTATATTGTAAAATATGGAAAACATCATAGAGTTAAAAAACATAGATAAAGTCTATAAATCAGGAAAACTAGAAGTTAGAGCCTTGTCTGGTATAAACATTTCTATAAAAAAAGGCGAGGTGGTAGCAATTATGGGACCCTCTGGCTCGGGTAAATCTACGCTGATGAATATTTTGGGACTACTAGATAGACCTACATATGGAGAATTTATGCTTGATGGAAAGCCAATTAGCTTGAATATGTCAGATAGAAAGCTTGCAAAGATACGATCAGAAAAAATTGGTTTTATCTTTCAATCCTTCAATCTACTTCCAAAAATGAGTGCGCTAGAAAATGTCACCCTACCCTCTTTTTACAGCAAAAAGCTTCGTGGAAAAGAAAGAGTAAAAAAAGCAAAACAAATTCTGGAGAGCGTTGGACTGGCAACAAGAATAAAGCACAAGCCATCAGAACTCTCAGGAGGAGAAAAACAAAGAGTGGCTATCGCAAGATCTCTAACCAATGATCCAGAAATAATTTTGGCAGATGAACCTACTGGAAATCTTGATAGCAAAAGCGGAACCGAAGTAATGAAAATACTCACCAAGCTCAATAAAGAAAAAGGCAAAACTTTGATAATTATCACTCACGATCAAAACATATCAAAGCATTGCCAAAGAGTGATTAATTTATTAGATGGCCAAATAAAAATATGATCAATTATTTCAAAAGCGCGATCAAATCAATCTGGAGCAACAAAGCTAGAAGCTTCCTCACAACACTCGGAATTATTATAGGAGTGACATCGGTTACACTTCTAGTTTCATTAGGACAAGGACTACAAAAAGATATGAGTAATCTGATTCAGGGGCTTGGCACCAATGTACTAGTGGTACTCAGCGGAAAAATTGAAATGACCAGTAGCACCTCTATGACGGGGTCAAATTCAAACATGAATCCTGCAAGCCTAATGTCACAAGATATACTTTCAATAGAAGACGTGAAACTAATAGAGGAAATCGCAGAAACCAAAACAGTAACTCCCATGTCTCTAGTTTCAAGATCAAATTTGAAATACAAAGACAAAACTCTTACCCCCATGACAATAGGAACCTATCCAAATATTTTGGAAAGTTTTGAACTCATAACAATAGATCGGGGAAAGGGGTTTGAATCAAATGATGCTGGAAATGTAATAGTAGTTGGCCCTGGACTAAAAAAAGAATTGTTTGGAGATGAAGATGCGGTTGGCAAAAAAGTTACGCTAAATAACGAAGATTTTGAAATCATAGGAGTGACCGCTCAGCCCACTTCAACAAGCATGTTTGCCTCGGAATTTGATTTTGTAGCAGTACTTCCATACGACACCGCGACCAAACTCAACGAAGGCGAAGAAAGTGTATATAGAATTATTATAAAAGCAGATGAAGATGCTGATGTAAATGCTTTTAAAACAAAAATAGAAGAAACTCTTAAAAATAGTCACGATGGCGAAGAGGATTTCACAGTATTTACCCAGGACGATCTACTTGAAATGTTTGAACAATTTCTGGGAATGGCGACAGCTCTAGTTTCTGCAATAGCTGCAATCTCACTAATAGTTGGAGGCATAGGAATTATGAATATAATGCTAGTAACAGTAACCGAGCGCACCAAAGAGATAGGACTTCGTAAGGCCATAGGAGCCACAAAAGGCAATATTTTAGCTCAATTCCTCGTAGAATCAATCATTATCACCTTACTTGGTGGATTTATAGGACTAGGACTCGCCTTTGCTGGAGGTATCGCAGTAGCATCACAAACTCCTTTAACCCCTTCAATAACTCCAACGGTAATATTGATAGCAGTGGGGGTTTCGGTATTCATAGGAATTGTATTTGGAATTTGGCCAGCGCTAGTTGCTGCAAAAAAGGATCCGATAGAGGCGCTAAGACACGAATAATCTATCTAAAAAAGAATGCACCTTTTTCACGGGTGCATTTTTATTCAAGATTTTCTGATTTTAAGGAACACTAGTCAATAGTTGATTCTTGATAAATGTAACCATGCCACTCGTAGAGGTGAATCTTCGCTGAGCAAAGAAACTAGAGCGAAATTTTTGAATAACAAGATTGAGAGATGAACTCACCTGCATGGGAAAATTACCAAAGACCAATACAACACTATGCGATACATTTCGAAGAAACAGGCTATTCACTTCATTTATTCTCTTTTCCATCACGGAATGGTTTTCTAAAGCATAAATGGCGATATCAAATTTTCCGCTAGCAATACCACCATTCTGAACTGAGATATTTTTCTCATTAATCCCAGCAAGAATCAATGCTTTAACCAAGGCCTCTCGATACGAGTCATTTTCTGAAATCAGCAAAATCGCACTAAGATTTTTTTCGTTCATAAAATCCTCCTTAAAGAACGTTATTGGCTGTTTAAAATTTAATATACCATTGAGTAGAAAAAAGTAAAGTGCAATAAAAAAACCTCGAGCAATTGCTCGAGGTTTTTTAATTCTTGAAAGTTATGAAAAATTATTGTAACCGCTCCACATCACCTGACCCTGAAATAGACTGAGAAACCTCTGGATTGCCCATATATTCCACACCACCACTTCCACTGATTTTAATATCTAGCTTCTCACTTACATTCATTTGCACATCACCAGATCCGCTAATCTTAACAACCCCCTCTTTTCCCAAAAGATTGTTTCCAAAGTATTTGCCCGAACCAGAAATATCCAAATCCTGCTTTTCTGCATTACCATCAAGAGTAAATTCTCCCGAACCAGAAATATTTAGATTTAGATTTACCACATCAATATTTAAGACACCCTCACCACTACCATTTATATCTATAACTAGATCATTTGATCTCAATTCATTTAGCGTCTCTATTTCACCTGAACCAGAAATTTTTATAGAATTAAGATCTTTAACTTTTATATCATAGATCGTCTCTGTCATGGGAAAGAATAACAAGAAAAACTGTGTTTTAGGTTTTATATTGAGCACGCCATCCACAACTTCTGTTCTTATTTTTGGAACTACCCTACTATCTCCTATTATTGTAATTGATTCTTCAGTGCCTTGTGTGATTTTGAGCACACCCGCTCCACTTAAATTTATTTTCTGAAAATCTTTAACTTCTCTAACCGATTCGGTGGTTTCACCAGGACCCATAATAACAAAAGATCCGAAAGCAACAGAGACAAAAGCCAAGCCAGCCAGCACTAAGGCTATAATACTAAGCACCAAAGCTGTCGTAGCTCTTTTGGAATGTTTTCGTTTTTCTTCAGTTGTTTGGCTTTCCATGAATTAAAATTAATGGATAAAATAAGATCTTATTCGCATTTGTCTAATTGCATCGGGCTACTTGGATTTCCATGCTTTACCCAGCTACCTTCCTTACAAACCCAAGAATCCTCTGGTCCACCAAAAACAAAACGCAAGACTCCGAATATAATCAGAATTATCACTACGATCAATAAAATCCAAAACAATTTTTGATTTCCTTTATTGTCAGTAATCATGTTTTTGAATGTTAGTATCCCATAAAACTAATATCTGCCCTCGCCATTTTGTGATAAAAATCAAATTCTTCCTTATTGGTTTTTGATTCAAAGAGGACCATATCAAATCCCTCCCAGAACAAAAACCATCCACCCGGCTCCATAACTATGATAAAAAATGTGACCCAAAAAGAACCCTCTCCAAATTCAAAAGCAAACCAAGCTGCCACAAGCATCAAGATAGTTCCAAAAATAATATATTTTATGCCTCTCTTGATTATATTCTTTTTTTCTTTTCTTAACTTATCTGCGTGATGCTTGAAGTGATCTTTGAGTCTTCGTTTTATCACGGCTTCTGTGGAATTACTACGATCCTTTTTTTGAACAAGCAAATGAAGTTCTACGCCCTCACCTTTTTCCATGCTTGCTCTTTTGGCTTCTGAAAGAAAATCATTGGATAAAGATCTTTTTATGTAGCTCCTGCCATCAAAATCAGAAAAAATATCATCATAACTATCCAAAAACAAACTAATCCTAGATGCTTCTATAATCTTAGCTTTTTCGTCTTCTTCAAAATTTTCTTTTATAGCTGAGCTCTCCATTTTTTCTTGTAGAAAAGGCATTTTTGTTTTATTAGCTTATTGGTCAATTATACCAAAAAATGATTTTTTTGTAATCAAAATCCCCCAACCCAAGCCACAAAGTGGCTTAATGATTGGGGGACTGAAAACTAATATTTAGACTGGTCTAAGAGTGCCTGCCCAGACTTGCCATGCCAAAAGAGATTTGGCAACCAAGCTCAAGACAATATATGTATATTCTCCGTAAAGATAGTTGGACCACTTTCCTGTTTTCTTGTACTGCAAAACCATATTAATGGCAAAGATATTGAATGTAACGAGTATTGTACCGAAAATCCAGTACACAAATGTAGGCACTTCTCCAGCTTCACTACCCGATCCCATAAGATAAATCAAAATTGCAATCCACGGCACAACCCCAGCAATCACTCCAAACCAATAAGGAAGCCATCTGACTTTTGTCTGACCTTGATTGTAAAGCTCCATCATCCAACCAAACAAGATCATCATGGCATTGAGCGCAAACATAAGCATAAGACTAGCTCCATCATACATTCCAAAAAGCATCGCAATAACAACTATCATAATCGATGAGCTAAAGCTGTATTCTATCCACCTAGCAGGATTGATTTTTTTCTTCAGATTATTCACATACCAGTTATTGATCCCTGGAAGAGCGACTATGAGATGGGCTAGCGCAGAGAGAAACAAGAACGAAGCAACGAGTGGCCCCATCTTTATATCGAATGCAACTTCCTGAAATGGCATTACTTTCTGAATAGCTGGATCAAACTTCAAGAAAGAGGTCGTTACAGGGAGAGTAAAATCATTGCTTACTACAAGCATCAAAAAACCCTGAATGGCGTGAAATATAGCCATTACCACATTGAAAATCCGGAGTTTTTTAAAGCTGATATCCGGCACAGCTTTTTTTTCATTTTTCATTTTTTTGTTTATATTAACTTCTATGTTTAGCATTATAGCATCTTTATCTCAAAATAAAAAAGGCAGCAACGAATTGCCGCCTCATTGACAAGCTAATGGACTAGTTAGGGAATCGCGAGGCCGAACACATTCATGGCGTCCTCAATGAATCTGGAATTTTCGATGCCACCATCATTGTCTCCAGAAATAATTTTTCCGTAAATTTGGGAAAGCCTTTCTTGAAAATTGCTTGAATCGTGCTTGGAAACAATCGCAATGGCAACCACTAACAGGCCGTGACTATCCCCATGAAGCATCGTTTTATAGGCTTCTTCACAGACAAGCTTGGCATGTTCGGGTGTTAAATCACTACCCGCAATGCAAAGTCCAGCAAAAATCGCCGCACCTTCCGCATCGTATCCAGTAATCCTGTAAATTGCGTCTGAAAGAACGGGTGGAAAAGATTCTGCAAATTTCTCCCATTCATTCAAAAAACCCAACCTGCAAAGTTCATCTAACCTCATAGAATCCTCCTGTTGTAAAGTAGCGTTATTTTCCACGACATTGTGGTATTTCGAAAAACTAACACTTGCAAAATATTGTGTCAACAAAAAAGAGCAACGCTGGCGTTGCTCTAAAGAATTACCGATGAAACGACTACAGGTTGCCATCCTCAACAAATGAATCAAGATTCTCTTCAAAAAAGGGAATGTCAAATTCTGACATAATGCTTTTTAGAATATCTGAATCCTGATATGAATCCTCGCTTATATCAATCGAGTCAATAATACCCAGAATCTCCTGCAGTCTTTCTCCGTGATGGGGATCGTGTTTCCTGACAATAGCAACCAATACTCTAAGAAGTGGTTCATATTCGTTAATCACAATCTCATCATATATTTTCTGAAGTGATTGTAGGTCTAGGGGTTTTGAATCAGGATCAGACGCAGCAAAGCATAACCCCAAAACGATTTGAGCGCCACAATTCGAATCTACAAACCATTTCTGTGCCAACTCGTGCAGTTGCACTGGAAGATTACTCTTGATTGTATCCACGCATTCGAGTTCTTTGCCAAACATTCCCAGCAAGCACGCATCGCTAAGTCCGAATCCCATGGTATTCTCCTTTATAAAGATCGAGGTGTTGCCACAAAATTGTGGTCAAATAAAAATATCACAAATAAATGCAATGTCAATAAAAAATCCGCGACTTTTATCGCGGATTCATTGTATTATTTTTTTCTTTCAGATCTGATTCTATCGTTTTTTGAAAGATATTTTTTTCTAAGTCTTATGTTTTCAGGTGTAATTTCAAGATATTCATCTTCTTTCATAACTTCAAGTCCTCGTTCAAGAGTAAGTTCAATAGGAGGAACCAATCTAATTGCTTCATCAGAACCGGCAGCTCTTATGTTTGTAAGATGCTTTCCTTTTATAGGATTTACTTCCATATCATAACCTTTTGATGCATTTCCTATTACCATTCCTTCATAAACATCAGTATTTGCTTTGATATATAGCGATCCTCTATCCTGAAGATTGTAAAGTGAAAAACCAAGTGCTTTTCCTGCAGCCATTGAAATCATTGAGCCAGTATCTCTGTGATCTATTTCTCCCACAAAAGGTTTGAATCCCACAACTCTTCTAGAAAGAATTCCTTCACCCTTTGTATCTATCACAAATTCGCTTCGGTATCCAAGAAGTCCTCTAGTTGGAGCCATAAAAATCATACGAGTATTTCTACCCTCTGGTTTCATTTCAGTCATCTCAGCTTTACGCTTAGCAAGTTTTTGCATTACAATTCCTGTAAGATTTTCCGGAATATCTATCGTTACCTCTTCGAATGGTTCTAGTTTTTCACCATTTTCTTCCTTGATAATAACTTGAGGCTGAGAGACCTGAATTTCATATCCTTCTCTGCGCATATTTTCTAGCAAAATAGCAACGTGTAATTCCCCTCTTCCAGAAACTTTGAAATGATCCGATGGGGTAAAATCTATTTTTAGTCCCACGTTGACTTCCAATTCTTTTTCAAGTCGCTCTCTAATTTGTCTACTAGTAAGCAATGTTCCGTCCTGACCAGCAAATGGCGAACTATTTACAGCAAAATCAAGAGTAATAGTTGGTTCGTCAATTTTGATAGCTGGCAATGCTTTTTGGTCTGGATTTGAACAAATAGTTTCTCCTATAAAAATATCAGGTAGTCCTGCAAGCATAACTATATCTCCGGAGCTAGCACTTTCTACCGATTCTCTTTGAATACCCTTGAAAGTAAAAAGCTTGGTTATTTTTCCACCCAAAGTCTCTCCGGCAATATTTTTTACAAAAACATTATCACCAACTTTTATGGTTCCTTCATAAATTCTTCCTATTGCCATTCTTCCTAGATAATCATCGTAAGCAAGGTTGAAAGGCTGAAGCAATAAAGGATTTTTGGTTTTTTCTTCAGAAGATGCAGCTGGTACAAGTTTCAAAATAGTATCAAGTAACGGGGTGAGATCTTTGGACTCATCTTCCAATTTCATTTTGGCTATCCCCTCTCTTCCTATAGCATAGACCGTAGTGAAATCAAGCTGCTCATCAGTAGCTCCAAGATCCAAAAACAATTCAAAAACCATTTCCTGCACTATTTCAGGACGAGCTGCCGGTTTATCTATTTTGTTTATAACTACAATGGGCTTGATCCCCAACTCCAAAGATTTTTTGAGCACAAATTTGGTTTGTGGCATAGGTCCTTCTTGAGCATCTACGACAAGCAAAACACAATCAATAGAACGAAGCACTCGCTCCACTTCAGAACCAAAATCAGCGTGCCCTGGGGTATCTACTATATTTATTTTAGTGTCTTTGTAAAAAACAGAAGTGTTTTTTGAGTAAATAGTAATACCGCGCTCTTGTTCAAGCGCATTACTGTCCATGCTTTCTTCCCCGGTAGACATACCAGTTTGACGCATCAAAGAATCGGTAAGCTTGGTCTTACCGTGGTCTACGTGAGCTATAATAGCTATATTTCTTATTTCCATAATATTTATTCAAATTGAAAAGCCGCAATTCATGCGACTTTGTTTGTTATAATCAAGCAAACTATCACAAGTTTCAGCTAGCCAGTTATAACAGTAAAAAAAGAATTTGTCAAAAAATACAAGATCAGCGCCTAATTTAAATATTAACTCAAAACACCAAAGCTCGCCATTATTCTAGCTCACCTACTATGGGATATTTTGAAATTTGGCTTTTAACATGATAGCTGTAAAAATCGCTAGTAAGCTCCTTGCCAGCATAATGAGAAAAATGCGATCCATTTCTGAAAACGCTAGAGAGATCATAAACATTGCCATCAACTGCAACATAAGCCGGATTTCCATCTTGTCCGTCGTATTTGGAGAGCTCTGAAAGAGTGAAAGTTTTTTTAGTTGAGGTTGATTCACTATTTGAAGAAGTTTGCACCCGTGAAGATTCTGAAACAACAGTTTCATTCTTTTTTTCATAATTTTCAAGGTACACAAAAAAGCATCCAAACAAAATAAAAAATATTATAAGCAAGCTTTTTGACAAAACATTCCACATCTTCCATCTCTTGAGTGCAAGATGAATTGCAAATGAAGCATGAACGATAAAAGCAATAGCAATAACATAATTCAAAAAACCTGTGTGCAGTTTGGTTGCAAAAACAGGATCTATAAAACCCTTGGTCATTCCATATCCAGTTATAAAGTAGATAAACATTCCGATAAAAAGTATCCATGCAGCTACCCTATCCAATCTAATAAGATATTTTATAAGCATTTTGTTTTATTAATTTTTATATTATACCAAAATAGCATGGATTTGCACCATGCTATTTTTTTAATCTGTTTTATTGGAACAGAGTAGCGATTTAAATAAGATCATCTAGCGCGGATGTGGTTTGCCATTTTTTATCCAATCCTCTATTTTTCTTTCTTGAGAATGCATAGATTAGAGCGGGTATGACAAACAGTGTTCCAAGTGATGAAAATATTAATCCTGAAATCAAAGCAGTTCCGAGCCCAGTCCAGAAAGGATCATATATCGCCAAGGGTATAATACCGACAATCGTAGTAAGCGTAGTTGAAAGAATTGGTTTTAATCTACTCCTACCAGTTTCGGAAAGAGATTGTGCCAACGAAAATTCTGGATTGAGCTTTCGTATTTTGTTGAAAGAATCTATATAGACGATTGCATTGTTCACCACAATTCCCACAAGTGCAATTACTCCGAGTCCTGACACCATATCTAGTGTGCTACCAACAGCGAATAGCGAAGGGAAAACTCCAATAAGTCCAAATGGAATCGTAAGCATGATGACAAATGGCTGACCATAGCTATTGAACTGATAAACCAAAACTAGATATACCAATATCAAGGCGATAGTAAATACCACTTGAAGATTACTCGAAGATTCCATAACGGAAGCATATTCTCCACCGTATTTTACATCTTTCAATTCCAGACCAAATTCATTTAGCTTGTCTTCGCTGAGATAATTTTTTATTTCAGTTTCTAGAGCTGGTCCGTCTCCATCCTTATCCATTTTAATACTAATAGCAGAGATTCTTTCCTTTCCCAATCTGGAAATAGAATTGAGTTTTTCAACTTCTTTTACCGCAGCTACACTTCCAATGTTGGCAGAAGATACGCCAGAAGAACTTGATAAAGAAACATTTTTCAAATCATCTAGATCTTCCCTGGCTTCTTGGTTGTATTTGACTACCAGTTTATCTGAAACACCGTCATCTCTGACAACTACTTTTCCAGCTTCGGATTCTGAGAAAACTGAATTAATAGACATGGAGCCGAAAAGCACATTGCTCTGCAATTGGGCAAGCTTAGTGCTATCAAAATCCACCGAAACTGCAGAAAGCATCAGATCTTTTGGTCCATTTGAAATTCTTTCTATACCATCTTTATCCTTCACGAAGTTTTCAATATCATCTACGAGTTTGGCTGTTTTTTCGGTGTCGGAAGAAGCAAATTCAACCACTACATCAAACTCACTTGAAGGAGGTCCATAAGACTGAGGACTCACTGCTATTACTCTTTCGTCAATTCTAAATTTTTCCAGTTCATCATCGAGCATGTCAGAGATATCTTGCGCCGTAAGATCCGAATCTCTGTCTTTTGGTTCTTCAATAAACACCATGAAGCTTCCTTCCCAGAAGAAGAAACTTTCGAAATGAGGAATCGCTACAATTTTTTCTCCTATTTCATTATAAAGCTCTTTCTTTTCTGACAAAGGAGTTCCTGTAGGAAATTTCACAGACACATTGAGCTGCTCCGCATCGCTCGTTGGAAATTGAGAAAATGGAAGCTTTGGAAGAAAATAACCAAAGCTCACAACGAGCAGCACAACAGGAATCACGATAGTCAAGACCAGATTTTTCTTTTTTGAAAATACTTTCCTGATTGCTGAATAATATTTATCAACCAATTTATCAATTCCTTTCTGAGCATAAAAAGCGAATACCGGAACAAAAAGTATTTTTTCTATCTTTTTGAACTTTTTCTCTTTTCGCTCACCGCTACCCAAGATCCACTGACCGAAAAGTGGAGTAATACTTATCGCCAAGAAATAGGAGGCAACAAGCATAATAATAAGAATAATTGGAATATACTTAAAGAATTCTCCCATAATTCCTCCCATCATCGTGTAAGGAATCAATGCAATAATAGTAGTGACAGTTGCCGATAATATCGCTGGTGCGTAATCCTTTACGGACTTAAGCGCAGCCGTTTTCTTATCCATTCCCCTTTTGAGATTATCAAGCATTCCAGATGAAATCACTATGGCATTGTCTACAAGCATACCAAGAGAAAGTATCATCGCAAAAAGAGTAAGAATATTTAGAGTGTATCCAATCAAAGGCATCACGAACCAAGTTATAAGAAACGAGATAGGTAAAATTATTGAAACTAGTATTCCAGCTCTCAAACTGACGAAGAACAATAGCACAACCAAAATAATTACAAGTCCAACTAGCCCATTGTCACTCAAATCTTTTATCAAGCTTCTAACATATGGCGAGGTATCGTAAACCAAATTGAAATCTATATCTTCGGTGATAACTTTTTTATCATAGATTTTTTCTACAGCCTCCTTAACCGAATCAGAAACTCTCAAAACATCTCCATCGCCTTTTTTAGTAACTAAGATATATAGAGATTCTTTGGTAACTGCATCTCCATTTTCGTCTATAAATCCTGCCAAGGTAAAACCCTCTTCCGATGGAGCTCTTTTTACCTCTGCAAAATCTCCAAGCTTCATTGGCCCAAAAGAAATATTCTTTATATCTTCTATGCTACCAATCTCGCTTTCTATAACTATAGCCTTTTCTTTTCCATCTTCACTTGTCACAAATCCTCCAGGTAAACTAGAAGTGACTCCTTTCAAAACAGAAACCACGGCATCTTTTGATAGTCCTAGTGAATTTAATTTGGCATAATCCAAAATTACCTGAATCTCCATTTCCGCAGAAGGCACAACATCAACTGATTTTATTTCTGAAGAAGTAGTTTCGAGATAACTCACAATAGCCGGAGTTTTTTCCAAAAGCTCTGTTTGTGAAAAATTATCGCTAGTCACAGCATAAGCCAAAGTTGGCCCAGTAATATCTATCTGGGTAACCGCTACATCCACATCGTCTGGCAATACCACTTTTGATGTTTGATCTTGGACCTCTGATACTTTTTTATCTAGATCCTTGAAATCACTAAGCTCTATAAATATACTTCCAAAATTATTTGAAGCAGACGATCTAAGTGTTTTTATCCCCTCTACTTCTGAAATTCTATTTTCAAGAGGAATAATAACTTCTCTTTCTATATCTTCGGCATTAGCACCGGGATAAACCGCAGTAGCTATCAGCATGTTAGCAGGAATATCTGGAAAATCTTGTTTAGGAATATCTCTCACTCCCATAATTCCAGCAACTATAACCGCTATCAAAAGCAATATAGTTATTTTGTATTTATCAATAAAAAACTTTGCCCAGTTTGAAAATCCGCTTGGTTTGAATGTTTTTTGAGATTGCATATTGTTGTTTTGTTTATGAATAAATGCCACGATATTTTAGCAGAAACAAATGAAATAAACAAACATCATAAGTATCTATTCACAAAACAAATCTAGACAAAAAAAACAACCAGCAACTTCAGTTTTTAAAAGAACCTCTAAGAAACTGCTTGAAAAGCCATAACTCCAAAGGATACGAGTAATGAAACCGCAATTCCTGAAATGACAACTCCAAGTGCTATTGCCAAGACCGACTTCCAAAAAGGCATACCCAAAACATGAGATGCTATGATCCCACTCCATGCACCAGTAAGAGGAAATGGAATAGCTACAAAAATCATGAGAGCCAAAAACTTCCAGTTAAATTTAGTGAAGTGCTCGCTGTGTTTGTTTTGAAATCTACTGTATAGCCAAGTCATGAACCTATTAAAAAGATACCATTTGCGCATAAGAAGATCTGAAAACTTTTTCAATACAAATAGCACGGGAATAACTGGAAGCAAGTTTCCTATCAACCCCAAGAAATAAGCTTTTTCAATAGGAAAGCCAAAACCCACACCGAGAGGAATCGCTCCTCTTATTTCTGAAATAGGCAGCAAGCCCGTCAATATTGTAAGTAATTCCTGTTGCATATTGATTTAATAATGCAAAAATAATACCATTTTTCTTTCCCAAACACAAACCTCAAAAAGTGAACATAAAACTAATATCTTCACACATTACGCTACTAGAATTTGCTAAACATTGTCTAATAACAAAAAACACCCCACAGACATGAGGTGTTTTTTTAAGTTACCAACGCCTAAGAGCTAGTCTTATTTCTTCAAATATCTTTTCAGAATCTTTGCCTTGTCTATTCTTTCCCACGTGAAATCTTTATCCTTTCTACCAAAATGTCCGTATGCGGAAGTTTTTACATATATTGGTCTTCTGAGTTTTAGCATTTTTTCTATAATCCCGTGAGGAGTAAGATCAAAATGCGTCTCTATTATCTTGGCTATTTTGTGATCGGCTATTTTTCCAGTTCCAAAAGAATCCACAGATATAGATACGGGCTTTGCCACACCTATCGCATAAGCTACCTGCACTTCACACTTTTCTGCAATACCCGAAGCGACTATGTTTTTCGCCACATATCTAGCAGCGTATGCTGCCGATCTGTCCACCTTTGTAGGATCTTTTCCTGAAAAGGCTCCACCACCGTGTCTACCCATTCCACCATAAGTATCTACTATAATTTTTCTACCAGTAAGCCCCGCATCGCCCTGAGGTCCTCCAACTACAAAACGGCCAGTGGGATTTATGTGATACTTGGTATTTGAATCAAGCCACTTACCACAAACTGGTTTTATAACTTTTTCCGTAATCTCTTTTTTTATTTTGTTATAACTAATTTCGGGATCATGCTGTGCCGAAACCACTACAGTATCCACGCGAACGGGTTTTCCTTTTTCATTGTATTCTACCGTAACTTGAGATTTGCCATCTGGACGAAGCCATTTGATTTCTCCATTCTTACGAACTTCGGCTAGACGCTTTGTGATTCTGTGTGCCAGAGCTATCAGCAAAGGCATATACTCAGGAGTTTCATTGGTCGCATATCCAAACATCATACCCTGATCTCCTGCACCTTGTTCTTTGTGTAAACCCTTGAGCGCATCAACGCCCTGCGCTATGTCCTGGCTTTGTTTATCAAGTGCCACGCTCACACCACAATGCTCACCATCTATTCCGTATTCTGCATTATCATATCCCACATCCATTAATTGACGCCTTACCACTTTTGAAATATCCACATGCGCACTTGAGGTTATTTCCCCAAATACAAATACTTGCCCAGTAGTTACCGCTGTTTCGCACGCGACGCGCGAATACGGATCTTGCGTGAGCATAGCATCAAGCACCGCATCAGATATACGGTCAGCCAACTTGTCAGGGTGACCTTCTGTCACCGATTCTGACGTAAACAGAGTGTTTACTTTTTCCATTTGTTTTTTCAGCCTCTTTTTCGCCAAAAATAAAACTGGGTACAACACAACCAAGCAAAAGCTAGGTTAATTACCCAGTCAACTAGGAAAAAGAATTCTAACGAGGCAACCTTAGGATACCTTCATGCCTACTAGCTAAACGCTAGTTGGCACTGATCGGTGCCCGAAGATAAGAACCATTACAATCCTTTTCTTGACTAAAGAAGACTGGATTATTGAATTATCTAATTCAATTGTAGTTTGATCCCAAAATTTGTCCAGTATTTTGTGCACAGTAAAAAAATACAGTATATAAATACTGTATTTAGAATAGATTAATACAACTCTTGATTTTAATTATTATTTTTTGGTGCCGGTTTATTGTCAGCAGATTCCCCCACAACAAATCCTGTACTCCAACAAACCTGTAAATTGAATCCGCCAGTCGGACCATCTATTCCCAAAATTTCGCCAGCAAAAAATAAGTTATCTATGATTTTTGATTTCATAGTTTTGTCATCTATTTCAGAAAGCAACACTCCTCCACTTGTAACCATGGCTTCATCAAAGCCTTTTACCCCCGCAATAGGTAGCTCAAGTCTTTTAATGCTATTTACAAAACTAAGTCTCTCTTTTTTTGTAACATTGCTTGCGATAATATTTGAATCAAAACCAGAAATTTTGGCAAACTCGACAATGAGTTTTTTAGTAAGCATGCCTGCTAAAATATTCTGAAAAGATCTACTAGGAGCTTTGACAATTTTTTCTCTGATTTCTTGATCAAGTTTCATCTCGGTTATGTTTGGCAAAAAATCAATTTTGATATTGGCCTTATCATTTGCAATTATTTTACTCACGACTCCACTGATATTTAATATTGCGGGACCTGAAAATCCGAAATGAGTAAACAAAATATCGCCTCGTTCAGTAGCTTTCTTTTTCCCATTTTGCAATACAAAAATTTCTACATCGGCCATGCTCACTCCAGCAAGCTCCCTCACCCACTGCTCATTTACAATAATAGGAACAAGTGCGGGATATCTATTTTTTACTTTATGACCCAGTGAATTTATCAAATCAAATCCACTTCCATTTGAACCCGTCTTTGGATATGAAGCTCCCCCTGTACAAAATACGTATGAGCTCGCAAAAATATCTCCCTCGCTAGTTTTTATTTTGTTTATGCGATTCTTAGTTTTTTCTATCGCTAGCACTTCACAGTCGCACATGACACTAACTTTGTTTTTGACTATGTATTCATCCAAAGAAGCTAAAACCTCTTTAGCTTTGTCGCTTTTAGGAAACACTTTGTTTCCCTCCAGTTTTGTCTCTACGCCAAGCGAATTGAAAAAAGCCACAGTTTCATCAGGACCAAAAGTAGAAAATGCGTGCCACAGAAATCTTCCTTTTTCTTTATATTTATTAACTAGCTCTCTTGTGGTAAATCCAGAATTGGTGATATTGCACCTCCCATTTCCCGTAAGTAGAAGTTTCTTTCCGAAGCTACTATTTTTTTCTACCAAAACCACGCTAGCACCTCTCTCGGCCAATTTTCCCGAAGCTATCAAGCCAGCGGGGCCTCCTCCAATTACTGCAAAATCAAATTTTGTTTTTTGATTGGCTTTCATTGATTAGTTATTTTTATAATCCGCTGATAGCTTTAATTTTTCTATTCTAGATAGTTTTTTTATTTTGGCCTCGGCTCTTGATGCATTCGAACGAGAACGAAATCTTTTTGAAAATACCAATTTCACAGGTCTACGAGACGAAGTATACTTTGCACCAAGTTTAGATAAATTGTGTTCACAAAGTCTTCTTTCAATATCAGTGGTAATACCTGTATACAAACTACCATCAGAACAACTTACAATATATAGATAATACATGTTTTGAATTTATAATCCATGTTATTATACCAGGAAAGCGCACATACAAGCTAATAAACAAAAGTGCATTTGTTTATTTATGAATATTATGTATAATTAACATATATTTAAGTATTTAGAAAAATAAGTCGATTTTTTTACAGCTTAATATTTCATTTATCTAAAAACAAAAAACCATGACAGGAACAATCAAGAAAATTATTGGAGACAAGGGATTCGGATTCATAGCCGTTGAAGGCCAAGAAAAAGATCTCTTCTTCCACAGCAAGTCTTTGGTAGGTGTAGAATTCACCGAACTCAAAGAAGGTGACACAGTTTCTTTTGAAACAGAAACCACACCAAAAGGACCTGCAGCTATCAATGTACAAAAGGCTGCCTAGTCCGATCAAAAAAGCTATCTTTTATAGATAGCTTTTTTATTTCGCAAAATCTAATCCCAAAACGAAAAAGAACCCCATGCTTTTAGAAAGCAACGGGGTTCTTAAAAATGCAAAAGATCAATCAGAACTAGTTTACGTATCCGAGACTCCGAAGAGCTTCGAGCTGGTTTGTATCTACAGCAACTTGAGTTGAA
The DNA here is from genome assembly GCA_965231055.1 of uncultured Candidatus Saccharibacteria bacterium. GTDB lineage: Bacteria > Patescibacteriota > CALEFQ01 > CALEFQ01. Next base: position 44,620 of record OZ246411.1, read on the forward strand.
GGAGAGTTTTCTTCACGAACCATAGCATATGCCTGATCCGGGGAGAGATATTGCGCACCTGGAAGAATAATTCCAGAGATTTCTTTTCTAGATCCTTTCCAATGAAAGAATCCATTTGGACGATGCATGATCTTATCAAGATCATAAGCAAATTCGTCCCTCTCAGGAAATTCTGTAGCAGGAACTCCCACTTCATTTTTTCGCACAACACCCATGTAAATAAAACTCTCTGTCTTGGTCTTGCGCTTTTCTTGGAATGGATAGCTCCTATAGCTAATCCATGGTGATTGCCAAAGCAATCGCCGTTCTTTGTCCAAGATTCTTACAGCATAAACAGAATCACTTCCAGAAGAGCATGCAAAGGGCATATTTTCACCCATCGCCTGCCAGAAATTCGTTTTATCTTCCATGAGAGCTTGGAAATTCCCGTGTTCATCAAGTTTCCATTCCGATGCAATCACCTTAGTTCCAATGGCTTCAAACACCAGATCGATGCCTTCAAGATAGTAAGCACCAGGAACCTTGACTGTTCCACTATACTCCGCGAAAAATTTACCATCCTCATTTGGATTCCACTCAAACTCACCGTTATCAATGATGGAGTCTTCAAAATAGGATTTGAGCGAATCATAATCCTTAGTCCCAATTGAGGATGTCCCTGATCCAAATAAACGCCGACGAAATTTCAGATCCTTTTCCGGATCCGAAAGATAGGCCCACTTATCAGATAAACTGTAAGCCCTCCTGTGTTCCATCTGCGTTTTGCCCTGAATCACTGGAAGTAAATCTTTGCCGTCAATACCGGCAGGAGCAGATAGTCCAAGCACCGACACTATCGTAGGGAAAATGTCAGTTTGCTGACCGACACCGTTTGCGATTTTTCCAGCAGGAACAATCTCCTTGTTCGTATGGTAAAAAACCATAGGAATTCGGAGCACTTGTTCTGTGCCAATGACGTGTCCCCACAGATCTCCCTCTCCGAGGTTTTCGCCGTGATCGGCTACAAAGATGACCAGGGTATTTGGGATTTGAGAAATCTTATTCATGATTTTTCCCAAACCCTTGTCCCAATACTTCAACGCGCCGTAGTATTTGGCTAAAGTTGATTTTTTGGGATACCCGAGCTCATAGCCTGTTGGAATTTCCTCTTGACTTTCGTAGTCAAAAAAGGATTCTCCGTCAGCGACTTCGGAAAAAATCTGTGAATAGGGACTTGGGGGCGAGTAAGGATGGTGAGGATCGAAAGAGTGAATCCAGAGAAAAAATGGTTTTTCAGTTTGAGCCTTTTTGCTGTCGAGATATCCGCAAACGCCTTCCAGATAATCACCAGATCTTCTCCAGAACTTTTCGGGCATGTTCCTTTCTTCGAAATCTCTCGCAAGATCACCAAGAATTGAAACAGCGCAGAAACAGGCTGTCTCATAACCGTAACCCCGCAAAAATTTTGCAAGAGTCATCGATTCTTCCCCGAGAAGCGATTCATTTCCGATCACTCCATGTCTATCCGGAAACTGACCGGTCATGATAGATGTGTGAGAAGGAAGAGTACAAGTAGCAACACTCACAGGAAATCTGATCTGGGTTCCGCTTTTTATCAAGCGGTCCAGATTTGGCATCAAGCCAGTTAAGTCACCGTACGACGAGAGTGATTCAGACCTTGTGGTGTCAGAAGAAATAATCACGACATTCATTCGAAGCTTGATTGGATCCGAGATCCGGAGATTGCAGAAACACGCAGTCAAACAACAAGCCGCAACAAGTGCAACAAACATAGTCAAAATTATAAGCTTTCTCATGTTTCACCCCTTTCATAAAAAGTTTTTAATGAGCATAACTTCTATCTATGATATATAACAAAAAAGGCTTTTTGTCAATACTGTGGTTTCATAATTTTCTATACCTTCATAGGTCTTTCAATTCGCGCGACTTATTCTTTTTTTAAATAAAATCAAAGATTAATCCAAAACCCTCTTTCTCTTCCATCCTATCCAAAACAGTATCCCGATAAAAAACGCTGGACCAGCAATAATCAACGACCACGATAGCATATACCATTCAAACGCTTGCCCCCCGATTGATCTCGTGGCTATAAGAATGATATAAAGAAGTCCTGCAACAACAAAAGAAACGGCACCGACAATTTCATGCCTCCAAGAAATCCACAAAATTGCGATCAGGATAAATGTTGGAATATTGTGCATCAAGAGCCCCAAAACAACCTCCCAAAAACTATAATTATTGCCAAAAATATCTAGCGAGAACATGGCTAAAAATGCTATGAACGCTATCGACAACACTCTGGGAGCCCAAAACACGAATTTGCCAACTTTTTGTTTTGTTTCCATATTTTTGTGTTAATGGATAGAGATCTTTTTTATAGTTATATTATACCACAACAATGCCCCCATCCATAGAGCAAAGCTTGTCACATTAAAAGCTTATAAAAACAAAAATCCCAGCCAGCGATGGCGGGGATGAGGCGTAGAGGACAAACAAATTTGAACGATCAAGAGAACAATTTCACAAGAACTTCTTGTTCGACAGAGAAACGATATTTTCCCCTTCTGGAAGAATCGGCGCTCCATCCTTCATTATTCCAGAATGGCTCTGATTGGCACTCGAAAATCATAATAAGATCCGATCTTTCGCATGCATCGATTCTCTCCGCTTTTGGAATCCGAGAAAGCCCCTCTTCAGAGATAAACACCTTGCAACTGCAACGATGACATCTGCAATGTGCCAGGAAGAATTTCTCGGAGAGCGGAATGACTTTCTCCGTGATCCTGCAACAAACCAACGAATCTGGAGTACAAGAAAGCAACATAACAACCCCCTTTCCACGGTTACAAATATTGGAGAGCTTTTTAGGCTATAATTTTAAAAACTATTTGTCAACAGCAATTGCTATTGTTTTATAGTTTTTATTAATATACCAATAAGAAACCGCGGCTAATAGCCATGGTTTCTCAAAGTACGAACTAGAATGATCAGCGAGGAAACCCATCCCTGCCCTGCTTAGCTCCGTAATGTCCAAATATTTTGGGCATTTTTCTTTCCTCTATGCGGGCCACTATGCGACGTAAACTGTTAATCGCTTTCGGTGACAACACGAGACCGTTTTTGAGTCTTTCTTTCAGTTTCTCGATGTAGTCATGCTCACCGCCCACAAACCAGGCAACATTTTTTTTGCGCAGATTTTCGAGTTCTTCGAGTTGGCGAGCCGCCAAAAAATTTATGCATTTTTTGGATAACTTTAGTACGGGCGATACGTTGCAGCTGCATCCATTCGAGCCACTCCGCAAATCAGAGATAATCAAAACAGAAATCAGCTTAGAGAGCCTAAGCGCATCAGCATCAGGACTCTTCTCAAAAAGCTCCTCCAAGCTAAAAACTATTTCGGCACCGCAACTAGAACACTTAAGAGAACTTTTTTCTTCGTCGCTCATTGTTTTTCCTCCCTTTTCTTGATGACAAAGATCACGATAGACCAAACCTATCACGGAAGTTATTTTTTATCAACAAAAAATGGATATGCAAAAACAGAGGCTTTAACCTCTGTTCGTACACGTTGGCTCACCAAGATGGACATCATCCCTGACTGCCGGGTCTCCGTCGAGTCGACCGAGACGCAGGCAGGCGAACCTTTTTCAATAATTTAGAGCATCCATTAGCGATTCCGGTTTGGTCTTGATGATAAAAGTCGATCGGAGTTAAGTCTTTTGATTTCATATAATTGCTCATATGGACAATTTGAATCGTTTTCTCAAGGGGTCTGCTTCTCTGCCTCTAAAAATATTTTAGCAAGCAGAGGTTCCCTGGCAACTGAAATTTTGTCCAGATGGACAATTTTCCGAATCAAATATAAAAAGAGCCGCCATGTGTTTTAAGGACACAATGGCGGCATTTTGTTGTCACTCTCCAACTTGGATAGTTTCAATTCGGATCTGGGTGCGTCTTTTGCTTCGATGATCAACAAGGATTGAGGATATAAACGGCCCGGGAGAAAACGGGATTCCACTCCTGACGGTAATAACTGATGAATCCGCGTTTAGGCTGAGCTCGATTGGGACATTGATTATATCGAGATCGTCTTCCTCTTTTGGATACAACCATTGTCCTGTCAGGTGATCAAGAACCAAATAAAGCACGAACATGTCAATCTTAACTTTTTGATTCCGATTTCCGTGAAATCTGACGGGGATTTTCGTAAATTCACCCCGGAGAATTCCTATTCTCAACCACTCTCTACATGTTGATTCCAGATCACCCCATGTTGTTGCAAGTTCTGATTCATACGAACGAATTTTGGAGAATTCTATGACCGCGCGCACATAACTGCAGATCAAATGCGAAGAAGCTTTGGCTAACTCAACAGGGGCATTGGGAATTCCGCAAAGCACTGATATAACCGATTGCATTTTATTCATTACGATATGGTTCAACACACGACCAAGAAGATTGATCTTCTGCTCCGTCGTTGGCTCGACAACTTGTGGCTCGACGATCCTCCGATTACTACCGCTAAACCTCTTGATATTTGCTTTCTTATTCATAGTTTCCTCCTCGAAAGCAATTCCAAAACTACCGCCCTGTATTCAGGAGCCGTAATCGGGAATTTTGTTAACGAACAATCCATTCCTACCTCGTGCCTGAAATGCCAGAGGGTATTTCAAAAACGAAAGAAGAATGAGGGGCGAGAACAAAGATTTTGCTGCCGCCCCCTTCATAGCTTGATAGCTACTTTTGTTGTGGCTTGAACGGACACGTTTGGATTGGACAATGAGGACAGATGAACCAGGCGAAATAGGTTTCTCTGGACATCGGATTTTTCGTCCGTGCATATGCTGTCACCGTGGAACAAACATCCCATGCATTCACAATTCTGTAAGCAAGCCGTGACGGGATCGCGCCATTTCGCTTAAGCTCAAACCACTGTTTACCCAGTAGACACCACTCGGTAACCAGTAATACCCCATAGGCCCCCATAGATAGTAGACGGTGTTCAGGTTTATCCTCCTTGAGTGGACGTTCCCAGCTCGTAACGCAAGTGAAATTTCCATAGTAACCATCTGGCCAGACCATATGATGTTCTAGTGCTTCCTTCCATTTTTTCAGATCTTCACTGTCGGGCACACGATATTCGGTGGTCATGATTTTCCCCCTTTCATTGTTTCGACTTTCTTTCTTCGTGCCTGACATGCCCGGAAGCATTTCAAACACGAAGGAAGAATGAGGGACGGCGGCAGAAAGATCTGGGGCCGTCCCGAGTCTCAACAAACGTTTCTTCGCATTTTTCGTTCCTGTTCACGCGCTCGCGCGAAGATTTCAACCAGACATTCGGGATCAAACGCCTCTTTAAGAACGGCAAAGAAATCATCACTTTTCTTGCTAGACAAAAAGTCTTGAAGATCATCCGGAATCTCACAGATCCAAGCAGCTGCAGAAATGGCTATTAAAACGCCGTCTTCTCCATGCAAGGCTTCCTCCATTTCTTTCTTAGATTTTTCAAGTATCTCGGGCCTTTTCATTGATTTACCCTCCTTGTTACAGCTCCGCCACTCCCTGCCTTCAAACAGAGAATCAGTGAGCTTTGTTAATGTTCATCCGTATTTACCGTAACGCTGCATTCAACCATTAAGTCTATATAAAGTCAACACTATTTGACGACTTTTGTTATTAGTGATATAATGGCTAATATAAGAGTTTTAGGTGATTTCTATCCATTTATTTTGACATCTACTATGCGCGATGAACTAATACAATTAGGTCTCTCCTCTCACCAGGCCGATATCTACCTGGCTCTTTTGGAGTCCGGACCAAGCTCAATTGGCCCCCTGGCCAAAAAAGTGCATCTGCACCGGCAGATCATCTACAATACCCTGGCTGAATTGGAACGGCAGGGTTTGGTGACTGTCTCCCCCAAAGGATATCGTCGTTATTTCCGCGCCGAGAGTCCGGAAAATATCACCCGCAATATCAAGCGCCAGGTCGCACTCGCCCAAGAAATCGTGCCGCAACTGAATCAGCACCAGGCAACCAGTAAGCACGCCAATGAAATCACTGTCTATGAAGGCATTCTGGAGATCCAGCGATTCTTTCGCCAGGCACTGGAAAATCAACCGGCCCATAGCACGGTTTCTATCATCGGCGGTGGAGCCAGTAAGTTCTTTGATTTGGTGGATCAGGACAACTTCTTCCGGCAATATGAGAAGATTCGTCTGCGCAAGCAGATCAAACACGCCATTCTGCTTTACGAGAATCAAAAAAAAGACCCCAAAGTGGATCTCTATACCAATCGACGCGACCTGGTGACATCTAAATTTTTATCGGATGATTTTGATCAGCCTCTGGCCACGACTATCTGGCATGATCGCCTTTCCATGTTATTCTTCGGCCCTACTCCACTGATCATCTCCCTCAAAGGCGGAGCCCTGGTCAAAACCTACCAGAATTATTTCAAACTGCTCTGGAAAAGCGCCGGAAATTAAGAGGGCAGGCAGGACTCGAACTCGATTATTTGGCTTATGAAAGCGAAAACCCCGTTTTGCGGGGTTTTTCGATGCTGTTCACTCGAACTGTTTTTTTAGGCTGTGCTTAGCGGAAATTTGTATTCAAAGACAAATAAAAATTCGTTGGCTCCCCGAGCTGGACTCGAACCAGCAACCCTCTCGTTAACAGCGAGATGCTCTACCATTGAGCTATCGGGGAATAATTGAATATGCAAATTTTTATCAGCGAGATGCTCCCTGCCTCTACCTGTCGGTAGACAGGTGCCGGCAGGCAGATACCATTGAGCTATCGGGGAATACGATAACTAGTTTGAGCTAGAAATCATCCTTATCCTAATTTCTAGCATTTTTACTATATGCTCGCATTCGTAAGCGAGTTTTCTGTAAAATGACTTGTCTATAATAGCGGATTCGTAGAGATTGTCCAGCCATGCGAGAGTTTCATTGGCCTTTCCGAGCGCTCGCTCAAGAAATCTCTGAATATCGTTTTTATTCTGGCTTTTTCTTGCGGCAAGTAGATAATTGTCCACTGCCTCTGAAGACTCTATCATTTTCTCCCCTATCTCAGACATCACAAATCCTCTTGGCAACTTGTCAGCCAATAAAACAATCTGGGTGGAAAAACGTCCTGATGTTTCTATGATATCCATGGAAAATTTAATAGTCTCTAAGTTTTTTAAGATCTTCGTCTGCACGTATTTTTTCAAGTGCCTTCGCCTCTATCTGTCTTATACGCTCTCTCGTCACTCCAAATTCTTGTCCCACTTCCTCAAGAGTGTGTCCTATTCCATCAGTAAGTCCAAATCGCATCTCTAGAATTTTTTGTTCTCTTGGGAGCAATCTTCTGAGTACTTTTTCAACATGCTCTTTGAGAAGCTTTCTGGCTGCACTTTGACTTGGAGAAAGAGTTTTGTCGTCTTCAATAAAATCTCCGAGCGTGCTCTCGCTGTCATCATCATCTCCCACTGAAGTCTGAAGTGAAACTGTTTCTTGATTTATTTTTATAATATGTCTAACCTTGTCCACGTCCATTCCCATTTCTGCTGCAATTTCTTCTGGCAAAGGCTCTCTTCCGAGATCCTGAACTAGTCTTCGCGAAATTTGTGTAAATTTATTTATAGTTTCAACCATGTGCACAGGAATACGAATAGTTCTTGATTGATCAGCTAGCGCTCTTGTGATTGCTTGCCTGATCCACCATGTCGCATAAGTTGAAAATTTGTATCCCTTGCGATAATCAAATTTATCTACAGCTCTAAACAATCCTATATTTCCCTCTTGAATAAGATCAAGCAGTGTCAGGTCTCCTTGTCCTACATATTTTTTGGCAATACTTACGACAAGTCTCAAGTTGGCTTCAATCAATCTTTTGCGAGCCGCCTTGTCCCCTCGTTTCATTCTTTTTGCGAGCATCACTTCTTCTTCTCCTGTCAAAAGATTTACTCTACCTATTTCTCGTAGATACATCTGCACAGAATCTCCAGCAAGTCCGCCTGAAAAATCTTGACTGCTAAAAGTTTCACTTCCTTCATCTGATTCTTCTTCAATTTTCAATATCTCTGTCTCGTGTTTTTTTGATTCCAAAACTTCCTTCTTGGCTTCGATAACAGAAGCATCCATGGATAGCGCTTCTTTACCTTCTACTACGTCTATGCCTTCATTATCAAAATACTCCAAAACTTCTTCAAGTTTTTGGATATTGGTTTCGGCTTCAGGTATTGCTTGCAAAATTTCGCCCTCAGAAACAAATCCTTGATCCTTGCCCTTGACTATAAGTTCATCAATTGATTTCTTCTGTTCTTCTGGAGTGATGCTCTGAATTTCTTTTTCTGATTTGGCTGGTGTTTTTACCCGAGAAAGAAATCCTTTTCTTTTCTTCGCATACTTTGCTTTTCTTTTGGCGTTCTGTTTTCTGGTTTTCTTTCGGGGCTTGCGAACCATTTTTACTCGCCTAGATTTTGCTGGTTTAGCCTTTTTCTTTTTGGAAGTTTTTTTCTTCACGTATTTTAAGTATTAATCGTCAAATTAAAACTAACGAAAATCGGCCATTTGCTTTTGAAGTAGCTCCATGAGCTTTGATATTTCCACACTGATTTCTTCAGCTCTTTGATTATTGCCTTTGGCTTCTACTACTCTGAGTTCGCCCTCTTTATCCTTTAACCATCTTCTTAAATGGTAAATATAAAGCTCACCAAGGCATCTCTTGATTTCTGGTTCAAACTGATCTTCAGGTATGTTTTCGTTTTCTATGACCAAAACAAGCTCACTGAGCATGTCTGCAAGTTTTTTGTCCTGAATAGCAACCACATCCTTGAAGGCACCGAGATCAAATTGTCCTGTCCTATTATAAAATTCTTTTAGGTTTTCGTAAAGCCCTATATAACTCTCCGGCAAAAGCTTGATTTTCTCTTCTTCTACCGAATTCACGAGTTCAGGAAAAGACAATAAAAGCGCCAAAATTCTATTTTCAAGTTTATTTTTTCTTCCTAGCATTTTATCCCCGCGTGGAATAGCTATTACAGATTTTTTGGATTCCAATCTTGTGTATTTTGATGAATTTTTGTCTTTGCTAATTGCACCCAAAAGATCTCTCACAATAGATTCTTCTGTATCTATTTTTTCTGAAAGCGATTTGATGTAATGATCCTGTTCTATCTTGTCAGACATAAAACTCAAAAATTTCAATATTTCAGCAGCAGCTTTTTTCTTTTGAACGACGTCTTTGAGATTGGTTTTGGCGAGCACGCTGTCTATAATAAAATCTCCTACTGATTTTTTGGCTTTGAGAATTGCGAGCCATCTTTTTGGACTCTCTTTTATGATATCGGCTGGATCTTTTCCCATATCACTTATGCTTACCACTTTTACATTCATTCCCGCGACAAGAGCGATTTCTATTCCTCTTCTTGTTGCCTTGTCTCCTGCGATATCCATATCGAAAGCTAGAACCAAATTATTTGTATATCTTTTTACGAGATCTATTTGCTCGGTGGTAAATGCTGTGCCAGAAACTGATACCGTATTTTTTACGTCAGCCTGATGAGACATGATAACATCCGTATATCCTTCGACGATAATAGCAAAATCATATTTGCGTATATAATTTTTGGCTTTATCAAGTCCATAAAGCACTGCACTTTTGTTGTATATCGGAGTTGTGGGAGTGTTTACATATTTGGGACCTTCGAATTTGGGATCAGATTTTATAAACTCCCTGCCCCCAAACCCCACAGTATCTCCATGAGAATCAAAAATCGGAAACATAATTCTTCCCCTAAACCTATCGTATATTCCTTTTTTATTTTTTCTGGGTAGCCCTAGCCCCACTTCTATGCAATCGCTTTCGTTGAAACCAGATGCGTTCATTTTTCTTGATAGTTCATCCCATCCGATAGGAGAAAAACCTATGTGAAACTCTGAAATTGATTTTTCGGTAATGCCCCTTTTGACAAGATAATCAAAAGCTTTTTTTCCTTCCTCTGTTTTGGTTATATTTTCTTCAAAAAAAGCCATAGCTCTTTGATTCATCACAAAAAGTCTTCTTCTGTGCTCATCTATTTTGAAACTTGTTTTCTTGATTTCTACTCCCGCCTTTGTCGCCAATACTCTCATGGCTTCAGGAAAATCTATATTGTCCATTTTCATTACGAAAGTAAAAATATCTCCACCCTCTCCGCAACCAAAACAATGCCAGATTTGTTTTTCTGGACTCACAACAAGAGAAGGTGTTTTTTCATTATGAAAAGGACACCTAGCTTTGTAATTCACGCCGGCTTTTGAGAGCTGAATATAATCTCTAATAACATCTACTATATCCAGTTTTGATTTGATTTCTTCTTTTTGATCTAGCATGAGTATTCAGTATTAAGCATTCAGCGTTCAGTTGTGTTTGAATACTGATTACTGAAAACTGACTACTTTCTAATAACTACTATTTTTCCGTTCTCAATTTTTATAACTTTTGAGGGTTTTTTGGAAGATACGCGGCCAGAAATATAAAGGCCTACTTTATCTCCAAAATACTCTTTTGCCTGCTTGATATTCATAGCTGGAGGCTCGCCAGATGAATTAACACTCGTAGAAACAAGCGGGCCAGTCTTCATTAGAAGTCTAGTGAGTGTTGGCTTTTTTGGCAAGCGAAATGCAATAGCATCATTACCTCTATGCAAATATTTGAACTTATTATTTTTACACGGCAAAATCACACTTATAGGCCCCGGCCATACTTTTTGAAGTAGTTTATTTTCAAACTCATCGAGCTTGATACCAAACAAATCAAGCTGATCAATGGAGCCAATTAAAACTATAAACGGCTTTTTGAAATCCCTAGATTTTAGATTATAAATATCTTGAACTGCTTTTTTGTTCAATGCATCGGCAAAAATACCGTATATAGTATCAGACGGCATAACCACAAGTTTTCCTGTTTTAAGTTTTTCAATCACTTTAACCATAATCTGACTCACTCAAATATACCATATCCGGCTAAAAAAATGGGATTCGAACCTAAGCTCGAATCCCAACAAAGAACACGCATCGCGATATCACCACTTGATAGTTGCAAGTAATCTCCTGGTATCAATAGCGCTCTTTAAACTCTCTGTAGACATAGTTTCGTGCCTGTACAGAATCTTGGATTGAGTCTCATAATCGCTCCAAATGGTAAATTCGCAATCTTGATTCAATTCAAACTGTTCCTCGGAACGAGCAACACCAAGACGAAGAATGATAGTTTTGTTCTCGCATTTGTAGTCAGCACGGATACGGTACTGACCAATCAAATCCCCCAAGGACACTTCAACCGAAACAAAACCCCTGATGTCGAAACCCACGCGTTTCAGAAGAGAAAAAAGTAAATCACGCGCAGGATCATCGCTATCAATAGAGATAAACGTGAGTTTTGAATTCTTAAAGGTCCGTGGTTCTTGCTTTTGAGATTTGTTTTTCTTGGAATTTCTTAAAAAAACACCCATAACACCTCCTTGTCTGTTAATTGGGCAATTTGCATACTAGCAGAAAATTAAAGCTAGTCAATATTGGATAAAAAGGACTCTCAAATTCAAACATTGACTTTTAACAATAAAAATAAGATAATTGTCTACATGAAAACTCAAATCAAAGTAAAAAATCTCGTAAAAAAGTACAAAGGACTCACTGCCGTTAATGATGTTTCATTTGACGTGCATGAAGGTGAGATTTTTGGATTGCTGGGAGAAAATGGTGCTGGAAAAACCACCACAATGGAAATTATGGAAGGACTTAGGAAACCAACATCAGGAAGAGTTGAGATTCTTGGTAAAGAAATTGCCAAACAATCAAAATCAATCAAGCAAAAAATAGGCGTACAGCTTCAGTCCTCTGCCTATTTTAGCCTTCTTACTCTCAAAGAAATTCTTGAACTTTTCGGTAGTTTTTACGAAACACAAAAGGATCCTGATGAACTTTTGAAAATGGTCGCACTCTCAGAAAAAGCCAATTCATATGTAAACAAATTGTCTGGTGGACAAAAGCAAAGATTTTCTATAGTAGCAAGTTTAGTAAACGACCCTGAAATAATATTTTTGGATGAACCAACTACCGGACTAGATCCATTAGCTCGAAGAAATCTTTGGAAACTTATATCGCAAATTAAATCTCTAGGAAAAACAATAATCCTCACCACTCACTACATGGAAGAAGCTGAGACACTCTGCGACAGAGTTGCTATTATGGAAAAGGGTAAGCTTTTGCGAATAGGCAAAACTCATGAGCTCGTAAATGAAATGCCCTATCCTTACAAAGCCAGCATAGTACTAAACGAACAAAATAAAGACAAAATAAATTTGTTTTCAAAGTTCGGTGAAGTACAGGAAAAACAAGGCAAGAAAAACTATTTCAGCATCAGAATAAAAAGTCAGAAAGATTTGGACGACGTAATGGTGCTTATTCAAAAAATAAAACCAGAGGACTTCAAGGTAAGTAAGGCGAGTTTGGAGGATTTATTTATTCTCCTCACGGGAAAAACTATTTTGGATGATTAATTAATATTCACTGTCACCTCTGCCTGTCGGTAGGCAAGCTGAACTTGTTTCAAGGTCTATGGAAAGGAGAGAAAATGAAAGTTAGAAACAAGGATCTTAAGTCGTCGTCTTCCCCGCGAATGCGGGGATCCAGACACCACGTATGACTAATTTTAGGAGGGATAAATGAATAAAAGCTATTATGTATATATTTTAGCAAGTAAGCGTAATGGTACGCTCTATATTGGTATAACCAATGATTTAGCAAGAAGAGTGCTTGAGCATAAGGAAGGAAAAGGCTCTATATTCACAAAAAAGCATAAAGTTAATATACTCGTATACTGTGAAACCCTATCAACTGCACATGATGCCATCTGTAGAGAAAAACAACTCAAGAAATGGAACTGAAGATGGAAACTAGAACTTATTGAGACACAAAATCCTTTCTGGAAAGATCTATCAAAAGAATACTTTGGATACTAAACCACGACGACTTCTGGGTCCCCAATCAAGTTGGGGATGACGACGGGAGCATAGGCCTTATCGTAATTAGATGGAATGACGACTGTTTCAAGAACTGTTCGCAAAAGAAAGACTCCTAGTTAAAAACAATAACAACATATTATAAATATATGCTAAAACTTTTACTATCAGACATAAAAATGGTCATAAGAAACAAACAGGCTCTTTTCTGGAGCTTGATGTTTCCATTGGTTTTTACTGTTATTTTTGGATTCTTTTTTGCCAAATCAGATAGTTTTAGCGGAGGCAAAATTGGACTTATCAATAATTCAGATTCAGAAATAGCTATAAACCTAGAAAAAACACTGGATGAATCTGATACTTTTGAAGTTCAAAAACTTTCAAATGAAGACGAGATCAAAAACTTGATTTCAAAATCAAGCATTGGAGCTGGAGTGGTGATCCCAGAAAGCTTTGGAGACATGAACCCAGAAAGTCCAAAACAGATTAAAATAGTATTTGATCCAGCCAACGCACAGTCCGTACTCTCAATACAAGGATTTCTAAATAGCTATCTCACCCAAGTTAACTATCAAATTCAACAAGCTACTCCAATATTCTCCATAATCGAAGAAAAAACAGCAGGAGGAGAACTAAACTATTTCGATTTCGTGCTCGCAGGACTTCTTGGAATGGCCCTGATGAATAGCTCCATCCAAGGAATCGCTATCTCCATGGCAAAATACAGAGAAGACCAAATACTAAAACGCATAGGCACTACACCACTTAGAGCTTGGAAATTTGTAGCTTCGGAAGTTCTATCAAGATTGGTTTTAAATTTTATACAAATAGCGGTGGTTCTAATGGTGGGCTACTACGGATTTGGAGCACACATATACGGCAATCTCGGAATTATATTTTTGGTTGCACTAATAGGTGCAGCGCTTTTCCAGTCGATAGGATTTGCAATAGCCAGCGTATCAAAAACTACCCAAGCCGCAGAGGGTATGTCGGTTAGCGTCACTATCCCAATGATGTTTTTATCAGGAGTATTTTTCCCAATAGACCAACTCCCTACCTGGCTAGGACTTTTTGTAAAATATCTCCCCCTCACTCCTCTACTCAAACTCACAAGGCAAGTAATGCTCGACGGAGAATCTATGTTTACGAATCCTATAAATATAACCATCATCGGATGCTGGATAGCTTTTGCACTCACCGTTTCAATAATGCGATTTAAACTTTCGGAAGAATAAAAAATTATCAAGATTTTCAAATTAAAAAATCCAGACAAAGCTGTCTGGTTTTTTTCAAAAATAAAAGGCCGTGGTATAAAACACCAGCGGCCCGATATAGAACATTTTGAACGGTAAGGATCAAGTTTCTGTTTTTTTTCTTTCTGGGGAGCCATTGCAAACCAGTTGCCGTAAACAGTATTCTTTACAACTATCACAATGACTCATGTGCACAACTGCATTTATTAGTCTCAGAATTATACCAGCATCGTAATCTGCGCCCTGAATAACAAACTGGCCAAATGCATGTTTGTGATTATCACATACATGATTCATGATTTCTTCTCTTTTGAGTGTTTCAGCCCACTGCCTTTCTCTCCAATACTCTGTACGAGAAAATACAAATGTAAGAATTGCGGAAAAACAGCACAACGCAATTAAAACAAGAGAGGCTATTGGCCCAAAGAGACCCCATTCATGCAATGCTATAGACACCACACATGCCACCAAACAACCGACGCAAGCTGATAACCAATCCGAAGATTTCATCTTAAACCCCTTTTTTGAAAGAGCCCCAATGGCTGTTAATGAAACAAAATGCATCATATTTCCTGACAATAAACTAATACAAGGATTCCAAAAAGTCAAAAAAATGGATACACATCACAAATGATTATATGAGAATTGAGGCAGTATTATATTTTACAATTAAAAACAACCTCGCGGTCAATGACCACGAGGTATAAAAATGTGCTAACAAAAGCGACACCTATTGGCTCTCGATCTTCGTTTGCGGGATGCCTTTCTATAGTTTCCCTGAAAATCCTCACCAATGGATTTCTCGGTTCCAGATTTTTGTCCCTTCATAAAAAGTACCACCGTAATTATCGAAAGGCCGATAACCACAAGCTCATAACCATCACCAAACACAGGATGAAAAATCAAAATAAGAAAAATAAGAGACATGATAAAGAAAATTCTAATCATCGCAATCTCCTCCTTATTAGTAAAGAACAATTAAGAAAATTATCTACCGACAACCAATCTACCACAAGCCCCTGATACATCACGTCCAAATCTAAACCTTTCCACGGTATTTATATCTGCGCGCTCCAAAATTTCTTTAAAAGTCTCGGCTCGATTCTCTGATGAAGGTTTGAAGTTTTCTACCTGATTACACAAAATCAAATTTACTACGTACGGATACTTCAATTGCTTTAGCAAAACCACGAGTTCTTTGGCGTTTTCTATGCGATCATTTATACCATCAATCAAAACATATTCAATCATAACTTTTCTATGAGTTGCTTCCATGTAATCCGAAATGGCTTTGAGTATTTCTTTGAGCGAATTCTTTTTGGCAAAAGGAATGAGACTAGATCTAAGTTCATCATTTGGAGCATGCATAGAAAATGCCAGATTGTATTGGTCTTTTTCCTCGGTAAGCTTCTTTATTCCATCTACAACTCCCACAGTAGAAAAAGAAATCTTGCGCGCACTTATTTCAAAATATTTCTGTATAAATTTAGCCGCCAATATCACTTCGTCATAATTTAAAAACGGTTCCCCCATTCCCATGAAAGTAACGTTTGTGACTCTTGCATTGTCTTTTTTAAGCATCCTTTCAAAAATCAAAACCTGATCCACAATCTCCATATAAGTCAAACTGCGCTTCAAGCCCATGGAACCAGTAGCGCAAAACTTGCATCCGAGTGCGCACCCCACCTGAGAAGAAACGCACACTGTATTTCTATTATCCTTGTGCCTCATCAAAACCGCTTCAATTTTTAATCCATCATCAAGAGTAATCAATACTTTTTTGGTATTTTTATCTGCCGAGTTACTGACTTTGTAATTTATTTCCAATGAAAAATCTTTTTTGAGTTTTTCTCTGAGTTCTTTGGAGAGATTTGTCGCCATGTCCCAATTTTCTATCGCCTTGGCATAAATCCACTCAAAAACCTGCCTCTCTCGAAACGCAGGTTCGCCTTTCAATAAATTTTTGAGTTTTTCTATTTGCATATATGAAATTCCAATCAAGCATACCAAAACCACATAAAATTAAAAGCTATCCCACGAAGATAGCTTTTGAAGAGCAATTTTGATTGTACAAAATGAATTAGTCACAATTAATCCAATTATTGCAACTGGAACAAATGTCAGAATGAGTTTCGTCAATAGTTTTGCCTTCTTCCCGTGCAATGCGTGCATTTCTGCGAAATTCCCTGCATTCGCTTCTTATCCAAAATTGGAAAAGCGCTGCAAGGATCAATCCCGGTAAAACCGCAAAACCCATCCAAATTCCTCCCAAAAAAAACAAATCGATCAACCACGAAACAATACCAGCTACGAAAGCGAGAAAGAAACCACCCCAAAAAGTCGAGATCTTGTTTCTTATTGCATCCAGCATACAATTTCCTTCTTTCCGCAGATACTCTGCTCAGTATATTGTTTGATGAGAAAACCACTTTCTACACCTATTGCATCTTGCCAGGTGATTTGGATCGATTGATTTTCCGAGACCACAATAGGCCTTCCTATAACTCTTGCATTTCGAAAAATTAACTATCAGCCAAGCAACATAAACTAGCGCAAAGATGGGAGCGAGAAGAAGAGATTCTCTTGGCAAAAAAGTAACTTCAGAAAAAAATGCAAAAGGAGTAAGCACTATGCAAATTACGAACAAGGTGAAAAAGATTTTTCTCATAAAAACCTCCTGTGAAAGAACTATTACCGCAAACACACCATACGATCACACTAGCCCAACGCCATAAAAATTGCAAGTTTTGGCATAAAAAAAACAGTAAATTATTACTGCCCTTTCTAATAATAACATTATTGTTTTGCTGTTCCCCTAGCTAGCACTTTATCAAAAATAGCACATTCTTTGCTTGGCACATCAGCAAGTGCGATAGTGATATTTGAATTACTAAAATCAATTTCTTTTTTCTGTATTTTGGCCAAAGTTATCGCGGTAGCCCTGTGATGACCTTCAATGCAGGCTATCTGATTCGTATCATTTCGCCTCAATCCTATAAACTCCGTATCAAATGGCATAGCATTCATAATTTTTAACACCCCATCGTTTTTTGCATACTTTTCATATTTTTTAAGAATAGTGAGAAGCTCAGCAAATGTGGTTTGGTTTTTCACGGCCAATCCCTCTTGCCAACCATTAAATGGCCCAATTAGCATTTCCGGAACTTCTTTTGAGGGATCAGTAAATTTAAAAATCTGCCATTTTCTATTGGGACATCCCAATTGATCTGCAGTAAAACCTCGCCAAGATTTCCAATCAGGCCAACCTTTGATCTCGGTCGCACATTTAATCCAGCCAGGATTACTGGCTTCTCTTTCTTCCCAGCCCTTAAAAATCTGATCCCAGGTTGTTGATTTGATCAATTTCATTAGTTGAAAACTAAGTTTACAGGCCGAAGCATCATGAAGTGATGCGAAGGCCTGGTCGGGGCGAGTGAACGAAATCCGAACTTTTTTGTGGGAACATCTGGATGATTTCCATGCGCCGGATTTCTCTTAAACAAGCTGATTTCATGTAAGTAATAATAGCAGAACAGACAAAATCGACAAGTCTTGACTTGCTTCTCATGAGAATAAATTTTGTGGAAAAGAAAAAGAGGTTCACCATCTCAGTGGCAAGCCTCTCTTCAACTATCATACTCGAAGATTGCTCAAACAGAAGATTATTCTTTTTTGTCAGCAACTTTTTTTAAGTTGTTCCCATCTTTCTTCTACTGAGAGGATTCCGAATTCCTCCAATTGAGAAGAAATTATTGAAAAATGCTTCTCCTTCTCCGAGGGTTTCGAAATCTGATGTCAGTATGCGTGTTTCTAACTCCAGTGTTATTGCCTGACAATGAGCGCAACTGTGAGCATGCTCAGACATAATATCCATTTGCTCAGGAGTAGGTTCTGTTTCTTGTTCCAATAGCTTTTTATACTCTTCACAAGTCATAATTAGTCCTCCCAGCTGATATGTTCAGCTTTTTGAATTATTAAATGAACCATATCTTTACTATGCTTAGACAATTACATTTTTTACTAATTTTGTCAATATCTTAAAGGACAAGAACCCTGATGGGATTCGAACCCCACAATTTACCTAACCCAAGCGAAAAACCGGCTTTTGACTGGTTTTTTTCATTTTCGTTCGAACTTTTCCTTCTGGATTTTCGGATCTTTATTGAGCTTAGGTTAGCCAAAAATGGAAAGTTGTAGGTATTAAAACAACAACCTGTTGCATCTGGTCGGGGCGAGAGGATTTGAACCTCCGGTCTCATGCACCCCATGCATGCACTTTAGGCCAGCTAAGCTACGCCCCGATAATAATATTCGCTTGTTATAAAAATTTTCACACAAAACCTAATCAACTACACCTTAGGCCAGACCCGAGGGGTCCCCCTTGGGGCTAAGCTACCCCCCGAAAAGCTAAAGACATAAGTCACTAGCTAAATAGAATATACCTCAAATAAAACAAAAATCAACCCATATTACTTTGATTTTTTGTTTTTAGTACCTTGTTTGATCGCATTTTCTACAAGTCCCAAAAATAATGGATGAGGATTTAGGAATTGAGATTTGAGTTCTGGGTGATACTGAGTTGCTATGAAATAAGGATGCTTTGATGGATCAAGCTCGATAGCTTCCACCAAGAGCCCGTCGGGACTTACTCCCGCGATATTAAGCCCTGCTTTCGCAAGAGAATCTCTGTAAGCCAAATTGAACTCGTAGCGATGCCTGTGTCTCTCCGCAACCAGTGCGGATTTTTTAAATATCGGGTTTTTGTATTTATTGTAAACCGAATACATGAGACTGCTTTTGTCTATTTTGCATGGCCAAGCTCCGAGCCTAATAGTTCCACCATAATGCTTTTTTGCAATGAGTTCTTTTTGACTATTCATCAAATGAATCACCGGATGAGGAGTTTTTGGATCAACTTCTTCTGAATTCGCCTTTTTGAGTCCTACCACATTTCTAGCATATTCTATAACCGCCATCTGCATACCAAAACAAAGTCCGAGATACGGAATTTTGTTTTCTCTGGCAATTCTCACTGCTTCAAGTTTTCCTTCAACTCCGCGTGATCCCCAACCTTGTGGAATAATAATAGCATCAGAATTCAAAAGTTCTTTTTGTTTGGATTTATCTTTTTCAAATCCATCAGCGATAAACCATTTGATCTCAGGAATTACTCCAAGCTGCCAAGAGGCGTGCTTTATGGCCTCAATCACGGAGACATAAGAATCTTTTACACTAAAATCTCCGCTTTTGTAATACTTACCTACTATGGAAATATTTACTTTTTTTGTAAGCTCTTTAATTTTATTAGTCCTACTTTTCCATTCGTCAAAAAGCCTGCCTCTTTTGGCTTTTTTAATTCCCAAACTTTCCAATATTAGTTTGCCAACCTTTTCTTTTTCAAAATTTACGGGCACATCATAAATACTTTTTACATCGGGCGCCGAAATAACTCTCTTGCTATTCAAGTTACAAAAGTACGCGAGCTTTTTTCTTCTTATCTCATCGAGAAGATGAGTTCCCCTAGCTACGATAAAATCAGGAAAGATTCCGTAGTTATTTACCATTCTTACTGAAATCTGAGTGGGCTTGGTTTTCATTTCCCCAAGAGTAGAGGGAATAGGAAGATATGACACATGAACATGCACTACATCATCTGGATTTGCTTGTTTCAAAATCCTGTTCGCCTCAAGGAAAAGTGCATTTTGATATTCACCCACAGTTCCACCAATTTCAAAAATAACCACTTCTGCCCTGTGACGCTTTAGTGCAGAACCAATTCTATTTATAATCTCCCCTGGAACATGTGGCACCACTTCCACGCATTTGCCATCATACCCCAAAGCTCTTTCTCTGTTTATAACTGATTGATAGACAGAGCCAGTGGTCATGTAGTTTTCCTTGGTCAAAAGATCACCGATAAAGCGCTCATAATGCCCCAAATCCATATCAGTTTCAAGTCCATCCTCAAGCACAAAAGTCTCTCCATGTTCCATGGGATTCATGGTACCTGCATCCACATTTACATATGGATCTGCCTTGATAGAAGTAACTTTGACTCCATAGCTTTTCAGTATGAAGCCGAGTGAGGCTGCGGTAACACCCTTGCCTACCCCAGAAATCACTCCCCCTGATACGAAAATGTATTTTTTCATTTTGGTTTTGATTAAAAAATATTAAATAAAAAAAGAGTTTCAAGAAAAAAATCACTCTTTTAAAATGCTATTTCAAAGATAAATATATAGCAACTACTCCAAATTTATTTTCCTCTTCTTTACTGTAATACTTTGCATAACAAGAAAGCACATCTTCAACACTGTCTGATTCACTAAATCCAACCTTAACCAGATCAACTTGCTTATTTAATTCCTTAAAAGATTTAAAAACCCTCAGTCTAGTTATGGTGGCTTCAATAGACGAATCGTCTTTAAGATTCTTAAATTGAACAACATCCCCGATTTTCAATGCCCGTCTCTTTTCATCGTTAACTCTAACTTCAATGGTTTTTATGCCATCTTTTACCATTTTGAAGTCAACTGGGCCCAAGTGCATCTTCATTATATGTATTATCTATAAAACTACAATAATAAAAATTTATTCTAGTGTGATAGAAATCTGATTTGAATAAACACCGCATGCTCCACCGAGATATTCGCATACTCTAACATAATATTTTCCTGCGCCATCAAAAGCATTTACAGATGAACCCGTCACCGTAGCGCTGTTGTAGTAAAGGTATTTGTCATCGGCTCTAGTGGGGTAAGTAGGATTTTTGTTTTTTGACCAAACTACTTTAAATCCACTTTCCGAATATCCATTTACTGACCAGCTTATTTTACCACTTCCCAAGTAGCTAAGTGCGATTGAATCCACTCCACTTGCCTGCTGTTCTTTTTTAGGAGCCGTTACTGTTATATTGTTACTATAAACTCCGCAACTTCCTCCGAGATACTGACACACCCTAAAATGATAAGTTTTTCCATCTTGGATAGACCATTTATAGCTTCTAGTAGCATTATCTGATAGGTACTGATAATCATTTCCAGGATATACAGGACTTGCTGATTCGCTTTTTACAAGCTTAAATCCCTGAGAAATATCAACCCCCGTAACCGTCCAGCTAAAATTTATTCCGTCATCAGTGGCGCTACCTGAAAGCGAGATAGATGCGCCCTGCTGTTGTTGCTGATTGGATTCTTGATTTTGTTCCTGAGCCCTTTCGCGTCTCGTAACTTTAAGACTTTTTTCATTTTTATGACCAAGGGAATTTTCGGCTCTCACGTTTATTTTGTTCTCACCCATCTCTAGTGCTATTTTTTGAGAAAATTTTCCGTCTGTATTTGTCACTTCCGTATCGTTTATATAAACTTTGGCATCGGTATCTGTCTTTCCTTCAACTAAAATCTCTGAATCCTCGGTGGTAGCTTCGTTTTTGGGGGTTGAAATTTCTAGCATCACACCATCAATGTTTTGCAAAAATCCCATTTTGTTTTTGAAATCTTCAAGCTTGAGGTCTTCACTCCTATTCCAAACTACAAATTCGTCTTCCTTCAAATCATCTAGGTTTAATTCGCCAATTTCATTGTTTTCCTTACCGTCTTTTACGAAATAGTATTCCTTACCTTGTTCTATTGTTTTTGATTCATCAGCTTTCTTAAATTCTACAGAGCTTTCAAAAACCTCAACTCCCTTTTCCGAATCCATATTCTTTGTGAGATATGCCGTGCCCAATGATTTCATGGAGTATTCATCAATTTTGACTTCAAATGATCTCTCGAGATCTGCGATTCTAGAATAAACTTCTCCTTTTTTATTTGTAATAACTATGGAATTTGGGTGCAAACTAGTAAGTTCCACTTCAGTGTTATTGTTTAATCTCAAAACACTTCCATCATCCAAACTTAATATCGCCTTGCCATTGTCACCAGTTTTTATCATGTCTCCCTCCTGCAAATCAAAATTTTGAGGAAGGTTTCCCGTAGATCCTAATCTTACATATTCTATAGTCCCCTCTACATATGCGGAGACAGCTTTCAATGAAGCTACGCCATGATCATCGTCCCTACTCGCATTCCATATAAAAAAGAGGGATACGATAATAGCAACTGCTAAAACTGTCATACAAATCCAAAAAAATCTTGGAACCCTACCTTTTTGCATAAAATCTCCAATTTTTTGTAGAAATTGCTTCATGTTTTTTGATTAAATATAATATCTAATATTATCATATTTTGGGTTTTTTAAAAAACCGCTTCTTGGGGCGGTTTAAACTAGAATGTTTTCTAGTATTTTGTCGTAAATTGTGCCGGCAAACTGCTTTGTAAAATGCTTTTTTTGATCTTCATTCTCAAATTTTTCTTCTGGAAAAATATTATTTATGCTTTGCAAAAGCATGCTGAAGCTTTCTGAATCATCTTTGGACTCGTTTTTGTCTATTTTGTCTTTATTTTTCTTCCACCACAAAAATATAGTTTCAACTATTTTTTCATTGGTATCTGAAAAATCAAATTTAAATACGCCTGATTCCAAAACTGATTTAATCAGAGATTTCATCTGTTCTTTTTGAATTTCTTCTTGTGCTCGCAAAGTCTCATCCATATTATTGCGTCAATGAATCAGAAATTTTCATAGCCCACTCGGAAGCTTTATTTGAATTTACTTCTTTTGCTTTCACATCATCTCTAGCATTTCTAAATCCCACCACATCCACAATCTCTGTATTGGGAATAGCTTTCGTAACTTTTTCTCGCAAATTTCCTAGCTCACTTTCATGAGAAGCAAAAACAGCCAGCTTTTTACCAGAGAAATCATATTTAGAAAAAAGAGTTTTAAATACTGGATTAAATCCACCTGCCCAAATCGGAGTACCCATTAAAATCATATCGTATTTTGAAATATCCAATTCAAAAGGCTTGAGCTCTGGCTTTTCATTGAAAAGCACTTGCTTGCCTCCCCAAAAATATTTGGCAAAACCTTTTTTGCTTTTTGCATCATTTATTGCCTCTAATTCAATTTTATCCGCGCTAACTTTTCTAGCAATAGAGTCGGCTAATGCTCTAGTGTGTCCAGATAATGAATAATAGATTACGAGTGTTTTCATATGTGTTATTAGTATTCAATAATCAGTATTCATTATTCATGAAAACTGAACACTGATTACTAACTATTTAGTACTTATCAAGAATCTCCAAAGTTTTTGGTTTTTCACCTCATCCAACCTTAGCACGATATATAGCCAATACAAAATGGGCCCCAATGAAAAATACATTATTTGCATCCAAGTAGGTGCGTGCATACAGTCACACAAAGGAAGTCCATCATAAGTTGCTGATGTTATATTATGAATATTCAAAGAATGATAACCATAAGTCTCAAAAAATATAAGTACTACAAAATAAATAAAATAGAAAAAAATGAACTTAGCCCAAAGTTTTTTAATTTTTAGTTTGTGCTTAAGATAAGCATAAAGGGTATGAACTCCAAAAAGCCCGAGCGCCCAAGCAAAAGCTGGAAACAGATTTATACCCACTAGTGTTAAAAAGCTGTGGTTGTATCCATACTGATCTCTAGCAAAAATCATCCACAAAAAAGCGATCAATGACGCTACCAAAAAACGATAAGTTAAAACCTTATTTTTTAAAGCCAGCAAAAAACCCAAAACAAAAAAGTAGATTATCACAAGCGAATAAGAAATAGTCAGCACATAATCAGGACTATTGATAAGTCCAAAAACAATCGTGATTAATAGAGCCACGAGACCACAATACAAAATCACCTGCTTTTTGTGTTTCAGTAATGTTTGCTCAAGCTCTGCAATACTTTTTTCTACTTTTTTTATATTTATCATATTTTACCAACCAAATTGTTTACCCACTTCCTCCGAAGTTTCACGTTTTCTGATAACTTTTACTTCTCCGTTTGTCGCTACTAGTTTTGCAGGACTAGAAAGCAGACAATGATGAGAAGCTAAAGAATCTTGATAAGCTCCCGTGTCAAAAAAAGCTATGTAAAGTTCTTCGCATTCATTGATATCGGGAAGCAAAATGTAATTTCCTCCGGCTGTGTATTTGTCATCGCTGTCACAACTAGATCCAGCTATCCAAACTTTTTTAAGTTTTTTGGAATTAAGATGAGTAACTGGAGCCACATGCCATTTTTGATGAATAGACCAAGTATCTATAAGATCATTCATAAAACTTCCGTCTATTACATACCAGAGTTTGCTACCCACATCCTCAACTATTTTTTCCGCCAAAACTTTATAAATTGTAATCTGGGAAGGAGCTACTATATATCTACTCCATTCTACTATAATATCAGGTGGCTTGGTACCCACTTTATCACAATATTTTTTGGCAGTACGAACTATGAGATTTATAAGATTTCTACCTGTATAAAATCTTTTGTTTTTCATATAGGGAATCCCTGCTCCTCCTCCAATATCCATAGTATCTAGTCCTGGATTATGTTTTCGCATTTTCTCATACAGCTCCAATGCTTTTTTAAATGGAGCAATTATGCCTTCCATGGTCTCAACCTGACTAGATATATGATAATGCAAAATACTAAGATTTTTTATCTTGCCCATGCTCAAAAGCTCTGCTTCAGTAAAACCATATCTGTTGAATTTTTTATCCCAGTGGCTTTGCACTCTAATATCAAGATTCACCCTAATTCCTATATTGCCTTTGAATTTTTTAAATCTTTCAAGCTCCCGATAATCTTCAATGATAGGAATTATAACAAGCCCCCTGCTCCTGAGCTCTTCTATTAGATTTATATATTTATCTGTCTTGGGACCATTGCAGATTACTCTGATTCTGGCATTGAACTTTTCCTGTTCTATCATGCGTTTCACCAAATAAAGTTCGTTTGCACTAGATACTTCCAAGTGAGCTCCCTCAGCTACGGCTGGCAAAACAAACTCTTTATTCTGGTTTACCTTCATCGCATAGTGATAAAAAAACTTTCCTTTATAATTTAGTATTTTTATATAAGCATTGAAAGTATCTATCAAATCTCTCACTCTATTTTCAATAATCGTAGGGAAAACTATCTCCGTGCTAGTTCCGTATTTTTTTATGATATCGTGAATGTTGTATTGAAAATGTCCTTCTTTTACTACCATCTCTCCATCCGGACTAATATCAAAATTAGCTGTATTAAATTCTTCCATGCCGAGCTTCCAAAATTTTAACAGCTTCGCCTTATTACTCTTCGCCTTACCCAATTTGTTTGATTAATAAATAATTTGCGATTTATTATACTACAATCTCAAAAATAGTATAGGAAGTTTTGATTTTATGTATACCTGAGTTATTCCGAAATAAAACACAACGCAATCACCGCAATCAAAGAGATGGCAAGTCCCCACCACTGGTGTTTTTTTAGCTTTTCTTTATTGAAAACAAATCCCAAAACAGCAGCTATTCCGATATAACCCTGACTTATTCCAGTTGCCATTGGGATGGACAAAAAAACCATTCCAAAAGAATACGCCAGCCAAGCAAAATTATCCAAAAAGCCTAACGAAAATATTAATTTTTTGTTATCTTGCCAGCTCTTCGAAATAAGTTTTGTTTGCGATTTAAAAATAAGGTAAAAAAGCACGACTACAAAAATAAAAAAGCTCGTAAACCAGTTTACGAGAATAGGATCGGTAAGTCTAGACCCCACACCAAAAAGAAAATTAACCAAACCCATCAAAAATGTACCCAGTATAGCCATCCATATTCCTTTTTCAAACCTAGCTTTTTTAAATTCACCAAAAGACTTAGTAGAAAGTAAAAATAAACCAACCACAACGAAAATAACAAAAAATCCTTGAATGAAATTCATCTTTTCTCTGATAATCAAAGTAGTTATCAGAATAGTTATCGGGATTTCTATGGCAAAGACAGGATCTATGACTGAAATTTTTCCTATTTTCAACGCTTGGGTGTATAACAATCCAGCAAGAAGTACCAATATACTAGTAATTATGAGAACCAAAAGTTCCTTTGGGCTATTTAGAAGTGAATATATTGACCTCCAAGCAAATGGTAGGAACATTAGTGCCCCAAAAACTCCTATGTAAAACAGGGTAAGTAAATTTCCAAGTTTACGAGCGCTCTTTTGTAATAAAAAATCACCCACTCCCCAAAACAACAAAGCAATAATAGCGAACAAAACTCCCCACATAAAAAATTTACATTATTTAGTTTTTGTTTTTACAAATTTCACAGCGAGAAATGTGGCAATAGGTATAGCAAGACAAAGCCCAATACTTCCTGCTAGAGTTCTCACTATTTCTGTAACTATAACTTCGTTGTTTATAGCTTGAGTAAAACTTAGAGCTGAGGAATTGTCTCCACTAAATAAAACGAGTAATGGCAATGAGCATCCAGCATAAGCTAAAAACAAAGTGTTTACCATGGAACTTAGATGAGACACGCCCACCTTCATAGCTTTTTTATAAAGCTCTTTACCATGAATTGAAACGCCTGAAGACTTGAGCTCTTTAACAAGTACCACCTGAGAAATCACTACATCATCCAAAACTCCAAGTGTCCCTATAATTATTCCGGCAAGCAAAAGTCCCTTGAGATTTATACTGACTCCACTAAGTCCCGTCAAAAACATTGCTTCTTCAGTTGCAAACCCTGAAAGCTTGGTCATTTCAGTAAAAAGAAGGGAGAGAATTCCCGTCACAAGTAGAGCTATAACTATAGAAACGATAGATATTGTAGATTCTCTATTGAATCCTTCCGTAATATATATCGCAAGTAGCAATATAAATATGGATCCAATAATACTTATAAAAAGTGGATTGTGACCAGCAAGAATCAGGGGCACCACAAATTTGATAATTATTAAAAAGGTTATACCAAGTACGATCAATGCCCTAAGTCCTTTGAGTTTTCCGGTGAGCACCACAACCAAAGCAAAAACCAAAGCCATCCACCAAAGAGCACTAGTTCTCACATATCCATTTATATAAAAAGTTTCCTCTCCACTTTCACTGAGCGTTCTGTTGATCAAAACTCTATCACCTACTTTGTATTTTGTGCCTGGCATTTTGGTTTCTTCGGTTTCATACACAAAAAACTCTTTGTTTTTATAATCTCCATCTAGCCC
This sequence comes from uncultured Candidatus Saccharibacteria bacterium, assembly GCA_965231055.1. GTDB lineage: Bacteria > Patescibacteriota > CALEFQ01 > CALEFQ01. The sequence goes on from OZ246411.1 coordinate 71,977, forward strand.
CCTTAGCTTCACCGGAGTTTGTGGTGAATCCAACCCCATGTCATCTGACACAATTTTTTCATCCTGGATTTCTAAAATTCTCGCCTTGAAAAAATCTGATTCCATCGTGTCTGTGTCTGCTTTCACAGAAAAAGCCACTGCGAAAACCACAGCTATCATCACGAATAAAAATAATTTATTTTTAATTTTTTTCATTGTTTGAATAAATTATACTATTCACAACTACCCTCGCACTCAAAAAGTTTTTCCGTGTTATCTGAATATTTTGAATTGCATGTTTCCACGCAAGATTTACAAAAAGTAAAATCTGGATTTTCTACTTGCTTGCAAGTACCGTTTTCTACTCCGCATGTCGCATATTGTCTGCATTTATCTCCCAACACATACATCTCATCACAAACATCTGCACGATTTGAACCGCAAGAAATATCAAGTCCGTGACAATTCTCCACTTCACAAGTGCCAACCACGTCGCCAGGATCATTTGCGACACTACAGTTTTTGGGAGAAAACTCCAGACCATCATCGGAAATATCTGCAATATACTCTTTTTGCGAAATGGTTTTATCAGGATCTACGGTAAAACATTTTGCTGAAATAATTGGTCTTCCCGATCCCTCTTGGATAAAAGCTACGTACCAAGTATCACCCTCTTTTTTTGACTTGATAGATTTGGGAGCAAGATTATCAGAAGGATATTCATCTAGCTCTGAATATTTTTGTTTCAAAAAAGACACTACCTGATCCTCTGTTTTTAGCTCAACTTTTCGCTCATAAAACATCCAGAACGCCACAGCAGACGATACGATTGCCAAAAGTACCACTAGGATCATTATGATTTTTGTTTGCATTTTATTTAGATTAGATTATATTTTGGCTCTCATAACAGTATATCAAAATGAGAGGCAATGCAAAGCAATAAAAAAACGCTCATAAATAATACATGCTGAGCGCTACTTACAAATTATCAGGTAGTTTTTTTGGTTTTATTTTTTCTAAGTAACGTGGCTCTGGATTTATTTTGACACTTTGGGCATTTGAGATACTTCCAGCCACCATTTTTACTAGGCCCATGAGGACTCAAAAAGTCTTTCCAAAACGAGATTTCAAATTCATTTCCACACCTTGGACAGCGGTAAGCAAAATTACTCGCGTGCCACTTTACAATAATCGCTACTCCAAAAATAACCAGCACCAACCAAACATAAATATATTCAGGAACCAGCAAAATTGCACCAATAACAATAACCGCAACAAAAATAGAAATAAAAAGAATTGTTTTCGTCCAATCCTTTTTCGTGGTTTCTACATATTTACTCATAGGGTTTACTATGTTACACGGCGTTGCGATATGCGCTTACTAGCTCAAAATATATTTCTTGTTTTGATTATCACTATAAACTATTTTGAATTCCTATTGATTTAACTACTTCTTCTTCAAAATTTTTATAAACCTCAGGGCGCCGTAAGAAATCAAGACAAAGCCGACAATCAAATTCAATATTTGAATTACATACATCGGGATTGTTTCTCTTAATAACGAAAACAAAATTACAGAAACCCCCATGAATATCATTGTCGCTAGGCCTACTGAAAAACCGAAAATGTATAAATTCTTTTTCGTATAATTTCGCTCAATAGCTTTTGAGGCAAAAATGCCTGTGAAAAAAATTATTGTCATCGGATTGGAAATGGTTAGAACAAATGCAGATATAAAACTTGATACTAAATTTCCAGATTCGATCTCGGTATTAGTGGAAAGACCACTACCCAATATCCCATTTATTATAACCACTCCGAATGCAATTAGCACAATTGAGCTAATTGCTCCAAATAATCTCTTGGTTTTCTTATTTTCCAAAATTTTTCCAATCCCAGTAACTGACAGGGTAATGTAAATATAGTCAACTAAAGTAACGGCTAAAACAGCTACAAGCCCATCGTAAATTGTTTTTTGGAATGCTAGATTTATGATAAAGAAAAAAACTGGACCAATTGCGAGCTGAAGAAATAATCCAGTTAATAAACCGTTTGAGAATATTTTGAAACTGTTTTTCATATCGAAAGTTTTTACAAAGACGCCGTGCGATCAAGGACGCAACAAATCTTAACCGTAGCACTTTAAAAACATCGCACCTAGCTAAGACTACTTTTTTGTTAAATTATTTTCTGGATTTTTGTGATTGTACTTTGCAAAAATCTCGGTTTTTACTAGATTAAAAGCTTCTTCGATATCTACTCCGAGCTGATTGGCAAGACGACAAGTTCCAAAAAACAAATCACCTATTCCATCTATAAAAATTTCCTTGTTTTCTTCAACAAATTTCTTACGCTCTTTTTCTGATTTGTATCTCAGGTGCTGAGACATCTCTATAAGCTCTTCATGTAAATGATCAAACTTATCAACATTGGGAACATCTTTCCAATTATTCCGCTCAGCAAAAAACTTGAGCAGCTCCTGAGCGTCTTTCATTTTTGAGATTTGCTTTTCTTTCATAATATTAAATAAAAATTCTAGATTTTATTATAAATTAATTATACCATAAAAACACCAAAAGTAGTTGAAATTTGGATATACGTCAAATCGAAAAGTGAATTGAAAAACGCACCTCCAAAATAGCTTTTTGAAATTTTTAGCTATTGACATCATTAAAACTATTTGTTTGACTATAGTGTCTGATTAACAATAAAATCTGAAAGACGAGAGGAGGATCGATGAAAAAGCATGTTTACTTATTAGTTGGTCAGCGTGGAGCAGGCAAAAGTTATTACGCCAAGCGATTGCTCACTGCACAACCCGAACTTTTACTCATAAGTCGTGACGAGATTCTTGTGCGTAATTTCGGCTCTACCGATACGAACCCCTACGGCGGAACACAATGGTATGCCCTCAAGGCTATGCATCGTCTTCTTCGCTTTGTACTTCGGACTCGACCAACAGCCAAAATCATACTGGACTGCTGGACAGGAGACAGCAAGGAACGAGCGTCACTTGTGCAAAAGCTCATAGAATACGGTGCGACCAAGGTTGTAGCTCTTTATTTTATAACACCACGCGAGATCGTAAACGATTGGTTTTGGCTCAAACCGGGAATAGCAAAAATGGAAGAGATGAGGTCACGTAAAGGGGAAAATCTTGTGTATTTTTCTGCCGAAGCACCCTTGCGAGATCATGAAGTATTCCATCAATTTGCACAGCAAATCGATTCAGACGGCTTCGATGAAGTTATCAGAATCAATCCACTCAACGAGCTCGTATTCCTAGACTAAAAAAGTCATAAACGGAGTCGCCATCTCAAGATGACGACTTTTTTCTTATCTCAAAAAAGCGCCGCTTGGCGCTTTCAAAAATACTATAAACATAACTTACTTAATCATTTCACAGTGAGCTTATTGAACCATGGCGGAGAGGGAGGGATTTGAACCCTCGAAGGCTTTTACACCTTACCCGCTTTCCAAGCGAGCGCACTAGGCCACTATGCGACCTCTCCATGCTTAGGCATTAGAAGAACTAGAAGTTTCAGATGAGTTAGTATTAAATCGAAGTTAATTACTTCATCCTAATCACTGCATATTTCTGATTCATCGCGACAACTTTGTATTCCTTAAACATTTCTTTTGCTTGTCTTTTGATCAACTCCTTAATCCTACGCTGAAAAACCATCCACACTACCCCGCCTTCATTTAAATGTTCAGCGATAGATTTCATAAGTCTCTCCTCCCCTTCCTTGGTAAGGTGAGATGGTATATTGCACAAAACTACATCAAATTTTTCACTTTCGCAAGCGCTAAACACATCAGAACCTATTGCTTCTGCATTACCAATATTTAGTTTTTCTATATTCTGTTTCGCAAGCGCTATCGCTCTTGGATCTATATCAAAAAGCTTCACTTTGTTTTTGGTAAGAGTGGAGGCGCAAATTCCTAGTATTCCATTTCCGCATCCTAGATCCGCAACCGTAGCGTTTTCAGTAATTTCAATTTTGGATAAAAGTAATTCAGATCCTTCATCTATTTTTTCATACGCAAAAACATCTGGGTAGGTCAGAAATTTCATCTTGTTTCCACGAAAATCAAAATCAACTTCTTTGAGAAGCTTGGGATCTAATTTGATTTCAAAATTAATGTTCATATATTAAGAAATAGGGAACTATTAACCTTTTTTAACATACTCGCCAATCGCAATGCCTAGAACCTGCATCGCTTTCTTGAGTCTACCCGAATCCAGTACAAATGCAACCCTTATCTCATCTTTTCCAAGCCCCTTTGTAGAATAAAATCCGGAAGCAGGTGCTACCATAACTGTTTGATTTTTGTATCTAAATTTCTCAAGTAACCACTTAGCAAAATCATCAGAATCTTTTATTGGTAGCTTTATAGTCATATAAAAAGCTCCGCGCGGCTTTACACAAAATGCGTTTTTGATTTTAGCTAATTCAACAAACGCAACATCTCTTCTTTTTTTATATTCCATAGCAATCTTGCGAGTATATTTTTTTGAATTTTCAAGCATTTTTACAGAAGCAAGCTGCTCAATCAACGGCACAGAAAGTCTAGCCTGAGCAAATTTCAAGATCGCCTGCATTATTTCTTTGTTTTTTGAAGCCACGCATCCTATCCTTACTCCACACGCATTAAACCTCTTTGAAATACTATCCATGATAACTATTCTTTCTCTAGCTCCCGCAAAATCAAATGGAGAAACAAATCTAGCGTCATCATAGACAAATTCCCTATAAACTTCGTCAGAGAGAATAAACAAATCGTGTTCTTTGGCAATGGCGACGATCATCTCAATTTCTTTTTTGGTATAAACCGTGCCCGTGGGATTATTTGGATTACAAATCAAGATAGCTTTGGTTTTCTTGGAGATACACTTCTCTATTTCTTTTTTTGAAGGCAAATGAAATCCATTTTCAGCTTTCAGCGTAATTGGTTTTAGTTTTATATTGGCTATAGATGCATAGCCATTGTAATTGGCATAAAAAGGTTCAAAAACCAAAATTTCATCACCATAGTCAGCAACCGCCGCCATGGCAAACAAAATCGCCTCACTTCCTCCGGCAGTCACAATAATCTCTGAGGCATCAAAATTCATCTTGTAACCCTTGAAATATTTTTGCCATGCGGTAATAGTCTCAGGAATTCCGCTTGAAGGAGTATAGGGAATTATTTTTTTATTAAACTTTTTTATCGCACTCAAAATTTCTTTTGGAGTTTCTATGTCTGGCTGACCTATATGCAATTCAAAAACCTCCACTCCCTCTTTTTTGGTTTTTTCAAGAAGTGGAACAAATTTGCGTATTGGAGATGATTGAGCCTCGCTGGCTCTTTTGGAAATATACATAATAAGTATTCAGTTTTCAGTATTAAGTGATCAGTGTTCATGAATATTAATCACTGACAACTGAATACTTAATACTTCGTATTATACCAGAAAATCAACAAAGTATCTGCAATGGCTTGAAATCTTATCAGCTCCTTATTAAAAATTTAATCCGGTTTTTTATCTATGAAAACAGCTACACCCCTGGGGCGTAGCTGTAGCAAAAAAACGAAAACTTAAAATCTCTTCAGTCCTCCTGGCTCTTTGTTGGCATTGCCCGCTGCAACCATCCTGCTCCACTGCCAAAAAGATATCGGGCGAGGAACTTTGGTCGGATTTTCAGCGGACACCGTTTCAATCGGAAAAACTTGAGCATTCATATCCTTGAATTCCTCGAGTTTTTGAGCCGAATACAAAGAACATTTCGAAGGATCAGCCCCTACGACTGTGCACGGGCAGAACTCTTCTCCACCCGTAGAAATTATACCACAGCACTTCTCTGTTTCACCCTGCAGAGTCGTATCGACAAAAATCCCTGGAGCAACCTGGCGAAAACCATAAAAAGAACAGCTTCTCTTACCCATATAATTATTCCTCCTTTTGATGATGGGTTAACTAAACACAAACTATCACAAAAATTCAAAAAGTCAAAAAGACGAGGCTATGCCTCGTCTTGATAATTTTTTTATCCTTAGCATTTCAATTACACTTCCGCAAATCCTACTACATAATTTTTTCCGTATGCTTTGGCACATTTGGGACAAGTGGTGTAGTAAAAATAAATTTTCTTTACTTGCCTACCTTTTGACTCCACATAACTAATCATTTCTTTGTGCCACTTCTTTGCATCTTGGTATGGACCCTCAAAAACTTTGGTCATAAAGGTACCGGAAAGCTTTGTATTATTCATCCCCTCAACTGGCTTCGTAACGCTTAGATAGTGATCACTGTACCACGGCGAGGATTCGAGCGAGAGCATTACAAAATCCTTGTCAGCAGGAGCAGCGCCAGCGGTTCTGATCTGTTCCATTGTTTTTGTCATCATCTGCCCCATGTTTAGAGGTATATGCATAAAACTTTTTACTCTCCCTATCACAAAAGGCTTATTATTCCACGTAAATTCTTTACCATCCCACATCGAGGGATCAAAAATCGGACAGCATCCTGTTGGCTTAATTGTTTCTTTGTTTTCCATTTTATTAGTTTAATATTTTTTATTTAATAAGCTTATTTCCAAAATCTTTTACCAAGATTCTCTTTCCTTTTTTCTCAAATTTATGTCCTTCTTTTGAAAGCAACTTTTTCTGGCCAGCTACTCCGCCAGGATATTTGGGATTTACCTCTCCATCGGTTTTAATAGTGCGCCAATACGGGGTAATATTTTTCTTTCCGGCGGTTCTTTCTTCATCAGCAGCCCATGCAGAAACCCATGAGAATATTCCACTCGTAATTGGACATCCCATTGTGGCTTTATGCTTTTTTGCAATTTTCTTTTGGATTTGACCAATCGTAAGTAATCTACCCTTAGGAACTCGTTGCATTATAGAGTTTACTTCTATCGGAGAAGGTATGGCCAATGTACCACCCCCCCATCTTTTTGAAAGCTTCTTATCTATTTTAACAACTTTGGGTAAATTCTTACTGTCATGCAATTTTTTTACCCAAGATTTTTGTGGTTTTTTTGATTGCATATTTTGAAATTATGTTACCAGTTAATTATATCATTGCTGCGAAATAAAAAAAGAGAGCGATTGTTCTCACTCTCTTAAAAGTTATAGACTAACTTTTATTTTCTCTTCTTAGTTTTCTTAGCCTTCTTCTTTGTTTTTCTTTTTGCAACTTTCTTAGCTGGCTTTCTTTTCTTTGCAACCTTCTTTTTCTTTTTTGCCATTTTGTTTTTTTTAATTAATCGGCTGTTACTTTCATTATATGGCTATGAGATTACATGTAAACCTCTATCACAAAGTTATCCACAGAGGAAATTTTATTTTTTGTTTTGAGAAAAATATTTTTCATACTCTTGATCAACGAAAGTTGAAATTTCAAAATCTGGAGTATCAAATATTTCGACTGCTTCTCCTTTCGGAAAACCCGTAGCTATGTTCAACGCTTCCATTTGATTTGTCTCACCAGATTGCTCCAAAAGTTTTTTTGAAAAACCAGAAAGATCAGCGAAATATTTTTCTACAAACTCTGAATTTAAAAGCTCCTTAGATTTTTTTTCCAAAACATTTTTATAAAGAAATCTCTCTATCGAATCTTCACCTTCAAAATCCCAGCAAGTAATATCTTTTGGCGGAGTACTCATTCCCGCATGATAACTCATTGTATATTTTAGCTCTGTGCTACTGTATTTTTCTTTCAAAAGATTAATAAAATTGTAATGACGCTCACTCATACTCTTATCAAACATTACTTCATGTTTTTTGGAAGCAAGCGCACTAAACCTAGGAAACAAAACTCTCTCCTCTTTTTGCTTACTAAAAACCCCTTCTTGCTCCCTATTTTTTATATCTGGATTTGACATACAGCTTACTTGAAATTTTTTATAGTCTCCGCAACGCCCTTTGCAAATTTCAAATCTTCTTCATTTGTAAGAGCCTTTATGGAACTTCTTTGAATACTTATAAATTTGTTATCGCTCAAGACAAGATAAATGGAATTTATATTCCCATCTTCTTGATACACAACCATGTTTTTCATGGGAATATTTGCATCCTCTTCAACTCGTCTATCTAGAGCTTCTTGTCCTTCTTTTTGATTCGTCGCACTTAAATAATTCAGATTGAGCATCACATAGTCTTTATCAGAAGTATAATACGAACAACTATAAACACTGCTTATCGTGGAAGACTTAGCTTTTACAACATCCTTGCCAAGTTTGTTTTCTATAAATTCTTTTGTGAATTGAGCACAAAGATCTTCTACAATATAATAATCACTAGTTTCCCTACTTGGCTCACCCGGAAGCCTGACAAATCCATCATCATTTGAAGTGTCCTCAACTACAGTGTTTTCAGATACCTTACCCTGACTAGAATCATTTGGGGTTTCATTTTTTGTACATCCTGAGAAGACCAAAACAGCAACCAGCAAAATACCAATCGTTATTAGTTTTTTCATGTTTTTTTATTAATTATTTATTGTATATTTTCATTGAAATTAGTGCAAATCCTATATTTGACTCTAATTGACATAAAAATCATATTTGATAAAATATAGTTACAGGTGAGGTCTCTCCACTTTTTCTCCCAACACACGGGTTCATTCGGGACTAAAAGATGTTTCTCTTACCTCCACCTTTCTTACACGCTCTCTTTTCTTACAACTCGTTCTCCATTCCATTTACCTTCTCTCATGAGAGGTACCCATTGGTGGTACCTCATTTTTTTTGGACTTAAGGCGTTTCTTGATTTCAAAATCATATATCAATTCCCCTTTAAAGATTTTCGAAAGTGAAATCCATAGATCGCATAAGTTATCGCCCTAGGAAAAAGCTTTGGCCTAGTGAAAAGCGTCCAGAAAAATAATTTCCAATAATAAATTCTTCCATTATTTTTTATTCCGAGTACCCATATAGATTTTACAAAAGCTCCTAAATAAAATAAATGAAATTGGGATTTATCCTTCTTTGTTAGGGGCTTAAAGTTTTTGAGAAAAGTTTTTACCCTTTCATAATAATTTTTGTGAGAATAAATAGTCTTCATCACCTTTTTATATCCTTCGACTAGTTTTTGAGGATTCATCTTTGGAACAAAATTCAGAGAATTGTCAGTATTATCTCCTGACATATTTTTTATCAACCTATTTTCTTTTTTGAGTCTTTCATAAAGCCGAGTGTTTTTTGGCGCATTAAGAATGCCGACCATGGCGGTAGCTATGCCGCTTTTTTGAATGAAACTAATCATACGCTCAAAAACTGAATCGTTGTCACTATCAAATCCCAAAATAAATCCTCCTTGTACTTGTAGCCCCAGTCCTTGAATCTTTTGCACACAAGCGATCAGATCTCTTCCTTTGTTTTGTAGTTTTCCACACTCTATTAGACTTTTGTCGTCTGGAGTTTCTATGCCCACGAAAACTTGATCAAAACCCGCTTCCACCATTAAGTTTATTAGCTCCTCATCATCAGCCAAATTCACAGAAGCCTGGGTGCTGAAACTAAAAGGATATCTTCTGAGTTTAAGCCACTCAATCATAGCGGGAAGTATTTCATTTTTTAGCTCTTTTTTATTTCCTATAAAATTATCATCTACCACAAAAACTCTGCCCTTCCAACCACTCATATATAAAGATTCTAGTTCACCTATAAATTGATTTTTGGTTTTGGTTCTGAATTTTTGACCAAAAAGCAATGTTACATCACAAAAATCACAATTAAATGGGCACCCCCTAGAATACTGAACACATGCTATGGCATAATCCTTTTGATTGAATAAATTCCACTGTGGCGTGGGGGTTTTCCTAATATCTGCGAAATCCGAAGTTGTATAAATATGCTTGGCACAACCATTTTCCAGGTCCTTTAAAAACATTGGCAAAGTGATTTCCGCTTCATTTAGAATCAAATGATCAACGTCGTCAAATTCATTGCATCGCGCAGTAAACAGGGTTCCTCCTGCAACCATTTTGACCCCAAGTTTCTTACATCTATCAATCAATGTTCTCGCTGAATCAAACTGGACAGACATCGCACTTATAAATACATAATCAGCTCCGAGCAAATCCTTGTCTCTCACCTCAGAAGCATTCATATCTATTAGCTGTTTTTGCCAATGTTTAGGCAAAAGAGATGCGACAGTCAGAAGTCCTAGTGGTGGTAGATTTGCTTTACGTGAAATAAATTTCAAAGCATATCTAAAACTCCAAAAAGTACTAGGGTATCTCGGATATACTAAAAGTATTTTCATATTTATTTTTTATGAGCTAAATGATAATTGAAATTTAAAAACACCTGAGTACAGGTGCTTGGTGTATATTAACCGCGATGGTGTTGAAATTATCTCGCTATTTACATACACAGTTTATTTAGGTTAATCGGCTTATTTTGAATTAGTCTTGGCATGACAATCAGAGCATTCTCCTCTGTGCACGCATATTGTATCACCGCATGAGGCACAGCGCCACCTCTTTTTTTCTAATTTCACAAATTCGTTGATTGCTACCCTTTTTATTTTGTCCAGATTTTCAATCATACTCATCCCATATCTGGTTCTATATCTCTTATCAAGATGTTTTATTTTCGCGCAAGGATAATCCTCACACGCAAAACAAAATTTGAAATCTCCTTTTTTAAGTTTGTTGCAATTTTTTATTTTGCATTTTGACCAGATCTTCTCGGTATAGCTATCGGTTCCCCCGCATCCAGAGCAATGATTTTTCTCGCGCAAAAACGCCATACATATTCCACAATTCATACCACAACTAGCTATGAGTTTTCTTGTGATATTATTTTTCATCAGCGTGATTTAAAAAATTTTCAACTATTTTTATATCCTCGGGACGTCCAAAATCGAGCCAAGGATCAACGCATTTTTGAAGCTTAATTTTTTTATCTTCCGCAAGTTTAAGCAGTGCATCTGTAATTTTATACTCACCTTTCGGAGAAATAGGCACTTGATTCGCCAATTCAAAAACCTCTTTTTTGAATGTATAAAGCGCACTATTTACGATTCCAGTTTCAGATTTTTCAGTCTTACCTTTTATATCAATCAAATTATGATCCGTATCTTCTACCAATACCCCATATCTACTGGTATCCCCAAGCACTCCATAAACCGCATTTCCAGAAAATTTCATTGCTCGTTTTAAATCGTTTTTTCCATAAAGATTATCTCCCATTGCATAAACAAACTGCTCGTCTTTTATTATTTTCTCAACTGCGATTATCGGGATAGCTGTGCCGTATTTTTGACCCACTAAATCCTGATCGACTATTTCAAGTTCAAATTCATTTGAATATTTTTTTTGAAAATCGAAAAACTTTTCTTTTTTATATCCCACAACCAGAATTATTCTTTCATATCCAGCTTGTTTAATATTTTTTAGCAAAAAATAAATAAAAGGTTTGCCACAAACTTCAATCAAAGGTTTTGGAGTATCCTTGGTAAGCTCACCCATGCGAGTTCCCCTACCCGCACAAGCTACGGCAATCGACGTGATCATTTTTTCAAATCAATTACTAATTAATTTAATTCGCCTAATGGCTTTTGGTAAATTACGCATACCCTGTCCGATAGGATAAAAAGTTGGGTAAACATTGAACTTTTTATTTCTAACTTTCAATATTTCTTTATCGCTTTTTTTATATTCAGAAACTTTGATGCTTTTACCGAGCAAAATACTGCTCACTTGATTTCCAAAAGAAATAATATGCTTAGGATTAACCATGGCAATTTCCTTTTTTGCAAGCTCCAAATACTCCAAAAATATTTTATTATGCAGGGGCCTCGCATCAATTTGCGTACATTTGGCTAGATTTGTGATATAAACTTTATTTTTTGCTAGTTCCAGATAGAGAGAGCTGGCGAAATCAGGAGTCCATTCAGAAGGTTTTAGTTTTTGAGTTTGCAGAAACAGTTTTCTGGATATCAAGCTTAGAGAATAAAGCATCTTCCAAATATTTTTAGTTCCTAACCACTGAGCCCTTATTCCTTTCCAGTTTTTACTTGAAGCTACGTTTCTTGCAGTAGGATTCATGAAAAGTAAAAATAGCTTGGGATTTTTTATACATCCGGCACCATAAATAGAACATAAGTCTTTATGTCCATGGAAGCTTTGAAGATCGTCAAATTCCTGAAAAAGCTTGGTTAATTGCATAACGTTATACATAAAATCAATTTTTTATACCCTCTCCCACGCCTCTATTTTACCATTTTTTAATTTAAAAATCTTATTAATCTCGATGTTTGAAATCTTTATACTTTCAAGTTCTCGAAACTTTTCATTGTTTCTTTTTTTAAGTTTTTTTAAAAGATGAGTATATTCATATTTCACTTGTCCTCTAGTCACAAAAAGCTTTTGTTTTGTGATACGAATTTGCATCTTTGATTTATTGAATCTATATTTTCTTTTTACGCCCTCTTTCCATATTTCGCAAAGAAAAGCATTTATAAATTTAGTTGAATTTTTTGACTCCTTAAAACGCAAAAGCTGGGGATGATTTTTATATCCCCTTGTTTTTCCTTCTAAAACTTTTTTAGCTAAAAGCGCCTCTCTCCAAAGTGCCAAAAGTCCTGCCCTATCTAAATATTTAGGATGTAAACTCCAAAGCCTCATATTTATTTCTTACCGTGGTGAAAATAAATTCTATATTTCAAATTATTTTTTTCACAGTAATTATTTATTTCTGCTTCCTCTCGTGACCAGTAACCATCGCCTTTACTATAAATTTTTTCATATTTTTGAACCAAATCACTATTTATTGTTTTTAGAAATGAAAATATTCCGGGCTTCACGGATGAATAAAGATTGAGATTTTCAAACCAATACTCATCTACGAAATCTTTTGTTTTTTGTATCATGGCCTTCCAATCCGTAAGATATGGAAATATCGGAGAAATAAATAGCACAGTTCTAATTCCAACATCGTGTAGTGATTTCAACGCATCAAATCTGTTTTTAGCCGATACACTATTTTCAATCTTATTTCTTTTTGAGTCGTCTAAAATTGAAAGTGAAATCGCGACAGTGCATTTTTTTAGGTGCTTAAGAATATCTATATCTCTTTTTACTAAATCAGACTTGGTCAATACGTCCAATTCGGGTTGAAATTTTACCAATTTTTCGAGAACACCTCTTGTAATTTTTAATTCTTTTTCCAATGTCTGATATGGATCTGTCACCGAACCAAGCACAACCTTTTTACCAACTATCTTTTTCCCCTCCTTTTCTACTAGCTCCGGGGCATTTATTTTTACATCCACAAAATCACCCCAAGATTCGCTATGTCCCGTAAATCTTTTCATAAATCTGGCGTAACAATACGCGCATCCATGTCCACAACCAGTATATGGATTTATTACAAAATCAGCATCAGGAAGTCCTGACTTGGTGATTATAGATTTGGCTTTTATAGTTTTAATTTTCATTTTAATTCTACTATTCCACCGTTACGGATTTTGCGAGGTTTCTTGGTTTATCTACATTGCACCCGCGCTTTATTCCAATATAATACGCGAAAAGCTGAAGTGGTACAACAGTTAGAAGTGGCTCAAGTGCCTCGTAAGTTTTGGGGATATAGAAAATATCATCAGCAAATGATTCAAACCTTTTGTCTCCCTCAGTCGCAATTACAAATATAGGACCACTTCTCGCTTTTATTTCTTCAAGATTTGAAAGCATTTTTTCTGATACGCTATTTTTGGGAGCTATCGCAAGAGTTGGAAAATTTGGACTAATAAGCGCTATGGGACCATGCTTCATTTCACCTGCGCCAAATCCCTCAGCATGAATATACGAAATTTCTTTTAATTTAAGCGCACCTTCTAAAGCTGTTGGATAATTGTATCTTCTACCAAGAAACAAAAAATCATCATAGTTTTTGCATTTTTCTGCCAGTTTTTCTATTTCTTTATGTCTTTTAAGTATTTCTTCTATTTTTGAAGGAATTTTTTCAAGCTCTTTTAGTATTTTTTTGAATTCACCATTTTTGGTTTTGCAAAAAAGCGAAGCTATGAGGGTCAAAATAGTCACTTGGGAAAGAAATGCCTTGGTAGATGCTACTGCGATTTCGGGTCCCGCGTGATTATATACTCCTGCATCCGTGGCTCTTGAGATAGAGGATCCCACAGTATTCACGATACCCAAAGTTATCAGTTTTTCTTTTTTTGCTTTTGTGAGAGCTGCAAGCGTGTCAGCTGTTTCACCAGATTGAGAGATAGCGAGGGCGACTGTATTTTTATTAAATGGCTCTTTGCGATAACGAAATTCTGAAGCAAACTGCACTTCCGTAGGAATCTTTGCAATTTCTTCAAACAAATATTCTCCGATTAGCCCTGCATAATAAGAAGTACCACATGCGGTGATAATAAGTCGCTTCATATTTTTTATTTTGGGCATTATTTCTTCGAGCCCTCCGAGCTTCACCGTATTTTTCTTTGCATTCAATCTCCCCCTAAGAGCAGAGCGCACCACCTCGGGTCCTTCAAAAATTTCTTTGAGCATGAAATGAGAAAAATCCCCTTTTTTCGCTTGCTCCAAATTCCATTCAAGTCTCACCACCTCTATCGGCTTTGGTTTTTTATCCAAATCAATAATTTTTATTTTGGTTTTGGTGATCTCCGCCACTTCTCCATCTTTTAGATAAATCACATCTTTTGTAGCTCCGATAATTGCCGAGGGATCAGACGCTATGTAGTTTTCATTTTTTCCTATTCCTATAACCAAGGGGCTAGATATTCTTGTCGCATAAACCGTATCCGGATCCTCTGAATCAACTATCACCAAAGCGTAAGCACCCCTTATCATTTTTAGAGCCCTAAACATGGCGTCCTTGAAAGATTTTCCAGAATTCATGAAGTCTTCAATGAGATGTGCGACAGCCTCGGTGTCAGTGTCTGAAACGAAATCATGTTCTCTATCCTCCAGATATTTTCTAAGCTCTTTGTAATTTTCTATAATTCCATTGTGGACTAGGAATATTCTTTCGTGACAATCAAAATGAGGATGAGCATTGGCTTCGCTGGGTACTCCATGTGTCGCCCATCTCGTATGCGCTATTCCCATACATCCATCAAAATCTTGAATAGTTGTAGATTCTTCAAGCACATGAACTTGTCCCAATGTTTTTTTGCAATTCTTTTTATTCTTCAAAAAAACTGCCACACCGGCAGAATCATAACCTCTGTATTCTAGAGCTTTTAGCCCCTGAATCAATATGGGAAGAGCTGTTTTTGTACCTATATACCCAACTATTCCACACATATATTTATAATTTATTGTATTAGAGATTTATACAAAGCTCACTAACTTTATAATTAGTTTAGCACCTAAAAAGATATTTGTTAAATAAAAAGCCTGTCGAATACAAACACAATTCGACAGGCAAAAATAAACGACTAAACCCCGAATGACCTGATCACGTATGAATTAACAAACTCGAGAACTGTAGGCATCACGGATATGACCTTCTCAATCTCAACAACAATCTCGGGTGGAATTCTTCTAAATTCTTCCTTCACCTCTTGAAGAAAAGATTTTGTTAATTTCGCCCGAGACTTATTCTCGTAATCAAGAATGTCCCCGTTACCATAGTGTGCGAAATCACTTTCATAATACGGACGGTCATGTGGTTGATCAATGGATTTTGGGAGTAAAATTTTGAGCATCGGCAACCAGAAAATCTTGGAAACAGATTTTTCGTTTTCGATGTACACACGCCACAGCATCAACCACGAATAAATTTCAACATTTGGCCGCCAATCAAGGGGCTCTGGATCAGGCGGAACAATGAGTTTGTCAGTCACGGTGGCTATCATGGTAGCTGAAAGGCAATACGAAATCCACCGAAAATTAACTGGGCAAAAACTACTGCCCACACCTTTTCCGAGAATAATATAATCATAACTCACATCTCCAGCACCCATAAGAGATAACCACTTCATCACATCGTTCATCTGAAGAAGATCTGCAGTCAAAAATTCACTAGGTAATACAAGCTTATTCATACGAATCTCCTTTTTGAAAGAGCACTGTTGTTAATAAAAAAACACTAGCACAATACCATTAAACAAATCAACCCCTCAGAAAAAATTAGTATTTCTTGGAACCATATCTATCCAATCTCGTTCAGTAAACTCATTGAAATATTTTCAAAATACCTATTTACTAATAATAAATTCTACGATCACATAAGAAATCCAGAAAAACAGAAGCGCGTATCCTTCTTTTTTTGTTATCACTCTTTCTGATTTCATAAAATTTAGTAGCACAAGAGCCGCCACAATCATAAAAAATCCAGTCACATAAATTATTTTTGCTGGAAAATGAAAGGGAGAAATAAAAGCCAAAACTCCCACAACTATAGTAGCATCAGCAAGCACCGATCCAAGAATGTCTCCAGCAGCTAAGCTATCCTCGTTGGAATGCATTGATTTAAGCGAAAAGAAAAATTCGGGCATCGTAGTTCCCAGACTTACAACCAAAATCCCCATAAGCACAGGATTGATAGCCCATAAACTAGAAAGTTTAACCGCAGAATCAACTGCAAAATATGAACCAACGAGAAGTAAAGCCATAGCAAGAGCTAGCATTGCAAAAGTTTTGAAACTTTTTTTAGTGGGTTTTATTTCCACCGAAACATTTACGCTCTTCTTAAAAACCATGTAGTAAAAAAGGACACCGGCAATAATGAGAAAAATCCCCTCCAATTTGGAATAGTATCCATCCAAACCAAGAATCAAAGGAAGCAAAAGAAAAAACGGATAGATGCTAATATTTTTCAAAATTTTGCTCTGAATCTTCATTCCCCGCTTATTGATGATTATGAGAAGGGCAAAAATCAAAGTGAGATCTGCAACATTTGATCCAAACAAAGTGCCCAAACCAAATTCAGGAACACCAGCAATTGCGGAGTTTACTGAAATCAGTGTTTCAGGAAGTATAGAAATAAAAGCTATAATGATAAATCCCACAATATATTTGGACAATCTAAAACTTCTCGCAAGTTTTGCAGAGTATTTAGTCGCCAGAGTAGATCCCTGCACCACCAGAAATAGCGAAAGCAATAATATGATAATGTTTTTTATCATTTTGTGTTGATTTTTTACCTCGACATCAATTTAATAACACCTAATAAGCAAACTCGTTCAGGGTTTTTAAAAATCCTTTTTTTATTTTACTAATATCTATTTCCTCTACCGAGTGGTCGTATCTTTTTATGACCATAAGTATATGATTTTTTAGCTATTACGTTTCTCGCAAATGGCTTTTTGGTTGGCACAAATTTGGAAATAGCTTTTGCCTTGCGACCCGCTGGAAGCTCAGGAACCTCGGAGATTGGCAAATGTTTTTTTATCAATCTCTCAATCTCGCGCAATTCTCTGCGCTGATCTGGAGTGGCAAAAGAGATAGCATGACCAGTACCCCCTGCTCTCGCTGTACGACCAATTCTGTGAACATAATCCTTTGAGTCTGTTGGCAAATCATAGTTCAAAACAAGTTCAATTCCAGCAACATCAATTCCGCGAGATGCTATATCTGTCGCGACCAAGATTCTAAATTTACCAGACTTGAATCCAGCTAACGCTGCTCTTCTTTGAGAAAGAGATCTGTTTGAGTGCATCTCAACTGCACTGTGTCCCATATCTCTAATGGCAGTGGTGAGTTTTTTTGCACCATGCTTTGTTCTTGTGAATACAAGCACGACTCCGAGATATTGTTTCAGAATCTTTTCAACTAGTCTATCTTTATTGGCCTTGGGAATGATAAAAATTTCCTGAGTGAGATTTTCTGCAATAGAACCAGTAGGCGCAACTTCAATTCTAATAGGAAGTTTCAAGAAGCTTGTCGCCATTTTCATTATTTCAGGAGCAAGTGTTGCAGAAAAAAGCATTGTCTGGCGTTCTTTTGGAAGTTCTTTGAAAATCTTGTCTATCTGAGGAGCAAAACCCATATCCAACATTCTATCAGCTTCATCCAATACAACTATTTTTACATTTTTTATATTGGCTGTTCTCTGATGCAAATGATCATTAAGTCTTCCTGGAGTAGCAACAATCACATGAGGTCGCCTTCGCAAAGCTTGGATCTGAGGACGTATAGGAGTACCTCCGATAAGCACAGCTGTTCTAAGACCAAGCTTGGCTCCTATCTTATTCAATGCTTCGTTTACCTGAATAGCTAGCTCCCTAGTTGGTAGCACTATTAGTCCACCACCCTTGACCTGATTCAATCTCTGAAGCAAAGGAATACCAAAAGCAAGGGTTTTTCCTGTACCCGTCTGAGCCACTCCAACCAAATCTTTTCCCTGAAGTGCGACAGGAATTGCCTGACGCTGGATAGATGTAGGTTCTTTGTAATCTAATCTAGCTAGAGCTTCCATAAGACTAGGAGCGATACCCAATCCAGAAAAACCAGAGCTAACACTCTTTACATTCTGATTCATAAGTTTTTTTAATAAAGTTTTGGCAACAGAAAGTGTGAGGAAGTTGCCGTTAATAAAATACGTTAAGCAAAAATCACCTATTTGGTGTTATTTACTCAGTCTTGCGTGAATTCTCAATAATGTCAATGTTTGATTTGGGTTTTTGGGAAAATTCTGTATGAAGCACTTTTTGGCTGATGGCTTCGTCCACAAAAAATTCATCATAAACTTTTTTCACAATTGGATTTTCGTGAGCTTTTCTCACTTTTTTACCACTATCTATGGTATAAAGCGAGGCACCCCTCTTACTCACTATCTCTTTTGTAGTCGGCAATGACTGACCGCCTCCCCCAACGCATCCCCCTGGACACGCCATCACTTCGACAGCGTCATAAAGCTTGGGATTTTCCTTGAGCTCTTTCAATATTTTTTCTGCATTTTTGATGCCTGACACCACGCATAGTCTAACCTTCCTGCCTTTTAGAGAAAATTCCTTTATCTTGATTCCTTTTGATCCGCGTATTTCTTTCACTGACTCTTCCGGTAGATCCTTGCCAGTTGTTTTAAAATACACTGTACGAAATGCAGACTCAAACACACCTCCGCTAGAACCATAGATCACTCCAGCACCAGAAGGCATACACAAAGGATTGTCTATCTCCTGCTCTTCGATATTTTTTAGATCTATGTTTTTACTTTTGAAAAATCTTACAAGCTCTCTAGTGGTCAGAACCATATCTACCGGATATATTCCATCTATTTTTAGCTCCTCTCTCTTTATTTCATATTTCTTGGCGACGCAGGGCATAATAGAAACAACAAATATATCTTTTGGATCTATTTTATTTTCCTTGGCCCAATAGTTTTTTATGATGCCTCCGAGCATTGTCTGAGGTGAACGCGCAGTGCAGAGATTTGGAACAAATTCAGGATGATAAAATTCCACATATTTCACCCAAGCAGGACAGCACGAAGTGAAACCTGGAAGTTTTGTATTTGTTTGCAATCGCTCCATCAGCTCACCCGCCTCTTCTGTCGTAGTAAAATCAGCACCAGCTGCAGTATCAAAAACATGATCAAATCCAAGTTGCTTTAGTCCTGCTATGAGTTTACCTGTATTTATTTCTCCGTACTTCATTCCAAATTCCTCGCCTATGCTTGTGCGAATTGACGGAGCAAACTGGACTACAACGACTTTGTTCTTGTCCATAAAATGTTTTTGGAGTTCTTCAAACTCACCCACTCCCTCTATAGCTCCCACAGGGCAATGTAAAATACACTGACCACAGTTTATGCATTCTTTACTTTCATCTTTGGAGGGTGTCAGATTTCCATTTTTATCAAGCTCCAAAAATCCCGTAGGACAAACATCGATACAATTTTCACATCCGATACATTTGGTCTGATCAAAAACTATGGTGCCAGATTTGAAAACTTTTTCATCATCCTTTTTTGTCGCAATAGGCTTAGCATCAAATTTCTTTGTGAGTTCAAGCAGTTTACAGTGTTGGAACCAAACACAATCATCGCATTCCAAAAGATGCTTTGATAAAATTTTGTCCAAATTATTTTTTCGTTCTTTGTTTATCTCTTCTGATTCTGTAATTATTTCCATGCCTTCCTTAACTTCAGTAGCGCACGCTCTTACTAGCTCATTTTCTTTATCAATTTTAACCAAACACATCCCACAATGATGCTTGATTTCTATATCAGGATGAAAACAAAGTGATGGAATCTTAATACCATTTTCATGAGCAACGCGAAGAATGGTTTTTCCTGCGTCTGCCAAAACCGCTTTACCGTTTATTTTTATAGAGATTTTCATTTTTTAAATATTTTATTTTGGTTAATTCTTTTTATTATTTGTTTTCATCAACTCTCTCCCACTTCACACCAGACTCAAAAGCATTTACATCTTCCTCGTGCTGCTCGTGAGTAGCTCTGATAGTTATTGAATCAATATTCAATCTTAATGAGTATTGGTCCAAAAGTGCTTTTGCAGCACGCGTTTTTTGAACGTTAACCCAATCAGCAATAATATCAAAACGAGACAATGGATTGGATTTTATTTTCTGACGCAAATCTGAAACAAAAGTGCTAAAATCCTCATTATTAAATTTTGCGCCAAGCTCCTCTGGATCAGATTCGTTTTTATCCGCTGACTCACCCCCTATTTGCTCCATCTTTGCCAAATCAATAATACCTTTTGGATTTACTACCCTAAGCCCCTTTTCATTTTTCACAGCACTCTCATTTATAATTTCGGCTATTCTTTCTCTTCCTATATTCGGATTTACCTGTAAAATCAGCGCAAACAATCCAGCGAGATACGGAACAGACCAACTAATTCCGCCTTTCCCGTTGTACGCATACTGATCCTTCTTGCTCCAAGAAGAAGCCATTGTTCTGTAATCAGAAGGAATAACTATCTCTTTTTTTCTCGCACCTAGATATTCTTCGATTTTTTTAGTTAAATCTGCGTCAGAAATATTTGAAAGAACTTCTTTCTTTTGTTCTCTTAGTTTTTTTGCTATTTCACCCACATCGCCTTTATCTATAATTTTATTTAGTTCTTTATTTCCTTCAGCTTCATGCAACCACGGTGAATAATTTTCAAAACTATCTTTAGTTTCTGGACTTCCACCTCCAACAAATGAAACATCTATTTGACTACCGTCAGAATCTATTACAAAAATTCCTTCTTTTTTGGCTTTTTCAAGAGCATCAATCCACCGATCAAGTCCTGGTTTTGGATTTTCTATCGCATAACCAAAAGAGCAACTAACAACTCTCACCTTTTCATTTTGTGAAACGTCTTTGTTTTTATTAATAATCTCTATTAGCGCTTTGGTTTTTGAATGAAAACCTTCATCACTAGATGGAATAGCCTTGTAAACCAATTTTGCTTCGGGAGCTACGCCACAATCTTTTCCAACAAGTAAGCTAGCCACAGCCGGACCGTGCATACTGATTTTCTCATCTCCAGCTCCATCGTATTCCGTGTAATCAACTATAGAATTTTTATATTCCGGATGCTTTGTGTCTAGTTTTTGATCAATAATAGCTACCACTACCCCTTCTCCCGTTATACCCTGTTCATGCAGTTCTCTAATGCCTAAACCTGGGTTTTTGCTTTCTTCCAAAAGTTTTTCTGGACTGAAGTCATTTGGTAATCTATCTTTTTCTGGCCATACGGTTTCCGTATCAAAATCCGCTGTTTGCAAAACATCCATAGAAACATTTGCAAAATTTTCGCGAAACAAATCTTTTCCACGAAAATCTGCAAATCGAGAAGCTACCACTCCTTGCTCTCCTTTATGCTCATTTTTTTCAAACTCATTCATAGTTCTTTATAAGATACTAACTCTACTTATAATTTTATAAAAAATATTATTTGTATAGTCCATATAGGTTTATCACAAAATGGCGGAGAGGGTGGGATTTGAACCCACGAAGCCCTTTCGAACTTACCGGTTTTCGAAACCGGCGCCTTCGACCACTCAGCCACCTCTCCATATTTTAGATATTAGAAGGAACAGAAGTTTTAGATGAATCAGGGCGTGAAATACAAGGCTTAATACTGCAACTTCTGTAAACTAATTTTGAATTTTTTTAAACTGCCAATTCTCCCAGCTCCACACACTATCATTATGTGAAAATATAGCAAATCTATCAAGCATATTTCTTGCCTCCCTTATTTTAAAAAGCTTTTCTTGAGGTTCATCCAAAATTTCTATTTTTACAAATGGCTCTGGCATAACATCAGAAACCCATAGTAAATTAAATTCTGGTTCAAGATTGTATATGGCCACATGCGAACCAAATTTAATTTTGTATTCAGGATTTTTATCTGCCTTTTTTTGTAATGGATCTGAAACGTCCACAATTTCGAGTTTCCAAATAATCATAGCAATATCCGTACTTCCATTCTTGTCAGCATCCCCCAAACTATAAGAAGCAACATGCCACAAAGGATGCGTAGAAAAGATCTTTTTATCGTTTTTCTCAATCGAAACGGTATTCAAAATACGTTTGACTGTAAACTTTTGATATTCTGTTTTTGAAAAACCGAAGTAATACAAAAAAACGCCCAAAAGGGCAAAGCAAATAACGATTCCAAATATATTTATCAAAGTGTTTCTTGAAATCATTGTTTTGCCAAACTTAGTTAATCACATGAAGCAATGAAGAGTGGTGATGTATATCTGTCGCAAAATCATTTATAAAAACTATTCCGCCTTCTCCGCGAGGAAGAGTATGAGCATCAAGCTCTTCTATAAATTTCTCAACATTTTTATCTTCAAGAGATTTTAGTATAGCTTCCGGCACTACATGAGGATCCATCGCCCATCCGCACACTGCTTGATTTTGGATTCTTTTGTGTGGAGTAAGAAGCACTATAGGAATTTCATATCTATGAGCTGAAATCGCATGAGCTATTTCTTCTGACGAGCTAGCTATCACTATACCCCTCGCTCTTATAGTCTTTGCGAGCTTTACGGCACTTGCAGCAAAAATATAAAAAGCTGGATTGTATGGCAAAAGTTTTAGTGCTTTTTCTGGGACATGAAGATCTTCGAGCACATCATCATAAGGAGAGATTTCAGATTCTTTGATTATTTCCGCCATTGTCTTCACACTTTCTACGGGATACTTACCAGTCGTAGTTTCGGCAGAAAGAGTGGTGCAATCAGTATGATCAAAAACAGCATGAGCTACATCAGATAGCTCAGCCCTAGTTGGTCTAGGATTTTCCTTCATGGATTCAAGCATTTGAGTAGCCACAACCACAGGTTTTCCTGCAATCCTGCATTTTTCTATGAGCATTTTTTGGATACGAGGAACTTTGGCCTGATCTATTTCCACAGCCAAATCCCCCCTCGCTATCACTATTCCATCAGCTACTTTTATAATCTCATCGATATCTTCTAGTGCCGCTTGCTTTTCTATTTTTGCCATTATCTTCGGAGGAATATCTCCATCAAAATATTTTTTGATAAGTGCTTTGAGCTGCTTTACATCTTCGTTTGATTTTACAAAAGACTGCCAAATCCAATCCACACCAAGTTTCAAACCAAATTTCAAATCATCTTCATCTTTTTCGGAAATAGAAGGTGCTGAAAGTTTTACTCCGGGAACATTGAAAGCTTTGTGTGAACCGAGCACTCCACCTTTTATCACAAAAGTTTTGATGCTGTTTCCACTCACCCCCTCAACCATCACTTCCATCAAACCATCATCAAGCAAAACTCTATCCCCTTTTTTGACTTCTTTATGTAGCTCTCTATAAGTCATAGGAATTTCTTTGCCATCAAATTTATCTATGGCCGTAGAAAAAACCACCTGCTCATTTTCCTTGAGTTCAATTCCCTCTTTGGGAAGCTCACCAACTCTAATCTTTGGACCCTGTAAGTCCTGATGAATACTTATGGGGACATTCAGCTCTCTTGAAACAGCCCTGATGTTTTCATAAATCATCTGGTGATTTTCATATGTTCCATGCGAAAAATTGAGGCGAGCAATATTCATGCCCGCCCCAACCATTTTTCGAAGAGTTTCCTTATCTTCCGATGCTGGACCGATTGTAGCTATTATTTTTGTTCTTTTTTTCATTTGAAGCAATGCTTCTAATTCCGAGATATCTTAAACTAGAATTTTATTTTCTCTGCCAAATCTCCTATTAGAGGAAGTTTGTACCACTGTCTATCAAGAGCCTTGGTAAGACCAACTATGATTGCTACTAGTATAAGGATGTTTAGAATCCAAGCAACAACTGGAATCCAAGAAATTATCAAAGCTGCGATGAATAGAATTAGACCTTGTTTGGCGTGAAATGATGCGAATTTGCTGTCCTTCTTTACCACCAAAACAATAATGCTAACTATCCAAAGATAGCTTATAGCAGCCAATACTCTGTTTTCCTCAATGTCATTTTTTGGAGGCTGATTTGCGTTGGCACCACCTTGCTGTGGCTGTCCTTGTGGGTTTTGCTGATTCTGATTTTCCATTTGTAGTTTGTTATTAACTAATATTAAAACATGCTCTTTTTAAGCTTTGTTATTATACCACAATACAATGCACAGATGCAATTTATCGCATCCGCATTTTCAATTCCCATTTCACAAGATTATCCAAAATATATTGCTGAAATCGTGCATATTTATTTTGATTTCTGATAATGCGATCGTAATATGATTTTTGCCAGGCAAAATCTACGCCATTTAATTGTCGATGAATTTCGCGGGTTGTGGATGATTTGAATCCGTGAATGATTTTAGGCAAATGCATTTTGGTGCGATATTGATTATATGAATATTGCGATTGTAGGGAATGCAGATCTGCATTCCCTACAATCATTGCGGATATCATATCCGCATTTTCAATAATCAATATTCCATGAATATGATCGGGCATGATGATAAAATAACCCAAAACCACATTTTTGAAATGAAATGGAATTGATCGCCAACATTCATTCGCAATTTTTCCGATTTGGAATAAAATTATTTTGCCATTTTTTATTTTACCCAAAACACGCTTGCGATCTTTGACACAAATCGTAATAAAATAATAACCTGGACTACTATAATCATATCTTTTTAATCTGATTGATTTACGATTGCGATATTTTTGCATAAAAAATCCCCCCTTTCATAGGAGGGATTTTGAATTTTGGATAAAAATTACATCATTGACATTCCGCCGCCCATTCCTGCATCAGCAGAGGGTGTAGAGCAATTGCAATCCTTTGGTTCTGGCAAATCTGTAACGATAGCCTCAGTTGTTAATAGCATCGCAGAAACAGATGCAGCATTTTGGAGAGCTGATCTGGTAACCTTGGTTGGATCAACTATTCCAGCTTTTACCATATCTACATATGTATCATTTGCAGCATCGTATCCCATATTGCCTTCTTTCTTTTTCACTTCAGCAATAATCACTGAGCCTTCCTTTCCAGCATTTGCTACGATCTGTTTTAGTGGCTCTTCCAATGCTTTTCTAAGAATATTTATACCTA
Source organism: uncultured Candidatus Saccharibacteria bacterium (assembly GCA_965231055.1). Lineage (GTDB taxonomy): Bacteria > Patescibacteriota > CALEFQ01 > CALEFQ01. The sequence goes on from OZ246411.1 coordinate 97,405, forward strand.
TAACTTCATCACCTTTTACTTTTACTTCATCCAAAGAAGGTATGGCTCTAATCAAGGCAACTCCTCCCCCAGGAACAATTCCTTCTTCCACGGCAGCTTTGGTGGCAGCAAGAGCATCTTCTATTCTGTACTTCTTTTCTTTGAGCTCTGTTTCAGTTGCAGCTCCCACTTTTAGCACGGCTACTCCGCCAGTAAGTTTACCTAGCCTCTCTCTTAGTTTTTCTTTGTCATAATCAGATTCACTATTTTCAAGTTCGGCTCTTAATTGAGCTACTCTTTTATCAATATCCGCCTTCTTTCCTTTGCCACTAACTATAGTTGTATTGTCCTTTGTGGCAATAATTTTGTCTGCCTTTCCAAGATCAGAAACATCAGCCTTGTCCAATTTTAGTCCGATATCTTCCGAGATCACCTTTCCTCCAGTAACAGTAGCAATGTCTTGAAGCATAGCTTTCTTGGCATCTCCAAATCCAGGAGCCTTTATGGCCAAAGCATTGAATGTGCCTCTGAGTTTATTTACAACCAAGGTGGCAAGTGCTTCTCCATCTACATCTTCGGCGATAATAACCAAATCCTTCTTTCCTTTTTGAGCAATTTTTTCAAGTAATGGAAGAATTTCATTAATTGCAGAAATTTTCTTGTCGGTAATCAATATGTAAGGATTTTTAAATACTGCTTCCATTTTTGCTGGATCTGTAATCATGTATGGTGAAGCGTATCCATTATCAAACTGCATACCCTCTACTATTTCTTTATCAATTCCAAATGACTGAGACTCTTCTACTGTTATGACTCCATCTTTTCCAACCATATTCATAATTTCAGCTATAGTTTCTCCCATCTCAGCATCTTGCGCTGAAATTGTAGCAACTTGGGAAATCTCTTTTGGTGAAGAAATTTTCTTTGCGCTTGATTTGAGAAATTTAACGACAGCATCAACTCCCTTTTCTATTCCTGCTTTTATTTCAAGAGGTGCTGCACCTGAAGTTACATTTTTAATTCCTTCAGTAACCATTGCTTGCGCAAGCAATACTGAGGTGGTAGTACCATCTCCCGCTGCATCACCAGTTTTTGAGGCAGCTTCTTTGACTAGTTCTGCTCCTATATTTTCAAACTTGTCTTTGAGCTCAATGTCTTTGGCGATAGTAACACCGTCATTTGTGATAGTTGGCGAACCAAATCCCTTGTCCAGAACTACATTTCTCCCTTTTGGTCCAAGAGTTACCTTTACTGTGTCGGCGACTTGATCTACTCCTTTTTTGAGAGAACGTCGCGCTTTTTCATCAAATCTAATTTGTTTTGCCATATGTTTAGATTAATATTTAACCAATTTATTTTTCTACGATTCCTATAATATCTTCTTCCGAAAGAACTAGAAATTCTTTTTCACCTACTTTGAATTCGTCTGCTGAATATTTTTTGAACAAAACCATATCTCCTTTTTTTATCAATGGCTTAACCACATTTCCTTCTGGGGTAATTCTGCCGTCACCTATTGCGATAACTTTTCCTTGCTCTGGTTTTTCTTTGTCTACAGTGTCAGGGAGTACTATTCCTGATTTGGTTTTTTCCTCAACCTTCATTGGTTCGAGGATAACTTTGTCTCGTAGTGGTTTGATTTTCATATATTTGAATTTAATTTATACGTAAATTTTTATTGATCAATTCTAGTTTTTAGCTGAGAACTAAAAACTGATCGCTGACTTGCCCTAACATTTTATATCCATTAGCACTCCCCTGTCAAGAGTGCCAAAAATATTGTTTTTTGCTTCATTCTATTTAGTTTTCTACTACTTTTTCATATTCCTTCAAAAACTTTTCTCTAAATTCTTCTCTTCTATCGTTTTCGTGAAATTTCAAAATCTTGTCGCATACGATCACATCAGTGTTGGGCTTGTCGCTTTTAGTTTTGTGCTCCCTGCTCATATACTTTAGCTGCATTTTTTTCACCATTTTTTCGATTAGCCGACCAAAGCGCCCACCCAAAATATTTTCCCATATACTAGCTACCATTTTAGAAAAATTGGTGTCATCTACTCTTCTCCTGAAAGAAGGACTAAATCCATGAAATCTATAAAACCATCTCCCTATCCACAAATTTGCTTTTTGAAATTTTTTGTAAACCTTGCCACCTCTTTCATAAATCGGAGCCATAATAGCAATCCAGTTTATAAAATATGGATCATATGGTTTTTTTTGCAGATGTCTAAGATCCAAATATTTATCAGTCACAAAAAAACTCAAACATAGTTTATTTGATATTTTGAATCTTCTCCACTGTCCCTGAATAGCAAAAAGAAATGTGATAAAAAGTCTAGCCGTCCACATCCTACCATCCTTTACGATAATAAAAATATCTATATCACTTCTTTCGCTGATTGCATTGATGGGATTTGTATTACATAGCCCAACTAGCTTCACAAAAGGAACAAATCTCAATTGTTTAGTCATTTTTACTGCTTTATCCCATCTTTTTATCGCGAGCAAATGCCTATCCCTTCTTGTTTGAATATTGCCTTCTCGATCTTTGAGAAAATAAAATCCATCCCTAGTTCTAAGTCTCTCTTTGAGCCAATCACTTTCATCAAGTGCCTTGTAAACATCCTCAAGGCTAACTTCAGATTTTCTAAACTCATCTTTAATCACCAATTCATTTGTGCCCGAGTCTATGCTCTGCAAAAATTTGTATATCTCAAGAACTGTCAGTGGGTATCTGAAAATATCGTAGAACACGATGGTTGCCAATATGTCTTTTTCTATGTACGTAGACATTTGATTAGAAGCATTAAAAGGACTAGGGATTAGATATTGGGTGTTAGGTTATGGGTTTTAGAAGTATTAAAGGATCTAGATGAACTAGAAATTAATCGGTTCTTATAATATCTTTGATGCTTCTAGGTTCACTAAAAACTTTAATCTATAACCTAACACCTCGCTCGTAGTGTAACAAGTAATACTACTAATTTTTTTGAACTTTATCAATAAAAATGCTATTATTCCTTATTAATCACAAAAAATTATGTCCATAAAAAATAGTGAGTCAATGCCGAATAAGCAAGAACAAGAGCCACAAATAGACATCACGCAAAAAACTAAGGAGCTCGAAAAAGCATTAAAATCAAAAAAAAGCTTCACCCTGATAGAATTAGCATCGATAGCGTCGATACTTCTATGTCTCGGGGGCGTTGTTAAAGAAAGGTTTCCCAAAGTCAGAGGAGAAAACACAAAACCAGAAATGTCCACCCCAAGTCAAGAAAAACCTAAACAAAAAATGTGGGAGGAAGATTTTCACACAAACGAACAAAAAAAATCTACTCGTGAAATTAAATCAGAGCCGGAACAAAAAAGCGAAGAAGACAAACTTCAAGACGCGATCAAAATGTGCGTAGATGATTTTGAAAAAGGAGCATTCCGCCACAAAACAGAAAGTCCGGTAAGATGGATGATATTTGATGCAAGACAACCCAAAGAGGGCGAAACTCAAAGCAATTTTGAAATCAATTCGGCAAAAGAACAAATAACTGAAAAAATAGACGGAATGATTGATGCAATGCGCACAGAAAAAAATGACGAAGAAGCTGACTACATGGAAGAACTGCGAGACAAGATCTCTGCATGCAATAGCGAGGAAGAATTAGCAAAACTACAATCCGAGCTTAAACGATAATCAAACAAATGAAGCAAAGCATTGACAATGCACCAAACAGTGCTATGTTTTTTGTATAAGTCGGTACATCGGGGACTGGTATTGAAACCGAAAAGGATATCAAAAGATATCTCCGTTTACACAAGTAAGCGGAAGGGAAATCTACAAAGTGGATTTTCCACCAAAATCAAACTTTTCTATGTCCGACTATGCCAAGTGGGAAAACAAGTCCAGTCCCCGCCCCCTTGGTATTAGGACAAAATAGGAGGAATTATGGGTTCTTTAAAAAATAAATTTGGAAGTGATATCGAAAACCCTATGTTTTATCGCGAGACCATGTTACCCTTTTGCAAAAAGAATCGCACCATCAGTATCCAAAATCAAGAAATGAGGAAGCTTCAAAAAAGATTTGCAAAATATATTAGGCAAATCAAAAGTTGGAATGAAGAAAAGTCTGTTGTCGTAAATTTGATACTCCATTCATATCAAGGAAGATTTTTCTATCTCACAGATATTTGCGATGCCTTTTCATCTGTAAAGCTAGATCGATTTTTGGGAGCTTTTTCAAGGGCGAGCCATAATCATTGGAGTGATGCCAAAGAATTTCTGCAAATCTTTTTTTCCGAAAACGGAGAACTAATTACCGGAGGATCAGCATCTCCCGCAATCTTTAGCCTGTACTGTCACTTATTGCTAGATGTCGAAATCAGAAACGTAATTGAAAATCAACCAATACTGTACACGAGATATGTTGACAACCTAACATTTTCATCACCCAAAAGAATTGGAGCTAAGACAAGAAAAGAAATAAGAAGAGCTATGGCAAAAGTTGGGTTTAGACCAAATCATGGTAAATCCAAAGTCCTCGACATAAAAAAGGGACCAATAAATATCATGGGACTAAATATGGATGACTCGAGACAGGTATTTTTCCGCAGAGAAATGCTGGCAAAAATTCACGGACTCCTACATTCATACAAGTCTAGAAAAGATGTCCCAATCGAGGTGTTACTTGGTTATTACGGCATATTCAAAGATCTTTATATAAACCACAGCCACCGCGCAAAAACAACATCACTTTCAGAAAAAATCAAAGCTCAATTTCAAGAACTATTTTTACAAACACGAGGGGATTATTTTTGATCCCCTTTTTTATTTTTTAAATAAAAAGACCCTCCAACTTTTGGAGGGTCTATATGGACTACTATTTATTTAGCTGTGAACCACTTGATGCTGGTGATCAATGCCCATACCCAAGCGATCATCATTAGAGGGATTCCGATAATCATTCCAATTATGGTCCAGATCAATACCCATCCTACCAAAGCTAGAACCAACTGGATAACTCCTGGCTTCATTTGCTTGGCAATAATTGTTCCAAGTCCAGGAAGAACTGCTATGTTGACGATCAAACCGACGATTTTCAAAGTCTGGTTTGGATCTGATGGCTGTGTGGCAGGTCCTGTTGGAGGAGTCTGCTGTGGAGCCGACTGCTGTGCTTGATTTTCCATTTATTTGGTTAATTAGTTTTTTAAATACTAAACTTATTTCGAATACGCCTTCGAAATATCAAAAAGATTATATCACTATCTTTTGGCGTCTGCAATTGCTTTTGCAAGATACTTAGAAGTGTACCCTTTTTTACTACTTACAATCTTTTCTGGGGTTCCTTCTGCGATAATGCTGCCTCCCCCTTCTCCACCCTCCATACCAAGATCGATAATATGATCTGCTGACTTTATTATATCCAATTGATGCTCGATCACCAATACAGAATTACCTTTATCAACTAATCTCTGAAGAACTTCCAACAGTCTTTTTATATCATCAAAATGAAGGCCAGTAGTCGGTTCATCTAGAATATAAAGAGTTTTTCCTGTATCTCTCCTAGAAAGCTCCGTGGCAAGCTTGATTCTCTGTGCTTCTCCCCCAGAAAGAGTGGTAGCTGGCTGTCCTATTTTTATATACCCAAGTCCCACGTCAAAAAGGGTTCTCAGCTTGCGTTTGATAAGCGGCACATTTCCAAAAAATCCCATCGCTTCTTCTACATTCATATCTAGCACATCTGATATTGTTTTTTCTTTGTAGTGAATATCTAGCGCCTCCTTGTTATACCTTTTTCCTTTGCACTCATCGCATTCTACATATATATCAGGTAAAAACTGCATTTCTATTTTTACAAAACCATCTCCCTGACACGCTTCACATCTCCCGCCTTTTACATTGAAACTAAATCTGCCAGCTTTGTATCCACGCATTCTAGCTTCGGGAGTTTGTGCAAATAAATCTCGTATAAAAGTAAATACACCTGTATATGTAGCTGGGTTTGATCTGGGACTTCTGCCTATGGGAGATTGATCTATGGTAACTACTTTGTCTATGTTTTCAATTCCAGAAATAGTTTTATGTTCTCCTGGAGCATCCTTTGCTCCGTAAAATTCTTTGGCCAAAACTTTTGACAAAATATCATGAATCAATGTTGATTTGCCAGAACCCGAAACTCCGGTTACAGCAACTAGTTTACCCAAAGGAATTTTTGCATCTATATTTTTAAGATTGTTTTCTTTGGCTCCTTTGATAACAATAAATTTACCATTGCCTTTTCTGCGTTTTTTGGGAACCTCGATAACTTCTTTTCCGGAAAGGTATTGACCGGTAAGTGATGTTTTTGATTTTTTGATTTGTTCAGGGGTACCCTCAAAAATAACTTCTCCTCCGTATTCTCCAGCGCCAGGACCAATATCTATAATATAATCAGCCTCCCTCATCATCTCTTCATCATGTTCAACTACAATAACAGTATTGCCCAAATCCTTTAGCCTTTTTAATGTATCTATTAATTTTTGGTTGTCCCTTTGGTGAAGTCCTATAGATGGCTCGTCCAAAATATAAAGCACTCCCGTGAGCCCTGATCCTATCTGAGTAGCAAGTCGGATTCTCTGCGCTTCTCCCCCAGCAAGAGTTGCCGATGCACGATTCAAAGTGAGATAAGCCACCCCCACATCTATCAAAAATTCGAGTCGGCTTTTTATTTCCTTCATCACCTGCTTTGCGATTTGCTTTTCTCTTTTTGAAAAAGTTGTTTCTGTTTGATTGAAAAATTCTATCGCTTCACCTATGTTCATAGCAGAAACCTCTGCGATATTTTTTTTGTTTAAAATAATACTGAGAGCTTCTTTTTTAAGTCTTGTTCCATTACATGAAGGACAGACGTAAGTCCTCATATATCTTTCTGTTTCTGTACGCACATAGTCCGAATCAGTTTCTTTGTATCTTCTTTCCATTTGAGGAATAACTCCTTCAAAGTGAGTATTGAAGGTGCCAGAAAATCTATCAGTATCTGCTTCTATCACTATTTCTTTGTCCTTTGCGCCATACAAAATCAAATCCATTGTTTTTTTGGAAAGCTTTGAGACTGGCGCATCCATAGAAAAATCAAACTCCTTGGCAAGAGCTTCCAAATGACGCATATACCAAGTAGGTTTGCCTTGGGTTCTGCTCCACGGTCTTATCGCTCCCTCGCGCAAACTCAATTTTTTATTGGGAATAACTAGGTCAGGATCTACTTCTAGTTTCAAACCCAAACCAGAGCATTCTGTGCAAGCGCCATGAGGGGAATTGAAAGAAAAAAGTCGTGGCTGTATTTCTGGAATAGAAATTCCGCACTTGGCGCAAGCGAAGTGCTCACTAATGGTTTTCTCTTCTTTGGTTTCAGGATCAAGCAAAATAATGATTCCATTACCAAAATCAAGAGCAGTTTCCACGGAATCAGCGATCCGCGAACGATCAGGGTGTTCAGATATATCGCCCTCAAATTTTGAAATAATAATTCTATCAACCACAACATCTATAGAATGCTTTTTGTTTTTGTCCTTTTTCTTTTCTATGGCTTCATCTATTTCCATAACAGTTCCGTCCAATCTTATTCTGACAAAACCAGATTTTCTAATACCTTCCAAGGTGTCTTTATGTTCACCTTTTCTGTCTGTTACAACGGGAGCCATGACGATAAGTTTTTTTCCATCTTGCATTCCCAAAATACTATCCGTGATTTGAGTTGGGCTTTGGGATTTGATTTCTATTCCGCACTTGGGGCAATGAGGCTTCCCCACTCTAGCAAAAAGCAATCTTACATAATCATAAATTTCAGTAACAGTTCCTACGGTAGATCTTGGATTTTTTGAAGTGCTTTTTTGATCTATGGAAATCGCTGGAGAAAGTCCTTCGATCTGATCCACATCAGGTTTATCCATCAAACCCAAAAACTGCCTAGCATAAGCAGACAATGATTCTACATATCTTCTTTGACCCTCGGCATAAATAGTATCAAAGGCGAGAGAGGATTTTCCCGAACCAGAAAGACCCGTGATCACCACGAGTTTATCTCTAGGAATGTCTATATCAATATTTTTTAGGTTGTGCACCCTGGCACCTCTGATTTTTATTGATTTCATTGATTAGATGTATTAGTAGAACTAGAAGGATTAGGAGAATTAGAACTACGTCATTACTGATACTTCTAATCCTACTAGTACTTCTAGCTCATCTAATAAGCAAGCTAATATTGTACACTCGCAAAAGGAGCATGTCAACGATACGATCAGCAACCAGTTTTCAGTATTCAATAGCTCTCGGCAGCTGATTGCTAATTGCCAATAGCCGAATGAAAACTGAGTACTAAATACTGAACACTTAATACAAAAAAGACCCCCTAGATTAGGAGGTCTTGATGAAAACTGAATACTCAATCTATCTCTTATAATATATCCCGTCATATTTTATACCCGAAACATTTCCCATAGCATCTCGATACTGAGCGTAAACATATTTAGTGCCATTATTGGAATTGCCACCGTATGATGTTGAGGTAAGCTGCCACTTGGGATAGAGAGTTCTGTAAACCTTCCACCCAGTCCAACTCACACCATTGTTTGAAAATCTCATGAGCACTACTCCAGATAGCGAATCAGTTGAAGATGGCAATAGATTTACATAGCTTGAATGGTTTGTTTGATCAGCATTCTCTATGGTGAGTGAACCCTTGGGTGGCGCTCTATCATAAATAATACTGTCGTATTTCTTATTTGAAATATTACCTGCAGAATCTTTAAGTTGAGCATATACATATTTCTTTCCACTCTTGGCATTGCCACCGTATGCTGAAGTAACTAGATTCCAAGAAGCTTTTGATTGATAAGGAATCCAGGCTGACCAGTGTTTGCTGTCGCTTGAAAAACGCATGAGATGTGTACCTGAACTATATACACTAACTTTGATCCTCTTTGTTCCCGTGTACTGATCCCCCTTGTTTATTCTGATGAAGCCAGAGGGAGGTGTGTGATCGTAAATTATAGTATCTGATTTTGAAGAAGTGGTTCCTGCGACATCTTTGTATTGCGCATAAACTCTCTTGGTTCCACTGTTGGAATTGCCACCATAACTAGAATTGGCCAAATTCCAATTATATGTAGAAGAATAGACTTTCCATCCGGTCCAATGAGAACCGTCATTTGAAAAGCGCATACGATATATTCCGCTTCCTGAGTTTCTCAAAGCCACGCTTGTGGAAGTGGTATATGTATTACCCCCCTTTATAGTAATACCTGTACCTGAGAGAGCTGTATATCCAAAAGCATATTTTAGATCGCCATCGCCTTCATCATAATAGGAAATATGTGCGTTACCATTTTCATCTATTGCGAGAGAGTTTGCACTTCCTACTTCAGTATTGCCATCAGCTACTTCATGGTACCAAGTTGAGCCTGATTTATACGAATAAAGAAGCAAACCACTATTAAATTCATAATAGGCTATTCTAGGATTACCATTTCCATCTAGGGCAATAGAATTATTCATACCATAACTTCCAGTATCATCACGCACTGTCTCGAGAGACCAGTTCGTACCTGTCTTTTTAGCATATTTCAATTTTTCACTATCGTTATCGTGATATGAAACATGTACATTGCTATCGCAATCAATTGCAATTGAAGTTCCGAGCTGTATTGTTCCTGAATCGTCTATGGCTTCAAGAGTCCAAACTCCCCCAGTTAAATCTCCTGAGTGGGAAGCCAGTTTTACATAGCCACTACTTACATCTATATAACTCATACGTGGCTGATTTGTATTATCATCTACTGCGATATCAATATAGTATCCGGTAGTAAAAATTGCATCTTCCACAACCACTTTCAACCAACCACCCCCATATGGTCGATACATATATTTGAGACTATCATCGGTAGCGTCAAAGTAGCCAATATGCACTCCCCTATTTTCATCTATCGCAATGGATGAAAAGCCTCCCACTTCAGCGTCATTGTCTATAGTTGTCACCTGCCAGTCTCCATCTTCATTGGAAGCGTATTTCAGGGAGCTATTGGTAGCATCAAAATAACTAATGGCGTAAATATCATTGTCTTCATCGTAAGCAATTCCAATATCCGTACCCACATCTCCTCCACTGTCCAAAATCTGAGTACTCCAAGTATCATCACCATTCTGGTAAGCATATTTCAAATCGCCACTAGTTTCATCTCTATATGCAATATGAGCAAGTCCGTTATTATCTAGCACGATAGAAGTATATCCCCCCTTGTCCCCAGCTGATTCTATGATTTCTCTTGACCAAGTTTTGGCCCACGTAGTTGCTCCAAAAGTCAATAAACCAAAGACAATTACTATTACAAAAACTACGCCTTTTACAACGGGCGTTGGCTCTGCGAATAATGAATGGTTTTTCATTTTTTGTTTTTTAGTTTTATATTTTAATATTATACAACACATTCAATATGGTGCAAAATGCATCATTTTTTGCGAGATAAACCTTGAATATCTATCGTGGCAAATTACCCAAAGAAAAAGGAGTTCTAGCAAAAGCCAGAACTCCCCCAAATTACAATTTTGATCTACTTTCTATAATTACGCCAGTTAGCGATAAACATTGGCCACATTCTGGCATGAATAAAAGCTCTTTGAGCTACGCTAACATGACATCCCCTAGGAACGACTTTTCTGAGATCGACGTTATTATTTCTAGAAGTCATAACCAAAACTTTTTCGGAATAATCGTTTCGAAAAATTATTCCGGCTACAACCACATTGGGATATTTTTTTTCAATCTCTTTCCAGAAAACACTAAAATTTATATTTCTTCCATCTGTGGGCTGATTGCGAAGATCACATTGCACAACATCCCTTCCTCCTGGCACCAGATTGGCATATTCATTGGCGATATATGCAGCCTTGGCGCTAGCGCGACTTTTGAGTTGAGCTGAAAATTCAACCAATCTGTCAAAATGTTGTCGACTCATTTCTCCAGAAAACCAATCAATCAGTTTTTTGTAGCAATCCCTCCTCTCTTGTGAGTAAACTTTTTGTGAAGCATTCAGGCTTGGATAATTGAAATTCAAAAAGTTGGCAACCATTATCCCCGTTTCCGAAATCGGCTCTGTTCCAAATCTGCCATCTATCCTCCTAATATCAGGGATCATTCGTTCATAAGTAATCCCACATCCTCTTAAAAAAGAGAAGAAACCATCCATGTCGTCGTGAAAAAAAACTTTCTTTACCTTTTTCGCGAGCCACAATCTGGGTTGCACAAGTTCACAACAAGATGGAGCCAAATCCCTGCTTTTTAAAATGGTAGAAATACATTTCTTGTAGGGAAAAGGAATTGATGGATTGTACGGAAGATGATGATCAATATACATTCGTAATAGTTGCTCGGCCCCGGAAAGTAATCTATGAATGTGAAAGCTAAGCGCAACATCAACAAAGGCAATCTCACATTTATCTTTGTTTACTTCTTCAATTAGCCTTTTCACCATACCCTTGCCCATCTTAGGCTTCACAGCGAAACCAGTAACTCCACGACACTCAACTTTTATCATCTCGATCTCCTTTCTGAATGCGCTAAACTTAGCGGAAAAAGTTAGATCAAACCTAGTTTTAAATGAACACTCAAAACTACAATTTATCCCAAAATATGTCAACCAAGCCAAAGACATCATACCCAAGTTCTTTTGTGGTATAATCTTAGACGAAATGAATAGACTCAAAACAAATAAGTCCTCATATATTATTTTACCCATCTTGATGTTGGTGTTTTGTATTTTATTGATTCCAACCTCAAAGATAAATGCGGATAAGCTTGAAGATAAAAAAGCCGAACTTAGAGAACTTGAAAACAAAATCTCAGAAGCTCAAAAAGATGTGAGCTCAAAGCAATCTCAAAATTTTACACTCCAAAACTATATTAGTCAGCTGGAATCTGAAATAGAAAAGCTGAGACTTGAAATGGAAAAATCCCAAAAAGAATTGAGCATCACTGAAACCGAAATAGAGCAAAAACAAAAAAGTTTGGACGAACTTAATTCAGAAATGAGTAGAAAAAAAATCGCACTCAAATCTTACATCCAACACATATCTAGACAAAGTAGCCATTCGGCCTTTGAGCTCATGCTTTCTACTTCAAAACTCTCAAAGTTTTTCAGACTTTTCAATTATGCTAGATCTATAGAAAGAAAAGTTTACGAGTCCACAATGGAACTCAAGGAAGTAAGAGATAAAATGAATCAAGAAAAAGAGGGACTTGAAAACAAAATGAATCAGCAAAAAATAACTTCCTCGACTTTGTTTGAACAGCAAAAACAAGCTGATCTAAAAAAACAGGAAAGTGAAATTTTACATGGTAGAAATGAAAGCGAAATAAAAAACCTAGAAGATGTTATGTCGAGCACAACCGACCTCACCACGCAACTTCGCAACCAAATATTTCAGCTTGAAAGCAATGGCAAATCGGTAAAATTTACAGACGCGGTAGATGCAGCGAGATTTGCAGAAAAAGCCACGGGAGTTGAAGCGCCACTACTTCTCGGAATCATGTCCCAAGAATCAGGACTAGGAAGAAATGTGGGCCAATGCGTTTATGAAGGCAACATGAATCCAGAACAATATGGAGTGTTTTTTGACATCATGGATGATCTAAAAAAAGATCCCAAAAGCGTCAGGGTATCATGCAAACCTCAAACTTACAGTGGCTGGGGAGGTGCTATGGGACCTGGTCAGTTTATTCCTTCCACATGGGCAGCGTATAAACCACAAGTAGAATCCATAACACATCGAAGTGCGGATCCTTGGGAAATTACTGATGCAATGATTGCCATAGGACTTTATGTAAAAGCGCATGGTGGCTCAACCATGGAAAATGCATCCACCAGAGGAGCTGTCGGACAATTTTTCGCTGGCTCAAATTGGCAAAATTATCCATGGTATGTCGATCAAGTTTATAGCAAGGCGCAAATCTTTAAAGAGCAAATGGGACGACTATAAATCAGTTTAATCTTTTGTTTTGAATCTTAAATACAAAACCTCATCACTCCCCCGCAAATCAGGGGTTTATCTTTTCAAAGACGAGAAAGGAAAAATTTTGTATGTGGGAAAGGCTGTAGATCTCAAGTCTAGAGTAAATCAATATTTTCAAAAAGGTGCCACGCTAGAATACGGAAAAGAACAAATGGTCGCTCTAGCAAAAGACCTGGATCACATTATTACAGATAATGAGCTTGAGGCGCTGGTGCTTGAAGCGTCTTTAATAAAACAGCATAAACCCAAATACAATATTCGCCTCAAGGATGATAAATATTACAAATTTATTGTCATAGATTACACGACATCATTTCCCAAGATTTTTTCAACAAGACAAATAGAAAAAAAATCAAAAAACAAAAAATATTTTGGTCCATTCACCGATGGACTTGCCGTAAACGAAACACTAGAAATACTTCGCACCACTTTTAGATACAGAAATTGCTCGAGAGAAATACCAGAAAATCAGGCAGAAGCCAAAAGGAAAAACAAAAGACCATGCCTAGATTTTTATATAAAAAGATGCACGGCTCCCTGCGTTGGCTTGATTGATAAAAAACAATACCAAGAACAAATCAAAAACGCTGAAGAATTTTTGAAGGGAAAATCCGAAGATCTAGAAAAAAAACTAAAAATCGAAATGCAAACGGCGGCACAGCTGATGGATTTTGAAAGAGCAACACTTCTAAGAGACCAAGTAAAAAGTCTCGCTAAAACAAGAGAAAAACAAAAAGTACTGTCTGTAAAAGGCGAAAACCAAGATATCATAGCGATAAACCAAGGAATAGTACTCATGCTGATTATACGAGATGGGAAGCTTTTGAATAAAGAAAAATTTGAGCTAGAAAATATTGACAAAGACCAATCCAAAACCCTCACATCCTTTCTTGAGCAATACTATATAAGGGAAAATAGTTTTCCCAAAGAAATAATAATACCTTTTAAAATCGATTCCACTCTCATTCAGAAGTTTTTTCAAGACAAAAATAATTCTGATCTACAAATAACCATTCCCGAAAAAGGCAAAAAACTAAGTTTACTAAAACTAGCACAAACAAACTTGGAAGAATTTCAAAAACAGGAAGTAAAAACCAAAAAACTTGCACGAGAAAACCAATTGCAACAGCTTTTAAAAACTAAATCACCGATAAATCGCATAGAGGCTTATGATATTTCAAATATTCAAGGAAAATTTGCGACGGGATCCATGGTAGTTTTGAAAAACAATCAACCCCAAAAATCCGAATACAGAAAATTTAAAATCATCAGAGAGGGAGAACCAGATGATGTGGCGATGATGAGCGAAATGGTGCTACGAAGACTAAACCATTCACAGTTCGCAAGAATCAAAAAAGACAAATGGGAGGATCCAGACCTCGTACTTTTGGATGGAGGCAAGGGGCAACTAAATGCTGTGAACAAAATCTTTGAATCACAAAAAGTCACTTGGCCCATTGCCGCAATTGCAAAAAAAGAAGAAGAACTATATCTACCAAATAGAAAAAATCCTATCGCACTAAAAAAATATCCAGAAATAATGAAATGCTTTCAGCTAATCAGAGATGAGGCGCATCGTTTTGCTATTACTTATCATAGAAAGCTCAGAAATAAAAACAGTCTTAGATAATCAGCTTTGACGAAAAATAAAAATTTAAATTTTCACCATGCTACCAAAATCAAAACAAAACAAATACAAAAGAAGGGACAAAAAGCGAAGACCCAAAATGAAAGTTTCAGGCAAGTCAGTCATAAAACTTGCAGATTTGTCTAAAAGAAAATGACCGGCACACAAAGTGACGGTCACTATTTTCAAAGAGCGAGTTAATTAAATTTTGGGAGTGAGATCTGAAATGGCGAGTAATAGCTGGTCGTCTTCAAGACGGAAGAATTTTAGAGGAATTTCTCTGGAACACATAATTCCATCATTTGCCCAGAAACCCTCTATCTTTCCGTTGTTTACGACAAACCTAGCTCCGTAGTATCTGATATTTGCAGTTTGGCAAAAAAGATTCTGCCATTTTCCCCCATCAACACTTACGATACAGTGAATGTAACCACTCCTAAGTATCTTAACCGGAGTGAAATAAGCAAGAATTTTTTTGCAGCGGCTCATGCTGAAGCTAAACTTTTGGACGCAGGGAAAACTTTATCTAGACACTCGCGCATCTCGATAACTCTTTGCGGAATTGACATTCTCAACTGCCTTTCGATACATCTCACATCCACAACCTTTCTCGCGAAACCCTCGGGAACCCAAGTCTTCCTAGGATCCCTAGCACTCCAATCGAACTCGTAGAATTTCATTTCTATTGGAGCAAGTTCTGCGGAACCGGTTTCAGCGCAATGAAAAAAACCTCTTTCCCCTCCATTATTCAGAAAACCGTAATTAGTAAAGATTTCCTCGGCGGAGAGTTCAGAGAAAACTTCCAACTGCCGTAGCGAAACCCACGACCATTTTTTTTCTCTGTCAGTTTTTCGATAGAAGTCTTTTTCGGTGAAAATATTGACGCGTGTTTTTTTCCCATTTGTATCTGTGTACTCAGAAATATGTGATTCAAAGAGAGCTGGTACTCGTTTAGTTTTCATGCCATAGACGATCACGAAGGGTGCATCACTCACAACAATCACCTGTCGAACATTCGATTCCGGATCCTCATACGTGTTACACACCTGACACTCTCCCAAGCCGAAAACTTCAAACTTGGAATGTATCATAACTTTTCCCGGAACATCCGTAATCTTTGGTGAAATCCAAATTCCGGGCAGAGCTCTTAAAACACACTCGTCGTAACAATCGGTGTCCTGAAGTTGCATATCCCAAACCTCCTAAAAAAGACGACTGTTTTATACTATTGTCCGACCGTCGCTTCGTCAAACAATAGGGCCAATCAAAAGGCCGTTTTCAAAGAACAGACTCCAGCTTATGCAGGAGTCTATTTGATTACCAATAATCTACAGTCAATTTTATCGAAAGTCAAACACTATAAATGAAATTCTGACTTGGATTTGTCATCCCCTCTCCCCACAGCATACACACAAAATCCTGATTTTTCTGCCTTAGCAATATCCAAAATATTTTTACCATCAAAAATCCATTTGGCCTTACTTAGTTTCTTTACTTTTTTCCAATCAATCTCTCCAAACTCTTTCCACTCTGTAGCCACAACAATTATATCGCTACCTCTTAGACAGCCGAAAATATCTTTGCAGTAACTTACTTTGTTCTTGAGATAAAACTTGGCATTTTCCATAGCCTCGGGATCAAATGCTGAAATCTTAGCACCTTCCTTTAAAAGAAGGTTGATTACATCTATAGCTGGTGATTCTCTCACGTCATCTGTATTTCCCTTGAAAGCGAGACCAAGCACGGCAACTCTTTTGCTTTTTAGTTTACCTGCTTTCACTTTTATGTTTTCAACAAAAAGTTTTCTTTGCATACTATTTACTTTCAAAACAGACTCTATAAGTTTGAAATTGTATTTTTTTTCTTTTGCTGTGGCAAGCAATGCACTCACATCTTTTGGAAAACAGCTTCCTCCATATCCAAATCCAGCACTTAAAAACTTTGGACCAACCCTAGAATCAAGTCCCACTCCTTCAGCAACATCTTTGACATTGGCACCCACTTTTTCACAAAGATTTGCAATTTCATTTATAAATGAAATCTTCATAGCCAGAAAAGAATTTGAAGCATATTTAATAAGCTCAGCACTCTCTGTATCCACAAAAAGCTTTGGCGCATTTACTGGCTCATAAATTTCATCTAGCACTTTGCGAGCTTTTTTGGAATTTGTACCGATAACTATTCTATCTGGAACCATGAAATCCATAATAGCACTTCCCTCTCTCAAAAATTCTGGATTTGAAACTACATCAAAGTCTCCTTTGTAATGCTTTTTTATTATTGAAGCAACTTTTTGGGCAGTACCTACTGGAACCGTGCTTTTATCAATTATTACGTGATATTTTTTGATCGCTTTTCCTATTTGCTCTGCTACTTTGTAAACATATTTGAGATCTGCTTTTCCAGATTCTCCCTGAGGAGTACCAACTGCAATAAATGTTGCACTAGTATCTTGAACCGACTTAGTAAGATCAGTTGAAAAACTGATGCGCTTTCTTTTTATATTGTCTTTCAAAAGCTTATCAAGTCCCGGCTCATATATAATAGGAACTCCGGATTTAAGTTTTTCGATTTTTGCTTCATCTATATCTACGCATATAACTTCATGACCAATCTCTGCCATACAAAGCCCTCCAACCAAACCTACGTACCCCGTACCTACTACTGAAATTTTCATAGTAATAAGAGTTAATTGATTTTTACTATTTTAACTCATTTTGAGAAAATATACTCATCATCATATCCACAATCACCAAAAGATTGGCAACAAACAAAGAATAATGCCAAAATAGGATATCCACCAAAAAGCTAATCGGCTTTACAAATTACTGACTTCCTGATACTATCAATTAATAAAATACTTAAATATTCGGCTTTTTGCCTAATTATAGGCGTTTTTTCAAAGCCACAAAGTGCAAAATCAAAACTCTAAACAAATCAAATGTCTATTCTACAAATCATACAAATAATACTGGCTTCTCTGTTGATAGTAATAATCCTGATACAGAACAAAGGATCCGGATTGTCAGGCATGTTCGGAGGAAGTTCCGAAATCTACAATCAAAAAAGAGGACCAGAAAAATTGCTTTTTATTCTTACAATTATATTTGCTGTAGCTTTTATCACAACCGCGATAATCTCCATGATAATAGCCAAATAGCAAACTAGGCTTTGGTAACTAAAATTTATTAGTACTATATTCTCAAAAGACTCGGAAAATCCAATTCCCGACGACATAAAAGGAGGAATCCAAGAGACCAGAAACAATTTCTGGAAAACTTTTGTGTATTCTATCAAATTATTTTTCAAAAATCTTTCAAAAAGAGAGCTTATTTTGTTCACAATACTTTCAATACTATTACTTGGCGGACTAGTTTTTTGGGGAGTTTCGGCATATTTTAATAGCACAGTGGCTGTAGCCGAGGATGGAGGAAATATTGTAATAGGAGAGATCACTCAGCCAGAAAATATAAACCCAATACTACTAGCAAACAACGAAACAGATGCCGACATATCAGAGGTTTTGTTTTCAAGCTTGGTGAAATACAACAGCAAAAATGAAATACAGTACGACTTGATGAGTGAATACGAAATGAGTGGAGACAAAAAAAGCTACACAGTAAAACTCAAAGAAAATATTTATTGGCACGACGGAAGCAAGCTCACCGCTGAAGATATAGTTTTTACTTTCAATCTAATACAAAATCCTGAAATCAAAAGTCCTTTGCGACAAGATTTTCAGGGAGTGAGCGCCAGAGCGTTAGATGAAAAAACTATTCTTTTCAAGATTTCACAACCATTTACTCCTTTTATAACCAACCTTACTTTCGGAATTCTACCCAAGCATCTTTGGGAAAATATAGCTGTAGAAAATTTTGGCCTAGCAACGTTCAACATTCAACCAGTAGGTTCAGGGGCATTTGAGTTCAAGGAGCTCAAGAAAAACAACGCAGGTGAAATCAAATCCTTCAAAGTTTCACGAAATGAAGATTATTACGGGGAAAAGCCTCATTTAGATTCTGTCACTTTTCAGTTTTACAAAGATCAGACTGCTATAGTAGATGATCTCACAACGAAAAAGATAGAAACTATCAGCGCTATTCCAGAAGACCGAACAGATGAAGTTGCAGAAAACAAAGGACTGGAAACCAAACAACTTCAAACATCAAGATATTTCGCAGTGTTTTTCAATGCATCCAAAAACGAAACACTCAAAGATACTGAGGTGAGAAATGCCCTTTCATATTCAATAAATAGACAAGAAATAATATCTCAGGTTTTTAAAGACGATGCTTCGGTGGTTTTCAATCCCATATTGGAAGGATTTTTGGGCTATAGCGACGATCTAAAGCAAAGAGATTATAGTGTAGAAAAAGTTGACGAACTTCTCAAAAAACAAGGATGGGACAAAAGAAACACGGATGGAATAAGAGTAAAAGGAGATAAAACCCTAAGTTTTATTCTCACCGTACCCGATTCCACAGAGGAATATAAAGTTGCACAGGCGTTATCAGAGCAATGGAGAAAACAAGGAATAGAAGTTGTTGTAAATCCAGTGATGGTTTCTGGAATACAAGAAATAATCAAAGAAAGAGATTATGAGGCACTATTTTTTGGGCAAATCCTAAATCACGATCCTGATCCATATTCTTTCTGGCATTCCAGCCAAAAAGATTATCCTGGACTAAACCTAAGCTCCATAAGCAATAGCGACTGGGATAAAATCTTGGAAGAAGCGAGACAAATAAGATCAGACGAAGAAAGAGCAGAAAAATACAAAGCTTTTCAAGAGCTTTTCAATAAAGACATTCCCGCAATCTTTATATACAGACCCGAATATGTATTTACTTTTTCAAAGAAAATCAAAGGAATAGATTCTCAATTTATCACAATCCCTTCAGATAGACTCTCTGATATATCTTCTTGGTATATCAAAACAAAAAGAGTAAAAAAATAAAATTTTTAACTTTATAAACAAACATACCTGCAAAAAGCAAGTAAGTAGTTTATAGTTTTAAACATAAACTCAGTTTTAATTATTAAAAAAACTTTAATTCACTAAAATGGTATTAAGAAAAAAGAGACGCACTGAACCTAAAAACAAATTTAGAGGCAGAAAGAACGTCGACGTAACGAAAACACAAAAATTACCCGATCAACAAGTATTTACCCAACCAAAAATGAGGATAGTTACCGTTGGAGGATGCGAAGAAGTCGGTAGAAATATGACTGTCTTTGAATATGGCAACGATATAGTTATTGTTGACATGGGACTTCAATTTCCAGAAGAAGATATGCCAGGAATAGATTATATTGTTCCAAACATTTCTTATCTAAAAGGAAAAGAAGACAATATCAGAGGAGTTATTATTACTCATGGTCACTATGACCACATAGGAGGTATTCCCATACTCATTCCTAGACTTGGAAATCCTACGATTTACACAACCAAAATGGCCAAAGGAATCATAGAGAAACGCCAAGAAGATTATCAAGAAAAACTAAAAATTCAGGAAATCGCAGCAGGAGAAAAATTCAGATTAGGCGCATTTGAAATAGAAACAGTTCACATAAACCACAATATTCCTGGAAGCATAGCGGTTGCAATAAAAACTCCAGTAGGTATATTTTTGCACACTGGTGATTATAAATTTGATCACTCCCCTTCCACAGAACCACCTGCAGATCTAAGAGCTCTTGCGAGACTAGGCACCGAGGGTATCACAGCGCTTCTTGCAGATAGTACATCAACAGATCATGAAGGCTTTCAGCTTTCAGAACTTGAAATAGGAAAAAACCTAGAACAAGTGGTGCAGAATGCAAATGGCAGAATAATAATCGCAACTTTTGCTTCTCTTATAAGCCGCGTAAAACAAATCATAGAAATAGCTGAAAAGCACGGAAGATTTGTAGCGATAGATGGGCGAAGTATGCGAACCAATGTGGAAATAGCATACAGACTTGGATATATTAAATTCAGAAAAGGAACATTGATATCCATAAAAGATTCAAACAAACTTCCAAACAACAAAGTAATGATAGTTGCGACAGGTGCACAAGGAGAAGATCGAGCGGTACTAGCTAGAATAGCCAACAAAGAACATAAAGAAATCGGAATAGAAAAAGATGATCTTGTTGTATTTTCTTCATCAATCGTTCAGGGAAATGAAAGAAGTGTCGCCTACCTCGTTGATACTTTGATGAAACAGGGAGCAAAAGTTTTAAACTACAAAATGCTTGATATTCACGCTGGAGGTCATGCAAGAGCAGAAGATGCAAAAATTTTGATAAGACTTACAAACCCCAAATTTTTCATCCCCATCCAACAGCATTTTCATGTGCTAAAAGCTCATGCAGATATAGCTGAAAGCTTGGGAATACTCGTTCAAAACATCTTCATTCCAGAAAATGGAAGTATCTTTGAATTTGAAAAGAATAGCAGAGGTGAAGTAATAGCAAAACGAAATCCCAAAAAAGCTCCTTCTGACTACATTATGGTTGACGGACTTGGCGTCGGAGATGTCAGCAATGTCGTACTTAGAGACAGGCAGATGCTCGCAGAAGATGGTATATTTGTAGCTATCCTAACAGTAGACAAACAAGGGGAACTCACCTGCAATCCACACATTATCTCAAGAGGATTTGTATATCTAGATGAAAACAAACAGCTCTTGGCAGATACTAGAGATAAAATCAGGGAAGTACTAAAAACCAGAGACAGAAAAGTTTCTCTCAATTCTACTTACATAAAAGGTAAGATAAGAAATGAGGTAGGACAATTTCTGTATCAAAAGACCGAGCGCAGACCAATGGTTTTGCCAGTGATTATTGAAGTATAACCAACATTCAAAAGTCAGCTTTCAGTATTCATAAAAATCTACTCAACATCGCCTAAAACAAATGAATACTGATCGCTGAAAACTGAATACTTAATCTAAAAATATGCAAAGACTATTTAGCGGGGCACGCCCCACAGGACAACTTCATATCGGAAATTACCTAGGAGCCATAAAAAATTGGGTGGATTTAGTTTCCAAATATGATTCCATCTTTGCAGCCGTTGACTATCACGCTATCACCTCCCAGCACGATCCCAAGCAAATCAAGGAAGGTGTAAGAAATCTGGTACTTGATTATCTTTCTGTAGGACTTGATCCAGAAAAATGCCACATGGTCGTCCAATCAATGATCCCAGAACATACTGAGCTTGCTTGGATTTTGAACACCATCACTCCCCTTTCCGAATTACAAAGAATGCCTACCTTCAAGGAAAAAATTCAAACCCAACCAAAGGATGTAAACATGGCACTTCTTGATTATCCCGTACTCATGGCAGCGGATATATTGATTTACAAATCTGTTATAGTGCCAGTAGGTGAAGACCAGGCACCTCACGTAGAATTCACAAGATCACTAGCTAGAAAATTCAACAATCAATTTGGCAAGACATTTATCGAGCCTAAAGAATACATTATGAAAACAGGGGCCAAGATAATGTCACTAAAAAGACCAAATGAAAAAATGAGCAAAACTGCCGGAGATGGAATTTTGCTTTCAGATAAACCAGAAGCTATAAAGAAAAAAGTGATGAGTGCTACCACGGATTCAGGCAAAGAAATCAAAGCAGGCAAAGACAAACCAGGTATTACAAATCTTCTATCTATTTATTCCTTGTTTACAAACAAGACTATTGAAGAATCTGAAAAAGATTTTGAAGGTAAGAGCTACGCTGATTTCAAATCAGGTGTAGCTGATGCGATAATTGCAGGACTAAGGCCAATTCAAGACCTTCGAGCCAAATATGAAAAAGACAAAGGAGCTCTAGACAGGGTACTTGAAGACGGAGTCGCATATGCCAGACCGATAGCACAACAAACAATAAATGAAGTGAAGGAAAAAGTAGGACTCTGGACGAACTAGGTTGTAGGTTAGAGGAATTAGTGGAACTAGATGTATTAGAGGTTTTAGGTGATAGGTTTTAGGTTTTAGAAAATTTACGTCATCCCTGCCTGCCGGTCAGGCAGGCCCAACTTGATTGCGCAAGCAAGCTTGATTGGGGACCCAGAAGTCGTCGTGGTTTAGTATGTAAAGAATACTATTACACTTATAAGCTAATACATATTAGCTTATATCCATTTATACCTCCTAAAATTAATCATATGTGGTGTCTGGATCCCCGTTTTCACGGGGATGACGACGAGGTATAGTCTGTTTACAAAAAGCCAAGCGCATTTCGCTTGTTTTTTTTGCGAATAAAAAACTGGGTACACGTGAATGCGTACCCAGCAACTTTCAATGAATGAACTAGTCGATTATTTTCACACTTAACAACGCTATTTCGGGATGAAGATGTAAAGCAACATAACTACGATATGAAATTTGAGCGTGCGAAGTTCAGAGATTATATCTTCGAGATAATCATTCTGAGCCGCGAACAAGCGCAAAAAAGGCTGATCCCTGTTTTGATGATCTCTTGCGATGGAATCAACACAAACCACGACATATTCGTTTCGATAAGGTTTGTGTTCGAAAAGATCGCAAATCGCAGATTCCACTCCCAAAACTTGGTCCTGCGTAAAGCCTAACAATTCGATATAAAACATCTCGCTACCCTCCTTTTGATGATGCCTTTTTCATAAAAAGCACTATATTATTTTATATAATAACTCTTTTTCAATCCTTTGTCAAGAGTCATTAAAAAGCATCTTTGCCTACTCTCCTGTTTTTAGTGTAAAATAAGGCCAGAGACACGATGGAATATCCAAGAATACCTATTTGATATTGAAATGAAAAATATTAAGCTAATATACTATTTCATAAAAAGCTCACTGTTTGGGATCAAGCTTCCAATAGGTGTTTCAATAGATGTTACAAATAGATGCAACCTGAGATGCGAACACTGCTACTTCTTTCAACAGGATCATAAAACAGAATTAAGCGACAAAGACCTCCTAAAAAGAATTCGCGAAATAAAAAAACAGTACCCCTCCATTATTCATGCGTCATGGGTTGGCGGAGAACCTTTGCTAAGAAAAAATATAATTGAGGAAGGATCAAAGCTCTTTCCTTTCAACATGGTAGTAACCAACGGCTCAATAGAACTACCAAAATGGAAAAATTGCGTATTCAATGTTTCAGTAGACGGCACCAAAGAGTATTACGAAAAAATCAGAGGTAACAATATCTACGATAAAGTAAAAAAACACGCAGATCGTGATGATATACATGTAAACATAGCCTGCGTTCTTAACAAGAAGAATTACTATACAATAGAACCACTCCTCGAAGAATGGAAAAAGACAAAAATAGGGGGAATAAATTTTGATTTTTATACACCGATAAAGGATATAGAAGAAGATTTATGGATCAGCTGGGAAGAGCGAGACAAGATCATCGATAAACTAATTACCCTCAAAGAAAAATATAGAGATTTTATTTTGAATAGCAAATCAATACTGGAAATGATGAAATCCGATAGCTCAAAAAAAATTACCTCACACTGCCCTCTTCCCAAAACCATACTTTGTTTGGATCCAATGGGCCAAATAAAAACTCCGTGTGTAATAGGAAGCAAGGCAGATTGTCAAAGATGTGGATGCGTAATTCCTTTTCAAATAACATCAGTCCTAATAAACAAACAAGTGGACTCTTTTCATGTTACCAAAAAACTATTTTTGTAAAATCAAAAACTCTATGAAACTAAAAATTGTAAAATTGGATGTCAGTATTATAATGACTAAATAAAATTACTTTTTTAATACTAAAACGCATGGGAGCCGAGCAAATACCACAGATAGATACACAATCAGAGCAGGCACAACTACAAAAAATGCCAGAATCTGTTAAGAACAATAAATTAGAAGTGCCAGACCATCAAGAAATTGAATATTTGAATTTTACCAGCGACGAAAAAGCCGATGTTCTGCGTAAAATCTCAGAAAAGTTTTCTTCAATTGATAAGGTGGCAAACGAAGGTCTGATAGATTTCCCGACCACAAAAAAAGAAATTGAAGAATTTATCTTTTTAAACCCCGAACACTTCGGAACCAAAAGACTAGCAGAAGTTGCCTTGGCAGAAACAGAATTTGCCCCCAAATTGATAAGAGAAATAGCTGACAGAAAAGAGTATAGTCAATTAGAACAAATTTTACAGCAGCATAAAGAAAAACCAGTCTTTAAACACTGCGTCGCGCAGATTGAATTGAGTCTAAAAGATGAGGGCATGCAAGAAAGTATACTCATGGCACTATCAGAATCTCTAGCAAAAGACGACGAAGCGGAAAAAGTTGCTTTTGAAAAATTTTCCGAATTCATGCTGGCAAAACCAGAAAAGGCCTCTAGAGATTTGGCCACTTATTTTGATTTTTTAGGTATCAGCGAAGTAAATGCTAAAAAATTATTGGACAAAAAAAATCTGCTATTAATTGGAGGAGGAATTGCGCCAATAAAAAATGAGCTACTAGAAAGAGGCATTGATTGTAGAGTCACAAATATTGAGCCCTTACTAAAAGATAATACAAGGGAAAACTCCGATCAACCCATATCTAAAAACTTCTACGATGTCAGCGCCGAAGAAATGGGAAAACATGACGAAATATGGTCTGCCAACAACTCCTTGCCAACATACGCCTTCAATCCAGAGCAAGTAAAAGTTTTTTATCAAAAAGCTCTTGGTGCTATTAATCCAGGTGGCTATTTAAGAGTTATCCCATTTCAAGGTTTTGCAGATTCAATAACGCCATCCATGAGATTAAGCAGACTTCCAACTAGCAATGAATCAATTCGACAAGTAGAAGCCCTTCGAAAACGACCCGATCTTTTTGAAGTGGAAGAATTTGAGACACCTCAGCTTAAATCTTTTTTTGGGAAAAAAAATAAAATGACTGGAGTAAATATCAGAGCCATTGGAACCCAAGAACAAATTAATGCTTTTCTAAAAGACATTTCGGATAAAAAATAGAATAAACTATATGAAACTAAAAATTGTAAAATTGGATGCCAGTACTACTATCCCCAAATACGCTCACCCTGGTGACGCTGGTTTGGATTTGTTTTCCAATACCGACGAAATCATCAGACCAAATGAATCAAAACTGATCCAAACCGGAATTGCCATAGAATTACCACCACTCACCGAAGCTCAAATCAGACCTCGTAGTGGCCTTGCTCTGAAAAATCAAATTACTGTATTGAACTCACCAGGCACGATAGACTCTGGCTATAGAGGTGAAATAGGGGTAATATTAATCAATCACTCTACCTCGGATTTTGTTGTTAAAAAAGGAATGAAAATCGCCCAAATGGTAATTACCAATTTCATTTCGGTGGATGTAGAAGAAACTAGCGATATGAATAAAACCGCCAGAGGTGTGGGAGGATTTGGATCAACTGGAAATTAGAGGGTCATATAAAATTAAAAAATAGTTTACAAATTAACCAAAACTAAAATGAAAGGATTCAATGCGAACATCGAAAAAGAAACTTTGGAAAACACCAATTTTCGCAAGGTTCTCTATACTGGCAAGCATAGCCAGCTAGTTCTTATGTCTCTTAAACCAAAGGAGGAAATCGGAATGGAGATTCACAAAGAAAATGATCAATTTTTCCGATTTGAGAAAGGCCAAGGCAAATGCATCATAGATGGCAATGAGTACAGCGTAGAAGATGGCTCTGCGATAGTAGTTCCAGCAGGAGCTGAGCACAACATCATCAACGTCTCTGAAACCGAGGATCTCAAGCTTTACACCATCTACTCCCCCGCCCACCACAAAGACGGTATCGTGAGAACTACAAAAGAAGAAGCCGAAGCCAATGACGAGGAGTTTGATGGAAAAACCACAGAATAAAAAAAGGGACCACCAGCATAGATCCCATTGATTCTCACGGTAATGCAAAAGCATTTTTACCCATGTGCGGGCGGTGTGTACAAGACCGAGAGGTCTTATAAAGAGATCAAAAGATCTCACTTCCGTTCGCTCGCCGCTACTTGGTCCCCGCAATACTGGTGGTGGTAATGAGCTTTTTTTGACAGTTTTACCCTTCTGCCAAGCTGTTTCAAATATATCACGCTTTTGGCAGATTACAAGCCCATAGCTTATCGTAAATAAAAGACCGCGCCATTTCTGGTGCGGTTTTTTGAAGTTAATGTGTGTGAAACAATTTCGTAGACGAAATAAATATTATTTCATCTCAATGAAAGAGTCTTGGAATTTAAATATCCATTACAAAATGGATATATTTATTCCGCCATTTTCTTTTATGAAAACTATACACGAATTCGGTGTTTCCAAAATATCCTTTGGAGTGTCACCAGATTTAGCAAATAGCTCATTGCCATGTTCACATGCAATAGTTTCAAGAATAGGCTCTTCAATAGATTCTTCTTGTCTCGAAGGTTTAGCATCAAAAAGCTCTCTCAAATCAGAAACGGGCTCAATGATTTTTTTGACATCGCTAGGTGTAGAGCTGGGAGAATCATTGATTGGGGGTTTTGTATCAGAACCTCCTTTTGTGAATCTAACCGACAATTCGCTTCCCTGCGAACCACAAACATCAAACTTTTTTATATCAGTCACTTTTTTGTCCTCCAGAAATCCTAATGAACGGTTAAACAAATAATTGTATTTGAATACAAAATACTATATTAAATTATTAGAATCAAGTACTCCGTTTTCTGTAATAATTTTGGTGATATATTTGGCGGGAGTTACATCGAAGGCGGGATTCATAATCTCAAATGTTTTATCAAATTGATTTGAGTCCAAACATCTCCAAAAATCTTCATCAGGTCTATTTTCTATGATTATCTCATCACCGCTTTCAATTTTTCTATCTATGGTTGCATCCACGGCACAAACATAAAAAGGAATTTTGTTTTCATGAGCCAAAACCGCCAAAGGATATGTGCCGATTTTGTTTGCCGTATCTCCGTTTTTGGCAATCCTGTCTGCCCCTACAAATATCGCAGAAATTTTTCCAGATCTTAGTAGTGATCCAGCAACACTGTCTGAAATAACTTGGCATCCGATCCCCACTCGCTTCATCTCCCAAGCAGTAAGTTTCATTCCTTGAAATTGAGGTCTTGTTTCATCTGCAATCACATCAAATTTTTTACCTCCGGTAAATGCTGAAAACATAGGCGCAGTTGCTGTGCCATACCAAACACTGGATAGAGAGCCCGCGTTGCAATGAGTGAGGATTGTGGAACCCTCTTTGATCAGCTCTTTCCCATACTCGCCTATTTTCAGATTGTTCTGTACTTCTTGTTCCAAAATATTTCTAGCCCCTTCTAATAAGACTTTTTTTAAGTCCTTTTCGCTGGAATTTTCTGCAATTTCAAGCATTTTATCCACTCCCCAAGCCAGATTTACGGCAGTGGGCCTAGTTTTGTTTATCAAAAGTTCTTTGGCTTTTTTTAGATTTTCCAAAATTTCCTCTCTCGCATCAGAAGAATTTAGAGCTGACAAATACATTCCTCCAATTCCAGTAGCTCCTATCGCCTGAGCACCTCGCACTTGCATAGTTTTTATTGCTTTTGCCGAATCTTCGAGTGTCAGAAGATCCAAAAACTTAAGTTCCCGGGGTAACAATAGTTGATCAATAATCCTCACTTTGTCAGGAAAAATTTCTACAGTTTGAGGTAATTTAGATTTTAATTCGCTTATATCTTTCATATAATTTATTCATTTTTTGAAATGCATTTTCAAAGGTTTTTCCTGCGACAAAAAATCCATGATTTTTGATGAGAACAAACTCATTCGTGCCTATGTTTTGAGAAACTTGCTTGGCAAGCTCGATAGTTCCATATGGTTGCTCTTCCAAAAGACACTGGTCATTAGCTAGCTCCAAATATTTATTGAATGCTGGGAGGTGACCATGAAAAATAAAATTGTATTCTGGATGGGCTCTATAAATCATGAAATGAGATCTGCTTTCCGAGCTGGGATTTCCGCTTCCTTGAAAAGAGACACTATCACCCTCCACAGAAGTAACTTTGGCAAAATCAGATGAAGTTAATTTTTCTATGAGTATTCCAGTTTTTTTAATAACAAATCCGTTTTCAACTCTTCCGCTAAAATTTCCTCCGTTAAGTTCTATGAATCCTTTTTCTTTGTAATAGTCTCTTAATATTAGAAGTTTTTTTATGGTTTGGCTTTCGAAATCATTGGGATACCAATCCCCCTTATTTACCGCGTTGAATTTTATTCCCGAATAAACCTCACCCATGGATTATTTGATTAGTGATTCTAAAGCGATAATAGCAGCTTCTGATTCCTTGGAAACCAATTCACCTTTCTTGGCAATTGCTTGATTGGCATATTTCAAGATTCCTTCTTGAACATTTTTTTCTCCCGAATCATTTACAACTAGAAAGATGCATCCTGATTTTATATTTCTCAGCTGCGAAACTAGTACAATCGTTGAGCCTTCCATCTCTTGCGCTATGGCGTTCATCTGACCGAATTTTGCTTTGAGATTGTTTAGGTTTGGATTGTATAGCCAGTCCACTGAAACTGTAGTGCCTATGTGAAAATCTGACTTACTCTCTTCTGCCGATAGTTTGAGATTTTTGAGAATCTCAGGATCAACTATGGCAGGCGTTTTTGATGAAATATATTCGGTAGGCACTCCGTCTCCTCTAATAATTTTATCGGGTATCACCACATCGCCTATTTTTATATTTGGACTAATGCTTCCGCAAGAACCAACTCTGATAATAGTTTTGACTCCTATATTGGCCATCTCTTCAACCGCTATAGCAGATGAAGGCCCACCTATTCCAGTTGAAACTATTGCTATTTCTTCGCCCTTGTATGATCCTTTGTAGCTCGTATATTCTCTGTTTTGAGCTACTTTTTGGGGATTTTCCAAATGATTTATGGCAATCCTCTCTACCCTTGCAGGATCTCCCACTACAATAGCTTTTGGGGCTAAATCGCCATTATCACACAATATATGGGGCTGTTTCATGGTTTTGTTTACATCTAATGTTGGTTTAATTATACCATTTATAGATATAAAAATAAATTACATTTTATCAGAAGTACGAGGGCTTTTTTATAGAACTTGGAAATGTTATAATAAATAAATAACCAATAATAATAAAAAATGAAATGTGGTTTAAAAGACGAAAGAGGAGCTAGCGCTGTTTATGGACTAGGATTTATAGGCGCAGCGATTTTCTACATCGGACAGTCCGAAACTTTTTGGATGGGAGTACTAGGACTACTAAAAGCCATAGTTTGGCCAGCAATGTTGGTTTACAACCTTCTCCAGTTTTTGTACAAATAAAACGAGCATTCTTTTTTAACTACTACAAGCATAATCTAATCCACTTTTGTAAGTGCGATTTTCAACGTGGATTCAATTACAACACATAAATAACTTTTCATCATGGAAAATGGAAACTTCACTAGTCAAGAAGAACAAAAGGTAGCTAAAGTAGACCAAGGAAAAAGTGAAAGATTTAAAAAAACAGAACAAATCTTTGAAAGTTTGGACAAAGTCGTAGACATACAAGATAAACAAGAGCAAGAATCAGCGATGCAAAAAATAATAGACAAAAGACTTGCGGAACTGCACGAAGAATCTCCAAAAAAACAAGAGACATTCGGAACAAGAAGTGTTACTGGAGAATTTATCCATCCGGACACAGAAATAATAAAATTTTATGGGGGTGATCGCCTAAAACTAAATGACCCGGATGCCTACAAATCATTATTGCAAGCATTCTCTGATTTTCGCAAGGCATGGAAAATAGATACCAAGAAAACAACAATGCAATCGATAGATAGAGCATTGGGAATATACTTTGGAAACACCTTTTCGAGCAATAGCACCTTAAAAGAAAATATAAAATTTTACTCAGACCACACCCATTCGGAATCTGACAGCGTTAATTTGAGTGAATTGAAGGGCAAGGGAATCGCTGTGTGTGCTGAAAAAGCTTCTTTAGCACATAACTATCTAAAATTTTTGGGAATAGATTCAAAACTAGTTTCCTCTCTCAATTGCAGGTTTACTGAAGGAAACAATGACTCTCACGCCTATAACCTAATAAGCACAAAGAATGGGGAGTTCCTCTATGACCCCTCAAACCCCGTCATAATTCGTGATGCTCAAAATGAAATACTAACAACTAACGCTACAGTATACCCGATTTCCAGAGAAGATTATGATCATCTATCACAACAAGATGGCAAGCAAGTTAAAGTAGAACATATGAATCAAAAATTTATAGATGGAAAATACCAAAAAGAGGATGGTCAAGATAGAATTTATGGATAAATCTAATTATGGACGCAAAAATACCAGCACAAAACTGGATTTCACCTAAAATAGAAATACTTAAATCCCCTATTCAAGGTATCGGAATGTTTGCGAAAGAACCAATTAAAAAAAGTGAGCTAGTTTTAATCTGGGGAGGATATGGATACACAGACAAAGCAGGTGCAGAAAAAAAGAAAGCTGAAGGAAAATTAACAATGCAATGGGACGACGATCTTTTTAGCTTTGAAACCAGAGGAGAAGAAAGCGCATATTATATAAACCATTCTTGTGAACCAAATGTATGGATGAGAGATGCTTTTAGACTAGAAACAATGCGAGATATAAAAAAAGGTGAAGAATTGACAGTAGATCACGCCATGTTTAAATCCGAGGTAGATTATATTTCCAAATGGAAATGCAACTGCGGAACTCAAAAATGTCGCAAGCAAATTACTGGAACGGACTACAAACTCAGAGAGCTTCAAAAAGCATATGCTGATCATTTTTCTCCCTTGATAAATAAAAAAATTGCAGGACTCAAAAAATAAAATTACTACATCGAATCATAAATACCTAGACATCATCGTCTTGATATCTATTTTTTTATTGGCGTTGATTCTAATTATTAATTTCGCAAAAATCCCAATTGCTGGCGATGATGCATGGTTTCACTTGGTTACAGCAAAGCAAACTCTAGAAAACAAATCTCTACCACTTACAGATACTTGGTCATTTCAACCATCTATTAGACCGAATGTCTACTCCCCTGTTTATCACTTGGTACTTGCGGGCGTGGCTTCGATATCTAAGCTTTCAGCAATCAGCAATCAGCTCCTAGTAATCATGGGAAGCTCTCAGATTCTATCTACTATATTTTATCCGACAACACTATTTGGAATCTGGTTTTTAGCTCGCAAAATGATCAGCCCCAAGACTGCATTTTTTGCCTTTTTTATCTCACTTTTCGACATTATTCTAGCAAACCCTCATTTTGAGCTCACGCCGTCCTCTCTTTTCCTAGCAATCATGCCGTTTACCGTCTATTTTTTCTACAAAAAGAATTTTCTCGTTACTCTACTTCTAATAATTCTCGCTCTCTATACACACATGACTGCGCCATTATGTCTGCTTTTTGGATTTGCGATCTACTCTCTCAATTTCAAAAAAGAATACTGGAAATTTTGCAAAAAAGTATTGATTTTTTCATTGATTGGATTTTCACCGTGGATAATCTGGACTTTTTATAATCTCAAATTTTTCAATGGCTACAACTACATCTTTAGAATTATGAATTACGGAATATCCTCAGTAGCGTTTTTCTCTGCCCACACAATATCCTTAGTAATATTTATAATGTCTATCGGAACCTTTATCTTTTTGGGATATATTATAAGACACAAACAAAACATGTTTATGCTCATGGCAATGCCCATAGCTTTTTTGCCTGTACTATTTGGTGCTGGGGGAAGATACTGGTGGTATGTAGAGCCATTCTTGGTTATACTCTTCGGCTATCTCATGGCATGGAAAATCAAAAACATAAAACCAGTTTTTGCAGTAGTACTAATTGGCATAACTATAATATTTTATTTGCCAGCAGTTACTATTGATTTTACCAACAAAGGAAATATAGTTGATTGGCAAAAAAGCCAAGCCGGATTTGCAAAAGCAATTCAAATCTCCAAACAATCAAAGGATCAAAATCCATTACCAGATGACTTAATCCAATTCATAAAGAGCGATACTTCATCAGATGAAATCATAAGTGTCTCGGGTGGCAAGCTTGCGATGCAGATTACTTTTTTTACAGACCGAAAAACCAATTCAGGAATGTTTGGTGAGGTGCTTACAAAAGAAGCATTTGAAAATCAATTTGATCCCTTTGCAAATAGAATTATAGTTTGCGAAAAACAAAAATGCCCCAGCGAGCCAATGTGTGAGCTAAGACATTATGAAATAAAAGATTTTGATACTTATGAAGTCTGGGTGAAAAAATAAAAACAAAAAGGTTTAAGCGTATTTATTTATACTTACACTTTAAAAATAAAATTGATAAAGCAAAAACTAAACCCACGCTATTCATTACTGCGACGGGTCCATTATTTATGATAAGCGCATAGCTGATCCATAGAATAAGACCAATAGAATAAATAATGTATCTCAAAATGGATATATCTCTTGTCTGTTTTGTCTTCCAACTTTTTATTACCTGCGGTAATAAGGAAACTACGACTAGAAACCCCGCAATATAACCCATTAAATCAACTAAAAGCATATAATTTAATTATTACCAACTATTCACTATCTAAGCTCTCCACATTAACCCCAAAACTCCAATCTATCTCACTATAGCTATGTAAAAGTTTATTTATATAATCTCTTAGTTTTTCATATTCTGCCTGCTCCTTGGCTTCAAATTTAACAGTCAAATAAGGACCATTTTGAGAATAGCGTACCACAAACATGCTATTTTTTAGTTCCAACCTTACTCCATCCCCCGCTCGCTCATCGTCCACCACTTCAGCATCCGGAAAGGCCTTTTTGGCATCAGCTGAAATTTTTGCAGTAACTTCAATTTTTTTATCATCAGGACAACCTATTTTTATCTCGGGACTTGAAATATATTTTGGAAGCTTACTTAATACATCTGCAATAGTTTGATTGGTATCAGATAGATACTGAATCAAGGTAAGCGCCGAATAAATTCCATCGTCATGATTGTAAAAATCTTTTGAAAAGAAGAAGTGACCAGAAAGTTCTCCGATAAATGCCGCGCCCACTTCTTTGTTTTTGTTTTTAAGAAATGAATGCCCCACTCTCCACTGAAATGGTTTGCCACCATTTTTAAGAATGGTTTCCTTGACCGCTTTTGAGCAAAGCAAGTTGTACATGATAATTGCTCCTTTGTGTTTTTTAAGTTGGTACTCCGCAAAAATTTCCAAAAGCACATCATTCCAAACTATCTGCCCCGCCTCCCCCACAACTCCTATCCTATCTCCATCAGTATCAAATGAAATTCCAATATCTGCATTTGTTTCCAAAATTTTTGCTTTCAGTCGTTCTGCCACTACAACTTCCGTGGGGTCAGGAGTACCTGCAGGAAAAGTGGGATCTAGATTGCATTTATTTTCTACCACTTCTATGCCAAGTTCTCTAAACAACTCTGGAACGATAGCTCCTGCAGTTGCATGACTTGCATCCAAAACCAATTTAAATTTCTTTTTTATATTAAAACGTTTCTGCATTTCGGCAGTGTATACTGGCATGATATCCATTTTTTCAATCTTACCTTTTTTGTCTGACGCAACGTAATCCTCTTTTTCAACCATGTTGCGAACACTTTGTATCCCCAAACTCTCGAGCGTGCTTGAAAAATCATTTGCAAGTTTAAATCCATTGTATTCACTTGGATTATGTGAAGCCGTGACATATACTCCACCCTTGGCTTCAAGATGATACTGAGCAAAATAAAAAGTCCCCACCAAAACCATTCCGATATCCACCACGTCTATTCCACAGTCTGACAATCCTTTTGCGACAGCATTTGTGTATTCTTCGCTAGTAGCCCTGCTATCTCGCGCAACAACAGCTTTGTTTATGCCTTTTTGGACAAGCAAAGTTCCATGAGCTCTACCTATGTGCTCCGCTATTTCGGCGCTCAGATCCTTGTCCACAATTCCTCTTATATCATACCCGCGGAAGATTTGTTTGTTTGTTTTCATATTTTTAGTATTAAGTGTTCAGTTTTCAGTTTTCAAAATCATGAATACTGATAACTGAATACTTGCTTGCCCGCCAGAGGCGGACAGGCGCAAGCAAGCTAACCACTGAGTACTTATTGTACCCCAAAACCAATCTCAAGAAAACATATAAAAAATTGCGATTTTAGAAAATAAATGCTAGTCTAATTCTATGTCTAAATACATAAAACTTTTTATATGTCATTATCAGTAGCCATCGTAGGCCTTCCAAATGTAGGCAAATCAACTCTATTCAACGCCTTGACCAAAAACAAGGCGGAGGCTTCAAATTATCCTTTTTGCACAATTGATCCAAATGTAGGAGTAGTAAAAGTTCCAGATGAAAGACTAGAAAAACTAGCCAAGCTTTCCAATTCTGCAAAAGTCACACCCACAATAATTGAATTTGTAGACATAGCGGGACTAGTCAAAGATGCACACAAAGGCGAAGGACTCGGAAACCAATTTTTGTCACACATAAGAAAATGTGATGCAATTTGCGAAGTAGTTAGAGATTTTGAAGACAAAAACATTATTCACGTTAATAATAAAATAGATCCCAAAGAAGACAAAGAAACCATAAACATGGAACTTATTTTTGCGGATCTCGCGACTGTCACAAAAAGACTCAGCAAAGTTGAGTCCGAAGCAAAATCTGGAGATAAAGAAAAAATAATACTAAGGGATCTACTCCAAAAAGTTAAAACTGAAATGGAAAAAGGAATTCCTGCAAGAAAAATAGATTTCAACGAAGAAGAAAGCGAACTGCTAAAAGAACTAAACTTACTCACTATCAAACCAATACTTTATGTATTGAATACCGATAAAGTAAATGAGAAATATGAAGGATGGGACGGAGAAGTAATTCCTTTGAATGTAAAATTGGAAGAAGAAATATCAAATCTGCCAGAAGAAGAACAGCTGGAATACATAAAAGAACTAGGGCTATCCGAAAGCGGACTCACAAAGCTCATAAAAAGTGCCTACAAATTATTGGGCTTAATAACTTTTCTAACTACTGGACCAGACGAAACCAGAGCCTGGACCATAAAGGATGGAAGCCTAGCGCCTCAAGCCGCAGGAGCGATTCACAGTGATTTTGAAGAGGGCTTTATACGAGCCGATGTGATTAATTGGAAGATACTTTTAGACGCAGGAAGTGAGCCAAATGCCAGAGCCAAGGGACTTATGCGCTCCGAAGGCAAAGAATATGTGTTTCAAGATGGCGACACTGCCCTATTCCACTTCGCCAAGAAATAAACTTTTATCAAAATCACTTGTTGACAAAACAGGTGATTTTTTATAGTTTCAAAGCATATCGTTCTCTACAAAAGGAGGTTAGATTATGGCTTGTTCTACTTACAGAGAAAACCAATTAAATAATATCAGAAGTCTCAACCCAGAAGAACTTGCTGATTTCATGGAACACATCGCCCATTGCAAAACTTGCTCGAATCAATATAAACAAGAGTCAGGCAATCTTTCAACAGCATCTATTGAGATGCAAGCAAAGGAAATTCACCATGTCAGAGCGTAAATGCGACAGCGAAATTATGATCGAGCTATTTGAAAAACTCAAAGAATCTTTTGATGACACCCTGAAAGAAACAAACCGCATGAGAATGTTTATCGAACACATTTTCAGTTGCAGGTTCTGTTTGAAAAAAGCTGTGGACAGTAGAGTCATCATCAAGATTCTTGAAAACGAGTATGCTCGAGAATATTTATCACCGTACTTAGTTCGCAGAATCAGAGAAGACTGGCACACAGAAACCCTCATGGGCAACACACGAATACCATTTCTGGTTTTCACAATGGTTGCGGTGAGCAATCGTACTTTCTCCTCATCATTGTTGTACAAAGTTCAAACGCCATAATCAATATTGGAAAAATAAAGAAGCGCGAGAAGGATTTCACCTTCACTGACCGCTTCTTTTTTCTTACAGAAATTAGTAATCAGTTCTCAGTGATCAGCATTCACACTAACTATTGGCAATCAGCCTTCGGCAACTAATAGCTGAATACTGAAAGCTGAACACTCAATCCACTTATCCCCAGTTTTTATCATAGACATAAAAATCACGAGTGATAAAATATAGTTGTTGATAAAACATATCAGCACACGAGCCAAGAAAACGGCTCTTTTTATTTTACCAATGCCCTATCGGGCAAGGAGGTGCACAGTGAAAAAGTTTTACTTGATCATGATCGCATTGAGTTTTTTGAAAGTTTTCACATCGATCCCAAGTGCTTTCTGCGGAGAATCCATTGATATTGGAGACATCACGCTCGAGGACAGATCAGGACTCTACACTTACATTCCTTTCGGCGAATATGTCCAGTTCAGATTCGGAACAGATACCAAAAACCGCTTCTACATGAGGCACGACGGCAATGATGCATGTTTCTACAGTTACAAAGGCGGTTTCAAATTCCAAAATACTATCTACACTATGGACATCAAGCCACGTCACAACAATACCTACGCACTCGGTACTTCAAGTTTTCGCTACACCAGCTTGTGGCTCACGGGATCAGTGCATTGTTCAAACGGAGACGTCGCGGAATTTTTCAACACATCTGGATGGGCATCTATTAAACCAGGAGATGTCGTGGAAATTGATCCGGATGAAGAAGGAAGTTTGCGTCTTTGCGAAACTGCAAATTCCAAATTGGTTGCTGGAGTGTGTTCCACAGATCCGGGAATCAAACTTGGAGAAGAAAACCACAGATCTACATTTGACATCCCACTTGCACTTTCTGGCACAGTTCCATGCAATGTCACAGACGAAGGTGGCACCATCACTCCAGGAGACTTGCTCACGAGCTCCTCCACCCAAGGACACGCCATGAAATTCGACTTCAAGAAACACGGCGCAACTGGTACAATTATCGGAAAAGCTCTCGAAAAGCATGAATCCGGCAAAGGTAAAATCAAAATCCTCGTATTCCTACATTAGGAATAATCCCCCAAAACACCACGCCAAGGTACCCCGTCTTGTTTTCTGTTAAAGCAAGACGGGATCCCTTAAAAAATATTTTTTAAATAAAACTAATACAACAAAAATGAAAAACACACACTATCTACTAATTGCGATTTTGGCAGCAGTTGTAGTTGGGACAACTGTGTGGTTTGCAACCAAAGCACAAAACGGCAAAACCGAATCCAACTCAAATACAGAAACTCAAACCCAAACTCTTTCTAACTACAATACGGATAATTACGACTATGACTTGTCCTTAGTACTCGAGAATGGCAAATTTAAAGATTATTCTCTTATTAGAACAAGCAAAAAAATTAATCAAGAAGAAACTGTGATTAAAAGCATAAGCGATGCTATATCTCAAATACAGCAAGACAACAAATACACACTTTCTTTATTGGCAGAGCCCTCGGGATCAAATAAAATATATTTCCAAGAGATAGTTTATGGAAGCGATGCGCCATCTAGAGATATTTTCGCTTTTAATGTAAATGAAAATAAATTTACCAAACTTACATCAAGTGAAATAGCAAAGGGCCTCGCATTTGTAAAAGTGTCGCCTGACCAAAAAATGTTATTCTCCAAACCAGCAGATGATCAAAATGGTAATGACCAAATATTATATTTAGTGGATTTAGACAAAGATAAATACGAAGCCATAGTAAATCTAACTGGAAACGAAACTCTAAACGCTGGAAGATACGCTATGTCTAGCTATTCAGATATAAAATGGATAGACAACAACAAAATTCAGTATGCGGTCTATGATCAATCAAAAAAACCAGCTGGAGAATATGACGCAACTTCAATTTTAGACGATCTCTTTATTGAAAATCGAGAAGTTATAATCAAATAATAGTTATATTTAAAACATATAACATAGTTAATTCAATAGTGTTCTTTTAACAATTCATCCAAAAGGAGGATCCCATGAAGTTCTTAAAAGTTATTGCGTTTTGCTTCATTGCCGTGGTTCTTATTTCAGTAACCGAGCAGGCCAAAGCGGCACACTGCATCATTCTTCCCGTGGGAAATCCTGACACTTTTCCGTCAGATGGGTTTTCCATCTCCCAAACATTTAGAGCATATTGGGAGCCCTACGGAATACACAGCGGAATTGATATCAGCAATGGACGCTCGGGAGATCCGATCCATGCAATAGATGACGGAGTGGTAACCTACTCTCTCGTGAATTGCACCCAAGGCACCGGCTGGGGAACTATTGTACGAATAAAACATCAGTTACCAGATGGAGCATACTATTATTCCCAATATGCACACATGCTATGCGGTGAATATGTAGTGCCGCAGGGACAAACTGTCCGAATGGGAGATCTAGTTGGATATGTCGGAAACACAGGAATGTCATCTGGACCACACCTACACTTTGAAATCAAAAACCACAATACCAGCGGATCCGGATACTACAGCACAGATCCACTCAGCCTTGGTTTCTACGATCCCTTTCCGTTTATTCTTAACGAAAGAGACTGTTCAAACCAAGAGTGTGACTGTTTCACTCCCCCTTGCGGATGTATTGAGTACAACTAAGTTCATTTTTTATCAAGTCAAGGAAAACCAAGCCCACAAAGCTTGGTTTTCCTCATTAAAAAAGAGCTGTGCATCAAACGGCACAGCTCTCAAAATAACACCGAACGTTCAAGCGTCAATTTCCAATTCACCAGAAAAGGAATGATTATTGGGACAAATAGTAAACCATGATTCTAAGGATCCCTGCTTATTGTACGTCAGGTAGGATACAGCCATCAATACGCCCCCGTGGTAGACATAGCAGCCCGAAGCCACGCCAAGAACAACCATCCTCGACTCAAAATTCACGAACAAACTGGTGATCATTCCGTGAATTGCAATATTTGGGGAATCATGAGGCAAAAACTTGAAAGTTTTGCCGACAACAAATCTCCCATCATTAACAACCCTGTATTTGCTCTTGAAACCAATGACTTGAAAAGCTTGAGAAAGAACATCCTCTTTTACTTTCGACACTTTGCACCTCCTCCAAATATGATTTGCAACATTGCAAATATATCTATTTACTATCATATCAGGCCCCTTTGTCAATAAAATTTACGCTTGACAGAGGAAAAAAAAGCATATAGTATGTATTTGTCGGCGTGAAATATCGCTAGGCAAACCCCTCGAGCTACCCTCATTAACTAAGTAGCTCAAAACAGCTATAAAACGAACAAAGTTTGTAGCTTCATGCCAGGGTTTTGCCCTGCATTTTTTATTCTATAGACACTTTTTATTTTATAAATCACAAAAATGTACGAAATTATTTACATTGTATCTCCAAAATTGGAAGACAAAGAAGTACCAGCAGTATGCACACAGCTAGAAAAAATTGTTACAGACAAAGGCGGAAAAATCATCCAGAAATTTGATTTGGGAAAAAGAAAAATAGCTACCCCTATAAACAATTTTAGACACGGTAGTTACTTTATCGTTCAGTTTGATTTGGAATCAGCAAAAATTAGTGAAGTGGAAAAAGAAATCAAATTGATTGAACAGATCATCAGATACATGCCTATAAGCTATGACAAAGCAACTTTGGACAAAATGAAAGCCCAGAAATCAAAGGTAAAACTACTCACTGATCCAGTTACAGAAAACGATAACGTAGCAGAAAAAGCACCCGAAATCAAAAAAGCGGAAGTCAAGAAACCAAAAGAGGAAAAAGCTAAACCAGCCAAAGTAGAGACACAGAAAAAGCTTTCAACTGCTGACAAAGAAAAAGCACTTGAAATGGGAACTGCTGGAGAAGAAAAGACAGAAGAAAAATCTTCTAAACCAAAGGTAAACCAGAAAGAGCTTGATGAAAAATTGAACGAAATATTGGATGACGATCTAATATAGTTTATTTATTTAAATGTCCCCGTCCAAGGAGGGAGACGAAGAAGGAGAATTAAAAAAATGAACCTCAACAAAGTCATGCTAATCGGTAGACTCACCCAAGATCCAGAGGCGAGAACTACCCCAAACGGTCAACAAGTCACCTCATTTTCGGTGGCAACAAACAAAGTCTGGATCGATAAGTCTGGACAAAAGCAAGAAAAAACCGAGTTTCACAATGTGGTTGTATGGGGAAAGCTCGCTGAAACTATGGGAAAGTTCCTTGTAAAGGGACAAGAAGTTTGCGTAGAAGGAAGCTTGCAAACACGATCATGGGAAGCGCAAGATGGAGTAAAAAAATACCGCACCGAAATTGTTGGTAGCAAAGTAGAGATGGGTCAGAAACCAGCAGGTGCAAAATCCAATTCCGCTCCAAAGCAGCAAAAAGCTCAAGAATCCAAACCAGCTCAAGAATCACCAAAATCAGCTCCGGCAGAAGAAGAGATAAACATAGAAGACATTCCTTTTTAATAAACTATGAGCATCTCGGGTGATATTTCGCCCGAGAGACCTATAATTTATTTATCAATATATATGACACAAACTAGAAAAAATCTAAAACCATGTTACTTTTGCGATGAGAAAATAGACTACATTGATTACAAAGACAAAGCTGTGTACAAATTTCTATCTCCTTACGCAAAAATTCTTCCTCGAAGAAAAACAGGAACCTGTGCGAAACACCAAAGAAAAGTAGCTCAAGCAGCAAAAAGAGCAAGATACATAGGATTCATGCCTTTTTCAGTAAAATAAAGACTACCTAATTTTATGCTAAACATATCAGATCTAAAAACTGGTCGTTGCATAGTACACAAAGGTGAACCACACGAAATTGTAAAAGCTGAACATAGTATCAGAGGTAGAGGTGGAGCCGTACTAAAGACCAAACTAAAAAATTTGAAAACAGGAGGCATGCTGGATGAAACATTTCAGGGAAATGATAATGCCGAAGAAGCAGAGCTAGAGACAGTAAAGGCAACCTATCTTTACAAAGATGAAGATAAATTTGTTTTTATGGATGAAGCTTCATATGAGCAATTTGAACTCAACGAAAAACAAATCGGAGACTATAAGAATTATATTATAGAGCAATCACCGGTAAAACTACTTAAATTTGAAGGACAACCAATAAAGCTAGAACTTCCTATAAAGATGGATTTCAGAGTTATAGAAGCACCTCCTGGAGTAAAAGGAAACACAGCCGCGCAAGGAGGAGGAAACAAGGAAGTTACAATAGAGACAGGAATGAAAGTTGCAACTCCCCTATTCATCAAAGAAGGCGATGTAATAAGAGTAAACA
The DNA here is from genome assembly GCA_965231055.1 of uncultured Candidatus Saccharibacteria bacterium. Classification (GTDB taxonomy): domain Bacteria; phylum Patescibacteriota; class CALEFQ01; order CALEFQ01. The sequence continues at coordinate 139,250 of OZ246411.1, forward strand.
CAGAAGACGGAAGCTATGTAGAAAGAGCCAATCAATAATCTCAAGAAAGGCGCAGAAATGCGCCTTTTTATAAGACTATGCGAAAAAATCCAATCACCATTAATGAATCTTTTACCTGTGATTTTTGCGGAAAGCAGATACCACCCCATAATCATGGTAGTTGCAGAAACCACTGCCCTTTTTGCTTACATTCAAAACACGTAGATGGAACTATTCCGGGAGATAGATCATCGAATTGCAATGCACTAATGGAACCAGTAAGTATTGAGTACAATGGAAAAAAAGGTGAAATGATCATTTTTAGATGCACCAATTGCAAAAAAGAACACAAAAATAAAATAGCTCCAGATGATTCACGAGAAGCACTGGAGAAATTGGTGAAACAAAACTTAATGCAATAAGCATAAAACAAAAGAGGCGCTAATAGAGCGCCTCTTTTTATATTCATTTCGTATTAGCTCGCTTTTTTATCTTCCGCTTCTTTATTCTTCGAAGCTTCTCTGATTTCTTTTTCTATTGTCTCCGAAATATCTTTATGTTCTCTTAGGAATTTTTTAGCAGATTCTCTTCCCTGTCCGATCTTTTCTCCCTTATACTCAAACCATGATCCAGCTTTACCTACAACATTGTACACCAAACCGATATCTACCAGATCACCCTCTTTTGAGATTCCTTCATTGTACATAATATCAAATTCGGCGAGCTGAAATGGAGGAGCTACTTTGTTTTTTACTATTTTTACTTTATGTCTTCCTCCCAAAAGCTTATCACCTTGTTTGATCTGAGCTTTGCGTCGTATTTCTATTCTGACCGATGAGTAAAATTTCAAAGCTTTTCCGCCAGTTGTTGTTTCTGGATTTCCAAACATAACACCGATATTCATCCTTATCTGGTTTAGAAATACTACCGTGGTCTTGCTCTTGCTCACTATAGCGGTAAGCTTTCTAAGTGCCTGACTCATAAGCCTAGCGTGAAGTCCCATGTGTGAATCTCCCATATCTCCCTCTATTTCGGCTCTAGGAGTGAGTGCTGCCACGGAGTCAATAACTATAAGATCTATAGCGTTTGACCTAACTAGCGTCTCAACGATATCTAGCGCCTGTTCTCCAGTGTCTGGCTGAGAGATAAGCAAATCATCGATATTTACACCTGTTTTCTTAGCATATCCAGGATCTAACGCATGTTCTGCGTCTATAAACGCAGCTACTCCACCTCTTTTTTGTGTCTCAGCAATAATATGCTGTGCAAGGGTGGTTTTTCCAGAGCTTTCAGGGCCAAATATTTCTATAACTCTTCCCTTTGGAATTCCTCCTACACCCAAAGCTAAATCCAACGAAAGAGATCCTGTAGGCGTGGACTCTACATTCATCTTCTTGGCTTCACCTAGTTTCATAATAGCGCCATCACCAAATCTTTCCTTGATTTGATCAATAGCAGCTTCCTGGGCTCTTACCTTACCTTGGTTTTCTGGTTGTTTTTTGGAGGAGGGCTCACTTGTTTGCTTTTTTTTCTTGACCATTGTTGTTTTCCTCCTTCCCGCGTAGCGGGATTAAATAAATAATATTTTAAATTTTAGAAGTCTTAGAGGTATTAGAAGAATTAACTCTCTTCTTCTAATAATACTATTGCCTCTATTACTAATAACTCCATAACCTAACACCTAAAAACTACCTGCTAGCCACTGGTTTTGATGCATCAAATTCTTTGTCCATAATTTCAGAATCAGAGTCTCCCAATCTGCCAACATCTTTGCCATTGAAAGTTAGATATGTAACGGATGGTTTTCCTGATGAAATTTTTATATTTTCGTTCGCACCAATCACTTTTTTATCATCCGGCATCAGTATGTCAGAAAAAACATTTTTGCCATCAGCTTCAAGTGAAATCCAAGCCGCTTCCCTGACAGAGACTTCCAATTCAATCTGATCATTTTTTTCTTTGCTAGACTTTTTTTCTACTAGGTTTGAAGATGATCCACTTTTGAATATTGTTCTTTCTATCTTCGTTTCTTTTTCAAATTTATTTTTCGCAATAATTTCAAAGCTGTTTATACCATCTGCCAAATCTATTGTTTTCGCAAAGGCACCATCTTTTTCTACGAACACTTTTTGTCCGTTTATATAAATTTCGGAATCGGAATCGCTAATTTTTCCTTTAAATACGGTTTGAAAATCTGAAGTTTCAATCTTATCTCCAGGGCTTTCAAGCTCTATAATCGGAGCACTGGTGAAACTAGAAATAGCAACACCAAGATAAATAATTGCGGTAACTACTATAGCCCCTATCAAACCAATTTTGATAAATCTCGGGTTCAAAACAGCGAAAGAAAACTTCATTGGTTTGGCTATTTTGAATGGCTTCTTTTCTTTTTCTATATTTTTCTTTATACCGCTTTCTTTTTTCAGAAGTTTCAATGCTCTTCTTGAATCTAGCCTCAGATATTCAGCATAATTTTTCACAAATCCTTGGACATAAACATCAGCTGGAAGTTTGGAATTGTTTCCTTCTTCCAGTCCCTGTAAAAATGACTTGGGCACCTTGATGTCGTGCGCTACTTCTTCTAGCTCAACACCCATCTCTTCTCTTTTATGCCTCAGCCACTCTCCCAAGGATTGTCCGGTGTTTAATTTTTGTGTTACGAAACCGCTTACCATATAAATATTAAGTAATCAGTATTCAGTTTTCAGTTGCACATTATTGAATACTGAATATTGAATACTGATCGCTTCCAATATAAAACAGCACTATTTTGCGCTGCGAATTGTATTTTTTTTGTATTTTTGTTTGTATAAATTATAACAAAATCAGCTAATACGGTCAAATAGCCAAATTGGTGAAAAAATACAACAAACAAGGATTAATAAGCTTTGCCAAGATTGGCTTAATTCAATAAAAAATGATACTATTTATTAGAAAAACATGGAACAAACACAAAAATACAAACCCGTAGTTTTAATAATCCTAGATGGCTGGGGAGTCAGTTTGAGTCCAAGCGGAAACGCCATAATGACAGCAAAGACTCCAAATATGGATGCGCTAGAACGAAACTACCCCTTCATGACACTTCAAGCGTCGGGAATCGCGGTGGGATTACCATGGGGAGAAGTTGGTAATTCAGAAGTGGGACACCTAAATCTCGGCGCAGGATTTGTGAGATATCAAGATCTTCCAAGAATCACCATGGAAATACAGAATGGTAGTTTTTTTGAAAACAAAGTATTGGTAAAAGCGATAGAAAAAGCAAAAGAAAAAAACACATCACTTCATCTCATGGGATTGCTCGGTAATGGAAATGTACATAGTAGCATGGAGCATCTTGAGGCATTAATAGAATTATGCAGAAAACAAAAAATGAAAAATGTTTTCTTGCACCTTTTTACGGACGGTAGAGATACTGCACCTCAAAGCTCACTAATATTTCTAAAGGAATTAAATAAAACTATTAAAAAATTTAGGACCAGCAAAATCGCATCTATCTGTGGAAGATATTATGCTATGGATAGAAATGAAAATTGGGATAGAACCCAAAAAGCATACGACGCCTTGCTTGGAAATTGTAAAAATCAATTCAAAAAACCAGAGCTCGCAATCAAATCTGGATATGACGAGGGAAAAACTGATGAGTACATGCCACCAGCAGTTATAACTGAAAAAGGAAATCCCATGGGTCCAATAAAAGATGGGGACTCTGTAATATTTTTTAACTACAGACCAGATAGAGCAAGACAAATTACAAAAGCATTTGTCCTACCTAGCTTCAATAAATTTCCCATAACAGAAATGAAAGATTTGCATTTCGCAACTATGACAAAATATGATGATTCTTTACCGGTAGAAATTGCCTATGAAGAAGTTAGAATCGTAAATCCTCTAGCAAAAGTGATTTCAGATAAAGGAAAAAGGCAGCTTCACATAGCTGAAACCGAGAAATACGCCCATGTCACTTACTTTTTCAATGGAGGAAAAGAGGAAACTTATCCAGGAGAAAAGCATGTACTCATCCCCTCTCCCGCTGTATCAGACTACGCCACTAGGCCAGATATGAGTGCGAGGCTCATTGGAGACCGAGTCGTGAAAGAAATAGCAAAAGGGCAATATGATTTTGTATTGATAAATATAGCAAACCCAGACATGATCGGACACACAGGAAACATGAAACAAGCTATTACTGCGATAGAAGCAACAGATCAGGTACTCGGTCAAATAGTAAATGCCGTTCAAGAAATAGGAGGCACCGTAGTAATTACCGCTGATCACGGAAACGCAGAAAATATGATGAATCTCCAAACAAAGGAAAACGACACAGAACATTCCACTTCAAATGTTCCCCTCTGTATCGTAGATAATCGATTCAAAAAACGCAATTCAGAAAAAGAAATTGTTACAGCCAAAGCAAACTCAGTAGGTATACTCGCGGATGTAGCTCCAACTGTGCTAGGACTAATGAACATAGAAAAACCAAAAGAAATGACAGGCACAGATTTGGTGAAAAGTTTGGGAATAGTGTAAAAATTAAATCTTCAATAATAAAAATGAACCTTTGCGGGTTCATTTTTATTATATTTATAGCAAATACTAAAATTTCTCTTCTTCTGATGGAGTTTCCTCTGAATCTTCTGACATCTGCTCAGATGGATTGTCTAATCCATTTAGCTCTCTCACAGCTCCTTCGTGTTCTAGTTTATATTTTCCGACAACTTCTCTTGGTTTGGAACCATCAGGAGGTCCAACTATGCCGTTTTGTTCGAGCAAATCTAGTAATCTTGCAGCTCTAGCATATCCTACTCGTAGTCTTCTTTGCAAAAGCGAAGCGGAACCCTTTCCCATTCTAATAATTTCTGTTTTTGCATCTTCATACAATGCATCTTCCGATCCACCCTCTTCGCTCATAAAACTACTGCTAGTAAATGATCCTCCGGTATTACGCTCCACCACATCACTATTATAGTCAGGAACACCTTTTTCCTTAAGACTACCAGTAACTTTTTCTATTTCACCTTCTTCAACGAAAGCTCCCTGAATACGTCTTGGTTTATTTAGGTCAGCTGAGATGTAAAGCATGTCTCCATTTCCCAAAAGTTTTTCAGCTCCAGATGAATCAAGAATAGTCCTTGAATCAGTTTGAGAAGCAACGGCAAAAGCTATCCTGGTTGTAATGTTGGCTTTAATGAGACCAGTGATAACATCTACAGAAGGTCTTTGAGTTGCAAGCACTAGATGGATACCCACAGCGCGAGCCATCTGAGCAAGTCTCACTACGGCACCCTCAACATCAGCAGCAGCAACAGCCATAATATCAGCCAACTCATCAACAACAATAACGATATAAGGCAAACTCTTTTTGCGCATAGATTTGTTGTAGCTTTTTATATCTCTTTTTCCTGTTTCAGAAAGAAGCTGATATCGCCTATCCATTTCGCCTACAACCCATTTGAGCGCATTAACAGTTTTCTTGGTGTCTGTAATAACAGGAGTAAGCAAATGAGGAATATTGTTGTAATTACTCATCTCTACCCTCTTTGGATCTATAAGAATGAGTTTAAGTTCTGATGGAGTTTTTTTGTAAAGCAAACTCATAAGCAGTGCGTTCATGCACACGCTTTTACCTGAACCAGTGGCACCAGCTATGAGCAGGTGAGGCATCTTATCAAGTGCTGCTACGACAGGAACTCCAGCCACATCGCGTCCAAGTGAAAATGGAAGCTTGTGCTTGAAATTCTGATACTCGCCCGATTCTACAATTTCTCTTACTCTTACAAGAGCAACTGTTTCATTTGGAATTTCAATGCCAACAAGAGATCTTCCAGGTATTGGAGCCTCTATTCGTATTGATTTAGCAGCAAGGACAAGCGCAATATCATTTTGCAAAGCAACTATTTTGCTAAGCTTTACTCCGTCAGCAGGCTTAAGAGTGTACTGCGTAACAGTAGGTCCTATGTTTACTTCTGCCATCTCCACTTCTATTCCAAAATTAGCAAAAGTTTTTTCTATGAGCTCTGCGTTTTTCTTTATATCGCCAGAAGTTGGCTTTCCAAACTCCCCATTAAGAAGATCTATGGAAGGAAACTCCCAATCATCTCTAACTTCAGTGAGCACCGCTCCCTCTGCTATTGGCTCTTTATAGTCCAAAACTTCAAGTTCTTTTTCCTCTACATCTCTATTTTCTTCTTCGGCCAATTCAGATACCTCTTCTAGGGCTTCATCTTTTTCTTCCGACTCTCCTTCATCCTCTCCCGTCTGAATTCCATTTACTTTGAGTTGCTTTCTTTTCATCCTCTCTTTTGCGATCTCAATTTTGTTGAAAATTTCTTTGAAAGAGATATCGAATATTATAAGCAAAGAAACCAAGAATAAAACTACTAATATAATCCAATTGGCTATCTCACCAACTGCAGATATAAGTCCGAAACTAACGATATAGCCTATATATCCTCCACCAGAACCCTCAGACACAGCATTAAAAAGCTCTTCAAATGGTAAAAAGGAATGAAATATACCAAGTATGGTTATAACGAGTACAGCAATACCAAAATAGAGAATTTTTTTGAACGGTGCTTCTTTCTGAAAAAGAGTATATCCAGCAAAAATCAAAAGCAATGGTACAAAAAATGATCCCCACCCAAAAAATAATTTCATAAACTCATGCCAATATTTTCCTGCCGTACCAGCAGCGTTAAAGAGAGCCAAAACTGAAAAAGCAGCTATTAAAAATAATACCAAAACCCAAATACCTTTTTTTACTTCTGGGCTTAGTACAAATCCTTCTTTTCGCGCTCTAGATTTTTTTCGCCTTTTTTTCGAAGGTGAAGTTGTTTTTTCTGTAATTTTGTTTTTTCGTGCCATGTAATTTAGCTATCTATAATTCAAAAAAATATTAGTGTTTATTGTAAAGATAATAACTAAACAAAGCCTGAAATCAAGCAAATATTCACTAGTAGATTATACCCTATTTCTAGCTAAATGGAAAGTTAATAATCAGGGTAATGCAATGAGTTTTTAGATAAAAAAAGGGGGCTGCGTAAACCTTTTGCAATTGTTGAGCTTCGACTTTACGTCGAAAACAATTTAGGTTAAAACGCATACCCCTCGCACAGAATCCATAACTGGAAAATAATTTCGATATGAATCCCGCGCTAGGCACGATCTTCCTGAGATTGCTGTAGCTTTTACTTCACCACGACAATCGTTTGAGCGCCTTGCTCCTTCGAAAACCAATGCCCCAACTGAAAGAACCAATGACCCATATTGTGTTTCACATCGCACCTCCATTTTCTGGCATTTAAAATGCCTATCAAAACACGTCTAAATTATAATACATCAATATTCGATGTCAATACATAAAAAAATCCGCCTCACCCCCGAAAACTACGGATTAGTTTGACGGGTAGCGGACGGATTTTTTGTGTATTTTATTGTTTTCTTACTGGGCGCTCTGAATCTGCTTTTTCATCCAAATCTATTTTCACAAGCTCATCCACTGAATCGATCATATCATCTCTAAATCCAGTACCTGCTGGAAGTTTCTTTCCTATAATCACATTTTCCTTGAGACCTCTTAGGTAGTCAACTTTTCCAAGAATTGCAGCGTCAATCAAAACTCTCGCAGTTTCCTGGAACGAAGCAGCTGACAAGAAGCTTTCAGTAGAAAGCGCTGCCTTGGTAATACCCAAAAGCAATTGTTCAAATGTGGCTGGCTTGCCCTTGTTGGCTTTTATTTTTCTGTTTGCTCTAAGCAGTTGCTCTTGCTCTAGGATTTCTCCAGGAACAAACTCAGTATCACCTGGCTCCAAAACTTTTGCCCTAGAAAGCATCTGTCTTACGATCATTTCTATGTGCTTGTCTGAAAGTTTCTGACCCTGTGAAGAGTAAATATACTGCACTTCTTTCAAAATATATTTTTGTACTGCCTCTATTCCGGATACTTCCATTAGACTCTTTAGATCCATATGGCCCTCTGTGAGTCGCGATCCTTTTCCTACCATATCACCTTCTTCTACGGTCAAGGCTGTTTTTGGAGGAATTATGTATTCCGCCAAATCAGAGCTGGCTCTCGTAATCTTTATCATATTCTTTTCTATCTTTGCAATTCCATCAGCTTTGGCTTTTACTTTATCTCCATTTGATTTAACAGCTATGACTTGTCCTTTTGCAATTTCCACATCATCTTTAACTGAAACTGAGGCTTTGTCCTTGCCTTCAATCAAAGGATATTCATCAACAACAATCTTGTCTCCGATTATCTTGATTTTCTTTTCTTTGTCAGTTTCTTCTATCATTATCTTGCCTGCAAATTCTGCAACTATAGCTGCATTTTTGATTGGTCTAGCTTCAAACAGTTCTTCAACTCTAGGAAGACCTTGCGTGATATCTTGTTCAGCGACTCCTCCAGTGTGGAAAGTACGCATAGTAAGCTGAGTTCCAGGTTCTCCAATAGACTGTGCAGCCACAATACCCACAGCTCTTCCCTTGTCCACCAATTCATTGTTTCCAAGATCCCAACCATAGCATTTTTTACAGATTCCCCTCTTGGCTTCGCAAGTAAGTACGGATCTTATGGTCGCTTCTTTGACATCTGATTTGTCTATTTTTGCAGCTATTTCTTCGTCTATAATATCCCCTGCTTTTACAAGTACCTTGTCTTTTGAATCTACGATGTCTTTGAATGCAACTCTTCCCTTGATTCGTTCTCCCATATCCACACCTATTTCTTTATTCTCTTCTGCAGTAATAGTAAATCCAGATTTGCAATTACAATCATCTTCGTAAATCACAAGATTCTGCGAAACATCAACTAGCTTTCTAGTAAGATATCCGGCGCTTGCGGTTCTAAGTGCTGTGTCAGCCAAACCTTTTCTTGTACCGTGAGTAGAGATAAAATATTCAAGAACAGATAGACCCTCTTTGAAACTTCCTTTTACTGGAAGCTCGATAGCTTTACCTGATGGGTTTGCTACAAGTCCTTTCATACCAACCATCTGAGTAGTCTGTCCCCAAGATCCTCTAGCACCAGATTCTATGAGTTGATGCATGGAATTTGATTCACCGATAGCTTTTTGAGCATATTCAGCAATCTGATCTTTGGTTCTGGTCCAGATTTCTATAACCTTTGAATATCTTTCGGTGTCGGTAAGAAGTCCTTGCTTGTAAAGCTGTCTCACTTCTTCAACTTCTTTATTTCCTTTTTCTATTAATTCATTCTTTTCTTTTGGAACTACCATGTCTCCCATGCTCAAAGTAAAACCAGATCTGGTGACATTCTCAAATCCGACATTTTTTATTCTGTCTATAAGCTCTGCTGTTTTTTCATTTCCAAACATTCTATAAGCTTTGCCTATAATAGCAGTAGCTTTCTTCTTATTTATTACGTCGTTAATAAATTGTAATTCTTTTGGCAAAACTTCATTGAACAAAACTCTACCAACACAAGTTTCAATAAGTTCTCCATCTATTCTGACTTTTATTTTAGCCTTTAGCCCAATGATTTCTGAATCATAGGCCAAGATAGCTTCCTCAGGAGATCCGAAGATTTTGCCTTCACCTTTTTCTTTGGCTCTAATCATGGTCATGTAGAAACATCCCAAAACCATGTCTTTGTCAGCCGTAGTAACTGGAATACCGGTTGCAGGCTTTAGAAGGTTGTGCTTCGAAACCATGATCTCAGCCGCCTCTTCCTTTGCTTCATCTGAGAGAGGAACGTGAACAGCCATCTGGTCTCCGTCAAAGTCAGCGTTGAAAGCTGGACATACTACTGGGTGAACTTGGATTGCTTTTCCTTCTATGAGTACTGGCTGAAAAGCCTGAATACCAAGTCTGTGAAGTGTAGGAGCGCGGTTTAGCATAACATGATGTCCTGCTATTACTTTTTCCAAAGCATCCCAAACTTCTGATCTTCCCTGCTCTATCAGTTTACCAGCACTTCTAACATTGTGAGCATATTCGTTTTTAATAAGATCAGCTATAACAAATGGTTTGAATAATTCTAGGGCCATTCTTTTTGGAAGTCCGCACTGATCAAGTTTAAGTTTTGGACCAACAACGATTACAGATCGTCCAGAATAATCAACTCTTTTTCCGAGCAAGTTCTGTCTGAATCTTCCCTGCTTACCCTTTAGCATGTCTGCCAAAGATTTGAGAGTTCTCTTTTGACCAGTAGAAGCTTGAACTGCTTTTCCTCTTCTAGCACTATTATCTATAAGAGCATCAACAGCTTCTTGTAGCATTCTTTTTTCATTTCTCTGAATAACTTCAGGAGCTCCTAGCTCTTTTAATCTCTTAAGTCGGTTGTTTCTATTTATAACTCTTCTATACAAATCGTTTAAGTCTGAAGCCGCGTATCTTCCTCCATCTAGAGGAACCATCGGTCTTAGATCTGGTGGAATAATTGGAAGCACGGTTAGTATCATCCATTCTGGTCTCACACCAGCTCTGATCATACCCTTGACCAATTTCAATCTCTTCAAAACTCTTTTTCTTTGAGTGGTTGTAGAAGATACTGATTGTTCATCAAGCTCTTTGCCAAGTTTAATCAAATCAACATGCTCCACCAATTTTCTTACAGCTTCTGCTCCTATACCAGCCTTGAATACATGTCCGTATTTCATAGAAAGATCTCTGTATTCCAATTCAGAAATAATTTTGAGTTGTTTCAAGTCTCTCAATTCTTTTCTGGCAATATCAAAAGCATCAGTAAGTCTATCCAACTGATCTATTTGCTCTTCTCTCAAAAGATTTATCTTTTCTCTGAATTGAGATTCGATTTTTTCTTTTACTGACTTTGCGGTTTCTGACGCAAGGCGTTTAGCTTTTTCGGCATTGATTTTTTCAAGCTTTTGGCTAAAAAGAGTTTCTATTTCTTTTTTCTTGGTTTTGACTTCACTTTTTATCTGCTTATTGGCTTCTTCCTTAGCTTTTTCATCAACTTCTGTAATGATATAATCAGCGAAATAAATCACTCTTTCTAGAGCCTGAGCAGACAGATCCAAAATCAAACCTATCTTACTAGGTACTCCTCTTAGAAACCAGATATGTGCTACTGGGGTAGAAAGTTCTATGTGTGCCATTCGTTCTCTTCGTACCACTGCCCTAGTTACCTCAACTCCGCATTTATCACACACCACACCCTTGTATCTAATTCTTTTATACTTTCCACAATAACACTCCCAATCCTTGGTAGGTCCAAAGATTTTTTCACAAAACAAACCATCTTTTTCAGGCTTCTGAGTCCTGTAGTTTATGGTTTCAGGTCTTGTAACTTCTCCGTGAGACCATTTCTTTATAACGTCAGGAGAAGCGAGTTTTAGTCTTAGTGCTTTGAAATCTATTTGAGTTGACATATGAGAATATTTAAGAAATTAAATAATTTATTTATGAAGAAAGTTATGCTTTTTCTTTCTTGTCTTTAACTTCAACATTTTCAACTTTCTTCTCAGCATCAGATGCTTTCTCAACTTCTTTGGCTTCATATCCTTTGTCACCAAAAATTTCTACATCAAGAGCTAAACTCTTTAGTTCTTTTATAAGCACGTCAAATGAAGCAGGGATGCTTGGTGGTTTGATCTTTTCTCCTTTAACAAGAGATTCGTAAGTTTTTGATCTACCCATTACATCGTCTGATTTTATCGTCAAAATTTCCTGCAAAGTATTTGCTGCTCCATAAGCTTCAAGTGCCCAGACTTCCATTTCTCCAAATCTCTGTCCTCCCATTTGTGCTTTTCCTCCGAGTGGCTGCTGAGTAACAAGTGAGTAAGGACCGATTGATCGCTGGTGCATCTTTTCATCAACCAAGTGATGAAGCTTCATCATATACATAACTCCAACCGTTGTTCTTTCTTGGAATTTTTCTCCAGTTCTTCCATCATGAAGCTGAACTTTTCCATCCTCAGGAATACCAGCCCTCTTTAATTCTTCTACTATTTTTTCTTGAGAGACTCCGTCAAGCGCAGGTGAAGCTACTTTGTAACCAAGTTTCTGAGCAGCCCAACCTAAGTGAGTTTCTAGTAGCTGACCCAAGTTCATACGACTTGTGATTCCAAGTGGTGTAAGAATGATATCTATAGGTGTTCCATCTTCCAGGAAAGGCATATCTGATTTAGGAATAACTCTAGAAATAACACCTTTGTTTCCATGACGACCTGCCATCTTGTCTCCAACCTGGATTTTTCTAAGCTTAGCAACGCTTATCTGAACTCTCTTCAAAACTCCAGTGCTAAGTTTATCTCCTTGTTCTCTTGTAAATATTTTTACATCAACTACCTTACCTTGCTCACCGTGTTGAAGATAGAGAGAAGAGTCTTTGACATCTCTCGCCTTTTCTCCGAAAATGGCTCTCAATAGTTTTTCTTCTGAGGTGAGATCTGTTTCTCCCTTTGGAGTAATTTTTCCTACAAGAATATCTCCAGAAGATACTTGAGCACCTATTCTAACTATACCTTCTTCGTCCAAATCTTTTAGTTTGTCTTCTCCTACGTTTGGAATATCTCTAGTGATCATCTCGGGTCCGAGTTTTGTATCTCTAACTTCAATAGGAAAATCCTCTATATGTATAGAGCTGTATAAATCTTGATTTACGACTCTTTCTGAAAGCAAGATAGCGTCTTCGTAGTTTCCACCTTCCCAAGACATAAAAGCTACAAGCACATTTCTTCCGAGCGCCAACTCTCCCCCTTCGGTTGAAGGTCCATCAGCAAGAGCTTGTCCTTTTTCAACTTGATCTCCTTCATTTGCAAGTATTCTCTGGTTGATACAAGTTGATTGGTTTGATCTGATAAATTTTGAAAGTCTATATTCATCTTCGCCCTTGCTTGTCTTTACGACAATCTTTTCACCGGAAGCTTTGATAACTTTTCCAGCGTTTTTGGCGATGATTATGTGTCCTGAGTCTCTAGCTGCTTTTTCCTCAACACCCGTACCTACAACTGGAGATTCTGGCTGTACACAACTAACTGCCTGTCTCTGCATGTTTGCACCCATGAGGGCTCTAGGACCGTCATCGTGTTCCAAGAAAGGAATAAGCGCAGTAGAAACAGAAACGATTTGCTTTGGAGAAACATCAACATATTCAACTCTTCCTAGTTTGGAAAACAATGGCTCTCCGTGAACTCTGATTTCTGCCTCGTCTTCTACAAAATAATTGTCTTTATCTAGTGGTACAGTTGCAGGAGCTGTGACTGATCTCTCTTCTTCGAAAGCATCTAGATATACTATTTCATCAGTTACTATCGATTTGATAGAAACTTTATCTATTCCTGCTTTGGAAATCTTCTGTGCAACTTCTTTTGTTATCAATGTATTTGAAGGAACTAAAACTTTTCCGGTTTTTTCTTCTGCCACTTCTTTGTGAACAGTTTTACCAATAAGATTTTTGGTATCCTTACCATCTATTTCTCTCAAAACTTTTCTATATGGAGTTTCTATAAAACCGTATTCATTTATTCTTGAATAGCATGCGAGGTGTCCCACCAAACCAATGTTTGGTCCTTCTGGTGTTTCAATAGGACAAATTCTTCCATAGTGAGAACTATGAACGTCGCGAACTTCAAACCCTGCTCTTTCTCTGGAGAGTCCACCAGGTCCCATAGCTGACATTCTTCTCTTGTGAGCAAGCTCTGCCAAAGGATTGGTCTGATCCATAAACTGTGAAAGCTGAGAAGAAGTGAAAAATTCTCTAATAGCAGCGATAACTGGTCTTGCATTTATCATCTGAGCTGGTGTAACTGTAGTGCTATCAAGAGTGGTCATTCTATCTTTTATAATACGTTCCATTCGGGCTATTCCTACTCTAAATCTAGCTTGTACCAATTCTCCCACGGCTCTTACTCTTCTGTTTCCCAAATGATCTATATCATCTGCTTTTCCTTTTTCTGCGTTTAATCTGATAATTTCTTTTATGATCAATATCAAATCTTCTCTTCGCATCACTCTGTTTTTCTTGATGTTTGGAACATTGAGAGACATTCTCTGGTTCATCTTGTATCTACCAACTTTTCCTATATCATATCTGTTGAAATCAAAAAACATCGCATCAATCATGGATTTGGCATTGTCTACAGTAGCCAAGTCTCCTGGTCTGATTCTCTTATAGACTTCTTTCAATCCTTCGCCTTCTGATCTCGCGATATCTTTTTCCAAAGTTTTGTCGATATAATCAACTTCGCCCTTGGCTGCATCTTTGAAAAGTTCTTTTATTTCTTCGTTGGTTCCATATCCAAAAGCTCTAAGCAAGGAAGTGATAGCAACTTTTCTTTTTCTATCTATTTTGACATAGATCACTCCATTCATATCAGTCTCAAATTCAAGCCACGCTCCTCTATTTGGAATAATCTTGGCACCATAAACTTGTTTACCTTTGATCACATCTTCGGTAAAGAAAACTCCAGGGGACCTGATTAGCTGAGTAACAACAACTCTTTCAACTCCATTGACAATAAAAGTACCTCTCTCTGTCATGAGAGGAAAATCTCCAAGAAAAGCTTCTTGGGTTTTTATTTCTCCTGTTTTTTTGTTTACAAGTTTTGCATTGACTCGAAGCGCTGCTTCGTAAGTCATATTTCTGCTTTTTGAAGTTACCTCATCATACTTTGACTCATCGAGATAGTAATCTTCAAAATAAAGTTCAAATAAATTTTTGTTTGCGTCTTCGATCGGATTGATCTCTTCGAAAAGTTCTTTTAATCCTTCATCCAAAAACCATCTATAAGATGTTCTTTGTATTTCTGTAAGATCTGGTAGTGGAACAGCATCGTGGATCTGCGTGAAATATTTACGTTTTGTTGCCGTAGACATAGAGGTAAAAAATTAAAAATTAAAAAATTTATTATTTAGTTTCCTCTTAAATAATTTTCTACAACAACCCTTTCCTATGTCTTGAATTCAGGGAAAAAATTATCAAGTTGCAAATATTTCCTAGTAACGTACAAAAAACCTCCCTCTGGATACAAGCCAAGCGGGAGTCGTGATTTGACCCTTAACTTAGAATATTTGCTAATTTGTGCATAGCTTTGGCTTTTTGGGGTTTTGAACCCAAAATCCATCAAGCTTAAATAAGAATAATTTCGTAGATTGACCTTAACAGACACTCACTATTTTGTCAATAACCCTGTGGATATAGCTGTGAATAAGAGAATCTTCAACAGAGCTTCATTATATGCCCAAAACAACGCCCTCTAGCCTATCAACATATACAGGAATGATCATTTTATACTCTAATCCAAGAATATCCTTGAAACTGGCGCTAAATATGATCTCAAAAGCAGGTCTTTGGATGTTTTTGCCAATAGGTTCATAAAGCGTTTCTGTGTCTGAATTTACGGTATTTTCTTTGACTTCAATAACACTCAGATTGACGGTATCAGCTACTGCGGATTGGTATTTTTCCAAATTGGAAATGAGGCTAGTTTTAGCCGATTCCATAACCTCATCTACGTTTTTGAACTGTTCCAAGTCTTCTTTTGTGATTTTGTATATCAATACAGATCCACCAACTTGATCATCTGGTTCGCGATCTAGCATTCGCACATAGGAGACTTCTCCGTTTGTTCTTGCGAAAAATTCACTCATTTGGTAAAAGGTGGCACTCACTGCGAGATAGCTTCCCTCTTCTGGTAGTCCGTTTTTTGAATGCCAATCAATCACTCTATTTGCTCCCAGTGAATGAGCGGGCACGCCACCACCAAAATAATCGACATATATTTGATCTATTCCTTTTTCATCAACCCATTTTGCCAAACGATTTAGATCCTGTCCCCAATCCAAGTTTGAATCAACGGTGTATTTGTATGCATTTTCTTTGCCTCCTATGAGTTCGTTGAAATAAGAAAGATAATTTGGATATGCAATCAGGGTACCTGCAAAATACCAAACGCACAGAATCGCAAGTATCAAAACCTTGGCGGAGATATGTGTTTTCTCAATTCTGTGATGTGAAGCATGGTTTGTTTTTGTGGGCTTCAAAGAATCCAGGGCAAATCTTTTTAACGCATGAGACTTATCAATAATTTTTTCTTTGATATGACTATGTCTTAGCCACTTCATCATTCCCCCAGCGATAAGCATATACATAAATGGAAATGTAGGAATCATCCAACGGAGTCCTATATTTGCAGTACTCTTTAATCCAGCAAGCCAGAACATACCCATCACAGTTATAATTACAAACACATCCCATCTCATCCAAATATGTTTACAAATTCTGTTCCAAGCTTTTGCATTGGTGGAACTCTCATTGTCTAGATTTATCTTTTTGTGCTCTCTAAATACTGCGTAAAAACCTAGAACAATAACTAGCGCAATCATTATGATTTCAGGAAGTGGTTCTTTTAACAAAAATGACATCGGATAATAATACCACCATCCCTCGTTACGATAATCACCCATTAGAAATGCGCTATTTCCTCCTCCCACCCTATTAAATACCATTGAAACACCGAGGAAATACTGAGCAATTGGCTTGCCCCCTGGTATGTCGGCAACTTTGTTTAGAACTCCTCTTGCAGTAGAAGCTAGTCCGTTCTGTTGTGGAATTGATTGATTGATTAGTTCATGCTGAAGCTCAGAAGACATCTTACTCGTATGATGAATATAAGGAACACTAATCAAAGCATGACCTAGGATAAGAATAATTAGCCCAGAAATGATATAAACAAAAGTTCTTTTCCCCCATTGCTTTTTCCATTTTATTTTTGAAAAAAAGTCTTTAAGATCATCTCTTCTAACTATAATAGCGACAAGAAGCAAGAGCGCAAAATATGGAACAAGCAAGAATGCAGAAAATTTTG
Organism: uncultured Candidatus Saccharibacteria bacterium; assembly: GCA_965231055.1. Classification (GTDB taxonomy): domain Bacteria; phylum Patescibacteriota; class CALEFQ01; order CALEFQ01. The sequence goes on from OZ246411.1 coordinate 156,022, forward strand.
CGAGTGAAGCTAGCGCAAAAGAAATCGAAGCCCAAAGCAAAGAAAGCCAGCCAGGATTTTTTACAAAACGAGCAAAATAATAAACAGAAATAAACAGAAAAACAGCAATACCAAAATCAGTAGTCACATATCTCGCATGAGTTATTATATTGGGCGCAAAGGCCAACAAGAAAACAGCAAGAAGTGCCGCTTTTTCTCCGAACAACTCCTTCGTCCATTTAAAAAGATAAAATCCCAAAAGAAATATCAAAGCCATAGGGAGCAATCTAGACCAAAAAAAGATTTGTTCTGGATTGTTTCCTCTTTCATAAATAAATTTCCAACCCGATTCCCATTGTCCATTGACTTCATCTTTCCAAGCACCAATATCTGTAGGAAAATTTAGATCCAAAAACAAAAGAGGAATGGCGGCCAGATCTTTTATCAAAGGTGGATGCTCTGGATTTAGTCTGTAATCTGCAAATTTGAGATACGAGTATCCCGCGGGTATATGAGCTATCTCATCTACAATTCCAGAATCTCCTGGATTTTCATCTGACATAATTCCAGATGAACTAAACAGAGAAATCAGAAACATGACGATAATGAGAGACACCGCCATGATTTTTATTTTTGGATTTGTTTTTGTTTTCATGTTTTTAGTTTTAAGTATTCAGTATTCAACTTTCTGTACTTGGCAATCATTATAGATAGCCAACTGGATACTGAAAACTGACTACTGCGTGCTTATTGTAACCAAAAACACTTATTGCTTAATACTTACCACTTAGATGTTTTATTGTATCATTTTCTTTGCTTTTTCGCTATTTTGAGCTATAATCATAAAAACAAATGCCAAAAACAATGAAAAACTTCTTCCTACCCACAGAGGAAAATGCACATATCCCAAGGTCTTTGAGTAAAAAGGCGCTGTTTACCTACGGCGTTCTTTTAGTCATAGTAAAAATACTGTCTATTTCTTATTTTATATTTATTCCCTCCTCCCCAGTAATAGCTACTGAAATTTCTGCAGGAGATTTGCTCTCAAAAGTAAATGCCGAAAGAACAGCAAGGGGAATGAATACACTTGCTCCAAATGCCAAGCTAGTAGAGGCCGCAAACAACAGAGCAAGAGACATGATCAATAGAGACTATTTTTCACATGATGGATGTTGGTCGGCTTTTGCCACCGTAGGGTATGACTATGTTTATGCGGGAGAAAACTTGGCCATGGATTTTACCACCACACAGAATGTTCACAATGCATTGATGGCAAGCTCTTCTCATAGAGCCAACATACTAAATTCAAATTTTGTAGAATCTGGAATCGCTGCTTATCAAGGAGAATTCAATGGAAGAATGACCACTATAGTGGTTGAACTTTTTGGTCAACAAAAAGCTGCTCCAGAAGCACCAAAAACTCAAGTCTCAAACCCCACACCCCCTCCCCCAGCCGAATCTAAGGTAGCAGGAGAACAAACCCAGCAACCCCCGATCACCACACCGTTACAAGCTCAAAAACCACAACAGAAACCTAGTGCGCCAAAGATAATCTTCCCCGAAGATAAAAACTATTACAGCGACATAAATTCCATAACCGGAACTGCCGATGCGCTCACAAAAACAATTGCATATATAGATAATAATGAAATTGGGTATGCAAATGCAAATAGCAATAGGTTCTTTGAAGTAAAATTCGATTCAAAAATAGATGAAGGAGTTCATCAGATTAAATTGGTATCAGAAAATTCTGCAGGACAAAGTGATTTTTCCTCAGAACACACAATTATCATAGATAGAACCCCTCCTGAAATCATCACGGCAGGAACCTTTGCAACTATTGATCTTGAAAAATTCACAACTTATTTCGAAACAACAGTTGAAGACAAAAATATTGATTCAATACAGGTCTCTATCAATGAAAAAGATCTAATAAACCTAGAATCAGTAGAAGCTGATAAGTTTTCAGGAACTTACAACAATGCCGTAACAGAAGATTCTAGACTTATGGTTTTAGCCAATGACAAGTCAGGAAATACCGCAAAATTACAAATCTCACAAATAAATCTAAGTAAACCTGCGACATCAGACACCATAACCGAAGCACCAATCGGAATTACCTTCTTGGGTGGAATCAAAAACTATAGCGACATCATAATAATTGTAATCGGTGGATTGGTGACACTGTTTCTTATACTTAAAATGGCATTTAGAAAAACTATTCAACACCACCCAACTATCATAAATTCAATATTGATAATTATTCTCGCGGGAGCCTTGTTAGTTCTATAGTTATCAAGCGAATCAAAAAGGAGCTCATAGCTCCTTTTTTATTATGTCTATTATTTTTTACTGAGCGTAATATGTGGTTTGTTTATATATAGAGGTCTTATATTTGGAAATTGGTATTTAGTGTTTTCAATTTTTTGAATCGCGATCTTGGAAAAAACTCGCTGTCTCTCTTCGTCGGAAAATGAAATATTTGAAAATTTATTAAATACCGAATTGGCTTTTTTGATCTTGTCTTTATCTGAAATTACACCCAAAATATTCTGCTTCTTTAAATCATAACCCAAATCAATTGCCTTTTGGTTTAATTGATCCAAGTTTCCAACAAAATATTCAAATGATTTTTCTATGTTAAACCTCGCATAAATTAAATCATGAATATTGTCTATTAATACAATATTTGAATCAAGTTTTTCAATAACACTAGCGATCTCAAATTCGTCTATCGCAATGATCGGAATTTTTTTGGCATAAGACAATGTATTGGCATAAGTTATACCAACCCTTAGTCCAGTAAAAGATCCAGGCCCCACAAAAACAGCTATGCCTTTTATTTCAGTATTAGAAATATCAAAATCATATACTTTTTCTGAACTTCCAACTCCTGATTCCCATTTATGAGAACATGAAACTTTACCACTATTATCAATAATAGAGGCAAAAGACAGTTTAGATGCAGTATCTATGAGTAGAATATTTTTATTCATAGGTTTATTACTTCAATGCGAATAATAGCATATTATACAATACCTTGATGCATGTCCACTTTTAAACTATCATTATAGGAGTTTCAATAAACCGACATGAACAAAAACAAATTACTTACAATAATACTAACTGTGTCTGGAGCGATACTTTTTGCGTGGATGATTTTCAATATTGGCCCAGCTAAAATATACGAGATCTGTAAACAACTTTCTCTGCTACAACTCCTACTGGTCACCTGCACTTTTTTCTTACTTTTATGTACTATTACACTTTCTTTTAGAAGAATACTTACCGCACTTGGATACAAACTTTCATTCAAATATCTCTATCCACTTCAACTCATAAAATTTTCGATAAGCTATATCACTCCTTTTTTAAACTCTGGCGGAGAGCCTGTTTTGATATATCTACTACTAAAAAGAAATCAAATTCCTGTATCCCAAGCTACGGCTGCAACGATAATTGAAAGAGTCATGAGGTTAACTCAAATACTAATATTTATTTCTATGGGGCTTTTCATGGCTCTATTTTCTATACCCATGGAAATATGGGCGTACCCTATTTTGCTCGGAGTATTTGCTTTTTTGTGCTGGTCTTTGTGGGCATACTATGCAAAATCGCTAGACGGCACGGGATTTTTCAAATACATGCTTTCGAGATTGAGATTGGATAGGCTCAAATTTTTTAAAGACCCACACAATTCTCACGTAGTTTTAAATATAGATCAGACAACTTGTAAGTTTATAAAAAACCATCCTGCGGATTTCTGGACGGCATTTTGTTTTTCTATCGGATCTACCGCGATATCTGTTTTGCAAGTTTATTTTGTTATGAATTTCTTGGGATGGAATCCAAATATACTTGAAGTTGTAATAATCTTCGCAACGATGAACGCTATAGGGCTCATACCAATTCCTGCATCACTTGGCACATCTGAAACTGGAATTGCAGCGCTCTTTGCAGCCAAGGGGATAGGCGCTGGAAGTGGACTAGTATTTAGCTTAATAATGAGAGTTGCGACAGTTATTGCAATTATTCCGGGACTGATGCTTCTCCCCTATTTTGGACTAACTATAAAACGTGCTGTTTCAAAAAATATTACAAACATGGAAATGGAAAAGAAAATATCACTTGCGCATCAGGTAAATAGTTCTAAGAATTCTTAGAGAATCTTTGAGGGGTTTATAGCTACTAGTTATTTTTCCATCGCTGTCTGAATATAGAGTATTGATTGGGATAAATTTGATTTTGAACTTAGCTATCCCAGAATCTATCAAAAATCTTGTCTCTGTTTCATATCTTCCGGGAACAAATTTAATTTTATTAAAAACAGAACTTTTTACCGCACGAAATCCCGTCTGAGAATCAATAAATTTCACCCTAGCCACTTTTGAGATCAGATAAGCGCTAATTTGATTTGAAATTCTTCTAATGTATGGCATACTGTTTTTATTGTAAGCACGAACACCGATAACGATATCAGCACCATCTAGTTCTTTTAAAAAATTTGGTATATCTTTTGGATCATGCTGCCCGTCTGCATCGATATAAACAATCTTGTCAGCTTTTAGCTGTTTTAATGCAAAATCCGTACCAGTTTTAAGGGCAAATCCTTTTCCAAGATTTTTACCATGAGAAAGTGTCTGAATATTGTACTTTCTAGCTATTTCCAAAGAAGTGTCAGTGCATCCATCATCAATAAAAACAACGCTATCTACATAACCAATAGTTTCTTTGATAACTTTTTCAAGTCTCTTGCCAGGATTGTATCCTGGAATTATTGCAACATCCATTGTAAGTTTTATTTCCAAGATTCAGAATTTGAAAATCAAATTTTGAGTTTTAGAAATTAAATAGACATATGGAAATTCTACTATTGTTTGTTCCTATTATAGCATTTGCCGTAGCTCAAGGAACAAAAATACTTATTAAAACCTACAAAGAACCTTTTAAATTATCACATCTCGCTGCATATGGCGGAATGCCATCTGGACACACCGCACTCACCACTTCAGCAGCGATCACGGCAGGACTCTATGCTGGATGGAATTCTCCGGTATTCGTGGTAGCGGTGGTCTTGTTAATTGTTATCATACGAGATGCACTAGGACTAAGGATGCACCTCTCAGAGCACAGCAAAGCTTTGAATAAAATAGTAAAAGAAAGCAAAGACATAGACAAAAACGGATACAAGCATCTAGGTGAAAGATTGGGACACACACCCGCTGAAGTAATAGGAGGAGTCGTGGTAGGAATTCTCGTTGCGTTGATATCTTACTGGATGTTCTAATGAAATTCTTTTTAAATAAGCTCTGGTAACAGAGCTTATTTTTTTATTCTTTTAAGTTCTTCTCTAATTATTTCTCGTTCGTTCCATGGAATTTTCTTGCTCCCTATTTGCATTCCTGTTTCAGCTCCCTTTCCGGTGATGACCACTATATCTTGAGCTCGGGCGATAGCAAATGCTTTTTGGATAGCCCGCAACCTATCTATAATTTTAAAGTAACTTTTGTTTTTTATGTCAGAAGAATTAGCTACCAAAGACATATTTTTCGTAACTCCTTTTTCTATCGCATCTATAATCCTCACTGGGTCTTCGAACCAAGAATCCTCATTTGTGAGTATACAAATATCCGCATATTTACTAACTATTTCACCCATAATTGGTCTTTTTTCTCTATCCCTATCTCCACATGACCCGAAAACACCAATTATTTTTGTTTCTGAATATGTATCCTGTGTTTTCATCGGAACAACTACGCCCTTGTACAGTTTTTCAAGAGCAGCGGGAGTTACCGCATAATCAACGATGACTTTGAAACTTTGTCCTTCATCAATTAGCTCGACTCTACCGGGGAGTCCCCCTACTTTCTCTAAACCAATTTTGCAATCATTCATTGAGAGCCCAAATCCAAGTGAAGTAGAGATAGCAGTGAGCGCATTGTAAACATTAAAAATACCCATCATTTTTAGACTTATAGCCGTAAGTTCTTTTCCATTTCTGGTCACAGCAAAATCTATGCCATCTGGTTTTGTTTTTACATTTCTAGCTGAAACAATGTTTAGCCCTTTGATGTTTTGATTTTTAGCTAAAGTAGAAAATTGGTAGATATAATTATCCGAAACACTGTATTTCAAAAATCTTTCAGTAAAATTTTCTTCGCCATTAATAACGCTAACTTTTCTGGACCTTGTTTTGAGGTATTGGGTAAATAATGTTTGGAATAATTTAATTTTAGCTTTTTCATATTCCTCCATGGTCTTGTGATAATCCAAGTGCTCTCTGGATAAATTTGTTATCACCGCACCGTCAAATTTCACCCCCCAAACTTTGTCCTGATCCAATGCATGAGACGAAACTTCAAGAATCAAATATTCAACGCCAGCATTTACCATTTTTTTGATCATTTTCTGTAAAGCAAAAGTGGAAACAGTGGTCATCTTGGTCTCGTTTACCCATTCTTTATCACCTATGGCAAAATTTATTGTGGTCATGAGACCCGTTTTTTTGCCAGCATTTTTGAAAATAGAATAAATATAATTGCAAGTAGTTGTTTTGCCATCAGTCCCAGTTACACCTATTACTTTTAATTTTCTGGAGGGAAAGCCATAAACCGCATTCGCAACAAAAGCGCGGGATATTCTATATCCTTTTGTAATAAACTTAGGAGTCAATTTGTGTAATACTTTACGAATTGTCATTTGATTGTTTGATGTTGGATCCTATTGCTATCCCCTTACCTACTTTTTGCCTTTCAATTTCTTGGCTAGTCTTATCAAACCATAGCTAAATTTATCATAAACAATATCATAGGCTCCGACGTATTTGATATGTCTTGCGAATTTTGATCCCTCGGGAGCAAAGCCCATCTTAAACCTAGTAATCCCCTGCCAGCTTTGAAGCTTTTCTCCTTCCGTAGCAATGCCGTAAAAATCATACAAATCAAATCCTCTACCTTTGGCGTTTCGAATAGCCTCCCACTGTATCAAATGAGGCGCCATGAGGTTTTTGTGCTCGTCAGAAGAGGCTCCGTGAGCATATATAGCAGTATTTTTAAAATAAAACATAATACTTGAAGCAATGGGAATGTCCTTGTAAGTTGCTACAAAAACACTACACCTATTACCCAGTTTGTTTACCAGTTTTTCGTAATACTTTTTGGGGTGGTAGTAAAATGCATTTCTCTCTGAAGTGGACTTTGCCAATTCATAAAAAGCATCTACTCCTCCGCTCTTGGGCGTAGTGATTTTTATATCCTTTTTCTGAGCGAGCTTTATATTGTATCGCCATTTGGATTTCATGGATGCTAGAAGCTCATCTTCACTTCCAGAAAGATCTATCATCAATGTTTCTTCTGGCTGAACCTGTTTGAAAGATTTTTTGCCGATAACTTTGAGCTTATCTGCAATAGCATTTGGTTTTGATTTTTCGAAACAAGGATCGATTCTGGTAAATACTGCTTTGTTTTTTAACGCGATATTTTCTAGTTCCTTTAAAATCAAATCGAATACTTGTACTTTGTTTGATTGGTCACTTAGTTTTTGAGTTACGAGTGGACCTCTTGCCACATACAGATACCATTTTCCAAATGGCATATCATAAAGCATCGCCTGAGCTATTCCCAAGATTTCATTTTTTTCTTCAACGATAATTCTAAAAACTTTGAATCCATAATCCTCTTGAAATTCACCCCACACCCAAGATTGCTGTAGCGTACCAAAAGAATGCTCTCTCGCGAAAGCATCCCAAATTTGTCTGTCTTCGTTTTTAGCAAATCTAATGTTCATAGACTCGGAGCGAAACAATTAATAATTATTTAATCTTTTTAACGCTTCTTTGATTTTATTTTCTAGAGGAATTTTGTCATCAATATCCATAAGCACGCGTCTAGCATCGCTTTGTCCATATCCAAGCTGAACGAGCGCCTGAATTGCATCTGCATGAGAGGCTTTTTCTTTTTTGCCCCTCTTTGTGAATCCTATCATCTCAACTTTTTCTTTAAGTTCCACGATAACCCTCTCTGCAGTTTTTTTGCCTATTCCAGGAACAACTGTGAGCATAGCGGGATCCTCAGAGGCAATCGCCTTTTTGATTTCAGAAACAGATGAAATAGTCAGAAAATTTAGAGCAGTTTTTGGTCCTATTCCTGAAACACTTATAAGCATCTTGAAAAATTCTAGCTCATTTTTTTCCATAAACCCATAGAGTTCCTGTGAATCTTCTTTTACTGCCATATAAGTATTGATTTCAGTCTGCTCACCTGCTATAACCTTACTTAGGGATTTGGCGTTTAAAAAAACTCTATATCCCACCCCTGCTACATCAACTACCACTCCACGCTCATCTTTGTCAATCACTTTTCCTCTTATGTATTCAATCATATTGGCTAAAATTAGATATATTTACCTCTATATAATACCATTTGCGACCTTGTGTGAAAAGCCAAACTAAATTAAGATATATAGGCTATTATTTGCCATTAATAATCACTCTTAGCAAGTTTTAACCCTCCAAAATGCAGTTTTCGCTAGTATCAAAATTCAAGCCCACAGGAGATCAGCCCCGAGCAATCGAGGCGCTTATCGATGGGATAAAATCGAAAAATCAATTTCAAACCTTATTAGGAGTCACAGGATCTGGCAAAACTTTTACTATGGCAAATGTAATAGCCAAAATAAACAAACCCACACTCATACTAGCTCATAATAAAACGCTAGCCGCTCAATTGGCATCCGAATTTAGAGAATTTTTTCCAGAAAACGCCGTCGAATATTTCGTTAGTTATTATGACTACTACCAACCTGAATCCTATATTCCAAGCAAGGATCTATACATAGCAAAAGAATCAGACATAAACGAGGAAATAGAAAGATTGAGACATAAAGCAACCGTGTCATTGCTTACAAGAAAAGATGTAATAATAGTTGCAAGTATTTCTTGTATTTATGGACTAGGAAATAAAGCAGAATACGCTTCAGAAAAAATAGAGCTAAAAAAGGGAGATAAGCTTACTACTAAAGAATTGATCAAAAAACTAGTAAGCATCCAATATCAAAGAAACGACATAGATTTTCATAGAGGAACTTTTAGAGTAAAGGGCGACACCATAGATATTTTTCCAAGTTTTGAAGATGAAACTATTACAAAAGTAGAATTTTTCGGAAACAACATAGAAAAAATCACGGAAGTAAACGCAATCACAGGAAATAAAAAGAAAGAACTAGCTAGCGCGTTAATATTTCCAAACACTCACTATGTAACACCGAGAGAAGAAATAGAGCGAGTTTCAGCTGAAATCAAAAACGAGCTAACTATTCAATCCAAAAAATTTGAGCAAGACGATAAACTAGTAGAAGCCCAAAGAATAAGACAACGCACAGAGTTTGATCTAGAAATGCTAAAAGAAACAGGCGTAGTTTCAGGTATAGAAAACTATTCTAGGTACATGGACGGGAGATCCCCGGGAGAACCACCAAATACACTCATGGATTATTTTCCAAAGGATTTTCTGATGTTTATAGACGAATCACACATGAGTATCCCCCAATCAGGAGGCATGTACGAAGGAGATAGATCTAGAAAAACCATATTAATAGAAAATGGCTTCAGACTACCCTCCGCCCTAGACAACCGCCCACTCAATTTCAAGGAATTTGAAAGCAAACTCCCATACACTATTTTTGTTTCAGCAACTCCAAAAGAATACGAAATCAAGAAATCAAAAGGACACATAGCAGAGCAACTAATAAGACCAACGGGACTCCTAGATCCAAAAATTGAGATAAAGAAAACTGAAAATCAGATCGAAAATCTAATCAGCGAGATCAGAAAAATAACAGATAAAAAGCAAAGGGTTTTAATCACAACTCTTACAAAAAGAATGGCGGAAGATTTAGCTAAATACTTAAAAGAACAAAAAATCAAAGTGGCATATCTACACGCAGATATAGATACCATGGAAAGATTGGAGATTCTTCGAGATTTAAGGCTTGGTAAATACGATGTTTTAGTGGGAATTAACCTACTTCGCGAGGGTCTGGATTTGCCAGAAGTGTCGCTCGTGGCAATATTGGACGCTGACAAAGAGGGATATCTACGATCCGATGTCTCTCTAATCCAAACCATGGGACGCGCCGCAAGACACTCGGATGGAAAAGTAATAATGTATGCCGACCAAATCACCGGCTCCATGAAGCGAGCCATAAATGAAACATCGAGAAGAAGAAAAATTCAGGAAGAGTACAATAAGAAAAATGGAATTACTCCAAAATCAATCATGAAAAAAATAAGCGAAACAAGACTTGGAGGCAATAAAAAAGAAAAGGCATCGGAGCAAAACCAATCATGGACCAAGCCGATAAATAAGTCCGCAAAAGAAATGCTCATCAAAGAGCTCAAATCCAAAATGCAAATAGCCTCTCAGAATCTTGAATTTGAAAAAGCAGCTTATTTTAGAGATGAAATAAATAAACTTAAAACCCATAAATAAGATTATGATTTCAGGATTTTTAAATATCAATAAACCAGAAAACATCACTTCTCATGGAGTTGCCCAAAAGCTCAAATCAATACTTGGTACAAGGCGAATTGGGCACGCAGGCACACTAGATCCATTTGCCACGGGAGTTCTTGTGATAGCTATAGATAAATCTACGAAACTCATGGAATATCTGGTTAACGACACCAAAGAGTACGTAGCTGATTTCATACTTGGCATGGAAACTGATACCCATGACAGAACAGGAAAACAGACCAATATAAGCAAAATTACATCTATTCCCCTTAGTGAAATCCGCACCGCTTTAAAAAAATTCACAGGCGAGATAGAGCAAATTCCCCCCATGTATTCTGCTATTAAAATAAAAGGCAAAAAACTGTATGAATTAGCTAGGGCTGGGAAAGAAATAGAAAGAGAGGCCAGAAAAATCACCATATCCGAACTTGAAATAATAGAATATCACTACCCCCTACTTAAAGTAAAAATAAACTGCTCTAGCGGTACTTACATAAGATCGCTCGCACACGACATAGGAAAGATATTGGGATGCGGGGCCTATGTAAATGATCTAATGCGAACCAAATCGGGAAATTTCAATATAGAAGAAAGCGTGCCACTTGAGGCTATCACAAGAGATTCAATAAATAAGTATCTAATTCCTTCAGGAAAAGCTATAGATCTACCAAGTTTCATAGCAAATCCAGATCAAATCTCGCATATAAAGATGGGTCAACCAATAAAATGCGAACTCAAAGATCAGAGAGTAATAGCCATCGATCCTAGTAAAAATATTCTCTCGATACTTGAAAAAAATCCGGATCTAATGTATTATCCGAAAAAGGTACTTATCTAGGTACTAGGTGTCAGGTTTTAGGTTTTAGACGCACCAATCCATGACACAATAATTATTTAGCAGGAGGGAAAATGAAAAGAGTAATAAAAAGCTTCAAAGATCTTTTGGTTTGGCAAAAGTCTATTGAGTTAATAAAAACAACATACTCAATAGTCAATAATTTCCCAAAACACGAGCTTTATTGCTTGTCTGCACAAATAAGACGAAGTGCAATTTCAATAGCTTCAAATATCGCGGAGGGAAGAAACAGAAGTACTAGAAAAGACTTTAGACAGTTTCTATTCATTGCTCTGGGATCTGGAGCCGAACTTGAAACACAAATTATAATAGCAAGAGAATTAGATTACATAGAAGAAGAGGAATTTAATTCATTTATGTTTTCACTCACTGAGGTAATGAAAATGATAAATGGCTTGATATCAAAATTAAACATCCCTAGCGCATAGCATCTAGCCAAGTAACTAAAACCTAACACCTATAACCTATAACCTAATATAATGGCAAATCTAAAATCAGCTAAAAAAGCTATCAGACAAACTAAACGAAGAACAGCGCACAATCTTGAAAAGAAAATTAAGCTCAAAAAAGCTATCACAGAGATTAAAAAACTAATAACAGCAGGAAAAGAAGAAGATGCAAAAAAGAAAGTATCTGCACTTCAAAAAATCCTAGATAAATCAGCCAAGACCAATTTGATTCACACAAACAGAGCACGAAGACTCAAATCAAGGCTCACCAAGAAACTCAAGATCAAAAAATAATCAAACAAACAGCGTCAAAATTTGGCGCTGTTTTTATATCGTTAAACTCGGAAAAACAACAAAAAAACCGCGAAATATATCGCGGTTTTAAATTTTAGCGAAAACTATTGTATGAGGAAATAATTGAATCCTACATCATCCCCCACTGCTGTATCAAACTTGATAATAAATCCATTTGGAGAATCTTTTTCTATCCAGTATCTAGTTGCTGGAGCATAATCATTTTCAAATGTCACAACAACTTTTGTAGTGTCAATTACTGAAAGATTTTCTACTGCAAACTCATCCGATCCTTTTTTAACTATTCCAGATCCAGCCGAGCCATTTGGTTTTTCGTATATTTTAAGCTCTTCAGTAGAAATACTTTTTACAAATAGATTTCCGTTCTCATCTATTGACCATTTGTTGCTCGCACCAACAATTGATCCTGTGGTGATCATGCCTGAAACAGAGAAATCACCATCTATTGCATTTGCATTTTGATCAATTCCGAGTTTGCTTTCCACATTTTCAATTCTTGAAATCATATCACCCAGAGAAGTAGTTTGAGCTTTATCTATTTCCAATAAATACACGGGTAATTTACTATAATCAACTGCAACCGCATCTCCGTTTGAATTGTAAGAAATCAAATTTGTAAGTCCCAAAGACTCTAACTGACCCACTAAGTAGCCTATACTCTTTCTGCCCGAGTTATTTTCAAAAAGTTTTGGATCTAGTGAAAATATCTTATTCCAATCGTCACTAAAATCTCCAGACAACTCGCCAATACCAGAGTACACAGCAAGAGAGTTCTCTATGCCGGAGATTCTATTTATCAAATCAGAAATATCATTGGAGAACGAAGTGTGTTGAGTTTTGTTTTTCGCTAAAGCGCTGTTAATCGAAACAATATCTCCCTCGCTATCATCCATTCTGTTATCGATATTTGAGATAAGCTGTCCATTTTTATCTATCATAACTTGTTGATCCTGCATGGCAAGAGTCAAAACTGGAATCAATAGATCCTTCGCTACAGCCAAATATCCATCATTTCCTTCACTCACCATTTCTGGGAAAACTACTTGAGCTTCTTGAGCTACGAAACCATAGATAGTTGGACCATCAGGATCCTGTTTTCTATTATATTGCCTTACCGTCAAAGCGTTTATAATACCTAAAGCATCAATATCGGCATCAGCAATATTGGTTTTCTTTCTACTGTCAGAAGCATCAGCTAAAGAGAATGTTCCTCCGTTATTCTGAATATAACCAACATTGGTTCCATCACCATCATATGCATTTATGTAATAAGTGGTTCCGGTGCCATCATCTGCTCCTGCCTGTATCCTGATTCCATATCTATTTGCGTTATTTCCGTCGTTGAAAAAGTTAGCAACATAACCAGATGCTGAGTCTGTTTGCACATCCAAAGGATAACCAGCTGTTCCACTTCCAGAAGGAGCGATTAAAACTTGCCCGTCACCCTCCACAACCATTCTTCTCGTGCCATTTGTAAGAAAACTGATTGGGTAAGCACCTTGCTGATCCAACAGAAATCCACCACTATTTGTATTTTCTCCGTAAATATAACCTGCATCAGCATACAAACCAGCCATTGCCTGACTTGCAGCACCAATTTCTAACCAAGTACTTTGACCAGAAAGACCAACATCAGCCGCCGCGAGCGCGCCGGCATTTTGATTTCCGACGACAATACCTGCCGCAGCATTAGTATCATGATAAACATCAAGTTTTCTACCCGGATCAGAAGTTCCTATGCCCACATTTCCGGTTGGATTGAAGTAAACATCGTCTGCAGCGGTGATGAGCAAATCCTCTGAAGCATCAGAATTAGCTGAAATTCTTGTACTAGAAGTATCAAACTGAATATAGTCAGATGCAGGAAATATGAGATTTCCATTGGTATCAAAATAGTTTCCAGTATCTCCCATATAGGTTGTAGCTGTAAGATATGCGTTACCACCCGAATACAATGGATAACTAGCATTTGGATCAATTCCTATGCCCACATATCTAAAATCTCCATCACCTGCGTTTGTTACTCTATAAGTAGTACCACCCAAATTCAAAGTTCCATCAGTATCAAAATACACTGAAGTCGTGCCAAGATATGTAATATTTTCCAAATAAACATTTCCACCATTTACATCAAGTCCGTAATTTCCATAAGTACCACCGATATAAACACCATAATCAGCTGTACCGCCTATATTCAAAGCCGTTTCTGTGGCATTTGCATGAGCTGATGCAATCTGAATATCAACACCATATAAATTATTTGATGCACCGCTATGAACCGCATTGGTTATTGATACTGCTAGGCCCCTTTGAGTATCACTACCATTCATGGCGCCAGCAGTATATCCCATATAAATACCGTCAGAGCTGCTTCCTGCTGGACCAGTCGCTGTCACATTCACAGCTTTGGACGATGCCAACTGCGTACCAGCAACAACTGCAAGTGGAGTGGTTCCACCTGTTATGTATATACCGTAATCAACATCAGCAAAAGCTGAGTTTATATAAGCTCCATAATCAGTTCCAGTTCCATTTTGAGTTTCTATATATGCTCCATAGTTCGATCTGGCTCCCAGTGATTTTGCATACAAACCATAATTTGTTCTGCCGAGAGTGCCAGTAACATTCGTAGCGATTGCATCAGCATAAACAGCAACTGTGTTTAGATCCTGATACACCGCCGAATCGCTAGGGCTATAAACTGCTCCATACATACCCACGAGCGTAGTATCCCTAATCACTGCGGTATCCCAAGCATCAACCGCAAAATATCCACCCATCAGCGAAAAAGTTCCGGGGCCAGTTCCCATATCTATAATGGAATCTTCTTCTATGCTAACAAGTCCTTCTACTGCCAATATATAATTATCTTCTGAGTCAGAAATATTTGATTTAACAACGTTTTGTCCGGAAACACCTATGCTTTTTACTTCTATTCTATGAGCCTCATTTGTGTTTACACGACCCTGAACTCCAGCATTATATCCCGTAGATGCATCTTGAATTCTACCATCAACACCAGCAACATAAAGATCGTCAGATTTGGGATCTACATAACCTTGCAATCCGTGTGACCATTCAGAAACCGTACTGGCTCCACTCCTATAAACTTCCGAAGCAAAACCCAAAGAATTGGCGCTACCTGTTGATGTCATCACGATTCGCATAGCTGTTGTCCAATCTTCCCCCACCCCTGCATTTGCGGTATTTGTTTGTTGCAGAAAAATTGATGCATCCCTTAAAACATCCGTAGAGTCCACAACATGCAGTTTATAAGACGGGCTAGTTCCCACACCCAAATCATTTGCTACATAAACATTTCCACTATCAAAATACCCAGCCCAGTTAGTTGCTCCACCAGACGCAGTTGAATAAATACCATAATGCGTAGCGGTTCCCGTACCGTTGGCCTGAAAGTATCCACCATAATTTGTGCCCGTTGCGGAATTTGCCCATCCCAATAAAGCACGCCCAGTGGAACTAGAAGAGTAGGCATAAACTCCATAAGAAGAATTAGGATTAACACCATTCACAGCGAGATTAGTAGAAATCCTAGCTGCTCCGGTAATATCAAGCGGGTACGAAGGAGACATAGCAACTCCCAGTCTGCTGTTTGCCTGTATATAACCATCATTGACCTCAGCAACGCCAACCCCCAAACCACCATTTGCAACATAAGCGTCACCAGAAACATATAATGGATAGGTTGAGTTATGCGCAACATTAATACCAACATATCTAAAATCAGCATCTCTGTCTTTATAAATAGTTGCAACTTCTTGCATATATAAATCCCCCGAAATATTTACATTTCCACTAGCAAAGTATCCAGCCCAGTTAACCAAACCGCTATCTGCGGTCGCATATATACCATAATTAACAGCAGCGCCTTCGGCAACCGATCTAGCATAAACGCCGTAACCCGAAGTCGCAGTTCCAGAACCAACATAGAAATATCCTCCATAGTTTGTACCACCGGCACCATCAGTAATACTGCTTTTCACACCATAATCATTTCCTGATCCGCCAGCGACTATTAAAAATTCTCCCGCAATATTTGAAACACCACCTCTAGCATAGCTAGCTATACCATAATTATTACTAGCTCCGGTATTTACACTAAAAGTACCGCCATAAACACTCGTATCAGTATGAGCTCCAAGAGTCACATTTGGAGAAACATAAATACCGTCAACTCTAGCCGTGGCATCGTCCCCAACGGTTGTTGAATTGTATACATTTAATGTTCTTGTTTGACTATTGCCAGAATCTGCGACAGATGAAATAAAACTAAATGAAGCTCCGTATTGAGTAGCAACTCCGAGGTTAGATGAAGTCGTTAAGAAATAATAACCAGACTCTCCATCCTCTTGAGACAAAGTAGCTTCTCCATGAATAGCTTGATTCGTGGTAACGCCTCCTTCAGCAGTCACATATAAACCAAAGTTTTCAGTAGCGGCTCCTGAAGCCACAAACCTACCACCATAATTAGCATCCGTAGCATCAGCACTCTCTCCGTATACTCCGTAACCATCAGCACCGGCTGTTGTAACTATGCCATATATGCCGTAACCATTTGCAGATGCTGTAGACACTTCTCCATAAAAACCATAGCCATTGTCTGCTCGATCATTTGTTGCATAAGCTCCATAGGTATTGCCAGCTCCAGTTTTTGTTATATATATTCCATAACCATTATCTTCACCATTAAGAACATTTATACCCCTTGTAGTATCCACATCAATACCAACACCGAGCACCGTAGAAACATAAGCCTCACCAGTTATATAGAAAGAATCATTGATATCAAAACGATCTTCCGCATTATTCCATGAAAGATATTTATCAGTAGGATTTGCTTCATTTGAAAAATACAAATAACAATTTTCACTTCCGCCGCCAGCTCCACCGTCGTAGTTACAATATATATCTCCATTGCTCATCAGATCACCTGCATCAACCATGCCGGTGACTTTAACATCACCTTCAAACCAACCCGCCCAGACATTGTCAGCATCTTGCGCTTCTCCATAGATACCTATAGCCCAACCGCCATTAACTACGCTACCCCTCGCAATACCATAAACACCAATATTTGAATCAGAAGATTCATCTGCAAAACCATATATACCTATATGACGCTCTTCCATAGAACCCAATCCCGTTGCTTCCCCTCTTATTGCTATATTATCCCTAGCTGAATAACGAGAGGTATTCAAAACCCTAAGACCAGCATTGTAACTATCATTTATAATCGTGTCAGTATTGAAAAGAATCTCAGCTCCTATGGCTTGACCAGAGGGAACAGTAAGATCATCTAGCTGAAATCTATACGAGGGAACATCAGTACCGATTCCAAAATTTCCCCCCATAAAAACTCCTGAATAATTGTTGGTTGCATTGGCTACTTCAGAATATATTCCGTAGTTATTGTCAGAAGCACCATTCACCAAAATATTGATACCATTAATGGTACCGAGCGCACTATCCATTGCGATATTTATTCCGTATCCGTCTTCATAGGAATTCAAAATATTCAAACTATATCCTGCAATTGGAGTAGTGCCAATACTAAGTAGTCCCGAACTTATCGCAACATTGTCAGAGTAAGCTGGCGTGGGATAAATATAATCATCTCCAGGATTTGCATCTGTCCAAAGTCCAGCCCCTGCTGGTATATCTGTGAGATACGCGACAGTTCCCGAAGCATCCTGAAAAGTGATAGTGTTTCCTGCTCCAGTTGGATCGGTAATAACAAAAGTACTAAAAACATTGTTATCAGTAGTACCCTCAAAAACAAATGGAGATCCACCCAAAATTTGCGCACTTGCAAAATTGATATTTCCATCCGCAGTTATATTTCCTATTCCAGCTATGTCACCAGTAGTAGAAATATCCCAGTCAGATGAATTGATATAAATAGCATCTCCTCCATCACCAAGAGTGAGTTGTCCCCCAGTCCCCACGGTAAGTGCTCCATTCGCAGTAAGATTTGTACCTATTCCCGTGATACTATTTCCACCCATCGTAAGGTTAGCTCCGGTGATATCTATACCATTATTCGCATCTAGATTTCCTGTGAAAGTAACTTGTTGATTTGCTGATTGGTTTATTGCTCCAGCAGTAGTGATTGAGAAGTTTCCATTCACGGTAAAACTAGCGCCTGTTATATCAAGACCGTTTGTAGCATCCACATTTCCAGAGAAAGTTACTTGTCCAACACCCGTTTGAGTTAGAGCCGAGTTGGCCTGAGCAAATGTCCATGTTCCTAAGGTGCCATTGAAAACAAGTGAAGATCCAGAAATAGAAAATGAATCCGAATTTACATAAGCAATAGATCCCGTACTGCCATTTACTGAATACATGTTCAATACCGAATTGGTTGTAGATCCATCGCCTATTCTCAAAGTGTTCTGATCTACATCTACAGACAAAGCTGAGGCAAGTGTGTCGCCCCCGATAGAAACATCATTGGCTAATACTGTTGGGTGCAAAACTGTTCCTGTTATAGTCCACTGCCCACCCGAAGCGCCAGACAAAGAAATCAAAGCATCAACTATCCCCCTATCTCCTGCAGCAAATGCGGCGTTGAATGAAGCGGTATCTGCAGTTAATGAAAATGGTATAGCGGTAGTGATTCTACTATCACTAAATGTAATTCCGTCAGAATTATTGAAATTAATACTATTAGCTGTATTTGATGTTATAGAGATATCGGTTCCAGAAATAGAAACATTGTCTCCACCATCACCCAAAATCACCTGCCCATTTGATCTCAAAATACCATCCACTCTCAAACTTGCCTGCATCACAATATCTTCGTCTGTGATAGCTCCTCTTTCAGCAACGAAATCCAAAGTTATTTCTGATTCCAAATACCCACCTATTTTTTCAGAATTCAAACTATATACAGTTCCACCTATTTTGGCGCGTGGGGTCATCTCACTATCTGATCCCACCTTGATTCCTAGATAATAAACCGAGTTAGAAAAATTTAAATTTATAGGATTGGTTTCTCCCAAATTTACATTGAAAATTCCATCATGCACATATACAGATCCGTGAGTCTCAGACCATAATGCACCTCCACCATTTTCCGAACTATAGATATTGAAAACTATTTGATAATTTCCATCACTCACATTTTCTCCTGCAGGAGTCCTCAAAAGACCCTGAAAATTAATCATATTATCATAGGCTTCGGCAGTTCTTATGTCGCTGTTTCCGAAATATCCCAACAAAGCAAAAATCAGCGCTATAGCTGACGCCACGAGAGCAACCATATTAAGTATTTTTTTGATTTTTATTTTGCTCATTTTACAATAAAAGAGTGCCAAATTTGTTTTGGTTTCAATGCCCTATTATTAGGGCAAAAATCGATATTTACTTAATTAAAATTATATCACAATTCTGACAGTTTAACAAGTGTGGAAAAGTCACAAAAATTACGCGCTCAACATAGGCAAAAACACTCAAAAAGAGCGCCAAAGGCGCTCTTTTTTAATATAGTGATTTAAAATGCTTATTCAGGAGAAACAGCGTCTTCAGAAATCGTGTTAGTTTTTGCACTCGCACCCGATCTCAATTCACTGAGCTTGGTTTTTATTTGTTCGTTGTCGGGAGAGAGCTGCAAAAGTTTTTCGTATTGCTCCACTGCCTTGCTCTTTTCTCCTTTAGACTCATAAATCACTCCCAAGCTATATATTGCGTTTTGATATTTCTCGTCTTTTTCCAAAACTTTGAGAAATATTTTCTCAGCATCTGTTTTGTCGCCTTTATTATATTTTATTCTTCCCTCTTCATAGAGCACGTTTACATTTTCAGGAAGAACTAATCTAGCTTTTTCAATACTAGATACAGCATCATCGAATTTCTTCAATCTATCTTGGACTTGGGCAACGCTAACTAGAGCATCAACATAATTCGATTTAAGTTCTATAGATTTTTTAGCCATATCTTCTGCTTTCGTATTGTATCCATCTAGCTGCTCTTGAAATTCATCTGATATAGTAAATTGCTGATCCTTGTTTTGCAATTCAAATTGTTGTTTTGCCAAAGTGTAAACTCTATCACCTTGCTTAACATATTGTTTCGCAAGTTCGAGATACAAAGTTGGACTCTTGGGATCAAGTTCTATGGCAGAAAGAAAAGCTTCGATACTCCACGAGTCAGCACCATTTACATAAGCACCTATTTCTCCATAAATTCTTCCCAAATTTTCATGAACGGAAACATCCTTGCCTCCCCCATTATCAATTGGATATCTAGCTGATTTTATAGAAGCATCAATATATGAAGAAACTTTGTTTGCATCTAGATCTTCTTTGGAAGCCTCAAGAATAACGAAATTTGTTAACACCTTTGAATGCTCAATAGCATAGACATATCTAAGAGAGTTATAGCTAAGTGCTTTTGCGAGAGCCTCGCCTTTTTCAGTAAGCTCTTTTTCGTTTTGCGGAACATTGATAGTTTTGGCATACAAAACTTCAGCAGCATATATTCTTCCGACAAAATAAAATCCAGCCACTGCAGCAACCAACACTATAAGAAATGCAAATGCTGTTATGAGTCTTGCTCTTTCTGATGATTGTAAGTTCAATGATGTCACCCTATCTCCCACTATTTCTCCCCTGACAGATATGAGAGTCAAAGCCATCAGCATCCACATAATAGCGTAGGTAGTTGTATTGAACGAGTAAAGAAAAGTAGCCAAGAAAACCGCAGACCAAGCAGAAAACAAAGAGACTGGGATAACCCAAGAGCTACCATCTTTCATTCTTACTATCCCCTTTATAACAGTCCAAACAAAAGCAAACACAACAAAGAAGAAACACAAAGTACCCACAACCCCCATAGTAGCTAGGCTGTGTAGAAACTCCGTTCCCGCCTTATCAAATCTAAGGCTCCAGATAGCTGACTTGTTGAAATCATCTGTTTTGTATTTGGCGAAATCGTAAGAAAAAGTTTCTGGTCCGCTACCAAATATTGGTCTGTCTTTTAGTACTCCTTTTACGATATCAACTGACACTGGTTTTCCAAGTGAAATTTCAGAAGGAGTTTTGAGGTTAAACATTTCTCCACCCGGAACAAATATAAATAGGACTGCGAGAGCCAAAAATACAGGCACTGCCCATACTATTTTGTTTTTCAGGCTCTCTACTCTTACCACGCTAAATGCGAAAAGTATCACAAGAGAAACAACGCTCACGAGCCAGCCAGATCTCACATCAAAAAGAAACATAGCGACGAAACTCAAGATAGCTCCAGCAAGGAAAATGAATTTTTCATATTTGAGTTTTGAGACAATAGCTCCTCCCAAATTTATAGACAAAGCTGTTGCCAGGAATATTGAGAGTAGGACTATAGAATTTCCAGTCAAAGTGAATAGCGCGCTTTTTGCTTCTTCCCATGGAATGAGATAGAAACCAAACGCATTGAATATATTTACAATAGCTATAACGATAGACACTATTGAAAATACCTTCATCGCTTTTTTTACAAAAACCTGAGATCCGAGAAGCTGAAGTGAAACCATAACAATAATAGCTAGTGAAAGCATTCCGATAAAACTTCCGTTGAACAATCCCTCTACTCCGAAAAAGCTATTTACTTTGTTTACAGAAAACAAAGAGGCTACAAGCATCACAACCACAAAAACGCATATCGTAATAGTAAAGAAAGACCATCTACTTCTAAGCTCTTTTTTGATCATTGCCCTAGCTAACCAAGCTACAAAAACTACGAGAGCCAATATACAAAGTAAAAATTGCTTGTTCCACTCAAAAATATTTGAGCCCCATGGCAGGAAGAATATTGGGATGCCCGCAAAAGCCACAATCACACAAACCTCTATAAGACGGTACAACCAGTCTGTTCCCTCTGAGGTTTTCTCGCTCACAACCTGATCTGGTTTTTTGATTTCTTTTGGAGCTTGAGGAACTTGAGCTTTGGGAGTGGTGTTTTTGTCTCCAAACCCCCAGAAACCTGACTTTTTCTTCTTAATTTTTCTTTTTATTTCTATATTAGTTCCTTCTTGACGAAACATGTCTACCTTTTTAGCCATTTTTGTTTGAATTTAATAATTGAAAATCCTAATTATTATACAAGAATTATGATATTTTGTACAAGGTTGTAATTTGTGCAAATAATTGAGTTCTAATCTTTTTAAAATAATGACAATGCTAATTTTATGAGCAAAGATCTATAACCAAAGTGCTTAACATGGTCCTAGCGTCACCCTTGGCACCAGATTTGAGATCAATATCAACTTCGAGTAGCTTTAGATAAATTTTTCTAAGTCCTATGGAGGTAAATCTTCTCACCTGAGACAGAGTCTTTCTTAAAACAAACGGATGCATTTTTGCAGTAGAGCCCATGGATTTCATCGGTATCCCCTCTTCATCCATAAGTTTAACAAAAACTAAATTTCTAAATTGATATACGATCATCGCGAGAAGATAATTTGCATCTACTCCATTTTCTATCTGCTCATCCAAATATTTCAAAGCGAGTTTGGGATTTTTTGATCCTATTGCGTCCACCAAATTGAATATATTGTCATCAAACTTTTTTGAAACCATATTTTTCACATCGTCCTCCGTGATAACTTCTTTATTTTTATACGCCACGAGCTTTGAGACTTCATTGATTATCTGCCAGAGATCATTTCCACAATTCACGAGTAGCATATTTATAGCCCCACTAGTTATTTTGCCTCCAATTCTAGCTACCTCAGATTTTATCCAGTTTAGAAGCTTGCTTCCCTCCAGAGGACTAAACTCCTCTGCGTATTTTGTTTTGCTCAAGGTGCGATAAAGCACAGTTCTTTTATCTGCTTTTCCTCTTTCATAAAAAACAACAATCGTTGTGTCTGGAATTTTATTGTCTGAAAGGATTTTTTCTACTTGCTCTTTTACATCCTTTTTACCATTTGAGAGAAGGTTTTTTATAACCACCATTCTTTTTTCAGCCAAAAAAGGTATGGATTGAATTGATTGCGAAAGAGTCGACATTTCATTTTCACCTATTTCGAATTCAGCAAAATTACTAGATGCATTTTTGCCTGTCAAAAAACGCTCCTTTATTTTTTGGAGTTTATGGAGTGATCTGTAACTGTCTTCACCATAAATAAATAGAATCACGGCAAGATATTAAACGGTTTAAATCTATTATAAAGTAAAAATATTTTACGGGTTTTTGTTTTTTGACCTTAGATACTAAGTTCTTCCAATTCCTCCCAATTATCCCCTATCTCTGCATCTACATTGATCGGAACATTTATTTTGACAACTTCTTCCATTATTTTCTTTACTTCTTTCGCAAATTCTTTCACTCTATTTTCTCTGACTTCAAAAACCAATTCATCGTGAACCTGCAAAATCATTTTAGCATGCTTGGCCCACTTTTCTTGAACCAGCTTTTGCACATCCACCATGGCATATTTGATTATATCCGCTGAAGTCCCCTGAATTGGCATATTTATAGCCATTCTTTCTGCGCCAGATCTAACTATGAAATTTGACGCATTTATTTCTGGTAGATATCTTCTACGACCAAACATAGTTTCCACATATTCATTTTTCTTAGCAAAATCGAGCACCTTTTCTACATAATCTTTGACTCTCGCATATTTTTTGAAATAGGTTTCTATGTAGTGCTTGGCTTTTTCTCTACTTATAGAAAGCGACTCGGATAAACCAAATGGACTCATCCCGTAAAGCACTCCAAAATTTACAGTCTTGGCCACTCTCCTCATTCCAGGAATAACCTGAGAAACCTTTACTCCAAAAATCTTGGCTGCTGTTTCTGAGTGTATGTCTTTTGTTCTTTTGAAAGCATCTATGAGTCCTGGGTCTTCACTGTAGTGAGCCATCACCCTCAAATCTATCTGAGAATAATCCAAAGATAAAAGCTTGAACCCCTTATTTGCCACAAAAGCTCTTCTGAGTTTTTTGCCCTCTGGTGTTCGGATTGGTATGTTTTGTAAATTGGGATCAGACGAAGAGAGTCTACCTGTAGCTGTAACTGTTTGGTTGAATGTGGTGTGCAATCTCTTGGTTTTTTTGTTTACCAATAGAGGTAGCGCATCTATATAAGTATTTTTAAGCTTGTTTAGCTCCCTGTATCTCAAAACATATTCTACTATTTGATGCTTTCCCCTCAATTTTTCAAGCTCCCCCGCTGCAGTGGAGATTCCTGTTTTGGTTGTTTTGAGATTTGATGTAGAAAGCTTTAGTTTTTTGAAAAGTATTTCTTTAAGTTGCTGAGTAGAATTGATATTGAATTCTTTTCCTCCTTGAAAATAGATTTTCTTTTCCAGCTCCTTGATTTCTTTCTCTACTACTTTGCCGAAATCCGAAATAAAAACAGTATCGAGAGCCACACCAGCTTTTTCCATTTCTACAAGAGATCTAACAAGGGGAAGCTCCAGTTTGTTTAGCACAAATTCTAGATCATATCTGGTTTTACCAAACTTACTCTGTTTTTGTTCTTTGGAAATTTTCTCTATTTGACCCGAGAGAACTGAATAAAGTCTCATCGTAAAATCAGAATCCTCACAGCAATAAAAAGTTGCTCTTTCTATGGGAACTTTATCAAAAGTAATTTCATTTTTACCTTTTCCAATGAGCGAATCTATCGCGAGCATCTCATATCCAAATTCTCTAAAAGCCAGTTTATCCAATCCATGAGATCTATTACCCGGATCCAATACATAGGATGCCAACATGGTATCAAAAATCTCTCCATCAAATGTGATTCCCTCGTTTTCCATAACAATCATGTCATACTTCAAATTGTGTCCTATCTTTTTTATTTTTTTGTCTTCAAAAATTGGTTTGAAATACTTGAAAACAATATCGCTACCTAGCTGGTTTTCAGTTGCTATCAAATTTTCTTTTTGTAGTGCGGAACTAATATCTGGATTTTCGTAAAACACATGTCTTAGTGGTATATAAAAAGCTTTTTTTGGCTCCAGACAAACAGAAAAGCCGACAAGCTTTGCATTCATAGGGTTTATAGAGGTAGTTTCTGTATCAAATACGAATTCACCTCTCTTTTTGATTTCCTCAGCTATATTCTTTAGTTCGCTTTCTTTGAAAACAGTTTTATATGATGAGTTTGTTTGTTGCTGTTTGTTTTCAATTTTTTCTTCATTGTCGCTTTTAGGCACTCTATCCATCAGACTTCTAAATCCTAGCTCTTTGAAAATTTCTCTGACTTCCTCGGCAGAAAAATCTTTCATTTTGCATTTTTCCATATCAAATATGACTGGAACATCTTTTTTTATAGTAACTAACTTCTTTGAAAACAAGGCACTCTCCTTTGCACCCTCTAGTTTTTTTGCGTATCTTTTTTCAAGCCGCAAATCTTCTTTCTCAAAAGCTTCAAAAACCTTTTCAAGTGTTCCAAATTTTTTAATGAGTTCCTCTGCACCTTTTTTCCCGATCCCCTTAACCCCTGGGATATTGTCAGATTGATCTCCTGCGAAAGATTTCATATCTATCAGCTGAAGTGGAACTAATCCAAATTTTTCTTTTATCATCGCCTCATCGTAAAGCACTGTATCCGAAAAACCTTTTTTGAGTGTAAAAACTTTGACTCTATCGTTTATGAGCTGAAGGGTGTCAGAGTCACCGGTTACAATAATCACTTCAGCAGAACTACATTTTTTTGTAATTTCCAAAGACAGAGTTCCCAAAAGATCATCCGCCTCAAATCCATCTTTTTCAAAAATAGGAATATTGAATGCACGCACAACTTTTTTTACCAATGGTATTTGATCGTATAGTTCCTGTGGCGCTTTTACTCTTTGTGCCTTGTATTCTTTATATAGCTCGTGTCTAAATGTGGGCTTTGCCTTATCAAAGGTAACCGCTATGTATTCGGGCTTAATCTTGGTAAAAACATTTAGGAGCATCGTGGTAAAACCATAAACTCCATTCGTAAGTATCCCATCCTTGGTTTTCATGGATGGAGGTATTGCGTGAAATCCTCTGTGAACCAGAGCATTACCATCTATTAGCACAAATTTTTGCATTTTTGAGGCCATGTTTTTGCATATTATGTATGAATAATAGCATTTTTTGGGCTATGTTTACAATGAGAATAACAAAAAACGCCCCGTTATGCAGGGCGTTAGTTGTGTAAAATTACTTATTCTACGCAAGCAGGAGTAGCCATTGAAAAAGAGGATGAATTCCTGATATCGGGAACAACCATAATTTCTTTCCCAGCGGTATAATCAAGTTCCCCAGAAGCAATATTTAATCCACCCCTATAATAATAGTTTTCAATCCTCATATACTTATTAAGATTTTTTCCATATCGAGTGAAAGCCATGAGGGAGGGTTTGTACCTTGGATTGTTATTGGAAATAACAATTTCACCTACCGAATCTCCGTCTATATCAGCCACCGTTGTCTTCATGACTCCTTCATAACTCTTTCCTAGCGGATAAAATTCGTGAGCATTATAAAATTTGTTTCCACTTTGATAAAAGACTTTTACTAAACCTGTACTAGAAGTCACTTTTCCAGAGCAATCCCTGACTTGATATCTTGAGGAGCTAGTTACGACAATGTCGTCTTTGCCATCATTGTTTAGATCCCCCACAGAAAGATTAACTCCAGATCCCCAATTCTTTGTATCCATGGCTAAAAAACTACCTCTCATATATCCACCCATTTTGAAAACACCAACCCTAGCTACACCCGAAGTACTAGGCGCCGCTATGATCTCATCAACACCATCTCCATTGATATCACCGGAAGCAACGCTGATTCCTCTAAAATTTTTCCCATAAAAAGGATCAAATGAGGATTTTAAAACAAAATTCTCGCTGGTAATTCCCCAAACCTCTATAGTATTACCATTTCTATTTCTTGAATTACCAAAAACCTTGCTAACAACGATCTCGTCTTTACCATCATTATTTAGATCCCCCACTGCTAGATTGACTCCACCCTCAGTGTAAAAAGTTGGGTAAAATTTTCCCAGTAAATTAGCGCCCATATCATAAACTTTGACTTGAGCTTTTTTGCCATATCCAGAACCAATTACTACTTCATCATCGCCATCACCATTTATGTCTCCCAGGGCGACACTCTGTCCTCCCTTAAAACTTGTTTCAAACGGCTTAATACTCCCACCTATAATTTTATCATTAATATCAATAGCCCTTGCAAACGGAGAACTTTCGTAATAATACCCCGTAGCCGCATCCGAAATATTGACATCCAAACCAAACACAAAAACGAAACTCAAAACAAATGCTGTCACATAAACACTTTTCCGATAAAATTTGCTTTTTTTCATTTTTTATTTTTATTGAATAATACTCTTTAAATATTATGACAGGGGGCTTGTTAAAATACAAAATAGATCAAAAAGAACTAATCATCGCTAATTTTTATTGATCTTATTTTTTCAAAAACTTTTTCAGGAATTCATTTGATTCTTTCTGGGTCTTTACTTGATCTTTGAAATCCTCTTTCGCATCCGAAGATGGATTCAAATTTACATCATTTGTATTTGAGCCTGGGTCAACTGGAATATTAAGTTTTACTAGATGGCCTTCCTTGTCCAGCACCTTGATATCATCTCCTTTATAATCTTTTAGCCCAAAAGCCTTGACTGACGGAAACTTAAATCCTGGTTTTTCAACTGTTACCTTGTAAGTATCTGGTCCGACTATGAAACCAAATCTACCCCTGGTATCTGTAACCTGAGTTTCCAATAGTTCATTGTATTTTTTGCTAAATATCCTAACTACAGATAGTGAAATTGGATTTCTGGAAATACTATTATAGACAATTCCCCACCTGGCTCCTGGTTTATGGAAAGTAAAGACGGTGAACAAGAATAATACTACAGCGTGAATACCCAGCAATATCCAGTTGAGTTTGGTCGGAGAAACCCACACACAAACAACTGCAATAGCAGGGCCTATGAGCGCCATAAAAAGATTAAATCTTCTCAGCAAATATCTTTTTACTATCTGTCTCGCATCGGCGGCATCAACTTTATCAACCATCGGATCGATAGGTATATTTACATTTATCACCAAATCATTTTTGGGAACTTGTATATTCCCCCCTAGATAAACATTGTCATAAACTTCCTCGACTCTTTGCTTCATTTTCATCGAAGGAAACTTGTACCCCTCTTTCACAACTTCTATATAATACTCTCCGGGATCAACTATAAAACCAAATCTTCCTTTTTTGTCTGTAATCCTAGTTTCAATAAGCTTGCGATTAAGAGATTCAAAAATTCTTACGGTGACGAGATCTATGGGTTTTTTCGTAAGAGCATTATAAACAATTCCCCATGGCTTTCTCTTTTTTCCGATAAAGAAAATGAATGGCTCAGTGAAAAGTTGCCATAAATAAGAAATAAAAGGAATAATGGCGGTACCTATGGTGGTAAGCAAGTTGATTGCCGCCAAAGCTATCAATAGCGGAGCTATGATATTTGTATTTACAAATTGGACGAGCGAATTGTTTCTAAAAGCATTGAGGGCATCTCTAAAAATCGCCATGATTTTTTCAAATCGCGTGGGCTCTCTATATCCTTCTTCTGTAATAGTAATAAAAGCAGGCTCAGAAAATTCTGTTTCTATTCCATCTCCATTGCGGGCCTTTGATCTTACGGTATATGTCTTACCTGCTTCAGCATTGTTATAGTTCCAATCAATACCTGTTTGCCAGTTTTCGGTTCCCGAAACTCCCCCTATTTTGTCAGAATAATCTCCGTTAACTGTCACGACATATTCTGTGTAATCTGGGTTTCTCAGTGGATTTACTTCCATAGTTATGCTCCAAGAATTGCCAGATCTATATGCAGACAATATGGGTTTGCCTGGGGTTTCAGCTAGCGTATAAGCAGTAAAAGTATAAGTACCTACGATATCTCCTGATTGATTGCGGTAGTCAACTTTCCAAGGATAGCTAGTGTTTACATCCAAATCGTCATTGGTCCAAGTATTGTCTCCTGACTGCCATCCAGAAACATCAAATGTGTCGTTGTTGGTAAAAAAGTATCCGCTTTGCAAAACATCATCGTTGTTGAACTCACATGCAGTTAGATCCATATAAGTGAGTCCTGGGATTCCATTTAGACATCCTGTGTTTGATTCTATACTTGTGGTGATGCTTATTGGTCCAGCGGGAAGACTTTCACCAAAATAATTAAATGCATAAACATATCTACTATAAGCTGTGTTTTCTTCTAGCCCAGACTCTGTGATCGAAGAAAGATCTATTCCGTACTCTCTTTGTTGTTCAACAAAGCCAAGATCCTTTACCAAAAAACCAGATTCATCATCTGCCTGATCTGTGAAATTCCACTTTACTGATGTAGGAGAGACCAATTCTCCAGACACTGCAAGCGGAAGATTTGGTGGTTTGAAATAAAGATAGCCAGCTCTGATTTCATAATTTGCACTATCATATTCTCCTGTAACAAAATTATTGAGAGCATCTCTTGCATCAAAATTAGCGGAAGCCCCCTCTTCTCCAGCAACATCCACATCAAAAACTGTTAGATTGTAGTTTTCGCTATCAGCAGCGTAAACTAAATTATACAAAAAGAATAAAGAAGCAAATGCTACAATAATTGCAAAAGTAAATTTTGTATTTTTTATATTCATCTTACGATTAAGAAATTTTGTTTTTATTTGGAATTGATTTCAATACTCCTCTGATCTCCTTCTTCATACTTAAATTTTACAACAAAAGCTCCAGAAGGTACATTTTCTAGTTTTTCCGCCCATTCTATAAGAGTAACACCGTTTTTATCTAGCAGGGCATCCTCTATTCCGAGTGTCTCTATATCCATCTTCTTTTCTATTCTATATAGATCTATGTGATAGAAAAAAGAAAGGTTTTTTTGTGAAATTTTGTATTGCTTCATGAATGTAAAAGTAGTACTCGTGATTTGTTCACTAATTCCGAGCGCCAGGGCCACTCCCTTTGCGAACTGAGTCTTGCCACTTCCAAGATCCCCGTAAAGCAACACAACTTCTCCTCCAGATAGCTTTTCGGCAAAGGTTTTTCCTATTGATATAGTATCTTTTTCTGAGCTGCTTTTATATAGCATTTGAATTTTTTAGTTAAAATATGCTCATTTGGCTCTTTTTGTCTTCAACAGACGAACTTGTTTTAGTTTGGATTTGGGCAAGTCTTTTGAGATCAAAAACTGAAGTGAGTTTGCCAGACTTTTCTCCTTTTTTTACGAGTGACATAAAAACTTTGGCAGTCAATTCAACATCAGGAAGCGCTCTGTGTCTTCCGTTTGGAATTTCCAAATCAAGATAGCTAGCCAGATCACTTAGTCCAAAACTAGCAAGCCTTATCCCTATCCCCTTCGCAAGAGAGATGGTATCAACAAAGGAAAAGGAAGCAAGCTTTGGGCAATTTGAAGAAAATCTCTGAACTATCGCGGATTCATATGTAGCATTTTGGGCTATTACTATGTATTTGTCTTCTCCCAAGAGCCCATCAAATTCTTTGAAAATCACCTCGGGCAATGGTTTTCCTTTTATATCCTCTGTTTTGATTCCGTTTTGAGCGGTATCGTATTTCGTCACTTCTAAATCCCCTGGCAATCCTATCAATTTACTGTACTGAAAAGAATAATCAATCTCAAATCCTTTTTTTATTTTCATAGCTCCTATTTCTATCGGTTCAGGAGAATGCCCCTTGGGAGTAGTAGTTTCAAAATCTAGAATTAGATATTTTTGTTCTCTTATATCCATTTATATTTTGTAAATCGGAAAATTAGATCAATAAAAATCCTAACGCACCCACAATTATAAGATAAATTGCAAATACATATAAATTTTTTGTTTTAAGATATTTGAGTAACCACGAAGCACAAACAAATCCTACAATTGCAGCACAAACAAATCCTACAATAAGCACCCACACGCTAGATCCGTTGGCACCTGTTTCAATAAGATCTTTGACACCCAGAATTCCCGCAGCCAATATCGCAGGAGTTGCGAGCATAAACGAAAATTTGGCTGATTTTTCTCGGCTAAGACCAGAGTGCATTCCTCCAGATATAGTCATACCCGATCGAGAAATACCTGAGATGAGAGATATAGCCTGAAAAATTCCCACAACAATAGCGTTTAATAAACCTGCCTCTTTTGTATCCAAAGTCTTTTTTCGTTTAAACAAAATTTCAGTTATCACAAACCAAATACCTACAGAAAACATAAAAACAGAAACGACTTTTCCTGATCTAAAAAAACTTCCCTCAAGATCATCCATAAAAAGAAGCCCAGCAATAACTGTAGGTATCGTACCTATTAGCACATACAAACCAAGCTTGAAACTTTTTTGTTCTTCGCTATCTAGTTTCTTAAATGGTTTAGCTATCCAAGCTTTTATGATCCCCAACCATTGTTTGTAAAAAATCACTACTATGGATACTAGCGTGCCCAGATGAAGCACTATATCAACAGCTAGGCCTGGATCTTTGACACCAAAAAGTTCTCTAGCCAAAACGAGGTGACCCGAGCTTGAGATCGGTAAAAATTCCGTAATTCCCTGCAAAATTGCTAAAATAACTGTGCTCAAAATCTCTGACATGCCTTTATTATTAGTTAGGTGAATGAATACTTTTACGGCGTATATTATACCATTGACTTGTAACAAAAGTAAGGATAGAATGAAAAGTCTTTTAAAAAACTATGTTACCTGAAAAAGATTTAAAAATAACACTGGAACTACTGAAAAAGAGTAAGTATCCTCTTATCATCTCCAAACAAGATCCCACAGGAGATTCTATAGGAAGTATGCTTGCGCTTTATTTAGCGTTAAAAAAACTCGGAAAAAATCCTATGGTGGCATGCCATGGAAACGTGAACATTATTTATAGATTTTTACCAAATTTTTATAGAATCGTTTCACAAATAGAATCCTCCAAAGAATTCATCATTTCGGTCAATGTCAAAAACATAAAAACAAGAGGACTAAGTTACACACTAGAAAACGACAAGCTTCATATTTTTATAGACCAGGAAAAACCCATTCTCAAGGAGGATGATGTGGAGTTTTCAGGAGTTGATACAACCAAATTTGATCTAATAATAGCCCTAAATTGCCCTGACCTAGACGATATAGGCGAGCCTTTTGAAAAAAATTCAAAACTATTTTACGAGCTTCCTATAATAAACATTGATCATAGAATAGAAAACTCCAATTTCGGTAAAATAAATTTAGTATCGGCTTCTGCGAGCTCTACTTCGGAAATACTTTACGAAATATTTGAATCTTTGGATGTAAATTTAGTTGATAAAGATGTGGCGACTTGCTTGCTCACCGGAATCATCGCAGACACAAATAGCTTTCAGAGTCACTCCACTACCCCATCCACACTAGCTACTGCAGCAAAGTTAATAAGAAAAGGGGCTGATAGAAAAAAAATAGTTCAGTATCTTTTCAAAACCAAAGAGCTAGAACAAATAAAGCTTTGGGGCAAAGTTTTGCTTCACATAAACTATGACGAGAACAAAAAAATAGCATATAGCGCGATTTCTCAAAAAGAATTTGAAAGCACGGGGGCATATCCAAATCAGTTAAACGGTATAGCTGATGAAATACTCCAAAGTCTTCCCGAAATTGAAGCTGCGGTTATACTTATTCAGGAAAAAGAAGATTTGATACATGGAGCAGTTTATTCTTTTGGTAAATTTGATGCAAAAAAGTATTCCGAAACCTTCGGAGGAAAAGGAAATCAAAAACAAGCAATCTTCAAAGTCAGAAACTATAGTCTAGATAAACTCGAAAAAGAAATACTAGATCTTAAATAAAAACAGACTAACTCGCGAAGGTCTGTTTTTATTTGGGAATTAGTTTATTTGGTTTGTTGTGGTATAATTGATTTCTAATATAAATTATGGACAATCTTAATCCAGCAAACAAAAACCTAAAAAAAATAAATCTAAAAGCCTCCAGAATCCAGCTCAAAAACAGATCTATAGATGATGTAAACAGGGGTTTTGAAGAAGAAAAAACAGAAACAAGGGCAAAAAACCTAGGATTTGAGTACACCAATCTCTATGGCTTCCCGATTGATCCTGAAGTTTTGGCGCTAGTAAATAAAAGTGCGTGTATTGATGCTGAAACAGTATCCTTTTTTGAAGCAGCGAAAGAAGTCAGACTCGCATCCACAGATCCTAGAAACCCAAAAGCACAAAAAATCGCCAAAGAGCTTGAAGAAAAAAACTACAAAGTTATTCCGTACATGGTTTCCAAAAGTAGTATCTCTGATGCGATGAAAATTTATAACACTATAAGGGAGGTAAAAGAGAGACGCGAATTGAATAAAGTTGAAGTAAAAACTTCTGATATCACGGATTTTCAAAGCAAAATAAAAAGCATCCAGGAGCTCGGAGAAAAAATCATGACACTACCCGCAACAGAAGTGATAGATATATTGGTTGCAGGAGCCCTATCAACAAACGCAAGCGATATTCACGTGGAACCAGAAGAAAATCAGCTAAGACTTAGATACAGAATAGACGGCGTGCTTCAGGATGTAGCAGATCTTCCCAAAAAAATCCAAGAAACACTTATCTCAAGAATTAAAATACTCTCTAAACTTAAATTAAACGTAACTACAATCCCCCAAGACGGAAGATTTAGCATTTCCACGGAAGACAGAAAAATAGATGTTCGTGTATCTATCCTCCCATCAGCTTATGGAGAAATAATCGTTATGCGACTTCTTGGAATAGGCGCAGTTGAACTAAAAGTTGCTGAGCTCGGACTCAAAGGCAAGTCGGCGGAAATAGTAAGAAAGGCTATAAACAAACCACATGGAATGGTTTTGACAACAGGACCTACTGGATCAGGAAAAACCACTACACTTTATGCTTTTTTGAATGAAATAAATAATCCAGAAGTAAAAATCATAACCATAGAAAATCCTGTGGAATATAGACTCCCTGGAATATCACAAACTCAGATAGATAAAAGCAAAAACTATGATTTCGCAACTGCACTAAGAGCAATTTTACGACAAGATCCAGATGTGATAATGGTTGGAGAAATCAGAGACCTAGAAACAGCGGATACAGCGATGAACGCAGCGCTCACTGGACACTTAGTTTTTTCAACACTTCACACAAACGATGCTTCGGGAGTGATTCCTAGACTGATAGATATGGGAGTAAGACCATTTGTAATTGCGCCAGCCATAAATTGCGTAATTGCCCAAAGACTTGTCAGAACTCTATGCAAGGATTGCATGGAAGAATATGTTCCAGATGAAACTGAAAAGAAAGCGATAGAAGAAAAATTCAATGTTCCTGGAACAGTGTTAACACTTCCTCCTTTTGAAAAATTATTCAAAGCCAAAGGATGCACAAAATGCAATAATACAGGATACAAAGGAAGAATGGGTATATACGAAGTATTTGAAATCACACCTGAAATAGAAAGACTCACGATGAGCGCAGCTACCACAAATGAAATTTTTGAAACAGCTGTGAAAAGTGGTATGTCAACACTCGCTCAAGATGGAATTTCAAAAATGATTGAAGGACTTACTACTTGGAATGAAATAAACAGAGTCGCTTAAAACTTGATTACAAAAAAACTCTCTATCTTTTACTTGTCTCGCCAAAAATTGGAGATAAGCAAGATGAGAGTTTTTTATTTAGAAATCTTTTCCTGAAGAATTCCAGTTGTGTCATATTCGACAGCTAAATCAAATTCATTTTTAGCTTTATTCGTGTCCCCATTTATTTTGTAAACACTTCCCAAAACATAATGCGCCAAAGCTTCCGAGTTATTTAATCCAATTGACTCGGTGGCGTTTGCTTCTGCTTCTTCATATTTAGCCGAAACAAGATTTGCTAGCGCCCTTATGGCCAAAACATATGCGCTTTTGGGATTGGACTCATAAACATAATTTGCAACTTTCTGAATGCGATCAAAATCCTCTATCTCGCCAAGTATCCAAATGAGTTTTTCAGCAATAGCGGGATCATATTTTGAGAGTTTCAATCCTACTTCTAGGTTATCAGCTATTTCCAGTTCTTTATCATCAAGTTCCTGCATCACCTCTGCCATTTCCAATCTCAAATCAGCAGAATCATAATAAAAAGCTATTGCTTTTGATAAACTATTTTTGGCACCCTGGTAATCTCCTTTTTTGTGCAGGTTTTTTGCTTCTAGATAAAAAGTAAATCCATAAACTGTATCCAGCTCCTTAGCTTTTGAAACAAGCTCGAGGGATTTATCAAAATTGTTCTGAATGTATTCGGCATATGCAGTAACCAAATATGCATCTCTATAATTCTCTACGGACTCCATCGCGGAATACGCTTCTGCTTTCGCAAGCGCCCATTCTTCTAGTTCAATATAAAGCCAAGCTATTTGAACGGATCTATGTGCCCTAACCTCCTTTGAATCATCGGAATTTGGTTTTGCCATTTTATCAATTAATTCATAGGCACTTTTAGCTTGTTCTTTTTTTGGTCCGTTCAATAAAGATGCTTCTTTTAGCCTCTCCTTTGCAGATTCCAGATTTTCACCGAGCCTGAGATGTATTAGTCCCAAATAGTATTTTGGTAACTGTAAATTGTTATCACTACCTTGAGCCGCAGAAAGTTTTGATTTTATTTCTTGGGTGGAGAAATCAAGCCCCATCATGCTCCTAGCTTCTCCAACCAGCGCAGTGGGATTGTTTTCTTCAGCTTTGAGTGCTTTTTCAAAAACCTTTTTAGCTTCTGTGTAGTTTTTTTCCGAAAGCAAAATTTCTCCTAGTTTTAGGTATGCCTCAACTTTTTTTGATTTGAATTTTGTCGCATCAGTTAATATTTGCCTCGCTTCTTCGGTTTTATTTTTGGATAAATAGATTTCTGACTTCATAAGCATCGCTTCGTAAGCCGAAATACCATCGAGCTCCTTCAACGCTATTGCATAATCATAATTATATATCGCTTTTGAATACATTTTTTTCTCGTAAAACTCATTGCCCTTCTCAGTATAAGATAGCGCTATAGAATCAAACCACCCTGAATATTTCAAAACCAAAAAACCTGCAATTATAACAATAATTATTATTGCAATGAAAATTACTGCCTTGAGAAGTTTTTTTTCTTTGGATATCTTCTCTACTGGCAAGCTCTTTGGTTTTGATTTTAGTTTTTGTTTTATATCTAGCATGGATTTGTTAAAATTTTATTTCGGCCACTTCGCTATCATGACAAATTCCTCAAGCTCATAAATCTTACGAAGTTCTTGCCAAACTGCTTCGGTTACAAACGGAACGAATGGATGAAGCATTTGCATGCTTTCTTTCAATATTTTTATCAAGATTTTTTTGGTGTTTTCTTTGATTTTTTCATTTTCCAGTTGTGATTTGGAAGTTTCTATATATTTATCACAAAAATCATGCCAGAAATAATCATACATAGCCTCCCCCGCCAAAGAAAATCTCATTTTTTCTATTTTTTCCGTAACTTCTTTTTTGATATTCTCGTGTTTATTTAGAATGTATTTATCTTCTGTAGTCAAAAGCTCCTCGTCTATATCCAAATTCATTATTTTTTCATTTCCTATTTCTCCCGACTTGAGGTCTCCATTGGTAACTCTAAGCAAAACAAATCTAGAAGCATTCCAGATCTTGTTTGCAAAATTTCTATAGCCTTTTACTTTATTTTCTCCTAGACAAATATCTTGACCGGGACCATTTCCCACTACCAAAGACATACGAAGCGCATCTGTTCCGTATTTAGGAATCAGGTCTAGTGGATCTAGAGCATTGCCAAGTGATTTACTTAGCTTGCGATTCTTTTCATCTCTCACGAGTCCGTGCAAATACACAGTCTCGAACGGAGCTTTGCCGGTAAACTCTAGCCCAAACATAATCATCCTAGCCACCCAGAAAAATAGAATATCATACCCTGTTTCAAGCACAGTTGCTGGATAGAAATAATTGAAATCCTTGGTTTTCTCTGGCCATCCGAGTGTGGAAAAAGGCCACAGCGCAGATGAAAACCAGGTATCCAAAACATCTTCATCTTGGACCCAGCCCTCTTCACTAGGCGCTTCTTCTCCAACATGGATCTCATCATTTTTATACCAGACCGGAATTCGATGACCCCACCAAAGCTGACGCGAGATACACCAATCCCTAATATTATCCATCCACTGGTAATAAGTTTTTTCAAATCTCACAGGTAAAATCTTTACATCACCAGATTCAACTGCCTTTTTGGCTTTTTCAGCTAAAGGTTTCATTTTCACAAACCATTGCAAAGAAGGTAGTGGCTCTATAGCTCTGTGACATCTATAGCAAGTGCTGAGATTGTTATCATAGTCTTCTTCCTTTTCCATCAATCCTTGCGCCTTCAGGGCTTCAACCAATTTCTTTCTAGCTTCCTCTGCTTTGAGTCCCGCGTACTTCCCTGTTTCTTTTGTCATCTTTCCACTTTCATCTATAACTTTTATAATATCAAGTTTATTTTGCTCCCCCATTTTCCAGTCCACCACAGAATGAGCTGGGGTGACCCCGAGAGCCCCAGTTCCAAATTCTTTATCAATAGATCTATCAGCAAAAACTTTGATTTTTCTTTTTACACCATCAATTTCTACATCAAATTCCTTGCCCACATATTTGGCATAGCGTTTGTCATCTGGATTTACCGCTACTCCACTATCTCCAAGCTTGGTCTCTGGTCTAGTGGTTGCTATAGTAATAGGAAAATTTTTATCATAGCGAAAATAATAAAGCTTCGCTTTTTGCTGTTCATATTCTACTTCATCATCAGAAATAGCTGTGTAGCATTTGGGACACCAGTTGACTATGTATTCTCCTCTATATATCAGTCCTTTATTATAAAGCTCTACAAATGCTTTTCTAACTGCTTTGCTCATTCCATCATCAAGAGTAAATCTAGATCTAGTCCAATCGCATGAAGCTCCCATTCTCTTGGTTTGATCCAAAATAATTCCTCCGAATTTTTCTTTCCATTTCAAAACCTCTTCGATAAATTTCTCTCTCCCTAGTTCTCTTCTACTACTTCCTCTTTTGCGTAGGTCCTTTTCTACCACAGCCTGAGTGGCGATACCCGCATGATCCATACCAGGAATCCAGAGCGTAGGTGCACCTTTCATTCTATGATATCTAATCATAATATCTTCAACGGTCAGAAAAAGAGAATGTCCTATGTGAAGTTTGCCGGTGATATTTGGCGGAGG
The DNA here is from genome assembly GCA_965231055.1 of uncultured Candidatus Saccharibacteria bacterium. Classification (GTDB taxonomy): domain Bacteria; phylum Patescibacteriota; class CALEFQ01; order CALEFQ01. Next base: position 194,354 of record OZ246411.1, read on the forward strand.
AATAGGTATTACAAACGGTTTTCCTTCTGTTTTTCTGTCATAAGCAGGATTCTTTGGCATATTTTTTTCAGGACCAAAATATCCTGATTTTTCCCAATCAGAGTAGATCTTCTTTTCAAAGTTTTCATGGTTATATGATTTGTCTATGGAGCTCATATTGTAAAAAATAAATTGATTGGCTTCGAACAGAACCGGATATAAACAAAATTCAACTCGTTTATTAATATACCACAACTCAACATAAAATCCACTTTATTTTAAATAACTAGCGTGCTAGACTAAAACCATAGATTATGCTCTTTCACAACTCACAAGCAGGGAGGATAAACCAATGAAAAGGGAAATAAGATTCGAGACTAGATACGATAAAAAAACGGATGCTCTGTGTGGTTGCTTCGTAGACGAGAATGAACAAATACTGATAAAATCGCTCTCAAAAGAAGGATCTATTCTGATGGCAAACTCATTGTTTCCACAAAACTTTTCGTTTTTCCCAATTATCAGAAAATCAACACTCGGAAAGGGAATAAAATATGAGGACCTACTTTCTTGGATCAAATTCTTGGCAAGCGATACGAGCAAGTACAATGACCTGGATATGCTAACCGAAAGAGTTATGGAAACACTAAAACCAATGCCATCTAAAAATGAGTTTGAACACGCGGTATTCATACGCACAGAAGAAGACGACTATATAGTACATTCAAGCTTTATGTGTAAAATCATTCTGGATTTTTTGCAAAGAACGGCTGAGAAATATTACAAAAAAATCATCGAACACGACACACTTAACGAAATACTCCTGCTTCCAGAAAAACTTCGAGAAAACGACGTACACACGCTAATCGCACGCGCCATAGATGAAATTATAGACGAAAGATGCCAGCCAAAGAACACACTACTACAAGTCCAGATATCAAAAAACTAAAAATCAAATTACGCTCTTTTAAATGCCACCAATATTGGGGGCATTTTCATTTGACTTAAAAACAGAAACATAATAGCTTACAATCAAACGTTCGTTTCAAAAAGGAGGCATACATGGCAAAAAAGATGGCAAAAGAGATTACTGGCTTTGTGAGTTGCACATGTGGAACCGGCTATTTCACAAACCGGCAAAATCGAAGAATGTCACCGAATTTTCGATGCAAAAAAGTGGCCGCGAAAATGATTGAGTTTATGGGAAAAAATGGTTCTATTTTTTACCAAACAATTTTTCCAAAAATTGACTCATCCACACTCTCAAACAAAGCTTCGATTTACGACATCTTGTCAATTTGGAAACTCGCCACCGATTTGAAAATCTATGATCCGTGGCCAATAATCTTTGAAGCAATTGGCGAAGAAACAGTTAAAGAAATTTGCTTCAAATTTTTCACAAACCACAGGGAATTATTTGATTTTCCGAATCTTCTGAGTTCGATAATTGAAAAGCTTGATTCTAATTGCCATTAATAAATAATCCCGCCAAGACTAAGTCAGGGCGGGATTTAATTTTGCAACGATATTTTATTCTAGAAAGAAAAAATCAAAACTTACTCATGTAAAAGTGCTGACGAAGCAATCATCGCAGCATTGTCGGTGCAGTATTCAAATTTAGGAGTAAAAAATTGCATGTTATTTTTTATTACTTCTTTTTGCATCGTTTCCCTGAGTTTTTTATTTGCAGAAACTCCCCCAGCAATAATTACGGATTTAGCACTGTATTTTTTGGCAGCTTTTACGGTTTTAAAAACCAAAGTATCTACGATTGATTGTTCTACAGAAGCGGCAAAATCATTTTTGTGTTTTTCTACAAACTCTTTTCCCCTAAGCTCAATTTCTCTCACAATAGAAGTTTTGAGTCCAGAAAAACTAAAATCAAAATCATCTGAATCTATTTTGGGCCTTGGAAATGAGACTAACCTTGGATTTCCTTTTTCACTAGCTTTTGAAATAGCTGGTCCTCCCGGATATCCGAGATCCAAAAGTCTTGCCGCCTTATCAAAAGCTTCTCCAGCCGCATCATCAAGTGTATTCCCCAGCTGCTCTTCCTTACCAAAATCATTGATAAGCCAAATCCCCGTATGTCCACCGGAAACTACCAATGCAATAACTGGAAATTTGGGAGTTTTAAAATTCTCATCATCTTTATCAAAAATCCAGTTGGCGTATATGTGCCCCATTATATGATTGACCTTTATAAGGGGCTTTTTTAATGCTTGTGCCAAGGCCTGTGAAGATGATCTTCCAACTAGTAAAGAAGGCATGAGCCCAGGTTCCCACGTTACAGCTATCCCATCAATTTGTTCTAGTGTGATATCGGCCTTGCTTAGCGCCTCGTCTATTACAGGAATCATACTTTCAACATGAGCTCTTGCTGCAACTTCGGGAACCACTCCCCCATATTTTTTATGAATATCTATTTGAGAAGCTACAACTGAAGAAATTATTTCCACGCATTTTTGTCCATCAAAAATATATGGCTTTGCAATAGCCACCGCTGTTTCATCACAAGATGTTTCTATAGAAATAATCATTATTGTCATTGCAATTAAAACCTAATCCTTCTAAAACCTGTCCCCTCGTATCGTATTTGCTTGTTTCAATACCACTGCCATGTGTCTTTCTGCATCAAGAAATGGAACTGTGATTTTTTCCACTTGTTCTATTATTCCACCGAGTCTTGAAATATTATTTTTTGCCTCCTCAATTTCCTCAAAACTCAACCTACCTTTATATGCATAAAACTTTCCTTCAATTTTTACAAAAGGCAAGGCAAGCTCGCATAGTTTTTCCAAAGAAGCCACCGCGCGCGCAACTACAACATCAAATTTTTCAAAATATTTATCATCTTTTACAGCGTCCTCTGCTCTTATCCAAACTGTTTCAAAATTTATTAGTCCAAGTTTTTTACATACATCCTCTACAAACCTCACTGCCTTTGATTTTGAATCAAGGAGAGTGATTTGTATTTCAGGAAAAGCTATTTTGATAGGAATCAATGGCAAACCAGCGCCAGTTCCTATATCTATCCACTTACCAGAAGGCAATCCTGAGACTTTTACGATGCTTAGCGAGTCCAAAAAGTGCTTTACTACTATCTCTTCATCGCTAACTAGATTTGTAAGGTTTATACGCTCAGATATTTCTTGAATCAATTCTTTGTATTTCAAAAAAAGCCCCAACTGTTCATCGGATAGTTCTATGCCGAGCTCCTTGGCTCCTTCTTTTAGTGTTTTTTTGAAATTAAATTTAGGCATTTTCAAATACTTGTTTAAATTCTTCGGGTGTAGGAGATTTTATATGAACCACTTTGTCTTTCTTGTCCTCTCTAAAGTGCTGAAATTTTATTTCTTGGGAATGAAGTAGCATTCGCTTCACACCAAATTTGGTTTCAAACTCTCTATTCAAACCAAAATCACCATATTTTTTATCACCTACTATGTACATTTTCCTATTTGCAAGTTGCTTTCTGATCTGATGCATTCTTCCAGTCAAAAGATTGATTTCAGCAAGACCATAAACTATGCTTCCAGTTCTTCGCATAGTTCTCACCTTGAAAAGACTTTCAGCGTGAAGCATTTTTCCAGTTTCCTTGTCCTCCATTTCATCCAAAAGCGTAGTCCACTTTTTGTATTCAGGAGTAATATTTCCCGCGACTACTGCAATGTATTTTTTGTCTATCTCTCTGTTTTCAAAAATCTTGCCCATAGCCACTGCGGTTTTTTCATTTTTCGCTATCACCACCAAACCAGATGTTTCAAAATCAATTCTATTTACAAGTGCCGGTACCCTAGACTCATGAGCTATTCCCATATTTGCTTTTACTCTTCCTATCAAATTATCGCTTTGGTGTTTTGATCCACCATGCGAAGCGAGTCCTGCTGGCTTGTTTACAATCATCAAGTCTTCATCCTCAAATATCATTTCTACTTCACCTTTTTTGAGTTTGAAATTTTTGGGAGCCACTTTTCTTGATTGAAAATCTTTTGGAAGAAAAACCAAAACCACATCTAGCTTCTTCAGCATTTCCTCTCCCTTGGCTTTTTGCTTTTTTCCATCTCTTTCTATTTTAACTTCTCCCTTGCGAAGCAATTTAAAAACCATGGCCTTGCTCACACCCTCCAGATTTTTGAGCAAGAATTTGGTTATTCTCTGCCCCTCATTTGTATAATCTATTGTAAATCTTGTCATTTGAGTATTATTTTTATTATAAAACGTGTAAACAGACACAAAATCAGACATTGGACAATAACCTACCTAATACTTCTAATGCCTCTAGACCTTCTCGTCAAGTATAGCAGAGATAGAATAAAACAGATATAATATTGACTAATAAGCCCTATCCTGATAATCTTTGTCACTGTATCGAGAAGTATTCATTTTCGATCACACAAATACGGCGCCATCGTCTAGCCTGGCCTAGGACGCTAGGTTTTCATCCTAGTAACTCGGGTTCGAATCCCGATGGCGCTGCCAAATTTTTTTGTGGATAAAATAAGCTGAAAACTAAGGTAAAACCCCCGAGAGGGGGATTTTTTGTGCTTGTTTGAGAGAAAAAACCGGTCAAGGAAAATTGTTTCTCATGGGAAGCAGTTTTTCTACGTTATGACATGTCTTGGTGAATCAAGCAATATTCATGTGGGACGTTTGAACCCTTTGCGTATGTAATGATCGCTTTATGGTTTGCATTGCTTGCCCGAAAGCCATTTCGTGCTATGATTTATCTATATTAAGAAAAGAACGATGAACAATTACGAATTTCTAAAAGCATATCAAAAACTCCAGGAAGGAATAATGTTTGAAAAAATAGTCGATCTCAAGTTTGCATCTTTAGTATTTTGCAAAGGCGACAAAACCATGTATTGGAATTGGGCTCTGGTCAATAGTGTTATTCAGCGAGAAGAAATTAATACGATTGAAAAGGAAATGGAGAAAATACAAAGAAATCCCGTGATCTATTTTGAGAGCAGGCCCGATATGAATATGTTGATGAATGAGCTTGTGGATCGTGGATATAAGAAAGCCTACGCTGACTCGTGGATGTTTTATTCGAATGATAAACCAGTCGAGACTAAGCCATATAGGGCAAAGAAGGTTGAAAATAAAAACTCTCTGCAAGAGTTTCTCCACACATTTAATATGTGCTATCAAAAGGACGACCCGCAAAATCCATACGGAGAGCTGGGTGATTATATAAAGCAGTCGGAGATAGCTTGGCACGAACATGACGGCAAAGGAAGAATGGAATATTATATAGCTTACGATAATAAGGATTTTCCAGTAGCAGTTGCGACCCTGATTTGCCATGGTGGAATCGGATACATAGCTAATGTTGGATCTTTGAAAAGCGTTAGAGGTAAGGGTTTCGGGAAATTCATTACATTGCATTGCGTTAAAGAATCAAAAAAGGCAGGAAATATAATTCACTGTCTTGCCACGGAGGACGGAACCTATCCTAACGAGTTTTATAAACGAATAGGTTTCCAGACAAAATTTATTGGAATCGCATACAAAAAATCATGAGGCCACGCCTCAGTATATAAATCTCTTCCTGAAAACAACTCAGATCGTACAGACCAACTAGTATACCATTATGATTTTTATAATTAGTGATATATGAAATACTCGAGAAGAAAACTAAATGAAAAAGAATATATAAAAATCGCTAAGAAAGAATGTTTTATTTGCAACATTGTTAATAATGGAAATTTAAGAAAAGAGCACGCCATCGTTTACGAAGATGCTGACAATATTGTTTTTCTAAATAAATATCCAACACAAATAGGTTATGTCCTAGTGTGTCCCAAGCAACACAAAGTTGATATTTTCAGAGATTTGAAAAAACAAGAATACGCAAAACTAATGGAGCTTGCAAGAAAAACCGGAAAGGCAATTCAACAAATAACAGACGCGGAAAGGATGTATATAGCATCGTGGGGTTCGCGACAACTAAATGAGCACATCCATTTGCACATTTGCCCTTGCCCAAAAGGATTGCCATTTAAAAAACAGCAAATAAATGCAATGGAAATGAAGCAAGCTGGGATAATAATCATTAGCGCAAATGAAAAAGAAAAGCTCAAAGAAAAAATTCAGAAACACATAATCTAAAAATTAATTTCCAGAAGATGAAGATTATAAGTAAAAGTAGTGAGAATGAAATGATTTCTGTTTTTTTAAAAGCAGAGATTAATTCTCCGCGCTTTGGAAAAAATGTAGAATCGGCTATGAGACAAAATGGTGTTGATAGGGGTATTATTGATGAACCGAACATAAATGATCCTGTCGAAAACAGGAAACGGGTGGCTGTGTTGGGTTTTAGAGGATATCCGAATAGGGCATTATTCACCGGTTTTCCCCCTGATGTTGAATGGGAATTGGTAACTGTCGATAGAAAAGATCTAGAGAAAACTCTATATATCAAAGATGATTATTGGATTAAGCTCTCAAATGAGACTAGGCTCCCAACTGAGGCTGCTAAAAATATACGGGCTGGTGTTCAGGTATATGGTCAGAGTAACCAGCAGTTTATTGATACGGCAGAAAAAATAAAATTGGGTGCCGAATTACCTGAGATGATAATAGTCGGCGATAAAAAAGGCGGGAAGCTCGTGGTCATTGAAGGACACCTACGGCTTACTTCATATATGCTTGCGCCAGATTATATTCCCAAAGGACTAAAAGCAATTGTTGGCTATTCAGAGAACATGAACAATTGGGAGCTGTTCTGACTTACTCACTCCATTTCTTCCCACCAGAAGTAACTCAGATTGTAAAGCTCAACTAGGATGCTATTATATACACAGAAACTAAAGAGTTACTTCGGACTCATTTTCAGAAGCCCATGTTGGAACATGGAAATCACCATCCAATTCGCGAAAAAAGGTTCCGATTGTGTCTACTGTGGCCTGCCAAATTTTTCTTGTGGATAAAATAAGCCGAAAATTAAGGTAAAACCCCCGAGAGGGGGATTTTTTGTGCTTATTTGAGGGGAAAAGTCGGTCAAGGCAAATTGTGTCTCGTGGGAAGTAATTTCCTTGCGCTAAGGTATATTGTGGCTGAGGCCGTTTTTTATTTGACACAATTCCATAGTCTTGCTAATATTCATATGCCGTTGAAATGAATTGCATTAGATAATTACAAATATCAGTATATCGGCTAATCTAAAGGGTGTATATAGAGTCTAATTTGTAACTTATAAATATTTAACATTTTCCAAGATGACAAAAAAAATAACAATCGATGACTTATATTCAGATGCAGGCTCTTTTGATGAAGAAGCTGTGCTGAAAATACTCAAGGGAAGTGTCATTTTTACGCGGAAACATGAGGTGCAATTCACGATCGACCCCTCAAAGTTGAAGACTCGCGACGCCGTTCTCTTATACGTGCTTGCAAAAAAGGTTTTGAAGGCTAATCAGAAAATCGATGATGAGATAATTACAAGAGCTGAAATTGTAGCAAAGACGAAGCTCAATAATAATACAATTGGCGTAACGCTTATGCGTCTTGGCTCTAATAAAGGGAAGCAACTTCTTATGCCCTCCGCCTCTGGGTATGAAATGCCTACATTCAAGGTCGCAGAGGCGTTAAAATTATTAACTAACAAAGATGAATAAACCTATGTTAAACGACATTGAAACAAGGGTTACCGATTTGGAAAATCGCATTACAGCACTAGAAAAAGAACTTCACTCCGTAGGAGATTCTCCCCAGAAGGATGGTAAGACGCGAGGCCTCAGCATTAATGAATTTCTAAAAGAAAAAGAGGCAATAAAAACTATTGATATTGTTTTGGCAATTGCTGCTTACCACGAACGTTTTAATGATGCCAATTCTTTTGGTGCGAATGATTTATTTAACCTAATCAGAAAAGCTAAACGAAAGCAGCCAGCAAACATCAACGACCTTATTAATAAGAATCTAAGTAAGGGGTATTTTGAAGAGGATAATGTTGGTGATGACGGAAAAAAACGTTGGTATGTTACAAACTCCGGGATGGCAGTTGTTGACAATAATTTCAATCGCAATGAACAGAATACCTAAAAAAGAACTCGAATCTGTTGATGTGCATGTTTTACCCGATGTACTGAGTATTTCACTGTGGGTGATAGAATATTTAAGCAACGAAGAAAAAGATCGTTTTGGTTCTACGGAAATTTCAAAACATATCGTTGATAACTTAGGAGTAAGTACATCAAAACAGGCCGTTCAGGCAGCTCTAACGAAAGCCGCAAAAGAGAAGCTCTGCCACAAGGAATCTGGTAGATTCAAGTTAATGAAGAGTGGGCAAGATGAACTCTTAAAACAAATGAATAAGGGTCGCGTAACCCTTCTTGAGCCAGGCAAGCCATTTTCGGCTGGTATTGAACTCGGTAATATTTTTTCACAAATGGAAGGTGTTGTTCGTATCAGCGATCCGTATGTTGATGAAAAAACCCTTGATGTAATTCACAAGCATTTTTCCGATTCTAGGCTAACAGTAAGAATATTAACTGCTCAGATTTCAGATGAAGCAAGATTTAAGCGTGAATTAGGGAAACTGCAAGCCGAGGGAATTTCAATCGAGGTACACAGGATTAACCAAAGGATTTTGCACGACAGGTATTTTATAGACGACAAACATCTTTGGCTTTCTGGGAATAGTTTGAATAATCTAGGAAAGAAAGAAAGTTTTATCGTTATGTTAAGCGACGGAATACGTCAGAGCATATTGCAGGCTTTTAACTCAAGATGGCAATCTGCTATGACGATATAAAAACGTCGAGAATGATTGCTATGGATGAAGTTGTGAACTTATTGTGTCTGACCATAGTTAATTTTTTCCACAGAAATACTTCTCACCAGAAGCAATCCAGATTGTACAGATCAGCTAGCGTTGCTATTATACCTACAAGACCTAGTGGCTTACTGCAGATTCATTTCAGAAGTCCAGTTTGGGATTTTGAACTCTCTGTCTAATTCCCTGAAAAAGGTTCCGATTATGTCTACTGTGGCCTGCCAATATTCAACATAAACTTAAATCTGGTTCGAACTTGCTTGCGCAAGCAAGTCCCATGGCGCTGCCAATTAAATTTCAAACTTCATCATAAGCAATAATGAGTAGATAAAAAACACCCGCAAATACGGGTTTTTTTGTTTGTAATCTCTTATCCACACCCCCACCCCCTACCACAAGAATAGATTCGTGGTATAATCACCTTCACCCACTATCCGGTTTACGGAAGCGGGTTTTAAAACGCTCTATTTCAGGTTTAAATACTGGTTTTTCCAGCAAAAATCAAAACAAACATAGAGCTCGTAACAAAAAGGTCTCTTCTCACCCTTGAGACCTTTTTGTTTTGTCCAAATTCTGGTATTATTCATAGAACCCGAGCGACTCCCGCTCATTTTTCATAAGGAGGATGTTGTGACAGACATAAAAGTGTATCAAGAATTGTTGGAAGCCTGCGAGAGAAAAGATATCGATACTGTAAAGCGATGCATGGGAGAAGGAGCACGCGAATTTTTTGAAGCATGCAAGAAAGGCGACACGAAAAAAGTAAAAGAATTGCTTGGTGCCGGAGTAAATCCAAATATCAGAACTGATATTGGAGCCACGGGATTACACCTAGCTTCATCCAATGGACATATCAAGATTGTCCTCATGCTGATAAAAACAGGTGCAGATGTAAATGACCAGGGCGCTCCTCCGAAACCAAGATCTATGAATTTCGTCAAAGTAACTCCGCTCATGATGGCAAAACAATTCAAACAACCAGCTATATCGAAAGCTCTTACCGCAAATGGCGCTCGTTAAACTCACTCAGAATTATAAAACAAAAAGACCAAGTTCGCTTGGTCTTTTCCTTTGACTAAATCAATCCGAAATGATAGAAAGTTATCAAGATCTTTTTTAACCTCGAAAAGAAATGGAGGATATATATGTGTGGAACTCTAATGGAAGCAGTTCAAGAAAGACAGTACGACAGAATTGAGGAACTACTGAAATTATTTGCCAGAGTGGGAGCGGGGGCAGAAATCAATACGTCCAATCTTATCGGAATGACCGCACTGCACATAGCTGCAGAAAATAATGATAAACGGAGTATTGAATTGCTGCTTCAGTATGGAGCAAATCCGAGAACGGCAGATCGCTACAAAAAAACTCCCCTACACATCGCTGCAAGAAACGGCAATATGGAAATTTGCGAAATGCTGGTTGCCAAAGGAGCAATCATAAATACCAAAGATACGATGAACAACACTCCTGCCTGCATTGCGATCTCCGAAGGCCATGAAGCGCTTGCCGAATGGTTCCTATCCAAGGTTTAATCATCTCGATCATTACGTAAAAAATAACCAGACCCCACAAAGGCCTGGTTTTCTAATTCAAAAAATATCACTAATTGAATTTTTTATGAGAGATACGAAATATGGGAGTTTCGTCTTCAATTAATGATGCCTCTGCTCCAAAACTAGAATAAAAATTTTCAAAAAACTCAAGTCTTTCTTTTTCTCCAAGCGTCTTTGGATGTCCGTTTTCAATTTTCACAGGCACAGGATAAACAAAATATGAACTCTCACCCACAAAAACACCTAACGCCATACCAAAATCAGAAACACCCTCTCCAGCAAAGCTTCCAAGTGAATGAAAAATCAAACTCCCATTATAAAGCTCTGGATTTTCAATTTTTTTACTTCTTCCAACGAAAATATCAGCTCCAGCATCAGCAAATTTTCGCCCGATAGACTTATTAAAGTTATTAGCAAAATCAAACAGCACATAAACGATATCTGAATCCTGACTTGCTACAAGATCTAGCCCTCTCTCATCTGCTAAAGTAGGTTTGCAAAAAGAAATCGCAATACCGTTTTGCGTTTGTTTTATGCATTCGTTTTCGGGAATATCAAAAACTACGGCATCAGCACCAGAAATCATCCTATCCTCTCCCCTTTTGAATTGATCAAGATATCTAAAAACTGAATTATCTGATTGCAAATCATATTCCTGATCCCATTTCCAATTGGTTTTCACTCCAAACTCACTAGCACCAGGAAAAAGCCCAAACGAAAAAATCCCAAAACCCTTTCGTGGTTCAATTTCACCTTTTGAAAATGTGAAAAACTGATGACTCGTAGTTTCATCCACATACTGATTTCTATAGTAGAAAATATTTGTGTGGGCATATTTATCTACTTTTTTATATCCTCTTTTTTCGGAAAGACTCATTAGCGCAAAAATAGATTCAGGAGAATCTATTTCCAAATCAAAAATATTGTCTAGGTCAAAGTTTTGTATTGTCGTGTAAGAGGATTGATCATGAAACGTAGCCATCTCCACTGGCAAAAAATGAGAAAAATCCACACTCGCAACTACCACCTCATCTGATTTCAGATTTTTATCCAGCCACTCCACGAGTTCGTTTATTTTCTCCTTCTTTGTACCCTGCATTATTAATATAGGCAAAATCTTGGAGTCAGGAAAAAAAGATTCAATGAATGGGGTATGAGAATATATCGCATGCTCTTTTGCAAAAGTCTGATCCACGGCAGAAGCCACACCACCTTCACTGATCTTTTTTGATAGATCACTGTCAATCTCCACATCACCTCTGGTAGTCTTGTAAACGCAATCTATACAAGTCTGTATATCATCTCCCCCTTCTTTAAAATGATTAGGCCCTATGATCACAATAGTTTTGGGAGTGGATACTTTTGCGAGACCTTTGTACATTTTTACCATCTCATCAGTAGGCACCAAATGATGCGGAATAACCATTCCAAGCGGAGCACTGCTAAAATCAAACTCACCCTCTATGTCTAAAATATTGTCCCAAATTTTTGAGTCTCCTGGATAGGCCGAATCAATCACAAGAGGCTCCACACTGGGAGCCTCTTTGCACGCAGATACTGCAATCACCAAAACACCGAGCAGTATTGCGAAAAATAATTTAGTTAGCAAACTTTTTTGCATTATCTGTACATTCTTCCTCCCCACTCAGAAACTACGAAACCTTGTCTTTCTGGAGTAGTTAGTTTTTGAGGAGTTACGTCGATAGATTGATCAAGCCCCTTGTAGTCAAAGAAGACTCTGATAATAGTGTCTGGAGTTGGACTTACTGTAAGTGGAGCATAGCGATCAAAATCTGATTGAGGCACAAAGGTTATAAAGTAGTATGGTTTTTCTGTTAATTTTGGAACCCAAAATTCTTTGAAATCAGCTATTTCTTTCTCATTTAATCCCAAGACTTTCAATTTATCGTCAAAGAATCCACTCACATCCTTATTTGAAACTACAAATCCTTCATCCGGAGTTTTGAAGTCTCCGGAAAATCCTTCCCAGAAAAGATATTTGTAAAAAGTCTTGTCGGCTATGTTGTATATTTTCCCATCTGGCTTTGCGATAACATTCCATCCGTTTCCGATTTGTGGATCCGAGATAGAAACCCCATCAGTAGGTTTTACATTTACAAATACTTTTGATGTTTTTTCTGGATATAGGTAAATAACAGGTTTTGCGAATTCTACATTTCCATCCATGAAGAAAATTGTTCTTTTTTCGCTCTTACTATTACCATCTTCGAAATATGCCTTGAATTCATATTCGTTTGTACCCATTACTAGGTTGTTCCAGTCTTTCTTGGCACGATAAGTGAAACTAGTATCACCTTTTTTGAAATCACTGAGTTCGTAAGTATCTGTTTTTGGAGTCTGACCCGTGGCATGCTCTGAATCCAAATCCATTGTAATTCCTTTTTTCGTAGCTACAACAACTATCCTAGTTGTGTTTGGAGAAACTGTTCCTGTAAATGTTACTGGTTCCTCCATAACTCTTTCTTCATTTGCAGGTGAAGAGATTGTTATAAAACTAGAACCGGTATACGCAGTTTCTTCTTGTTCTTCTACCTCTGCAGCTTCTTCTGCCTCTACTTCGGAGACTTGTTTTAGATTATTAATTTCTTTTTCAAGAAGACTAATTCTATCTTCTTGTTCTTGCTTGTCTTTTACAAGCTTGTCTTTTTCTACATTTCCGGTGTATCGGAGCACTCCCCAAGTAACTCCCGCCGAGATAGCTATAGCCAAAACAATCCATAGCCAAGTTAAACTAGGCCTAGATGCCTTTGGATTAGCCAATGGCTCCCCTAAGTTTTGCTCTTCCATTTGTTTTTTTGTTTATTTTTTTAAGTATTTAACTAATTATACCATTTTTGGGACCGATTTTCAATCAATTTACAAAAAAATCCCCTTTAACCCCCCGAATAGCCAAGCCAAGGTTTTATGCCATCTTACCCCTCCAAAGAAAGACAGCAAACTATTCGGGAGATTAAAAAGGATTTTAGTTTGATTGTGGTTTCAAAGATATCCACAACATTCACAAGTTTTTAAAGAATTTTTGTTAGCCGTCTCTTGTGAGTTTAAGTTCCTCATTTCATCTCTATTTTTCTTCATCAGGCGACGGCGCAAATTCACAATATATCTCCATTTCTTCCCTTATACTAGCAAAAATATGGACAAAGTCAATATGTATTAGCCCTCATTTTTATCCCAGTAATTAAAAATATTTTGGAACTCGTCATCTTCCTCCATAATCTTCTCTATCTCTCCCCTCAGATAATCTGCCTTAGTCTTTTCGGTGTTCTTTATTTTCCAAGAAAGATACTTTTCAATTCTAGGAGTAATTCTGAGCGTGAATTTTATTGATGGCTGATCAAACTTGGTTTTTCTCTTAGCCATCATCTGCACCTTCTTCATAATCTTCTCGTGCGCTATGGCGTTAGCCATTGCTATCCCTATCTGCCGACAAAATCCTTTCAGCACCTCTCTTTCTTCTTCTGGTAGAAAATCCTTTGTAGTACCTAAAAGTAAAACACCAGCTACACCAATATTGCCTTTTATTGGCATGCTAATATATCTATGAGCTCTGGGCGGCATATTATTAACGATTACGCACGCTGATTTTGAAACCGTAGGAAATAAAAAATCAGCAAGATTAGAGCTTTCACATATACTATTTTCCACAACAGATTTACCCAAAAGGTTTTCATATTTAGGATAAAGCGAGGTTGTGTGTTTATTAAAACTCAAACCGGTAAGCCTCTCAATATCAATCGGGCCTAATTTTGCATTGTACGCATATGCTCTTAAAACCTTTCCGTTTTGCTCAACAATAAAAAAAGCCGCTGTTACATAGTAATCAGTTTCTTTTACAATAAGATCCATGATTTTTCTTGAAGCCTCTTTGAAATCCAGATGGCCTGCCAAAATAGCAGCTGCTTTGTCTTCTAAAAAATCTCTTACTATATGGAAATAATTATATACCCAAACATCCTTAGTAATGATACAATATTATTAATAAAAAACAAACCGTGAATCTATAAAAAACTAAAACAAACTGAACAGATACAAAGAGACAAATAAAGAAGATTAAAACATTTTAACTAAAAAATTTAAGTTTTATTTTATCAGTGAATAAAAATTGGTACTACTTGAATCATTAGCATTATTGGCAGTTGCGTTTGTTCCAGGATTCATCTGGCTATGGTTTTATTATACAAAGGATATTCACCCAGAGCCTGCACGCCCAGTGCTTCAAGTTTTTTTCCTGGGAATGCTTATTACAATCCCAGTAATATTTGTGGAACTTGGAGTAGACTATTTCGTAAAATATTCTTCTTTCACTACCCTACTTCCATTACTCGCTAGTACTTTTCTTATTGTTGCCCCTATTGAGGAAATCGCAAAATACATCGTGGTAAAAAGAACTGTGTTTTTCAAAAAAGTTTTTGACGAACCTATTGATGGAGTGATTTATTGCGTAGCTGCCTCTTTGGGATTTGCAACACTTGAAAATATTTTAGCAGCTTTGTCCGAGGGCGGATCCATAATAATACTTCGAGCCGTAACAGCTACAGTACTTCATGCGCTAGCCGGAGGATTTGTAGGGTTTCATATGGGTATAGCCAAGTTCAAACCAGCACAAAGCAAAAAATATTTGTTTCAGGGGCTGATTGTAGCAATCATATTTCACGGAATCTACAATTTTATAATCTCGGCTGATACAGATTATACCTTTCCGCTTCTCTTCATTTTACTTGGAATCATGTATATCTGCCTCGCAATGGGAATAAACAAGCTAAAAGTCTATCAACTAGAACAAGATGCGATGAAAACACTCAGAAAAGAGGCGCAAAATAGTTTTGATAATAGAAACTTTCTAAAATAAATTTGCCACAAGCAAAATAAAGATGTATAATATCTTTAATAAATTAAAAAATAACACATAAACAAAAATGGTATCAAAGAAAAAAAGCTTATTTAAAAAAGATGATGATATGGAAATAGAAGAAGGCAAATCAGTAGAAGTAAGCGCAGAGGGCAACGACGATGAATATGAAGGAGAGCTCGCACTCGACGTTTACCAAGACAAAAACGCAGTCTTCGTCAAATCAACTATGGCAGGAGTAAAGCCAGAAGACATAGACATAGCGATCAATGGCGACATGCTCACGATCAAGGGCTCCAGAAAAAACACCGAAATCGTAAAAGAAGAAGATTATTTTTATCAGGAATGCTACTGGGGATCTTTTTCCAGATCAGTGATTCTTCCAGTTGAGGTAGAAGTAGACAAAGTATCGGCAGCACTCAAAGACGGAATACTCACAGTCAAACTTCCAAAATCAAGAAAAGCCAAAGCAAAGAAGATTCTAGTAAAGACCACTACCGAATAATCAAATTTCAATAAAAAAAGAGATTCCAACACGGGATCTCTTTTTTTATTTTAGCTATTTATAATATTTTTTATTTACCCCCGCCAAATCCACCAAAAATAGAAGTGCCTGCATGAGTTACCGTATCATATCTTCCTGTAACTAGGCTTAGAGTTATTACTGCCAAAATACCTACAATCATTATTGCAAGTATGGCATTGGTAGTTTTTCTATTTGATGCGTGATACATACGAGTAGCTTTAGTTGAACTGGATGAATCAGGTTTCAAAGGCCTGCCTCGCTTTGACGAGCAACGCGAGTCAAGGCGGGTTAGGTTATAGAGAAATTATATCACAAAACTAGATGAGCTAGAAGTGTTAGTTGAATTAGAAGTAATAGCAAATACAAATCCCCCTAATACATCCTGCTCCACTAATCCCTCTAATCCAGCTAGCCCCGCTTGACATCTCTATTTCTCAGGGTACAATATAGACACATTAGCACTCGGAACAATAGAGTGCTAAGTACACTAGTAATATTAGAAGAATCAGAAGAATTAGCTATTATTAATTCTTCTAAACCCTAATACATCTAGTTCTACTAATTCCTCCAACCTAAAACCTAACAACTAATACCTAAATATATGCTATGCCAATCATGCGGACGACGTCCCGCAACAATAAAAATAAAAAAAGTAATTGAAGGCCATCCCCATGAGCTCAATTTGTGTCATCAATGTTATCAGGAAAGAGCTTTTTTCGAGAGCGCCTCTTCCCTATTCAGCAATTTCTTTGGCCAAGATCCGTTTATGGGAGCAGACAAGACTCTCGGTAGATCATATAGACCAAGACAAGATATAAATATAGCTGACTTTTTTACTGAAAAATCTAGAAAAATCATAAACAATGCGGTGATGTTTGCGAGCGAGCGTGGATCCAAATTTGTAGATACGGAACATATTTTATATGGAATAGCTGATGAAGAAGAAAACGGAGCAAAGATTCTTGAAAACCTTGGCATCAAACCTGACGATATCAAGGCCTATTTGGAAGAAAGTTCTCCAGCCATAGAGACAGAAGAGATTGAAGAAGAAGGACTTAAACAAGTAGACTTTACCCCGAGAGCAAAAAGAGCCATAGAGCTCGCTTTTCAAAGCGCCAGAGAAAGAAACATCAATTACGTAGGTCCAGAGCATTTGCTTTTGGGACTTGTCATGGAGGGAGAGGGACTTGCTGCGCAAACTTTGAAAAAATACAAGATCACTACAGAGAAAGTAAAAAAACTTGTCACAAAAAATGCCCCAGCCTCTTCAAAAGTAGAAGAGCCGATATCCTCTACTCCAAACCTAGATAAATTTAGTAGAGACCTTACTAGAATGGCAAAGGATGGAAAACTAGATCCAGTAATCGGAAGATCAGATGAAGTCGCGAGAGTAATTCAAATTCTTTCAAGACGCACAAAAAACAATCCGGTGCTCATAGGCGAACCAGGGGTTGGAAAAACTGCGATCGCCGAAGGTCTTGCTATAAAAATCACGAGCAAAGACATCCCAGAGCCATTGCAAAACAAAAGAGTTGTGGCTCTTGATATTCCTTCTATGGTAGCAGGAACCAAATTCAGAGGAGAGTTTGAGAAGCGAATGAAAAAATGCATTGAAGAAGTAAACAAAGCAAATAAAAAAATAATACTTTTTGTTGATGAACTCCATACCATAGTCGGAGCAGGTGGAGCCGAGGGAGCAATAGATGCGTCTAATATTTTAAAGCCCGCTTTATCTCGAGGAGAACTTCAAATGATAGGAGCGACGACCTTAAATGAATATAAAAAGTATATAGAAAAAGATTCTGCGCTAGAACGAAGGTTTCAGCCAATTTTGGTAGACGAGCCTACGGTTGAAGATACGATCAAGATCTTGAGAGGACTCAGGGATAGATACGAAGCTCACCACAAGACCGTGATCTCTGACGAAGCCATAGTCGCAGCAGCGAGTCTTTCAGATAGATATATAAAAGACAGATTTTTGCCCGACAAAGCGATAGATCTCATAGACGAATCCGCCTCAAAGGTATCACTGGAATCTTTTAGTCCTCCTGAGAAACTTAAAAAAATTCAAAAGCAAATCACAGAAATTGAAAAAGAAAAGTCTGCGGAAAGAAAAGACAAGAAAAAGATTCAGAAGCTCAAAGAAGAACTAGAAAAACTGAACAAAGAAAAGAAAGAGCTAGATGGTTCATGGAGAAAAGATATGGCCACGGGAAGGCCCACTGTTTTTGCATCCGATATAGAGAAGCTTGTTTCTGATTGGACGGGAGTGCCTCTATCAGAACTCGCAGAAGAGGAAATAGAAAAACTCATGAAACTAGAAGAGCGACTACATGAAAAAGTCATAAGCCAAGACGAAGCTGTAAAGGCAGTCGCAGAAGCAGTAAGAAGAGGCCGAGCAGGACTCAAAGATCCAAGTAGACCCATAGGATCATTTCTATTTCTTGGCCCAACTGGAGTCGGAAAAACAGAGCTAGCAAAAGCACTCGCCTATACTCTTTTCGGAGATGAAGATGCTATGATCAGACTTGATATGTCCGAATACATGGAGCGCCACGCCGTATCGAAACTTATAGGCTCCCCTCCCGGATATGTCGGCTACGATGAAGGGGGTCAGCTCACAGAAAAAGTCAGAAGAAAACCATATAGCGTCATATTGCTTGATGAAATAGAAAAAGCTCATCCAGATGTTTTCAATTCACTACTTCAAATACTTGAAGATGGAAGACTCACAGATGGCAAAGGCAGAACGATAGATTTCAAAAATACAATTCTCATAGCTACGAGCAATATCGGATCATCAAAAATTCAACAAGCTACAGAGCAAAGCAGACTAGGCTTTAGCAAATCAGCAGAATCAAAACAATCAGCAAAAGAAAGTAAAAAAGAACTTAGAGAAGAGCTAATGGAAGAATTGAAAGACATTTTCAGACCAGAATTTCTAAATAGAATAGATGAGATAATCATATTTGAGGCACTTGGCAAAAAAGAAATGAAAAAAATAGTAGCGCTCATGCTAGAAGAAGTGAACAGGCTACTAAGAGGCCAAGACATACAACTCAAGGTATCTGAAATAGCAAAAGACAAACTAATACAAGACGGCTACGATCCCGTCTTTGGCGCAAGACCACTAAGAAGAGTGATCCAAAAACAAATAGAGACTCCCCTTTCTTCACTATTACTTGAAGGAAAATTCAAAAATGGCGATGTAATAAAAGTAGACTTCAAAGCAAATAAATTTACTTTTAGTAAAGAAAAGAGGAAATAAACAATAATAATTAACCCGCATTCACAACTTGTTTCAACATGAAATAAAAATTGCGGTGAATGTGGGTTTTTTATTTATTTCATTTTTCTGCTATCATTAAGGTATGAAAAATCAAACCAAAACAAAAAACAGCAAAAAAACAAATACATTTCTTTGCATAGCCGTAATATTTGCTATTGCTGTTTTGTTTACCCTATGGCTTGATTTCAGTAGCCAAAATCAATTTGCGTTAGGAACCAAGATTGCTGGGATAAAAATAGGAGGCATGGACTACAAATCAGGAACCGACAAGGTTCGCTCGGAAGTAGATAAGTTTGAAAAAACTACACTAAAATTTATATCATCTGAAAAAAACTTTGAGACGGAAACTTCTCTATCAGAAATAGGAGCAGAAATCAATTTCGAAAAATCTCTCAAAGAGGCTTATGCAATAGGAAAAAACAGAAACTTTTTCAAAGCTATATGTGAAGAATACCTAGCGCTATTTGGACTATATAACCCCGATATCCAGTATGAGATAGCTTACAAAAACCTCGACTTCTTTTTTGAAGATGAATTCAAAAATATTATTGAGCCAGCTCAAAATGCTTCTCTCAGAATAACTGAAAACAACAACATAGAAACAATATCCTCCAAACCAGGTAGAATAATTTCAAAAAAAGATTTATACGAAACAATCTATAATAGAATCTCCAAGCTAAATGGAAATCCCATAGAGCTGAAATATGAAATTGACACACCAAAAATAAAAGAGGATGAACTAGGAGATGCAAGAGAATTAACCACGTGGTTACTTGGCAATAGTTTTGTTTTGGCATACGGAAACAGTAAGTGGACAATATCAAATAGCGAAATAGCTTCATATATCACATTTGAACCCTTTACGATAGCTGTAGAAAATCTTGGAGATCAAGACTATTTTGAAAAAGAACCAGTGAATACCACAGACCACACTTCATCCTCAGATCAAATACTAAAAGTTAGCCTTGGGGGAGAAAAACTGCAAGCACTTTTATATGAAATCATGGTAGCCATAAGCAAAGATGCCAAAAACGCTAGATTTGACGTAGTAAAAGACACCAATGGCAATGTGGCAAGGGTTGAGGCTTTTGAACTTGCTGAAAACGGATTTACACTAGATGAAAAAGCTACGAAAATAAATATTACAAAGACCATTGAGGACAAAACAAACACAGCTCAAATAATCACAAAAGTTGTAGAGCCAGAATTCAAAGACAACGAAGCCATAGAGCATGGAATAGAAAAACTCTTGGGCCGCAGCTCTCTCCCCCTCCTCAGCTCTCCTGCAAACAGACGACACAATATCACAGTAGGTACCTCAAAAATAAATGGAGTAATTCTAAAAAAAGGTGAGGAGTTTTCTTTCAATAATGCAATAGGTGAAATCAGTATAGCCGAGGGATTCAAAGCTGAACTAGTCATAAAAGAAAATAAAGTGATTCCAGAACTTGGTGGAGGACTTTGTCATATTTCTTCTTCTCTTTTTCAAGCAACAACATCTGCAGGACTAGAAGTCACAGAAAGACACAACCACTCTTTCCATGTTTCATACTATGGAGCTACCCCAGGATACGATGCTACGATATATCCTCCTAACGTTGACTATAGTTTTGTAAACAACACGCCATCAAATGTTTTGATCAAGGGCTTCATAGAAAATGATGCTCTTGTATTTGAGATTTATGGAACCAAAGATGAAAGGATAGTTGAAATAGATGGTCCTCACGCATATGACAGACAATCTAGCGGAGCAGTAAAAGCTTGGCTCGGTTACAAAGTCACAATGAACAACAATATTCTTCAAGATAAAAAATTTGTAAGTGTCTATAGAGCTCCGGGAGAATTTGCAAGAAATTAGAACCCAAAATACATAGGTTTATACCTTTACAAGATTTTAAACAACTGATAGGGTTATTCCTTGCACAAAAAAACCCGCTTTAGCGACCTGCAGACGGAGAAAGTATACGCAGGATAAAACCAGTAGAATCCCGCTAGGCAGGAAAACCAGTTAGTCCTTCTTATACGTTCCCACTATTGGTATGTTTGCAGGCCACTAAAACGGGCCAAATATCTAATAAAAACACAAGCGGATAAAACTGCTCCCTACTTGTGTTTTGTTTTTGACGCTCCAATATATCACTTATAAGAAATATTGTCAAGTCTCCCACTGTTCGGGAGTCTTTTTTTGGCTTAAATAAGGCGTTGCCAGTGAATTTAGTGGCATTAGAGGTATTAGCGAAATCAATACAAATAAGATAATCCCTTGATGCTTCTGATCCCCCAAATCTTATAATTTTTTGACTTATTTATTTCCTTATTTACACTTATTTTTTAAATTAAAAAGGACCAGACATGAGAAATTCGTATAAACAAATATAATCTCGTCCGGTCCAAAAACCATATTAAACTCCCTAAAGAACAAAGTGGATCTGGGGACAAACAGTACATCTCTCGAAAACCATCAACTTCATCGTTTGTCCCCAGCAAATTGTAAAATCCAAACTTTAGCTTTTTCTTATTTTGCAAATTCTGCGGGTTAAGAAAAAAAGGGTGAGACAACGCTATACTCGTTACAACAAAAAGCCGCTCGTCTCACCCTAAAAACAGAAGTGGAATAAAACAAGCATAGAGTCGCTAAAACAGTTGTTCCATCGTTTTACTCCCCAATACTCAATGAGCAAAATGAAGCTGAGTGAATAAACAACCAGAATGACGAAAACCAAGCGCTTTCTCGTTTATCCACCCAGCAAATTATCTCCACTATCCCTTCTCAACTCACAAATAATTGCAAGTTAGGAAAGAAGGGTGAGACAACGCTATACTCGTTACAACAAAAAGCCGCTCGTCTCACCCCAAAAATTATTAAAGGAGAAAAACACTATGGTGCTCGTAAATTCATACATGGCCGTAATCGTTTTTCTCCTTATTTCAATGAACAGAAATGGGTGCGATACACGATTTTAATCGTCATTAACACATTCAGCATCGTATCGCACCCCGAAAAATCAGTTTGCAGAAGAAGCTCTTTCAAGCTCCCACCATTTGCTCCAGATGTACTCACAGAGCTTAGTGACTGTGCGCCATTTTGCCATCTTGAGCGTATGTCCTTTGGAGTATTTACTCACTGTAATACCTTTTCCATTATCCGTTTTGACTTCCGAATGCTTGGCTCGAAATTGAACCTTGTAGGCAAGAAGCTTTTTACCCCACTCGGATTCAGTACGCCGATTGAATTGATCTCCGCAAAGGAAAAAAGCGGTTCGTGCATCGTTATTCCAGTTGGCCACGTGCCCAGATCTTTTGCGGGGAAAACTGCCATCAGGAAGCACATGTACACCACAGTAAGCCTTGAGCTTCCCTTTCGTCGAGAAACGTCTTATATCACCGATCGCTACGATGATTCTCGCTGCGATGAGTGGCCCCATACCTTCGATCGGCTCAAACACTGATTCGTAAACTGGTATAGTCTTCAATACATCAACAAGCTCTTTTTCCCGTTTCTTCTCCTCAGCAGCTAGATTCTTCAAGATCACATCGTTGGCTTTACAGGTATCAAAGGCCTGCTCAATAGTGCCCTCAGGATAAAATCCGTCGGGATTCAAAAAAATCCTGTCATTGAGAGACTGAAAAAGACGCTGTTCGCAGGCGATACGTTCTTTCATGGCTTCGATTCGTGCCCTGTAAAGTTCTGTAGTCAGAATGAGAGCGCGGTCACGCGGACTGATCTCATAGAAAAGCTCCGGCGAGTTTGAGAAAATCTTCACCAGATTCATAGCATCTTCTTTTTTATCGTTGCTAGCACGTCTTTCCGTGAACCTCGCAGGCGGGATACGAAAAACTCTAGCGCCGATATCCACTCCTCTGCGGGAAATGGCGTATGCCATCCGGTCTCCAGAACCGCCAAGTATCATAACCACCTTGTCACCTGGCTTGAGCCCGTCAAATCTGTCAGGAACCATTACGCGCTTCTCCGTGCGTTTGATGTGATGCTCTGTGAACATGGAAAGGTCTTCACCCTCTTCAGCTTTGCGATAGCTCAAGGGATAACTCCCTTTTACCCAATCAAGTTCAGCAGTTTCGTCATCAAGCTCATACACCCCCATTCCACCCGTAATCCAAACACAGATTTGAGTTGGACGGGCTTTACCGTCCTTGGTTTTCTTGATCAGATGACGGATCCCAATAATTCGTCCCATGGAATACCTCCTGATTTCGTCCTTCCGGACATTTGAAATTTAAAGAACAGGAAAAGACACTAACAAAATCGTTTTGGCACAAAAATTTTTTCGTCTCTCCCTCTCTCCATCAGCTTAAAAGCAAATAGAGAGAAGGGGTGAGACAAGAGGTATCTCGAAAAACCAGTGCAATTGTCGTCTCACCCAAAAGAGATAAAAGGAGAAAACATGCCATTTGTAGCCTTAAACATATTCGCCTTCGTTTTCTCCTTTTTAAAAATGAGCAAAAAGACTGAGTGAATAACAACTGAAGTTTCGCTTAATGCAAAAACATTTTTGCCTATTCACCCAGCAAAAGAGAAGAACAGTCAAAACATTGAAGAGTTTTTTTACAAAAAAACAGGAAGAACTCTACCTATAACAAATATTAATTTGACATGCACACTACAATACGAGGCTCAATATGTCAAGTTATCGTGACTTAATTGGAGAAAAGTTGTAGTCCTGGTATTGCCCTAAATACAATCTACTACCAAAAAATCCTCCGACTCTTATATAAAAAACAGTGCCTTCGGAATGAACCGCAAGACACTGATCTTTGATACTTATGTTTTTATGTTGATAGAAATTTTACTTTGAGCTCAATCCTATAATACAAACCTATCACCTAATTCTTCTAGCTACTGAACTATATCTATAGTAGTCCCTATTGGCGCCCATGCCCAGAGCCAAGCCGCGTTTGCATAAGAAATATTTACACACCCATGACTCATCCTGTGACCAAAATTATTGTGCCAATAAGCACCGTGTAATAAGAATGAGGTGCCACCTATTCTCATATTATAAAGCGTATTTGGTAAATCAAAATTAAGAGGATTTCCAGGACCGTAATTGCCCACATAGTGTTTGTTGTATATTTTTTGGCTCATATGATAATGCCCTGTAGGAGTCGGCATCATTGGAATTCCTGAAGAAATCAGAAAAGTATTCGCCTCTCTTTGCCCTTCATATGCATAAAGTCTTTGCTCTGAAAGATCTACAACAATTCTTTTACTTCCGCCTCTCCACGAAGGATCAACTGCGAGTACCAATTTTTCATAAGTTGAAGGAACCACCACAAGCTTATCTCTTCCATTATCTATATCTCCTATTGCGATATTTATTCCTCCTCTGTAATTATAACTATAACCATTCATATCTTTTTCCAAACTCTTGCCATACTTGGTAAATGCTTTTATAAGAGGTGGTGAATCTGAATTAAAAACTGAGGTCACTATATCCTGCGCACCATCTCCATTTATATCTCCTACCGCAACCCTTATTCCTCCTCTATATTTTTTACCATATGGCGTGAACTCTTGATTCATGTTGAATTTCCCCGAACTGTATTCAAATGTTCTAACCACTCCCAAATTTTCTCTTTTTCCATGAGTTGCTTCTGCCAAGACTATTTCATCTCTTCCGTTATTGTTAAGGTCACCTGTAGCCAAACTAATTCCTCCATATCTATCATCTCCAAAAGCGCTAAACTTTCTCAAAAGTTTGCTGTCCATGCTATACATTCTGATTTTGGCAGAACCTCTTAGTCCACTTGCTGCAATAATTTCATTTGTGCCATCGCCATTGGTGTCACCTATCGCGAGACTTACTCCATATTTGAAGTCATGTTTAAATGGCAAAAATTTTCCGTATTTTTCAAATACACTTCCTTTTTTTTGATAAATTTCTATCTTACAATCTGTCCCATACATTCTACCTATAACTATTTCGGCTTTTCCATCATTGTCCAAATCCCCTACAGCCACATTGATTCCGTTTTTTTGTGTTTTTTCGTATGGAAAAAAGGATCCTACTTTATTACCGTGATTATCATAGATTCTAACCTGCGAAACTGGACCGGGGCCAGTTCCTACGACTATTTCATCGGTACCGTCTCCGTCTACGTCTCCTATTGCGATGCTTTCTCCCCCTTTGAAACTTGAATCAAAGGCATTAAAATCACCCAAAAGTTTTCTAACCTTTTGATCATAAATTCTCACAAAAGGCCTTTCAGAATCATATTTAGCAGCAACATCATTCGTAGCTGCGAAAAACAATCCGCAAACAACAAACATTGCTATTGCGCTAGCAATAATCACTCTTTGATTGTGTTTTTTCACGTTTTTATTTTAAATTTCGAGATTCAAAACAAGTTACTCCACTATCATAACTACTCCTCTAAGTGTACTTTGTTCTTATTGATTTTCCATCTCCCATTGTTCTTCGTCTTCAGGACCATCTATTCCCCTGAGCTCTTTTGCGGGTCCTTTATCAAGATAAGTTTCTTCGTTCTCGCCCTGCTCTTCTCCCTCGGGTGTTAATCCCATTTCTTCTGGAGAAGGACCGCCTGATTCAACTGAACACATTTTGTTTTTATTAATTGGTTATTTATTGCTTATATTATAGCAAAAAATTTGATTTCGGTCAATAAAAAAGTGCTAAGTTTTTAGCATTCAGCGACGCTTGAATACTGAACACTGAATGCTACTTGCTATTTATACTTCACCACTCTATTATAAAACCAATAACTAAACACCATGAACACAAAAGAGCTTATCAAAATTCTTTCCTCCCTTATCGAGACCAAAAGCGTCAATCCCCCAGGAAATGAATACAAGACAGCAAAAATAGTAGAGAAAATTTTTAGATCTCAAAAAATTAAATATACTATTCACGAAAAACAAAAAGGACGAACCAATGTAATCGGAAGAATTGGTGATCCCAAAAAAGGTCCATCCATAATGATAAACTGCCACATGGACACTGTTCCAGCGGGAAATGGATGGAAAACAGATCCTTTTAAACTCATACAAAAAGGAGATACTCTTTTTGGAAGAGGTGTTTGTGACAACAAAGGACAACTCGCTTCGATGCTTTTGGCTTGTAAGGAACTAAAACAGCTTGAACCCAAATTAAAAGGTGAAATTATTTTGGTTGCTGCAGCGGATGAAGAAACAGGGTCAGAAAATGGAATACACTGGTTGGTTGAAAAAGGATTGATCAAGCCAGATATGGGAATAATTCCAGACGTCCCAGATGGAACCAAAATCATAATGGCACAAAAAAGATTACTTCACCTAAAAATTGTAACCAGAGGCAAGTCCACCCATGGATCCACTCCGCATTTAGGAAAAAATGCCATTACTCAAATGATAAAATTCGTAAATATATTGGACGAATATAAGTTTGAAGCAATTCCAAGTGAGTATTTCAATCTGCACACTATGAACATAGGAACAATCAGCGGAGGTAACGCCATAAACATGGTTCCCGACTATTGCGAATGCAAAGTTGATTTTAGGTTACTAAAAAATCAATCAAAAAAATATATTTTAAGCGAACTCAAAAAAATCTCCAAAAGAATAAAAGGAGCCAAGTTTGAATTTGTAGAAGAAGGCTATTCTGACTACGCTGAGGTGGATAGAAACAGCGAAATCATTCGCTCTTGCGAAAAAGCCATCACCAAGACATTTGGGAAAAAACCCAAACTAGTGGGCATAGGCGGGTGCACGGACTCAAAAGCACTAACGCTCAAGGGGATTCCAGTAGCCGATGTTTCAATAGCAGGAAAAGGCGCACATGAACCAAATGAAAGTGTAAAATTATCAGAGCTCATAAAGCTCAGTAGGTTTTTTGTGGAGGTAGTCACAGATATACTAGCTAAACAGCAAAAAATCTTGAAAAAATGACGATAAACACAGGGAACAAGCCATAAATTCATCATATTATCCTATTAAACAAGGAAGGTTCAACACTTATCGCTTATTGACCGCCACCCAATTGACTTTGGGACCTATTTCTAGTACAATAAATCAAAGATTAAACCATTAGCTAGCCAAAATTCAATCCCATGTCAGGACATTCAAAATGGGCACAGATCAAGAGACAAAAAGGAGTAAATGACGCTAAAAAAGGCGCTATTTTTACTAAACTAGTAAAACAAATAACATTAGCCGCTAGAGAGGGAGGTAAAGACGCAAACACCAATTTTAAGCTCAGATTAGCGCTAGAAAAAGCCAGAGAATCAGGAATGCCCAAGGACAATATAGATAGAGCCATCAAAAAAGGTACAGGGGAAATAGAAGGAGAGGCATTTGAAGAAAGAACTTTTGAGGCATATGGTCCAGCGGGAACAGCTTTTATTATTTCAACCGTAACTGACAATACCAATAGAACTACCAACGAAATAAGAGGAACACTAAGCAAGCACGGGGGAAAACTAGCTACCACGGGAGCCGTTTCTTACCAATTTTCAAAAGTAGGACTAATTTACATAAAAACCGCGGGAAACGACAAAGAACAACTCGAACTTGATGCTATAGATGCTAGCGCTGATGATGTAAACGAAGTAGAAGAAGGAATAGTTGAAATTAAAACTTCCCCAAAAAACCTAGAAAGCGTAAAAAAGTCTCTAGAAGAAAAAGGATATATAATAGAAAGGGCTGATATGGCTCTCATCGCCCAAAACCCTATTTCAATAAGCGAAAAAGAAAAAGAACAAGTACAAAAACTAGAAGAAACATTGGAAGAAATTGATGATGTGACAGAGATAGCTACAAACCTTATCTAATGAAAAGTAAAAACAAAAAGAGAACTATAATACTGGGAATAGATCCTGGCACCGCCACTACTGGGTTTGGAGTAATATATAAAGAAGGTGGTGAAATCGGTTTTATAGATTGCGGAATAATAAAAACGAGTCCCAAAACCTCTTTTCCCAAAAGACTTTTGGAAATAGAAAAGGATTTATCGAGTATAATCAAAAAACACAAACCAAATAGTGTAGCAATAGAAAAGATTTTTTTCGCCAAAAACACAAAAACAGCAATAGAGGTAGGACACGCCAGAGGAGTTGCAATATTGGTAGCTGCAAAAAGTAAAAAGGATATTTTTGAATATACTCCCCTTGAAGTAAAGCAGGCTATTACGGGATATGGTGGTGCAGACAAAAAACAGATTCAGGAAATGGTTAAATGCACTCTATGCCTAGAGCAAATTCCCAAACCAGATGACGCAGCTGACGCTCTAGCTATTGCAATTTGCCATTCACAAAACAGAAAATTATAATTTTTTAAATTTGTTTTTAGATTCTCAACGATTGATATGAGCAATCATCAATCGCTGGTAATTTAAACTCTAAAAATGAAAAAAATAAACAAAATCTTGGTTTGTGTTTTGGCTTTGATCTCACTAGCCTACTTTGGAATCGCCAATGCACAAAACGAGACAGAAATACCCCCAGAAAAAAAGCTAACAGCATCTATTCAGGTTGATAGATCTATTTTGGTGGGAGATAAAACTATATTCAACTCATCAAAGAGTATAATTCCAGAAAGCAAAAATCAGGCAATCTACACTTGGGACTTTGGCAATGGCGCATACAGCAACGAACCAAATCCTGTTTATACATACAACTCATCCGGAGACTACACGGTAAAACTAACCGTAAAACAAGGAAAAGAAACTGCATCAGAAGAAATAAGCGTGAAGGTTTTTGAGCACCTTATAATTTTGATCAACGACGGGTCTGCAGATGAAAATATAATGAAAGAATTAGCTAGGTTTGCTAACACAAAAGGAGTGCTACTCGAAAATATTGAAGACAAGTCTGGTCAGCCTGACTATGTAGTATTGGAAAAACTTTCTCAGAATTTACAAAACTTTTCAGATGAAATTTCAAAAGCGGAAATAATTATTGACTATACCAGTGGTTCTTTGGGATTAAACGCTTTATCAAAATTTGTTCAAACAATTGAAGATACTAGTAACCTTGGACTAGAACAAAAAGTAATAGTTACAGCAACTACAAACTCAGCCGTACTAGCTAGGAGCGCCCAATCCACATTTGATATCGTGAGACCTCAATACATTCTTTTGGTCAATCCAAACTCACTACATGCGGTAATAGAAGCACAAAGTGCAGACAATGTTTTTGAATCAGTTAAAGATAACTTCGGAGATTACAGGTTAATAGGAGTACATAGCGAAAGATCTATCAAGAAACTTGGAGTGACCAATTTCATGACCTATGTTGTGAATTTTATGGCGAACAGAGGAGTTCCAATGAATACAATATATCTAATTCTGATTCTTCCAGTTATTGCTACTCTAGTTTCTGTGGCAAGACAGGTAGTGGGAATAAAAGCATTTGGTATTTATATAGCCACCATTATAACTCTTGCCTTTATAGTAACTGGAATAAAATATGGATTAATAATTCTTGGAATAATTCTTGCTACCAGTGTTCTCGCTAGACTTATTATGAAAAAATTCAAACTTCTCTATCTTCCTCGAATGGCTATAGTTATGACAATTATGGGACTTGTGATTTTCGCTATGTTTGCAGTAGGAGCGTACACTCATCGAACTGGATTTCTATCTATTTCTATATTCCCTATCTTGATAATCACAATGCTTGCAGAAAAATTTGTGGAAGAACAAATAAGAGAAGGTATGAAAAACGCGATCCTGCTTTCTATTTTTACACTCCTAATCTCCGTTGCTGCTTATTTTCTTGTAAGCTGGGATTCATTTAGAACATTGGTCCTTAGCTATCCTGAAATAATACTTCTTACTGTAGTTATAAATATCGCACTTGGAAGATTTACAGGACTAAGGCTTACTGAGTACTTTAGATTTCGCATTGCGAGAAAATCTCATTAAAAACATAAACTAAAACTATGTCAGATGTATTGGGAATGAATGCTAGAAATTTTAACTTTATAAGCCGAGAAAATAAACGCGGCGCAGTTAGAATTGCTGACAGCAAATCAAAAACCAAATCCATACTTTCTCGCTTTGATATTCCCACCATGCCCCTACTCGCCAAAGTTACAAACTACAGGGACATAAAAAAGTTGAACCTCGTTGAAATGCCAGGGCAATTTGTTATCAAACCAGACAGAGGACTTGCTGGAGGAGGAATTTTGGTAATAAATGAAATTACTGAAGACGAAAAAGGAAAACCTGCCTTCAAAACTTCAAGCGGTAAAATCTGGAAAGAAAAAGAAATAAAAGATCACCTAAGAGATATTTTGGATGGTAATTTTTCCATATCTGGCACTCCCGATATAGCAATAATAGAAGAGAAGGCTATTCTTGATCCAGAAATTAGAAAAATAGCTCCAAAAGGAGTTCCTGATATTAGAATTATTACTTACAACAAAGTTCCAGTAATAGCTATGATGCGCATACCTACTGAGGCATCTCATGGTAAAGCCAATCTCAAGCTTGGAGCTATAGGAGTAGGAATCGACATCGCCACGGGAAAAACCACAACAGCTGAAATTCAAAAACCCAAGAGAATGAGAATTACCAAACACCCTGAGAATAAATTTACTTTGAAAGGTTTTCAGATTCCTCGCTGGAACGATATACTTGAAATAGCGGTCAAATGCCAAGAAGCTTCAGGACTAGGATATATGGGAGCAGACATAGTTCCTGAAAAAAACAGAGGACCGGTGGTTTTTGAAATCAATGCTAGACCAGGACTTGAAATACAAAATGTAAACGAATCGGGGCTTTACAGAAGACTTGAAAGAGTAAAAGGATTGAAAATTGACAGCGTTGCGAAGGGAATCAGGGTTGCGAAGGAGCTTTTTGGTGATATTGAAAACAGAGTTGAAGATATTTCAGGAAAACAAATAATAGGACTAAGCGAAACGATAGAATTAAGAGGAAAGGATAATAAAAAAATCAAAACACTGGCCAAGATAGAAACAGGATCAGCACTCTCCTCTATCTCCAAATCCATAGCGGAAAAACTAGGATTCAATCCGGAAGAAAAAACCGCAGATATTTCAATCTTGCTCGAAGAGATTAGATTTTCAACAAAAGTTAAAATTGACGATTCTGTAGATAAAAAATTTAGTGTGGTAATAGGACAAAAAGATCTCAAAAGCTTTATCATAGATCCCTCCAAAAAAGACAAAGTCGGATATGAAACAAATAAAATTTCACTTTACCAAACAATAGATAGAAAACTTGCAGATTCTTTCAGGGGAATAAATATTATCAGATCTCTAACCCCTACAAATCTACAAGAACAAAAACAACTCTTTTTCAAAAAAGAAATTGATAGTCCGATTTTCGAATACGGAAACACCAACACGGAACTACTAAAACTACAAAAAGAAAAACTAAAATCTCTCAAATTAGACTCCTCAACGCTAGGAACAATCTTTGGAGAATCAAGAGATGAACAGCTTAAAAAAATAGATCTCGTTATGAGCATAGGAAATGAAAATTTTAATGAAAAATCAGAAGCGCTCTATGGAAGCCCCGCTGGATACCTCGTTGAATATGCTACAAAAAATTATAAAAGAAAATCTCCATCTTCTTCCAGCAAACAGTTCATAAGAGGAGAGGAAGTTTACAATGAAATCAAAAAGTTTCTTGTTAGAAATCAAATACCTCATAGAATTACAATGATGAAAGAACTGTCCTCTAGGGTTTCCGTAATAGTGTCAGAAAACAGAGCGCTTGTCTCAGTAAGAAACGATGCAAAATTCACCAAAGAAGAGCTCAGGGGAACAATAGCTCATGAAATTGAAACTCATCTCTATAGAGCACTAAATGCTCAAAAACAAAAGTACAAAATATTTTCAATGGGACTATCAGGATACAAGGATGCAGAGGAAGGATTGGCAATAAAAAACAAGGAAGTTATATATAAAAATCCACGAAGATACGATACGAAGTGTATATATGTTTTGGCTATCAAGCACGCACAGAGCCATTCTTTTTCAGAAACCTTTGGTTATCTAAAAACACTAGGCGTTGATGATAATGCTTCCTGGAACATCACTTACAAAGTAAAAAGAGGACTAAAAGATACTTCAAAGCCTGGAGCATTTACAAAAGACCTTGTATATCTAAGAGGGTTTTTGGAAATAGATAAACTCTGGAACAAGCCAGAAACCATAAAAAGATTGTACATAGGAAGAATAGGGATTTCTTCACTGAAACTAATAGACAATTTGAATTTTATTAATCCACCAAAATATTTACCAGAATTTTTTAATCAAACCAAATGAAAACAGTACTAAGTCTTTATGGAGGAGATTCTGATTTCAAAACTTCAACGCCACCAAAAGATAAAAAATACAGGGAGTGCTATGAATACATGTACGAACTCGCTAAAAAGCACGGGGTTAGATTGGTGAGAGCGTCCAATAGTTGGTACGATGAAAAAAAGAGAGTGTTTAAACACGCTTGGACATACGAAAAAGAAAAAGGATGGTTTACTATAGGAGAAACGAAACCCGATCTTGTCTGGGATAAAATGAACGCAAGCACCGAAAACGATGAATTTAGATTCGTAATAGCAAAAGCTTTTAAAATTATTAATGATCCCTTGTTTGCTCAAACAATAAACAATAAATTTCTATCTTCTTTGTTTTTCAAAGAATTCATACCCCAAACTATTTATCTGGATAAAACTACGGATGTAAAAAATGTAGCAAAAAAAATAAAAAGCGATAAGATAGTTTTTAAACCATTAACAAAAAGTGGTGGTAGCGGAATAATAATCGTAAAACACAACGAAATAGCAAAAATAAAAATAAATGATCCGTATTTAGCACAGGAGTTCATAGAAACAGATGGCGGAATAAAGAACATAACAAATGATCGCCACGACCTTAGACTAACCTTTGTTAACGAAAAACTAATTTACGCATACATACGAACTCCAGCAAAGGGCAAGCTCTTGGCAAATGTGTCCCAAGGTGGCAGTATGGCAATTGTACCCATAGACAAGCTCCCTGAAAGCATTAAACCAATTCTCAAGCTCAATGAAAAATTGTTTGCGGATTTTAACCCAAGAATCTATACCATAGACTTAATGTTTGGACCAAAACAGAAACCCTATGTTGTAGAAATGAATGCAAGACCAGGAGTATATTTCTATCCTGATCAAAAAAGATGGCAAGATAGATTTTATATGGCGATGATTGATGTGTTTAAAGAATAATTTTATGAAAAACCAATTTATAGAAATAGGTGCTGATCCAAAAAAAGAAAAAGGCAATATTTTGAAATTATACATTGAAGAGGTTGTAAAAAGAAATCTACCAATATTCAAAATTACGCGTGGTATGTACCAATTCGGGATAGGAAACAAACTAAAAACTCTAATGGGGCTTGCGACCCTTAGGGCTGCAAGGTTGACCAAAAACAAAAATTTAACTCACAACATATTACGAGGGTGTAATATAAGCGTTCCCAAACAGATTCTTCTAGAGAAAGACGACAAAGATCTTAAAAAAATAGAAGGATTAAAATTTCCGCTTGTGGCTAAGCCTTTTGATAAATCTCTTAGTTTTGGCGTAACACTTGATATAAGAGACAAAAACCAATTGAAAAAAGCAATTAGTTACGCTTTTAAATGCGGAAGCAAAGTGGTAATAGAAGAATTCATAGGTCATTCCTTTGACTATCGTTTGAGCTTTTTTGATGGGCATTATCTTGGCACAATGGTATCAATACCTCAATACATAAAAGGGGATGGTAAAAAAACAACACAGCAACTCATAAACGAACTTAACGTTTGGAGAAAAAAAGAATACAACCTAAAGCCTAGAGAAAATAAATGGATATATCACATGGCTCTTCTAAGCTACGGGCTAACATTCAACTCGATCCCCGCGAAAGGTAAAAAAATCAAAATTTATAGCGGTTCAGGTTTGTACGAAAATGTTTCTGAAAAAATTCACCCCGAAAATATTGAACTTTGCAGAATGGCATCTGATGTACTTGGTCTGACTCTTTCAGGTGTGGATTTCATGAGTCCAAACGCCTCTATTCCCTACTATAAAAATGGTGGAAAAATCAACGAAATAAACGACTTTCCTGATCTTGGCATTTACACAAAAACACCCATTGGTAAAAAAATTAATGTCGCGGAGAAAGCCGTGCAAATAATGTTTCCCACCGACAAGTCAGCTTGGGTGCCGATTAAATACAAAGGCAGAATAATTACAGAATTCAACGAGCTAAAGAAACTACTAAACGTAAAGCCAAGAGAAGTATTCTTGAGTGACCCCGATAGAAAAATAAAAAACAAAAAACTTCCGTTGATCGCATTTCTTACTAACTTTAGGGTCACAAAAATTAATATTTAGCATAATAATAAATAAGCATATGTACAAAATCACAACACTAAAGAATCATTTAGATGAAAAAAGTAATTTTCTTAGAGCTTACCTGAAACACCTTTTAAAAAAGGATATCCCTGTTTTTAAGATAAAGGATCAGCTATATCAATTCGGAATCGGTGAAAAACTAACAAACATGAAGGCGCTTGATTCTCTCAAGAGCGCAATGATCTCAAAAGATAAAAATCAAACAAGCTACTTGCTGTCTGCCTGCGGGATCAATGTGCCTAAACAGGTACTAATTAAAAAAGACGACAAGGATAATTGTGAAAAATTTATCAAAGAGCTTAAATACCCATTAGTGGTAAAACCAGCGGATCTTTCATTGAGCATAGGTGTGACTCTTGATATCAAGAATCAAAAACAACTCAAGAAGGCGCTTAATTATGCCTTCACAAAATCAACACTGGTTGTTATTGAAGAATACGTAAAAGATGCTCTTGATCATAGGCTAACCTTTTTTAAAGATAACTTTCTTGGATGCCTCGTCTCTATACCCCAATACATAGAAGGCGACGGAAAGAAAACAGTAAAAAAATTAATTGCTGAACTAGACTCTTACAGAAAAAAAAGATTCAATCTAAAACCAAGAACAAGCGACTGGATATATCACACCGCACTCCTTAGACACAACCTATCTTACTCATCAATCCTAGCAGTCAATAAGAAAATAAAAATATATAGTGGGTCAGGACTATATGAGAATATTTCAGAAAAAGTGCATCCAGAAAATATTGAGCTCTGCATGCTAGCTACTCAAATCCTTGGACTAAGCTTCTCGGGCGTTGATTTTATGAGCCCAGACGCTTCTGTTCCATATTACGAAAACGGCGGTACAATCAACGAAGTAAACTCATTCCCCGATATCGGAATTTATTTAAAAACACCTCTTGGAAAAAAGGTTGATTTGGGCGAAAAAATCTCAAACCTTATGTTTCCAAAAGATAAAGATGCTTGGATACCTATCACATACAAAGGAAAGCTAGTTACTAGTTTCACTGAACTAAAAAAACTGTTGAACACAAAGCCACGGGAAATTTTTATGAGTGCTTCAAATAAAAAAATTATTAACAATAAACTTCCTCTAATAGCCTTTCTTATTAACTCCAAAGTGAAAAGCATAAATATCTAGAAAAAAATGGTAATAAAAACTTCCCTTGAAATTTCGAAAGAATCAAAAAAACAACTATCTCTCTTGTTAAAAGAAGTTGCAATTAGAAATCTACCGGGATTCAAAATAAGAGAAAATGAGTATTTTGCGGGAATAGGGCAAAAAATCATATGCTTATCCTACCTAAACAGCTCGTTGTCAGTTGCAAGATCTAGAAATAAATTTTACACTTCTGAAATATTAAAAAACTGTAAAATTCCTGTTCCCAAATGCATTCTCTTACTTGAAAAAGATAAATCAAAATATAAAGAAAAAACTAAAAACTTAAAACTACCATTGGTGGTGAAACCAGCAAGCGGATCCTTGGCAAAAGGAATTACTTTGGGAGTAAAAACTGAAAAACAAATAAAAGAGGCGCTCAAATATGCCCTACAATATGACGATCAATTAATTATAGAGGAATTTATTCCGAACATGCTAGATTATCGCATTACGTTTTACAAGGGCAAGTATCTAGGGGCCCTATTGGCAGCACCTGAAGTGGTAATCGGGGATGGTACAAATACTGTCGAACACCTTATTGACGAGTATAACCACACAAGAAAAACAAAATACAATCTACCACCACTTACGCATGAATGGATTTTTAAAACCTACTTAGCGCAGTATGGGTATGATCTCAAATCAATACCACCCAAAGATAAAGTTATAAGAATTTATGGAAGAGGGGGGATATACGAAAACGCCACTGAAAAAGTGCATCCAGAAAATATTGAACTTTGTAGGAGTGCTTGCCAAGTTATGGGATTAAAATTCGCTGGAGTTGATTTTATGAGTCCAGACGCCTCCGTTCCTTACCATAAAAACGGAGCGCTCATCAACGAAATTAACTCATTTCCACACCTAGATATGTATGAACAAATCATTATCGGCAAAAAAATACCTCTAGCAAAAAACATTGTGAAATTAATGTTTCCAAAAGATAAAGATGCTTGGATACCTATAATTGCTAACAACAAGGAAATAACTAATTTTGACGAATTAAAAAAACATCTCAAAGAAAAACCCAAGGAAGTGGAATTAAAAGATCCAAAAAGAATAATAAAAAATGCACCGCTTCCGCTGTTAAGTTATCTAATAAACTCAAAAACAACAAAAATAAAAATCAAATAAACCAAAAGAGTAATTCATTTAAGAATTGCTCTTTTTGATAATTTGAATAGTGAAATTTATAGTACTAATAATAAAACAATCAAACAAAACTAAGTTATTTAAAAAAACGAACCTTCGGATAAGGTTCGTTGTTGTATGAGCGAAAATTTATTAGGAAGGTGTGCTTTTTGATAGTTCTCGCAGGCGAGAGTAAGCCGCGTAATAAAGAAACCTTGGCCATATTGCGATAAGACCAACCCAAATAATCGACAATAGGAACAGTAGAAGGTTTGCAACAATTACTTTCGGCGATTTGGCATCCCACAAACTCATAGCCATGATAATGATGCCAAAAAAGTGAACCATCAAACCAGCTCCTAGAAATACTTTTTGGAGATACGGATCAGATCCTCTTCTTAAAGAAGAGATCTTGTTAAGGACTTTTCCAAGCCCCCAAAACCAGTAGAAAATCCCCGCCCCCAAGCAAAACGCGAACCCCATGATGAACATACCCATTTCTAATTTTTGCACCGCTGCCTCCTTTTCAAATGAACGGTTTTCGAACCTATTTGATTATTATTTTCGCAAACCCTTTCTTCCCTACTTTCAATATCTGATTATCCTTGAAATCAGTATTTTCTTTCCAGTTTTTGATAGTTTCTCCTTGTAGTTTCACAGCTCCCTGATCCACTAGTCTCCTGGCTTCTCCTTTGCTATTTGCGAGCTTTGATTTAACTATAACATCTAGAATATTCTCACTATTTTTTTCCAAATTCAATAGTTGAGCATTGTCTGGATTTTCTTTATCTCTAAATACTTTATTGAATCCCTCCTCTGCTTTTTTAGCTTCATCTTCCCCGTAATAAACTTTTACTATTTCAAAAGCGAGTTTGGCTTTTAGATCTCTTGGATTCACTCCTGATTTTAGCT
This sequence comes from uncultured Candidatus Saccharibacteria bacterium, assembly GCA_965231055.1. Taxonomy (GTDB): domain Bacteria; phylum Patescibacteriota; class CALEFQ01; order CALEFQ01. Next base: position 231,922 of record OZ246411.1, read on the forward strand.
CATCTTTAATTACACCAAGCTCATCCATAGATACTCTAGTGCAAAGCTCAAAAGCCGGAATAATCATTCCGTCAGTCCAGCTCATTACTTTACCGTACATGTCCTTGGGACCATCCTCCATCGTCACCATATTGCCTTCTGTTTTTCCCATCTTTTTTCCGCTCGCATCCTCCAAAAGTTTAGTGGTTATCACAAATTTATTTTTCTTTTTTACTTTTTCCATAAGTGTGCGCCCAGCAAGCATATTGAAAGTCTGATCGTTTCCACCTATTTCAATATCTGTATCAAGTGCAACAGAATCATATCCCTGCATAAGAGGATATAAGAATTCATTTAAACTAATCGGTTTATTTGATTCGATTCTTCGTTGAAACATATCCCTCTCTAGCATCTGCTGAACTGTGAAATTACTTGAAAGACCTATAACATCATTAAACTTAAGTTTAGCTAGCCACTTGCTGTTATACTTCCACTCAGCTTTATTTTTTCCTTTGAATCTTAAAAAAATACTTGCTTGTTTTTTGTACTTTTTTTGATTTTCAAGTATTTGGTTTCTTGTTAGTGGAACTCTTGTCTTATCTTTTCCAGTAGGATCTCCAATTTGCGCAGTAAAATCACCTATAAGTAAAACAATCTTGTGTCCCATTTCCTGCATTAGTCGTAGTTTTTCAAGCTGAATAGCGTGGCCCAAGTGTAAAGTAGGACCAGTTGGATCGATACCTAAATATATTTTGAGTTTTCTTTCTGAACTCAAAACTTTTTCAAGCTCTTCTCTTGAGGGATAGACTGCTTCGATGGATCTAGTTAAAAGCTCTTTGATTTGCGATTCTTTGGACATTTTGAGTTGCTTTTAGTATTAAATACTTAATAATAGTATCAGATATATTCATCTTTCTCAATGAGTTGAAATTTTGGCTATTTTTCAGTATAGTATGTATCTAGTTGTATTAGTGGAATAAGAAGTATCAGAGGCATCAGGACTTAACCGTTCTCCAATGCTTCTTATACTTCTAATCCCTCTAAAACCTCTAAACAATGGCTAAACGATCAACAACTATAAAAACATTGGGCGTGTTTAAAAAACACACCAAACCAGGTGTGAAACCCGCATCCAACGAAAAACCCATTAAAAATAAAAAAGTGAAACATCTTTTCAAGGAGTTTTGGATGAAACTCTCTCCAAGAAAAAGAAAAATTCTGAAATGGGTAGGAATTGTTATTGGCGTGCTTTTTGGAATACTTATAGTTTCTATGATTGTTTTGGCATTTCAGCTTCCAAATCCAAACAGAATTATGGATAGAGATATGCAATTGGCAACACAAATACTAGATAGAAATGGCGAGCTCCTCTACTCTATTCATGGAGACGAAAACAGAACCATGGTGCAGATCGAAGATATTCCAGAAAATGTAAAAAATGCCACAATAGCGATAGAAGATCCGAATTTTTACAAACACATGGGATTTAGTTTGAAAGGAATACTGAGAGCCGTGTTTAGAAATATTACCGGTGGAACAACTCAGGGAGGATCAACTATTACTCAGCAATTTGTAAAAAATTCCATACTAACTCCGGAAAAAACATTTACAAGAAAATTCAAAGAGCTTGTACTTTCATTTGAAATTGAACTTGTTTTTACCAAAGAGCAAATACTTCAGATGTATTTCAATGAAATTCCATATGGATCAACTGCCTATGGAATCAAAGCAGCATCTGAAACATTTTTCGGTAAAGAATTGAAAGATCTCACGCTAGCTGAGTCAGCGTATCTCGCAGGACTTCCTCAAGCACCTAGCAGATACTCACCTTTTATAAATCCCGAGTACGGAAAACAGCGCCAAGAGCATGTATTGAATGTTATGGCGGAACGAGGATACATAAATCAGGAACAAGCAGACGAAGCCAAGACACAAGAACTAAACTTCAAGCAAAGAATAACCAACATCAAGGCACCTCATTTTGTTTTTTACGTACGACAAATACTTGAAGAACAATATGGAACAAAAAAGATAGAGCAAGGTGGACTAAAAGTTACTACGACTCTTGACGTCAATATGCAGAAAATTGCCGAAGAAGAAGTTTCAAAGCAAGCAGAAAAAAATAAGGCTTTTGGTTTTTATAACGCAGCGCTATCTGCAATGAATCCTAAGAATGGAGAGGTTTTGGCTATGGCTGGATCTGTAGATTATTTTGCAGGAAAACAAGAAAACGGAAAACTTGATGGCCAGGTGAATGTTATGACTAGCTACAGACAACCGGGATCTTCTTTTAAACCCATCGCATATACCAAGGCATTTGAAAAAGGAATTCCTCCTTCAACAATATTATTTGACGTAAAAACAAACTTCGGAGGAGTTTCACAAGATTATATTCCCTCAAACTTTTCAAAAAGCTTTGCTGGACCAATTGATATTAGACACGCACTTCAGCAATCACTAAACATTCCTGCTATCAAAGCTTTTTACTTAGCTAAACCAGAAGACGTGGCTACTTTGGCGAACAAATTGGGCTACAGTAACTTTGAACAAGGCAAGGATTATGGACTAGCTACGGCTATAGGAGCGCGCGAAGTGAAAGGAATAGAACACCTAGGAGCATTTGCTACATTTGCAAACAATGGTGTGAATATGGGAATCAAAACAATATTAAAAATAGAAGACTCATCTGGTAAAGTACTTTATGAAAAAGAAGACGAAGGAACAAGAGTGGTAGATGAAAACGCTGCAAAAACAATTACCAACGTGCTTTCGGATAACAACTCAAGAACATGGGGAAGAACTGAGCTCACAATTTCTGATGGAAGACCGGTTGCTGCCAAAACAGGTACAAGCAATAAAAATATAGGCACTTCTAGTCTTACAAACAACACCTGGACAGTTGGATACACTCCAAGCCTAGCCGCAGTGGCTTGGGCGGGAAATAGCGATGGCTCTGTGGGTAATTATAGAGCTGAGTCTTTGTACAACGCTTCTCCTATTTGGAAGGGCTTCATGGAAAGAGCTACCGCAAGCACGGAAAAAGAACAATTTGATGCACCAAAACCGATAGAAAGCTCCAAATCAATGCTAAGAGGAAAAATGGACGAAGAAACAAAGATAACAATATGCAAACCATCAAAACTCATAGCCACAGAGAATTGTCCTGAAAGCATGAGGGAAGAAAAAACTTTCAGAGAAGTTCATACTATTCTTTACTACATAGATAGAGATAACCCAAGCGGAGATTCTCCCAAAAACCCAGAAAAGGATCCTCAATTTAGAAAGTGGGAAGACGCAGTTAAAGAATGGGCTAAAGAAAAAGGATACGAAGAAGAAGCTCCTACAGAAAATGACAAGGATCATGAAAAAGATCAGTGGCCAGAAATTGAAATCAAATCACCTTCTGATAACGCAGAAGTAAGCAGTGATTCGTTCTCGGTGACTGTAAACATAGATGCGCCAAGAAAGATTAATAGGGTTGTTTATTATATAAATGGCATTGAGGTAGGAACTTCCAAAAAATCGCCTTGGGGTGGCAATATAAAGCTTCCACAGGGTACTGGAATTGGTTTCCAGAAGCTAAAAGCACTCGTCTTTGATGATGTTGAAAACTCAGCAAGCTCAGAAATATCTATTAATGTTAAAGCGAGCAACATACCCCCTTCTGTAAGCATCCTAAATCCACAAAATGGAGCTGAGGTTGCCGTTGGAGATTCGCCTTTTGAAATTTCAGCTTCGACATCTTCGGGATCAGGAATTCAGAAAGTAACTTTTTACTACAGAAAAGAAAGCGCCTCTAACTATACCCTGTTAAGCACAGTAACCACTGAAAGCAGTGAAGATATTTATAAGACCGACTTCACTCCCCCATCTGATGGCTCTTACTTTATCTACGCCATAGTAAAGGACAACAACGGAAGAACAACAAACAGTAGCAAGGTGAAGCTAATAGTAAAACCATGAGCAAGGTAAAAGACCTCAGAAAAGAAAAAAAAGGAAAACCAGGAAAAAAATCCAAAATTTGGTTATTTCTTTTGGTTCTAGTTTTTATTGTTTCTTTGGTTTTGTTTTTGTGGGGAAATGGAATCCTGTTTGGACTAAAAGGACAAAGCACAGACAGAATAAATATACTTATTTTAGGAAAAGGCGGAGACACCCATGTCGCAGGAAATCTGACAGACACTATAATGCTTCTAAGTATCAAGCCTTCCAAAAATAAAGTGGCGATGATTTCTATACCCAGAGACCTGGAAGTTGAAGATAAAGAATATGGCACAAGAAAAATAAACTCAGTCTACAAACACTCTGCTGATAATGGTGAAAAAGAAAAAGGGATTGAACTCATAGAAGATGCTGTAAGCAAAATAACCGGTGAGAAAATACACTATTACGCAATGATTGATTTTGTGGGATTTAAAGAGATCGTGGAAATTATAGATGGTGTAGATGTTGAAATTGAAAAAGGATTTTATGATTATTTTCACAAAGCCACATTCAAAGCAGGCACAGAAAATATGAACGGAGAAAGAGCTCTGCTTTATTCGAGAGTGAGATTTGTAGAAGGTGTCGAGGGAACTGATTTTGCAAGAACGATAAGACAACAAAATCTGATCTTTTCGATAAAAAGCAAAATACTCTCTTCGGAAACACTATCAAGTCCCCAAAAAATAGACGACCTGATAAAGTCTTTCAAAAAATTTACGGAAACCAATTTAGCTCTTTCCGAAATCGCAAGAATTTGGAGCATTGTCAAAGATATTGAAAAAGAAAATATTGCTCATGAAGTTTATTCCACATCCAATGTATTGGATTCTAGTAAAAACGATAACGGTTCGTATGTGCTAAAAACAAAAACAGGAAATTACAACGAAACCAAAGAAATAGCTGAAAACATATTTGATAAATAAAAGTAACTAAGCATTTTAAAAAGGACTCTGCGGAGTCCTTTTTTGTAATAGCAGCGTAGCTAGTTATATTAATAAACAAAACCTAGGATTAAACTAAAAACAAAAATTATTAAGGTTTTTTGAAGGCTATGTCACGCTACTAGCTTCTGATCAATATCTTCTGAACCTCATCTGAACCTAGCTTTTTGTTTACTTTTTCGACAATAAGGTGAGTTTTATAATGAATCTCTTGAGCATATACAGATCCATTTACCGCAATAGTAAGTATTCCTTTTTTGAAGTGAAGTGATTTCACTTTGTTTTTAAAATCCTCTCCAAAATCGTTTTCTATTATTTTATCAAACTCAACACAAGCCCTACCAGCTTGTATTTGGAGCCCTAGTCCTTTACCAAGTTTGCTTTTTAGGAAAAATTGTAGTTTTTTCATTGTTTAGACAGAGTCCCATCTTTTGCTATGTAAATTTGGGATTGTTTTTTTAGTTTGGCTGGAAGAAAAGCTAAGTCAGTTGTTGTTAGAATGCTTTGGTGGGTAAATATAGCTGGCTCTATAGACTTTCTTCGCTTTTCATCGAGTTCAGAAAACACATCATCAAGTAAAAGTATAGGTTTTTCTCCGGTAGTTTTTTCTACATAGACCATTTCACCTAATTTCAGCGCGAGAAGCGCCGATCTCATTTCCCCTCTAGAAGCAAATGAATCTAGAGATTTATTTTCTTTATTTACAAAATCAAAATCGTCTTTGTGTGGTCCATACTTAGTTGACCTAAATCTTATATCCTCAGGGATTTGGGCTATTATTCTTTTTTGATAAGTATTAAATATTTCTTGCTGATCTGTGTTTGGAGTATTTATGTTTTCATAAACATTTGTTGCTAGTTTTATTTTTATTCCCTCTATGTTTTTTTCTTTGCCTATCGCTGAATACGATCTTTCTATACCTTGGTTGATAAAATCTATAAATTGCTTTCTAGCCCAAACGATATAGCTTCCATCTATTACAAGTTTTTCGTTCCAGAAATCGAGCTCCCACTTCTGAGCCCTATTATCAGCAATATCTCCGAGTAGAGCATTTCTTTGTCTTAAAACTTCTGTGAAATTTAGAAGAGCTTCTTTGTATTTGGGGTCAGTCTGGGTGAGAAGTAGGTTTAGATATTTTCTTCTCGAAACGGGTGGAAAATATAACAAATTCATTTCCTCAGGTGAAAACCAAACGCATTTTATAATTCCTTTGGCTTTTTTTGTAACTGTTTTTTTATGATTAAGTTTTATTTCTAAATTACTTTTTTTGATCCCTTTTTTTATAGCTAGTCTTATTTCGTTTTTTTCATTTTCAGCTCCTAAAAAAGCTTCATTTTCTGAGTCCAAAACGCAGTTTGATAAATTTGAAGTTCTGAAGGACCTTAGATGAGCCAATAAAAAAATACTCTCTAAAATATTGGTTTTACCTTGGGCGTTTGACCCCGAAATAACAGTAAAATCAGTTATTTTTTTTAGATCGAGAGCTTTAACATTTCTAAAGTTTTTTAACCAAAGTGATTTAAGAAACACTATTGAATATTATTTTGTTTTGGCTTTTTTTAGCGGATCAAATCCTGCATCTATCTCTTTTTTATCTTCATATCCGTCATTGTCTGTGTCTTCGTTTTTTGGATTGGTTTTGTATTTATAAACCTCATCACCATCAGAAATACCGTCGCCGTCAGTGTCTGGATTGGTTTTGTCTGTTCCATACTCTCCTTCTTCGGAGTTTATCAATCCATCATCGTCATAATCAAGCTTTCCTTCTTTCAAGATTTCCGCGGGTGCTTCTTTGAAAAAAGTTTTGGTTCCAAAAATAATGCTAGATAGAAGCAAAAATACCCCTAAAATAGCTAGAACCAAACCATAAATTAAAACTTTTTTCATTTTTGTTTTTATTTATTGCTTAATGGGCATAATAATATAAATATAACTTTTATCCCCCTCTCCCCTAATCATTCCTGGCATAGAATTTCCGCTAATCCCAAGCTCAACAATCTCTTCGTCTATAACAGATAGTCCTTCCAAAAGATATTTGTAATTAAAAGTTATTTCTGTGTTTTCGCCTTTGTTTTTACAAGGTATTTTAGCTTCACTCTTTCCTATGCTTTCAGTAGCGGCGGATATTTTCAGGGTATTGCTTTCTAGGTCGGTTTCTATTTTTATATCACTCACGCCTGCTTTGGAAAAAAGACTGGTAGTTTTTATCGTATTTATCAAAACGCCTCTTTCCACAAACACAGACGTAGTTGAACTTGCTGGGATTATTTGAATATAATCTGGAAATTTTCCATCAACCAATCTAGAAGTAATAATAACATCTTCGAATGAGAACATCACCTGATTTTCTGTGGCTCTTATTTTTACGCTTCCTTCTTTTTCGGATAAAACCCTTTCTAGCGCCCTCATTGTTTTAGCTGGGATAATCATCGCTATCTTTGTTTTAGAGGCCACAGGAAGCTTATATCGGAACTCTGCTAGTCTATAGCTATCAGTAGAAGCCAAGACCAATTGATCGCCCTCTAAAGCGAAATAAACGCCTGCTATTTCTGGTCTCGAAAAATCATTAGCTACGGCGAATACTGTTTTCTTTATCGCTTCAAGTAAAATTCTGCAATCAACCTCAAAAGATGTTCCGTCTTTAATTTCAGGTATAAGCGGAAACTCTTCTGGAGATATTCCGGAAAATGTAGTGGAGTTATTAGCGCTAGAAACAGACAAAACCAAGTCAGTGCAAGAAAGACCAAGTTTTTCATCGCGAATAGAGCTCACATATTGCATCAGAAGCTTGGCTGGAATAGTTATACTTCCTTCTTGTTCAATTTTACCTGAAACAAAACAATTAATTCCTACTTCGAGATCTGTAGCTGATAGTTTGAGTTGTCCGTTTTCTGTTTTAAGCAAAACATTTGCGAGTACGGGTAGTGCCGCATCTTGGGTAGGTGTATTTCCCAAAATCTGTAATCCTTTATTTAGGTTTTCCTTTATACACAGAAATTTCATAAGTTATCGTTAGTTATATTTATATATACTATTACTCTTGTTATAGAGAGAAATTTTGTTGATAAGTGTTTATAGTGTTTATAGCTAGGCAAGGAAACGATTTGGTATTCTGTTGATAAGCCCTTACTTGGTTGTTGATTCTTTAGGATAACTTTTCTAAAGAAATTTTTATTGCTTATTTGTTAACTTTGTTTTCACTTGGTGTCGACATGTTTATACATGTCTTTTCCACAAGAAAGAACTACATATAAAGTTTTTGTTTGATTAATTCTATTTCTTGTTTTAGAGGATCATTAACTTCAAATTCTTTTCTGATTTTTTCATAAGCATGCATCGCGGTGGTGTGATCTCTTCCCCCTATGCTTTCTCCTATTGCTGGGAAACTTGATTTTATCTCTTCTCGCATAAGAAACATTGCTATTTGTCTTGGCTGTACTATTTCTTTTTTTCTGCTCGCTCCCTCTAGCTCAGCTCTTTTAACATCGTAAAAACTAGAAACAGCATCCAATATTTGTTTTATTGTTATTGCTTTATTCCTTGATCCTTTGGCGGTTGATAATACTCCTGAAATAAGATCTGGGGTTGGTATACATTTTTTGAAGTCACAGTGAGCTATTATTCTCTTTAGCGCGCCTTCCAGTTCTCTTATGTTTTGCTGAACATTTTCGGCTATCAACTGAATCATGTCGTCTTCGATACTGAACTCTCTTTCTTTACATTTTTGCTTTAGGATTGCCATTCTGGTTTCTAGATCTGGTAGACTGATATCAGCTATCATTCCCGCTTCAAAGCGTGATTTTAGCCTATCTTCGAGGGTTGGAATGGCTTTTGGTGGTCTATCTGAGCTTAATATGATTTGTTTATCGGCTTGGTATAGGTCGTTGAAAATATGGAAAAATTCTTCTTGTGTTCTTGTTTTTCCAGACAAAAACTGAATATCATCAATTATAAATACATCTATGTCCATGTATTTATTTTTGAAGCTATCCATTTGTCTGTTTTGCAAGGAATCTATAAATCCTTTTGTAAATCTATCGCTTGAAACGTAAACAGTTTTTTTGTTTGGATATTTTTTAAGTATGTGATTACCCACAGCTTGAACTAAGTGAGTTTTTCCAAGCCCTACCCCACCATAAATAAACAGCGGGTTGTAATCGCTCCCAGGATTTTCAGCAACTGCCAAGCACGCTGCCTTAGCTAGTTCATTGTTTGATCCAACAACGAAATTTTCAAATATATATCTTGGATTTAGTCCTGTTTTTGGATCGAGTGATCCATTTGAAGATATTCTTGCTGTAAAAGATATTTTTTCTTCGATTATCTCGTTCTCAGTTTCTATGATTTCGTCTTTTTCTATTTCTATGATTTCCTGATTTTGAGTTTTGAGTATTTCTTCTAGGCTTCCTACTTTGTATTCAAGCGATTTTATTTTATTGTCTGTGATATTGTTAAGAGCTTTGTATATATCTTTCTGATATTTGTTTTTTAACCACTCCTCAGTAAAAATATTCGGCACCAATATAATAGCTGTGCCGTTTTTTATTTCTTTTATGGTTGTATTTTTGAACCAGGTTATAAAATTAGCTTTGCTAATGGAAAGTTCTAATTCTCCTAATACTGCTTGCCAAATTTGAGGGAGGTTCATTTTTTATTTTTTATATTCGCTAAATAAAAATACAAATGCAGAAAGTTTTTACTTATTACATTTGTATTTTTACTTTTTAACCCCTCTTGCTAGGGGTTTGCAATAATACAATGGCTTTAGTCGGGTGTTTTTTGTTTTAGAAACAAATTATATCACGATACGGCTTTCTTGTGGCTTAAACTAACTGTTTACAACATGTTTATAACCTGTGGATTGTTATACTACCACTTCTTTCGATTGACGCAAGTGCTTTGAAATGTTAAACTAACCGCATTAATAAATAGTATATTTTATAATTTTTTAATTCAATCCCGTGGGAAAAAGACTAAAGCGCACATATCAACCAAAAAAGAAAAAAAGAGCTAAAACACATGGATTTAGATCAAGAATGAGAACTCCTGGCGGAAAAAGAGTTTTGGCCAGAAGAAGGGCAAAAGGTAGAAAGAAATTAACTGCCTAGTTCCAAATGAAACGAAAGCTTCAAAGACTAAAAGACTTTGAGATAAGACGATTTTTTAGGACCCGTATGGTTTATAAACGTGCGGGTCTTAAATTCTTTGTTAAATACGCCAAAGAGGCCAAATCAAGATTTGTAATTGTCGTGCCCAAGACTTTTGATAAAAGGGCTTCTGAGAGACACAAAATCGAACGCAAGATAAGAGAGTCAATAAACTCCATATACAAGAAATTGCCCAATATTGATTTTATTGTTATGGTTAATAAAGGAGCTCTCAAGTATGATTACAAAGGACTTAAAAGTGAAATAAGCGATGTTTTACTTAAAAAATATAAAAAAGAGTCTGGTTTACATAATAAGGCTCTACCAAAAAACCATTTCTCCAGATCACGGATTTCTAAAACATAGGCATCCTAACGGATTTTGCAGATACTACCCAAGCTGTTCCGAATACATGGTTAGGTCTCTACAGAAATTTGGCTTATTTAAAGGTTTTTTAAGGGGTTTGTATCGTATTTTGAGATGCAATCCTCTATCAAAGGGTGGAATTGATGAACCATAACTAAATCAAACAAATGGGAATTTCAGTAGTTTATATAGAGTTACTTTACAGGCCACTATTAAACCTAATGGTGTTTTTTTATAATTCTATCCCTGGTATGGATATCGGTTTGGCCGTAATCGCCGTTACCTTGGCTGTAAAGTTTGTTTTATTACCTATGTCTAGAAAATCCATCAAATCGCAAAGAGCTTTACAGAAACTTCAACCAAAACTCAACGAAATAAAGAATAAGTTTAAAAATGATCCTGAAAAGCAGAGCAAGGAAATGATGAAGTTTTATCAAGAGAACAAGGTTAATCCTTTTTCCTCTTGTCTTCCCCTGCTAATTCAGTTGCCTATACTTTGGGCTCTTTATAGGGTTTTTAGAGACGGTATAAACAACGCAGAAGAGTTGAAATATCTATATAATTTTATATCAAATCCGGGATCGATAGATCACATGGCCTTCGGGATAATAGATTTCTCTCAGAGAAGCATAGTTTTGGCGATACTCGCTGGAGCTTTTCAGTTTATTCAGGGGTGGATGATGATAAAGAAAAATAAAAAGGAAAAAGCCAAAAACAATCAGCCAAACAAGATGGATGATATGGCTTCAGCTATGAATACCCAAATGACTTATATGATGCCCTTGCTAACTATTTTCATTGCATGGACATTGCCTGCTGGATTGTCGTTCTATTGGATCATTACAACTGTTTTTGCAATAGTACAACAATGGTATATAATGAAAAAAGAACAAGAAAGCAATGGAACAAATATTGAACCCAGTAAAAAGCCTACTTAAACAAACTACGGAAGAGTTACTTCGCTTGCTTTGCGTGAATGAATTTGAATTGGAAATCCTCGAAGAAGACGAGGGTTTTTTATTGACTATAAACACAAGCCCCACGGAGTCCAAGTTTCTAATAGGCCAATATGGAATAAATCTATCCTCGTTTCAGCATCTTCTCAGGGTTATTGTGAGAAAAAAGTCTCCTGAGAAAATAACTTTTTCCGTTGATATAGATGGTTATAAAAAGAATAGGTTGGAATACCTAAGAAACCTAGCTAGAAACGCCGTAGAGAGAGCTGTGAGGGAAAATAGCTACGTTGTGTTGGAACCTATGTCCCCTAGCGATAGAAGAATAATACATATAGAACTTTCAAAAAATAATAGCGTAGTTACGGAAAGCATAGGAGAAGGAGAAACAAGGAGAGTATCAATCAAGCCCAATAAACAATGAAACTAGGAATACAAGCCAGTAAATTACTAAAAACCCCCATTTATTTGGGGGATACTAGTTTTAAAAGGAAAATATTTCGTCTAGTTTTTAATCCTAGCGAGCTCAAGTTATTTGCAATGGGATACAAAGAAAACAGCATTGAATATTATGTAAAAACTTCTTCATTATACCTTTCCTCTTACGGCGTGAGTGCTAAAATTAGCGAAGTAGTAAAAAAAGAAGAGGACATAGCGCTTGAAGAGTTTTTGTCTCAAGATTGTCCCATCATAGGACAGAAAGTAAAAAATGAAGACGGTATTTTTCTTGGCAAAGTCAATGATCTTGTTTTGGATCTAGATACATTTTATATTCTGAACTTGGGTATAAAGGGAAAGAATGATCTTTTTATACATCGTAGCATGGTAAAGTCAGTAAGTTCCGAATACATAGTGGTAAAATCCACCAAACAAAAACGCAAAGCAAAAAATATTGATTTCAGTTTTGGTGTATCAAGCCAAGCCACGTAAAAACCGACTACTTAGTCGGTTTTTGTTATATCCCCTTTTCTATTTCTGCTCTTATGTACAATCTTTTTAGCGCAGTCCCAAGCGGATAACAAGTAACTAGTGTAATAGATTCTTTATCCGTTTCTTCAAATATTTTTTCATCAGAGGGTGTTGTTACCTCTTTTTTTGTTACTTTGTATTTATATCGTCTAGTTATGTTTTCTATTGTTATTTCATCTCCAATTTCTATACCCTCAAGCGAAGCGAAAACAGTATCGTAATTACCTTTTCTAGAACCCCACCAGTATCCAGAGCTATGTCCAAAATACACCCCATTTCCCGATCCAGAGCCCGGAAAAGAGGTTTTGTAGGCGTGAGAGATACCATTTTTAAGATCTTCAAGTATTGCGCTATCCTCTGCTGTTTGAGTCCAAATAACAGGCGCTTCTATGCTCAAGCTAGATATTTTTATTGTAAAAGGATCCTCATTTATTATTGAGCTATTTTCCGCGCCATCTCTTACGCTAAATGCATTAACAAATTTTCCTTGAAAATCATTTTTATCGAGAGGGTTTGTGCCCATAACGATTTCCAATCCATCATTTACACCATCACCATCGGTATCTGCATTGTTTGGGTCTGTAAAATAAACAAAAATTTCTTGATAATCCAGAAGCCCGTCTGTATCCGTATCTGCCTTTGATTTGGTTTCTGATAAAGGACTAAGTCCTAGACTTATTTCTACATTATCATTAAACCCGTCACCGTCAGTATCTGATTTTAATGGATCTGTGTGATATATGGTTTGCTCCAAATAATTACTCAAACTATCCTGATCAGTATCTTTGGTCCAGTCTTCTTCCTCGTTATTTTCTGACTTTATGTTTTCAGATTTAGCAAAGGATCCTATTTTTGTGCCAAGAGGCGTCCATAAAATTAGCACAGGAAGTATCGCAAAAATAACAAATAGTGTTATCAGTAATAGAAATATAATTTTTGTTTTTTTGTTTTGCAAATCCATTTTAAAATATAAGGGCGAGTGGTTCTCGCCCTTAATTAAGCAATTTAGTTTAGGCTTTTTGTCTTACCACTAGGTAAATCAGTGTAGCTCCTATTACAGCTAGTCCAGAGTAGATTAGTACGAGCATCACGGAGCTATCTATTCCTGTTTCAACTGAGGCTGTTTTTGTTCCCGTTGCTCCTCCTGTCGTACCTGTTGGTGTTGGATCTTTGTTTTCATCGTATGTTCCTCCAACTAGACCAACCTCCGTTTGTTTGTCCAAGAATATGTTAACAATCTTTTTGTCATTATTTGCTGGCCACTGATTAATTGGTTTAATTTTTGCTTGAATCGTAGTCGTTGCACTTTCATATGAACCAAGTGAAACCACTGACTCAACTTTGGAATCAGAATAAGTAGTTGTTTTCGTGCTTCCATCTGAGTGCACAGTTTCAACTTTCTCTATGTCAGTATATGCTTCTAGATCAGAAACATCATCTGATATTTTATAGTCATCAACTTTTGTTGTTGAAGCATTTTCTACTTTGAGTTGATAGTAGACGCTATCTCCAGCTACCGCACTGATTGATTCAGCAAATTCACCATTTGCCTTCTTTACCATTTTTGTTCCTATGATTTTAGCTGGTACTCCTATTACGGCTTCGTCGCTACCTCTTACATGATAGACCAAGGCGACCTTTGGTATTATTTGTACTTGAACTGGTTCTGGCTGTTCTGGTTTGACTACAACTTCATCGTCCAATATGTGTTGGGCTATATCTGATACTGTTCTGCCGGCTGCTGGTACATGATCTTCTGTAAAAGACGCTGTTGTGCAGACCATGCTTTTTGCAGTAGCGAGTTGGCAATAATTTACTTTTTTATCAGCTAGATCTTGTGGAACCGTTAGATTAAAAGTAAAAGATAGTGGACTATTGGCTCTGAGCTCGAGTGATCGTGCCTTGATATAACCAAGCTCTGTAGTTATTGTGTCTGCTGGTAATGCTGTTGTTAAATTAGCCTCAACTTCTGTGAAAGGAAGCTTTATTATGAGCTGAGAATCAGCATCTGCTGGTATATCATAGTCGCTAGTGAGAGAGAATTTATATTCAAGCTTATCCCCTTTTTTTATAGTTGATCCATCTGGGGGTGTAGGCTCAAGCTCTATGTGTACGGTTTGTATTTCTCCAGCTTTGTCTGCTATTGTTTCAGATGCCTCAGCTTTTAGGTTTGAGCTATTGGCTTTGCCGGTGGTTTCTGTTTCAGTGGCTTCCTCGAACAAAAACTCAGAATCTTGAACTGGTCCTGATTGTTGCTGGGCTATCCATGTATCTAGTTTTCCAATTGCCCATTCTATTGTCTCAGATGGTGTACCGTCTAATGTTATTTTTCCAGGTATGAGAAATGAAGCCGTTGACACTCTATTCTCTTTATCGACTTTGCTAATCAATGCAGAATTTTTTTCTGCATCGGCACTTGGCACTTTCATTGAAAAAGTTATCGTTTGGCTTTGTCCAGCGCCTACCCCAATACCTGTAATAGCTACGAGTCCTTTTTGACTCTTGTTTTCTGTTCCGCTTGGGATACTTGTGATTTCAGGATCTACCTGGTATGGAAGTTTGGATAGAAAAATCAAGTTAACTGCTTTTGTTTTTCCTGCATCATTATTTTTAATTGTGGCTGTGTAATTTATTACAGAATCTTTGTATACAATTGCTCCCTGTGCTGGAGATGATTCAAGTGTGAGCTCTATTTTGCTCCACTTTGTCTTGGCCAATTGTTGCTCTACTGGTAGTGGCTGGGGTGTTTTTCCCGTGAGTCCGGTTAAAACATCCGTAAGCTGGCTTCTAAACATATAGATTAGAATTCCAGCAACCGCTACGATAGCTATTACTATAAATAGCATCATTCTACTTTTGTTCTGCCCCATATTAATTTCCATGTTTTTTGTTTATTTTTTTATTGTATCTAAAATATTTATTACGAGTTTTCCCATAGAAGAATCAACCAAGATGTTTCTATCGGTGCTTTGGCTGCTTATAGCAAAAAGTATTGGAACAATAATAGAACACAATATAGCTACATAGAGCATTGATCTTGAATATTTTTCTATGGCTACAGATTCCAAGTATTTTTCTCTTTCAAAGTTCATTTATATTTTATTTTAACACAAAAACCTGTAATTTTCAAACGCAAATCTTTTTGTTTCAAAGAGTATTTAATTATATCAGTATATCATAAAAACGCTTGACAATCAAGTTGAAATAAAGTGTTTTTCGTGATATTTTTAACATGTTTATGGCTTCAACTACAAGAAAAATAGCGCACTCAACCCTTTTGCAGTTTATAGGGAAAATAGTGAGTACAGTACTTGCTCTTGTTTTCATTGCAATTATTACTCGCCATCTCGGAGTAGCTAACTACGGAAAATACCAAACTATCATGGTTTTTGTGGGTATTTTTAGCATTGTTGCGGATCTTGGTCTATATATTTACATCGTAAACGAGATATCTAGGGGCATTGATAGGATAAAGGCGAGTCGTATTATGAGCAATGTATTCACCTTGAGGATTTTTACAGCTGCGATATTGCTTGGAATATCTCCACTCGTTGCTATGCTTTTTCCGTATGATGGATCTATTGTATTGGGGATTGCTATCGCTTCCATGTCCATGTTTTTTATAAGTGCGAATCAGGTTCTGATAGGTATTTTTCAAAAAGAGTTCAAAACTGGCAAAGTGGCGCTTGGTGAAATATTTGGCAGAATTTTTCAGGTTTTGTTTGTAGGTATGGCGGTTTATTTTGATCTGGGGCTAATGGCTATTTTGTGGGGAGTGGTTTTGGGAAGTTTTGTGAATTTTATTTATGTTTTTTTCTCAGCAAAAAAATATGTAGATATCAAAATAGCTTTTGAGTTTAGTTTTTACAAGCAAGTTCTAAAAACTACTTGGCCTATCGCTCTTTCTATCGTGCTCAATATGATTTATTTCAAAGTAGATACAATATTTTTGTCAGTAATAAAAGGCGACTACGAAGTTGGGCTTTATGGAGAGGCGTACAAAATACTGGAAGTTCTAATAGCATTCCCTGCTATATTTGCCGGACTCATCACTCCCTTATTTGCAAAATATGCTTATGTCAATCCAGAAAAATTTAAAACTGTTTTGCAAAAAGGATTTGATACTATGTTCATGCTTGCGCTACCTATAGTTATTGGTGGGGTTATGTTTAGCCAGGATATAGTTGTGTTTGTGGGGGGTCCTGCGTTTATCAAATCTGCTCCCATTCTTAGTATTTTAGTTATTGCTGTTGCAGCAATTTTTATTGGCAACATGTTTTCAAATGCAGTCGTGAGCTTGAAAAAACAAAAACAAATGCTTTGGTCATATGCATTTGTTGCAGTTGTCGCCGTGATATTGTATTCAATATTGATTCCTAAATATAGTTATATTGGTGCTGCTTGGGGTACAGCTATTACAGAGGTGCTTATCGCTTGTCTTGGGATTTTTGTTGTTTATAGAGCCTCAAAAGCGATTCCTTCTCTCGCAAATGCGTGGAAGGTGGTACTAGCCTCGGGAATAATGGCTTTGGCTATTTACATAATGCCAAGCTGGCATTTTTCTATATCTATGGTTTTGGGTTCTTTGGTTTATCTCGTTTCTTTGTATTTGGTGAAGGGTGTTTCCAAAGAACTTTTTGTAGAAGTATTTGGTAGATCAAAAAATATATGAATGTACTAATAATAAAAAATCCATACAATTCAGACGCTATGGGTGGTGGAGAGATTCACACTTTTCAACTCGCCAATTTTTTAAAGAAGCGCGGGCACAGCGTTTTTTTTATGGGCTCTTGTCCGTGGATGACAAAAAAACTCAAGGAAGCTAATGTTCCTTGTTTTAGTTTTGGAAATTTGGGAGAAGAAGCCGTATCAGAAGGAGCGATTATAAATTTTCTTCTAAAACAGTTTAAGTGGAAAAAGCAGTGGCAAGAAAAAATCTTGGAAATGAAAAATAAGTACAATATAGATTGCCTTTATCTAATATGTTTCAACGAAAAAATTCTTCTCACCAAATATGCAAAGAAATTGGGAATGAAGGTAGTTTGGGTTGAGCATAGACTAATGGGAAGATGGTTTCAGTTGAATCCCCTTCGAGGATCTTATGTTACCAATGCTTTTAGCGTAGATAAAATAGTCGCAGTTTCTCAAGCGGTAAAAACGGGCTTAAGAATAGGAGGCGTTCCAAATTCAAAAATAGCACTTGTATATAATGGAATTGAATATGAAAAATTTTCAAATATAAAAAGAAAAAAACACAGAGGATTTGTAGTTGGAACTATCGCTAGATTGGCTGATGATAAGGGCGTAGATTATCTTATCGAAGCATTTTCAAAGCTTTCTAAAAAAGTAGAAAACTCTAAACTACGAATCGTGGGGGGAGGTCCTCTTGAAAAATCACTTAAAATGAAAGCAGAGAAAATGGGGCTTCAAAAGCAAGTTATTTTCGAAGGATATCTGGAAAGAGATGCGGTTTATGAATTTCTTTCCGGAATAGATGTATTTTGCCTATTGCCTACTCGAGGAGAGTCTTTCGGGCTAGTTTTCGCTGAAGCTGGTGCCTCTGGACTTCCCTGCGTTGCGGCGAGAATAGGCGGAGTGGCTGAGGTAGTGAAAGATGAGGAGACGGGAAAGATAGTACCACCAAAAAATCCATCTGCTACAGCCAAAGCTCTTATCGCTTTTGCTAAAGATAAAAATCTAAGAAATGAATTTGGCAAAAATGCTAGAAAAAGAGTCAAAGAACTATTCAATATAAATAATATGCTAGAGGCATACGCTAAGATAATTGAAAAATGAAGTACTCATATAAAAAATGGTACCTAGTTTTGTTTTTTGCAGTTTTTGATGCAACGATAGGGTTTGTCATCTCATTATTTGTGCAAAAAAACCTAAAAAAAGATAGCATAAAAAAAATTGCTATTCTAAATCCTGGGCATCTCGGAGACATGGTGCTTATGTCTGCGTTAATTGGAAGTATAGAAACAGATTTTCCCGAAAGCGATCTCGTTTTTGTTTGTGGGTCATGGGTAAATCAAGTCGTAGAACTTTTTGATACAAAAAAAACAATATTAAATTACGACGGAGGTATTGCAAGAAGAGAAAAAAAATCCAAACTATCGTTTTTTGGACTGATTAGAAAACTTAAAGCAATAAATCCAGATGTTGCGATAATAGCCAAAGGAGATCCCATATATATATTGGCTACTTTTCTTGCAGGGATAAAAACTAGGATCGGATTTTCAGATGGAGGATTCTGGGGGATGTTAAATTATCCGATTAAGCCAAGCTTGGAAAAGCATCAAATAGATAATTTACTTTCTCTTCTTTTGCCACTCGAAACTACTCCCCACAAAAACAATTGTAAATTTAATATAGAAGAATTTCCAAATTTACTTTCTGATAACGGTTTAACTGAAAAGAAATACATAGTTATTCAACCAGGAGCGGGTTATCCGTCCAAGCTCTGGCCGATAGAACACTGGAGAAAGCTTGTAAAATTGCTTCTTGATAATTTTGATTTTGATATAGTTATTGTAGGATCTGATGATTCAGATGCAGTCGCAAACGAAGTTTTGAAATTTGGACCAAGGGTAAAGAGAATCAAAAACAGCATTAAAGAAACCACTTTTCTTATTTCAAAATCAGTGCTTTTTATAGGGCTAGACTCCGTGGCAGGACATATAGCTAGTATCTTGAACATTCCTCAAATCAGCATATTTTCACTAGCTAATAACCCCAAAAGATGGGCCCCCCTGTCCCCTCTTTGCCAAGTTGTCACTCATGATGTAGATTGCAAGTATTGTGAGCTCAGGGTTTGTCCCAAAGAAAATCTATGTATGAATAGTATTCTTCCTGAAAACATTTTTAATATAACGAAAAGAACTATAAATGAATAAACTATTTAAAAGTCTAATAATTTTATTTGGTATCGTTTTTAGTATTGCGTGTATTGTGATTTTTCCGAAACTCGCTATTTATTTTGCTTTGATCGCTATTGTTCTCGTGGTCGTTGCTATGTTTACTATAAAAAAACCATGGTTTGGTTTATTTTTGGTAGCTTTCTTTCTTCCATTTGAAAGGATAGGCAGTTTTGACATGGGTGGAGCAACGGTGAGAATTAGTCAGTTGCTCGCTATTTCAGTTATAGCTATTTGGATTATCAATGGATTGATTAAAGGAAAAATTGAGGTCAAAAAATATCCTATATTTTGGCCTCTTGTTTTGTTTTTTGGCATGTGTTCATTTTCATTGATGAATGCGATAAATGTTTCTAGAGGATTGGTGGTTTTGGTTTTTACTATTTTTGTAGCCACCGTTTCTTTTATTGTCCCTCAAATTATAGATACAAAAGAAAAATATAAAAAAATTATTTTTGCTATCATTCTTTCCTCTGCTGTTGTAGGAATTTTTGGGCTATTCCAGTTCGCTGGAGATGTTGTGGGGCTTCCTACTTCCATAACAGGGCTTAGAGAGCACTACACGAGTTCAGTGTTTGGATTTCCTAGGGTTCATTCTACTGCGTTAGAACCTCTGTATTTTGCCAATTTTTTGCTTATTCCTATAGCACTAGTTTTTACTCTTTATGTGGGTAGAAGACATGCAAAAATAGAAGAAAAAAATCAATACAAAATAGAAAAGTTTTTTGTAAAAAGAAGTGTCCAAATATTGCTATTTCTTTTGCTCGTATTCAATCTAATGCTCACCCTATCTCGAGGAGGATATTTGGGGCTAATTGTTTCAGCTATAACACTGGCAATTCTTGGAGCAAAATACTTCTTGAAACCAAGGTATATTGGTTTAGTGGTTTTGGTTCTTGTTCTGGGCCTTGCTTCTTTGCAGTATGTGATTGGTAGTACGGGTAACGCTTCCTGGTCTAAGTTTATAAATCATGCTTTCAATTTCAAAGATGGCGCAAGTGTAGAAGAAAGACTTGATACCTATGAGATTGCCGAGGATGCATTTAGGTCATCCCCCTATCTCGGAATAGGTATAGGAAATTTTGGTCCTTATGCAAATCTTGATCCCATGCATGAACCAAAGGATGGATGGTTGATCGTAAACAATGAGACTCTTGAGCTTTTGGCTGAGGTGGGAGTTTTTGGGTTTGTCTCTTTTGTATTAATAGTATTTATAATTATCTTTAGATCAGTTATCGCAATTATAAAGACTAGCGATATTTATATGAAATTTACACTTATCGCATTGCTTTCGGCATTTATTGGTATACTTGCTCAATATCAAACATTTTCCACTCTATATATTATGCATGTTTGGTTTTTGATAGGGTTATTGATCGCAGGACAAAACATAGTTCTAAATCCAAATAACAAAATAAAATGATTTGGTTAATCGCAATAGTTTTAGCGCTTTTTCTGATTTTAGCTTTGAAGAACTATAATTTAGCATTTGTATTGTTTTTTGCTTCACTACCTCTCTATATTATTAGATTTGATTTTCTTACTCTCCCCACTACTCTGCTCGAAGTTATGCTTATTGTTTTGGTAGTTGTCTCTTTTTTCAAATTCAAAGTTTACAAAAAATTCTCTGAATTAAAAACTATTCCGTTTATAGCTCCACTCATTGTTTTTTTCATAGCTGCGGTGATTTCACTTTTTGTTACACCTCAGTTTAGAGAAGCGATAGGGGTTTTCAAGGCTTATATTATTGAGGCATTTCTTGTTTATTTTCTTTTATTTTTTGCGTTTAAATCAGAAGAAGGTAAGAAGTATCTTAGAAGCATGCTTTTGGGACTTGGTGTTTCGCTGATATATCTTTCTGCCTACGCTATATTCCAAAAAATTACAGGAATAGGTTTATTTGGTGAATGGTCTTTTTCGGAAGGGCGCAGGGTTTCTTCTGTACTTGGCTACCCCAATTCACTTTCACTGTTTCTATCTCCGTTGATTCCAGTTTTCTTTGTATTGGCTTTGAAAAATAAATTACTTCCTAGATTTTTTTCCTGGTTAGTTCTTGCTCTATCGTCTTTGGCAATAATTTTTACGGTTTCTCAGGGCGGAATAATCGCAGCGTGTGTTGCATGTTTTTTGGTGTTGTTTCTTTGTGGCTATAAAAAAATTGTCGCTGCTCTTATTCTTATCACTATTTTGTCTTTCATTTTTGTTCCTTATTTAAATAATAATGTGAGTGAAATAATCAACGGCAAAGATGTCTCAACTGATGTTAGGATACAGATTTGGAAAGGAACGGCTAGAATGATCAAAGATAATCCAGTTTTGGGTGTAGGGCTCAGGGGGTTTCAGGCTAGATACGAAGAATACAAGGAGCCAGCTCACACAGAGATAGTTTTGTACCCACACAATATATTTATGAATTTTTGGACTGAGATGGGTTTGCTTGGGCTTTTTGCTGTGATTTGGTTGCTTGTTGCAGTTTACAGAAGAAACCTATTAGATGCTATTAATAATAAGGAGGTTACTGCAATGATTTCGGTAGCTTTTTTCACCGCTATCATTATTCATGGCCTTGTTGATGTGCCTTTTTTCAAGAATGATTTATCAATTGTTTTTATGGCAATTTTGGCTCTAGCGGGCTACAAAAAAGCTTAAATTACTGATAATGAAAATAGGGGGCTAGTGTCCCCTATTTTTTATTTTCAAGATTGACATGTTTAAAGAATTGTTGCAGTGTTGGTTTATCTGTGGCTCTTTTACACTTTAATAAGGGGGTTTTATGCCTATCTATAACAATCGTAGCTCTGGGATATATTTACGCTTAAACGGAGAGTTATCTCTTCCTTTGGGTGTGAGATGCATTAGGGGTGAAGATAATTTGTGGATTATTCCATTGAAAGTAGTTTTTGCTCCAGCTTATGTTTACGAATTTATCTATGAGAATTCAATGGGTAGTTCGAGTTTTGAGATTCAATTGCGATGTGATGTTGATCCTCGAGGTAGTGATCAAATTTTTTTGATAACGGGGATTGATGGCGCAGTAGCTAGCTGCGAGAAAAGGAGTGCCAAATGATCTCAGCCAGACAATTTAGGTTAATTGTTTGCACAAGAGCTACATGGCGTAGCGTTGTGCTCAGCTTCATTGCGAGTCGCGGTAAAGGAATTTCGTTTAATGAACGCAACGAGATTCTTGAGAAAATCATTGCTCTTGCTGGTAATGAATTTCCTTCTATGGATTGGGATTCGCGAGTAAAGTTATCCCAAATTGATCAGTATCGAAGGATTTGCAATGTTGCAGTGGAAGTGGCTTACGAATGGATTCGTCAATACTCTATTTCCTGATGGGGAGGGCATATGTCAAAAAAGCGTAGTGTTCCGATTTCGTTCAAAAAAGGCTCCCGAATAAAAATTCCCAAAAAAGCTGTTTGTGAAAGAAATGGTTCTTCGCTTGTTTTTCCGCTTTCAGTTGTTAACATGAAATGCTGTCTTGCAGTTTTCATTGAAAGGGGCTCTACATTGCAAGCTGGAGCAACCTTTCACGTGCCAGCTTCTCATTATCGTTCTGGATGTATTTTGGAGGTAGGCATGTCTTCTCCTGAAACCGGAATTTTTCGCGGATACGTAGTAAGATCTTGATCTTTATGTAATAAAAAAGCGTGAGACTTTGTCCCACGCTTTTAAAATATTCTATTATTCTTTTCCTTCTTTCCAGTCTTGTCCTACTGTAGCTTCTAGGTCTTTTGAGTACTGATCTACTCTTTTTATAGCTTCCGGATCAGTAATAATGTCGTCAGCGCCTTCGTAGCTTGGCTGTACTCCACCTGCCTTAAAGGCTTCTCTGAGGTGCTCTGGATGGTCAATGATCCCACATGGTCTATATCTATCCTTGACTGTTTTTTGAAGCTCTCTGTATTTCTTGAAGAAAGGTGTGTTTAATGCGTCTAGTATGGTCATGTCGTTTATGTTACCTACATCAAAGTGGGTAAATACGCATGGCTGAATTTTTCCATCTCCAGTTATGTTCAGGTATCCAATTCCGGCTGCAAGACATCCATTTACCAATGGGCCGTCGCTCCAGAAATCCATCACAAGTATTTTTACATCAGAATCTTTTCGCATATCGTGAATTCTCTTTCTTTGTTCTCTTCTTTGTTCTGGAGTTGGAACTAGGTCAAAGTTTGGTTTCTTTCCTACTGGCATGTACTGGAAGTACCAAGCAGCAAAAGCTCCTTTATCGTGCCAGAATTTCAAAAATTCTTTTGTAGAAACTAAATCTTGGTTGTGTTTCATGACTGTTACTGAAATTGCAAATCCTACACCAGCTTCTTTTAAGTTTTGCATTGCTCGAAGCACCTTTTCCCCCACTCCTTTTCCTCTTCTTTTATCTATATCTGCTTCGTATCCTTCTACGCTAAGGCATGGAACCCAGTTGCCTGTTTCTTCCATCATTGCAGCGACTTCTTTGGTTATAAGTGTTGCGTTGGTATACATCATAAACATACAGTCGTTGTGTTTCTTGGCGAGTTTGAATAGGTCGTCCTTTCTGATTAGCGGTTCACCACCTGTAACAACGAAAAAGTAAACTCCCATACTTTTTCCCTCATTTATTATTCTTTCCAGTGTCTCATATGAAAGATCCCCATTCTTGTTTTTGTTGTATTCAAATGCATAGCATCCTTCGCATGAAAGATTGCATCTCATTGTTGGATTGATGACTATGGTTCCTGGAGGTGTGAATCCGTTTTGTGCATAGAAGTTGAGTCTTTGTACTCTACCCTTTTGTATGGCGTTTACGAAAACATTTTGAAAAAGTTTTTTTCTGCAGTTTTTTGAAAGACTTTTTCTAGTTTCCAAAAATATATCAGCCATCTTGAGTGAAAAGTCTCTTTTAATCGTTCTCACGAGAAGATCTTCATTCTCAGGATTTTCTTCAAAACTTTTGATTATATTTTTCTTTATTTTCTTAATCACAAAATTCAAACCAAACGCAGGGATGTGAGTGATCACATTTGCAGTTGCTTGTGCGGCAAGCTCTTTTGCCTTGTCCTTTGATAATGTTTGTTGTTTCGTCGACTCCGCTAGGCTTTGTTTTTGTTGTGTATCCATGTATTTTTTTAATATATTAAGACTAATAAAAAATTTTACATTTCAAACGAGATTTAGTCAAGAGTAAATTTTTGCCTTAAATAAGCTAAGAAATAGTCATTTGTGGACAAATTTTGTCCTATTTGTTCCCCAAGGCTAGTTTTTCTCTTTTTTGAAGAATATTTCTTTTAAAAAAAGGCCGAATTTTTTCATTTCCTCTCTTCTTTTGAGTAATATTTTTTCAGCTTTTGCTTTTTGTTCATCGTTCATTTTTGCAAATCTTTCACTTCTATTTAATCCACAATATAAATCAACACCATCTTTGAAGTGATCCTCAATTTTGATTTTTATGTCTGGATCGGCGTCGTTTTTAGAGTAGAAGCTTAATAGTAATTCTTCTGCCCTTAGTGCCAATATACGGTTTGCTTCTTGCCACTTTCTATACTCTGCAGTCTCGGTTTTCAACATTTTCCAATATTCTTTTGAAGCTTGACTGCGAGGATTGGCATAAATGTCTTCTTCTGTAACATTAAATTTTTTGCAGATAGAATCGGTTGCTATTTCTTGTTCCTCGTATTTTATTTGCGGCTCATCTTGTGTTCCTATCCCTATCCAGGGAGTCGAAACTCCCCTATCAAGATGTCCCTCGCATGAATTAGTTGTATTAATGCTATTCACCAGAAGTCCTATTGTTGCATCTTTTACTCCTTGTTCTATAGGTCTTCCGTTTCCGTCTACGCGTCTCTCAATAAAGGTCTTTGTTTTTTCCCATATTCCAAATTTCTCTTTTATAGCTAATTGTTCTGGGTTTTCGTTGCTCATTTTTGTGTTAGTTAAGAATTTATTGCCAAAACTGGGCTTTTTTAGTATTTTATGTTAGTCTTCTTTTGTCTGGGGATGTGGCGGAATTGGCATACGCGCACGGCTTAGGACCGTGTTCCTTACGGAGTGTGGGTTCAACTCCCACCATCCCCACCAGACATTATTTGTTTATACAAAATAAGGACATAGGTCCTTATTTTTTTATTCTATTTTTTAGAATGTTTGTTTAGCAGTTGATGTGAGTAGGAAAAAGCTATTGGTATTATATAATCTTTGTGGGTTTTTATTTTGATGAAGGGCTCGTGAGCGCTCCGGTAATACCAGTTCCTATGATATTTACCAACGAATAGGCTATTAATACGATGACCAATCCTATGAGTGCCCAGGTCAAGGTTTGGATAGCTTTCCTTCTTTGATCTTCTTTTTCCCCAGAAGTAGTTATTTTTATACCTGCATATACTATCATGACAACGCATATGATACCTATGATTCCGAAAACCCAGAGTAATATTGGATTAATAAGTGCTGCGGTTGTGGTTTTGAATATAATACCATTATCTGGTTTTATTGTGTCAGAAAAAGTACCAGCAGATACTCCACTAGCGAATGCTAAAACGGAAATTACTGTAATAGATAGCAATAACGCTTTTAGTTTTGTTTTTTTCATCATTTTTTTTTAGATTTTTTCAATTCCGTTACCCACTATGGCCACTATAGAATAAGCGAGAAGTACTATTACTAAACCCATGATTGCATAGGTTATTGTTTTTATAGCTTTTTTTCTGTTTTCTTCATTTTCCCCAGAAGTAGTTATTTTTATACCTGCATATACTATATATGCTACACATACTATGCCTATAACTCCACTTACCCAGGTTATTAAGGGATTAATAGCGCCTAACACCGTAGTTGATCGTGTTACGTGCACTCCAGTTGGTGGTTCTGGTACAGAAAATGCGTATGTATCGCTAGCAAATGTTGAGTTTGCATTAAAAAAAAGCGATGCTATTACCAGCGCTAATATAAAAAAAAGTGATAAAGTGTTTAGTAAAATTTTATTCTTCATTTATTAATTATATCATTTTTTAACCAAATTCACAATCTGAATATAAAAAAATCCCCTATTTTTAATAAGGGATTTTTTGTGATCGGTTTTATTAGGTGTTTAAGTTTGTTATAATACCGCTTCCAATGATGTTTACTAGTGCGTATGCTATTAGGGTTATGACTAATCCTATAAGTGCCCAAGTCAAAGCCTGGATAGCTTTCTTTCTTTGATCTTCTTTTTCTCCAGAAGTGGCTATTCTGATACCCGCATATACTATCATAACAACGCATATGATACCTATAATTCCGAAAATCCAAAGTAATATTGGGTTAACAAGACCACCCACGGTGGTTTCGTTTACTGCTTCGGGAGGAACTTCTAAGCTCCAAGTTGCAGCAAGAGCGCTTACTGCTGGTACTGCAAACAACGATAGCATTAATATAGTTGATAGAATTTTTGTTGATTTCTTCATATAAACACCCCCTTTCTTTTTTATTTTATTTTATAATAAATTATTTTACACTATTTAGCTTGTTTTAGCAAAAAAACTATTAGTTACCTGTGGTTATGGCATTTCCAACTATTGCAACTATTGAGTATGAAATTAACACTATGACTAAGCCTATTAGCGCATATGTGATAGCTTTTATGCCTTTTCCGTGCTTATCTTTATCTCCTCCTGATAATGTTATTTGTACTCCACCCCACACAACCATTGCTACTGCCAAAATACCCACTATTCCCATTACCCATGTAATAATCCTGTTAAATAGGGTCATTGGATCAGTTGGAACTCCATCTGGCGGAGTTAGGGATTCGGCACTTGCCATGACGGGGACCAAGAGGGCAGTGATAACTATTAATAAGCTTAAAAGATTTTTCTTTTCATTTTTCATTATTTTAAATTAGAGTTTACATTCCACATTCCACCATGGACTTGCGGCAGATCCATAACCCGTCGCTAAAAATATAGCGCTTATAATAACCCAAGCCGATAAAACTATTATTAATCCGATTATCGAAGCTGACATTCCTTGCTGAGCTTTTTTTAGTAGATCTGGATTCGATGCTGCCAGTATATAAGTCACGCCAGAGATTACTAAAAATAGTATAGCAGTGGGAGCTAAATAAAGAAGTGCTAAGTTTTTTAGATTGTTTATTACTACTACCACATCGCAAAAACCATTTCCGGTCATTCCTGAAAAAATTCCTCTATCGTCGTCGGCAAAAGCTTTTCCTTGGCTAGAGAAAAAAACAATCAAAACTAGTAAAGCAGAATAGTAAATTTCTTTTGCGCTAATCTTTTTTAAAATTTTCATTAGGATAAGATTGGTGTTACAAAAAATAAAACTTGTATAACTATGACTGCGAAAAGAATTCCTACTCCCCATATTATCCAGTGCAGTCCTTTATTTCGACTAGTGACTCTTTCTATTTTTGAGAAAAAGGTGTAAATACCCACAATCGTAAGGCAAAAAGAAAAAATAACCGCGCCACCCAAGGTATAATAGAGATACTTGTTTAAACCCATGTTTAGTAGTGTTTCTGAATTTTGTTCTGAATTATTCTCCGGGTCAAAAGATCTAAGCGACAGATATGGAGAAAAATAGACAAACAAAATGATTCCCAGTAACAAAAATATTATTGTTAATACCTCAGGTAATTGGGTATCTGTATTGTATGGTGGAGGTGGCATGGTTTTATTGTTCTTGATTATCTTCGGGTAAAAACTCATCAGCGATTGTCGGTAATACGCTGGGCATGAGTATATTTATAGCTGAAGTTGCGTTATTTATAGCTTTTTCTGCTGTGTATTTTCCTAGATTAACATTGTTTATCATTTCAGCAAACTGTTTTTCTATGAGTGAGTTGTTTATTTTGTACCAACTTTTCGAGGTGAGTACCTGATCCGTGAATGGCTTCATATATATACCGTTTATTATCTCATCATTTTCTTGTTCTACAATAAGATCTCTTCTGGCGGTTGGTCTTTTTATTGCTCTATTTAATTTGAGTGCGTTTTCTTTCTGCGTTAGGAAGTATAGAAATTCCCATGCTTCCTCCGGGTTTTCTGATTGTTTTGACACACCTTCCGCGAAATAGTTTGCAAAGTTTACTTTTGCTGTATTTCCATCAATTTGTGGCGCAGATGCTATTCCGAAATTTAGATTGGGAGCCTTTTCTTTTACTAGGTCTACTTGGTATGCATAATGAAACATCATAGCCACCTGACCGCTAGCAAAAGCATCTATAGAAAAATTTTGTCTCTGATCCCAAGTGTAAACTGTTTTTGAGGGATTGGAAAAATCAGTATAAAACTCCAACGAGGCTTGTCCTGGATAGTAGGTACCCTGATCTGTAACTATGCTTTTATCAAACACTACGCTTTTTTTATCTGCTGAATTCATTTCAGTTCCATTTTGAAGCATGAGTAGCTGTAAAATATCTGGAGATCTGCTTATGTTGTCTGCTGTTCCCATTGCAACAGCAGAATTTATAATCGTTCCAGAATCACTTTTTTTAGTAAGTTTCTTTACGGCCTCTTTGAATTCATTCCATGTTGAGGGGGGGTTACTTATCCCTGCAGAATTTAGCAGTGCTTTATTGTAAAATAACGCGAGTGAATCTATGTAAAGAGGAACTCCCATTATATATCCATCTTGGACTAGATCTGCGGTTGCTATGTCCGCAAATGTCTCCTGAAAACTTCGTGTATTGTAGAAGTAGTTCGTTGATGTTTTTTCTGACTTGCATCCGCTGCCAGAAGATACGAGTTCAGTATATGTTAGTGGCATGGGATAAAGTTTATCTACGTATTTTGGAAGCTCGTCGTTGTGAAAAGAAAAAATATCTGGACCATTGCCTGATGCGAGTGCATTTATCAATTCTTTTTCATAATCCTGATAAGCAAAAGTTTTTAGACTTATTTCTATGTTGGGATGCGATGCATTGAAGTCAGTAATCAGCTGATTGAATCCGTCATTTGTATCAAATGCGACTCTCCAATATTCTAGCTCGATTTTTTTTGATTCTTCTGATATTGCTTGTTGGTCTTTGACACCAAAAGTAGCTCCTCCAAATACAAAGAAGCATACGGCGGAAATAACAGAGATTGTGATTGTTGTTTTTGTTTTATTCATCTTTTATAAATTTGATAAATTTTTTTAATTCGTTTTTGTATTCATCCCTAGCAAGCGCATATTGAATAGTTGCTTTTAACATTCTTAGTGGATCACCTGTTGTTAGCCACTGATCACCTGGTGGGACTTTGGCTATGTATCCTCTGCTACCTCTTTTTATGCACTCGGTTATTGCGTCTACCATCCATAGTTCATTATCCTTTCCGAGTTTTTTTTCTTCTAAAATTTCCAAAACTTTATGCTCCAATATGTATCTTCCAAATGTGGCTAAGTTTGACGGGGCCTTGTCTTCGGATGGTTTCTCTATTACATAGTCAAACTCAAGCGTATTTGTATCTTTTATATGGGGAATTCCATACCTATTGACTTCTGACATGGGTATTTCTTCCGCTGCCATAATTATTCCTGGATTTTTATCGTATTTTTCTATCAAGACTTTTGTCATGGGCTTGGTTTTTGACAATACTAAGTCATCACCAAAAGCGTATATAAAGGGTTCGTCTTTCACAAAATCTTTGGCACAAAGACATGGTGTTCCGTTTCCGTATGGTCCGTCTTGTTTTATAAAAACAAAATTTGCTAGCTTTTCAATTTTTTTTATTTTTTCAAGAATGTCTTCTTTATTATTTTTCTTGAGATGTTCTTCGAGCTCTGGAGATTTTCCAAAGTGTTTCTTTATGGTTATGTCTTGCTCTTCTCCGTTCGTGACTATTGCAATATCAGTAATTCCCGAGCTAGCCAATTCTTCTATTATATATTGTATTCCAGGTTTTTCTAGTATAGGCAGCATTTCTTTTGGTACCGCTTTTGTGGCAGGCAAAAATCTTGTTCCTTTACCTGCTGCTGCTATTACTGCTTTTGTTATTGTTTTCATGTTGAATATTTTGTTTATTTTACCATAAAATAAAGTAATTAGCAAAACAAATCTGGGTATTAAAAAAATCCTTGATTCTGGCGGCGTCCTACTCTTTCCCGCTACAAGAGCGGGATACCATTGGCCACGAAGAGCTTAACTTCTGTGTTCGGGATGGGAACAGGTGTTACCTCTTCTGCAAAGTCACCAGAGTCAAGGATTTTTTTGTTTAGAATAACGCACTTGCGTCGCTAGTAGTAAGGATAAAGGCAATCAGTAGGAATATTCCAACCAATCCCAGTATCGCTACAATCCTTATACTCGGATAATACTTTTTCATATTTTGTTTAAAGTAAATTGTTCAAATTTACAAATATACCGATAAATAATCAAGTGATTCATTTCACACCAATCTTTCTTCATTGCTTCTAATAAGATGCTCTGAAGGGTTAATGGAAATTAGTACTCCTCGGCTGCATTCATTGCTGGACTTCTACCTGGAGTCTATATGCGTCATGTTCTTTGACGATCCTATGAAGTCTAATCTTGGAATTGGCTTCACGCTTATATGCTTTCAGCGTTTATCCGAAGCCAGACGTGGCTACTGAGCTATGCCCTTAGTAGGACAACTCATAAACCAGAGGTCCGTCCCCCTCGGTCCTCTCGTACTAGAAGGGAATTTCCTCAAACTTCGACGGCCACAGCAGATAGGGACCGAACTGTCTCACGACGTTCTGAACCCAACTCGCGTACCGCTTTCATTGGCGAACAGCCAAACCCTTGGGAGCTTCTTCACCCCCAGGATGCGACGAGCCGACATCGAGGTGCCAAACCGCACCGTCGCTATGGGCGCTCGGGTGCGATTAGCCTGTTATCCCCGGCGTAACTTTTATCCGTTGATCTCCACCGCTCCTACGAGCAAGTGTCGGTTCACTAGATTCCGCTTTCGCGACTGCTCGGCTTGTCAGCCTCGCAGTAAAGCAGGCATATGCTCTTGCGCTTTTTTCTGCGTTTCCATCGCAGAAAAGCCTACCTTTAAACGCCTCCGTTACTCTTTAGGAGGCCACCGCCCCAGTGAAACTACCCACCAGACACTGTCCCCCAATTTATGGTCAGGGTTAGCACTAAACTCAAACAAGGGTGGTATCTCAAGGTTGCCCGAAGGCTCCCACCTATGCTGAACAAATTTAAATCTAATGCAATGCCAAGCTGTAGTAAAGCTGCACGGGGTCTTTCCGTCTAACTGTGGCTAAGGGGCATCTTCACCCCTAATGTAATTTCACCGAGTCCCTTGTTGAGACAGTACCAGGATCATTACGCTATTCGTGCGGGTCACTAATTAGATGACAAGGAATTTCGCTACCTTAGAACTCTTATAGTTAGAGCTGGCGTTCACTCGCGCTTAGCTCCCTTTTTATCGGGAGGTTAACGTTCGAGCACTGGCCAAGCGTCAGCCTCTATACATCCTCTTTCGAGTTAGCAGAGACCTGTGTTTTTGGTAAACAGTTGCCCTGATTCTTTTACTGAGCCCCGCCATATGGCGGGGAGTCCATATCCCTAGGTTACGGACGTTGTTTTGCCGAATTCCTTAACAAGGGTTCTCTCGGACACCTTGGTATATTCTACCTACCCACCTGTGTCGGTTTGCGGTACGGACACAAAAAGCTATTTCCCACCGAAGTGGGATTAGAAGTTTTTCTCGTCACACTGTCAGTTTAAATTGAGTCGCCAAAGGGTCGTCTTCTCTCAAAAATCTGAATTAATGATGTGCGGATTTGCCAACACATCTTCAGATCATCCAAGAACGCATAAAACTAATATGCGCTTAAACCTATCGCGTGCGTCACTCCATGCAAGGCCTTTTGCGGCGTTGGAATATTAACCAACTGTCCATCTCCCAGTTCCTTTCGGGATGGGATTAGGACCGGCTAACCCTAGGATGTCTAACATTGCCTAGGAAACCTTGGGTTTTCGGTGCACTGGTTTTTTGGTGCCAGTCTGTGGTTACTCATGCCAACATTCTTACTCCCGCACGCTCCATTAATTCTCACGAATTAACTTCAACGCATGTGGGACACTCTCTTACCCCCCATACCAAAAAAGGTATGGAGTCACGTCTTCGGTAGATAGTTTAGCCCCGTTACATTTTGGGCGCAGTGCTACTGGACCAGTGAGCTGTTACGCTTTCTTTAAAGGATGGCTGCTTCTAAGCCAACCTCCTGGTTGTATAAGTTGCACCACAACCTTCTCCACTTAACTATCTTTTGGGACCTTAGACGGTGATCTGGGTTGTTTCCCTCGCGACTACGAAGCTTAGCCCCCGCAGTCTGACTCCCCTGTACTAACACTTGGTATTCGAAGTTTGATTGGAGTTCACCATTTCTGGCGAAAGCTCCATTCAGTGCTCTACCCCCAAGCTTTTACAGAAGGCTAGCCCTAAAACTATTTCAGAGAGAACCAGCTATCTCCAGGTTCGGTTGGAATTTCTCCTCTAATCACAGATCATCCCCCGGTATTGAACGGCCGGTGGGTGCGGTCCTTCCCCCACATTTCTGTGGGGTTCAACCTGCCCATGATTAGCTCACCTGGTTTCGGGTGTAATGTACAGAATTATAATTCGCGCTTTTAACACTCGCTTTCGCTTTGGCTTCTCCCGCTGAGCGGGATTAACCGAACTCTGCACATAAACTCGTTGGCCCGTTAAGCAAAAAGTATACGATCCCCCGCAAGCGGGGTTTCGTTGTCTGTAGACATATGGTTTCAGATACTATTTCATCACCCTTCCGGGTTGCTTTTCACCTTTCCCTCACGGTACTTGTTCACTATCGATCACAAGAAGTATTTAGTTTTGGGAGTTCCGCCGAAGCGGAATGACAAAAGTCAGTAGTGCTCCCGGATTTCTACGAGTTTTCACCTGACTCGTAGTACTCAAGAAAAACTTACCGTGGACATTTTCTTTCGCTTACAAGACTATTACTTTCTTTGGTCTCGCTTTCCAGCGAGTTCTGCTAGAAAATATCTCTGTTACGGCTAAGAATTCTACAGAATTCTCATAAGTTCTCTTACAACCCTTACTCTGCAACGCCTGTAGGCTTTTAACGGATCACAATGTCCTCCCGAAGGAGGGAATTGGTATCCACACAAAATAAGTTTGAACTATTTCCCCTTTCGCTCGCCACTACTTAGGGAATAAAGTCAAACAACATACATACAACGAATAATCGCGGTATGTAATGCTGAAAGACCCGTCTTTTTTTCCTTTCCTCAAGTTACTGAGATGTTTCAGTTCACTTGGTTCCCTTCTTATTGAAGCTAGTGCACCAATAAGATTATGACAATAAATGTCATAAGGTTTCCCCATTAGGACATCCCCGGATCAAAGATTGCTTAGCATCTCCCCGAGGCTTATCGCAGCCAGCCACGTCCTTCTTCGGCTTCTTGTGTCAAGGCATCCACCATACGCCCTTAGTAACCCTTCAGAATCATCTTGCTAAAAGCAAGTTCTTCTAAAGAATGTTTTGTGCCACCAAAGCACAAAACTCTCTATGCTACTTTTTAAAACATAGAGGACTGGTGTGTAAATTACTTTTAACCACTTATTATTATTTATCGTTTTTGTTTATTGATAACTACTAATAAACAAAATATGAAATTGTGAAAATATCAATCCTTAGCAACACATGCAGGAGGTGAAAATACCGCTAACATCTATCGCTAAGTATTTGTTTTTTATTGAAGAGCACTGAATATTATTTGAAGTAACAAAAGACCGCGCTTTGCGCGGCTTCGTAAGAAATCAATACATAGAGATCCCTCACGTTTTTTTAGCCGCTTTGGTTAGTCTAGTTGTTGATAGTTTTGCCAAGATTTATGGCTAGTTACTTAAATTGATTTGCACGCTGTATATTAGCGTACCCTTTTATATTTGTCAAATGTATATCATGTGTATTGAAGGTGGAATTGTATATTGGCTTATTTATGCGATTTTGCCTCTTCAGACCCTAGTTTTACAAGCCAAAAATAACTATACTGATTGGTGGGAAACTAATGCAATACTTCGTAAGTAATAGGGTCATAATAAACACGGTCATAGATTTCGAACGGCTTGCCAAGCAAACCATTTTCGTCTTCTGCTCCCGACCCTCCCAAATCCCAAAAGTCATAATAAGAAATATAGTTTCCTTTCTCATCTTGCCCTTTGGATAATTTGAAATCCCCCATCACTCCTGGCAAAAATGGATGCATGTAGTTTTCTAAATTTTCAAAACTAACTCTTGCGTCTGTGGAAATAACAAAATCAGAACCGTAATAGGCAACCCAGGGTGTGTCGACTTTTTCTTCATTGGATAATTCGTCCAAGGTAGTTACTATGTCACGCATGGGATTGTATCCAACTCCCGCTGCAGTCGAGAGTGACATAGAAAACTTTTCAAACCAATTATTGATCTTGTAATAATATTTGTCAGTGTCGGAATTTACTGGTTGGTATTCAGATATTCCAAACGTCTTTTTTTCTTGCGGCAAACCCAAGTATAAACGCCACGCATCCTCTCGTTCGGGTGTCTGTGTTTTACGCGATAATAGGTTGCGATCTTCTCCGTCCTTGTTTTTGTAAAGAGTAACAGCCCTTTCCCTATTAGTGGCTAGTCTTACTGGAAAACTAGTTATAATATCTGATAATTTTTGATAACCGATGGGGGTGATGCCTTTATATAATAAATCACTTACTCCCATAACATAAGCTGTTTTTCTTTCACTGGTTATTCCGGTATTATCGAGTTGAATTTGAGCTTTTTCTCGATTGGAAAAACTGCTCAATGACGGATCAATTTCTGTTCTACTAAACTTTGCTGCAAAAATAAGTGGAATTAGCAAAGGGGTAACTATTTTCACTGCATCCCTTAATGATCTTATGACGCCCGATGCTGTTTTTTTAATTTCAGCAAATTTTTTTATCTCTGTCGTGTTTATAGCGTCAGAATGTTCTGTTAGTTTGTCGCATTC
This sequence comes from uncultured Candidatus Saccharibacteria bacterium, assembly GCA_965231055.1. Classification (GTDB taxonomy): domain Bacteria; phylum Patescibacteriota; class CALEFQ01; order CALEFQ01. The sequence continues at coordinate 267,124 of OZ246411.1, forward strand.
TTTTTCAATATCAATAATATGTGAATTGATTTCGGTGATAGTTTCACTAATCACTGGTTCAATTGTGTCTTCTATTTCTTGAGCAAGTTCCAGTATTGATTGTTTTTCTGGATTGAATTCTTCTTCTGAGGAATTTGGTGATTTGAATTTATCACGACTAAGGCTATAGACTTCCTTGTTTGTATTTGATTCTCCAGACATATTATTTATAGCAATTAGATTAATTATGTCGCTTTTGTTTTTTTAGATTTTTTAGCGCATCAATCAACGGTTGTAAAGTTTTATTCGCTGATTTTTTAAAATCTTTAGCAATTTGACGAGCTGCATTTTTAACTTGATCAGATTGTTGCTTACTTAGAGACATAATTATTTTACATTTATGATATATATAAAAATAATAAGCTTTTTTGTTGTTTATTGCAATGACAACGAGTTTTTAAGTAAATGTAATTTGTGCGTTTCCAGAAATTATTTGGTGTCAGTATGGTAGAGGGAAAACAAAAAACAGCGGTAATAACCGTTGTCTTTTTGTGTGGTGGGCTTGAGCCGAATCGAACGGCTGACCTCGCCCTTATCAGGGGCGCGCTCTAACCATCTGAGCTACAAGCCCGTACGGGGTCTTTGGTTATAGGTTTCAGGTTCTAGCTATTAGTGGAACTAGAGGACTTAGATGAGCTAGAAGTTAACCGGTTCTTCTTATACCTCTAGTACTTCTGATTCCACTGATATCTGTTTGGTGGTGGACCGTGCCGGATTCGAACCGGCCACCTCCACAGTGCAAATGTGGCGCTCTACCAAAATGAGCTAACGGCCCGTACGAGGTGATAGGTTCTAGGTGTTAGTGGAACTAGATGGATTAGTAGTATTAGTGTATTCAGATTTAAATAAATCTTCCAATACTATCTGATCCTTCTAAATCAACTAATACTTCTAGCTATACCAATCCTATTAATCCCGATAGCCCTAGTAACATCATCCCAATTCCTATCAACTTAAAAAGAGTTCTTGTTCCGCCCATTCCCAATTTTCTTTCGGCCCAATCTATTTGACCTATGAATTCATGGAAAAAAGGTTCTTTCCAAACAAGAAAAAATCCCGCTACCATTAAAACTATTTCTAAAAAAATATTCATCTAATAAATAAGCTACTAGTTGCTCGTTCTTCCACTTTGCACAAAGGAAGAGCTAACCAGTAGCTTATTAAAATCTCTGTTTCTGAAAAAATGCAGGATTTACTAAACTGCAAAGCTTTTTACTTACGCTCTTGACGGTCGCAACGTCAGATGCACTTATATTTGAGGTGAGAACCAACAAATATAGTTTGCATTCGACCAAGTGTCTCCCTGAAAAAATTCAGGGCCCTTTGATAATGCAATAAATTGCATCATCGTGGGGATTCTCGTTTTCACGAGAATACTTACGCACCTTAGAAAGGAGGTGATTCATCGACAGCTTCCGCTACCGATGCCTTGTTACGACTTTGCCCTAATTATCGGACTTACCTTGAACCCCAAAGGGGCCTTCGGGTACTTCCGACTCTTCTGGCATGACGGGCGGTGTGTACAAGACCTGAGAACGTATTCAACGCAACGTGGCTGATTTGCGTTTACTAGCGATTCCGGCTTCATGGAGTCGAATTGCAGACTCCAATCTGAACTGGGGGAAGTTTTGTAGGATTAGCTCCACCTTGCGGCTTAGCGTCCCGCTGTACTTCCCATTGTAGCATGAGTGTGGCCCAGGATGTAAGGACCATGCTGACTTGACGTCATCCCCACCTTCCTCCGACTAGACGCCGGCAGTTATATGTGAAAATACAACACATATTAGGGGTTGCGCTCGTTGGAAGACTTAACTCTACATCTCACGACACGAGCTGACGACAGCCATGCAGCACCTGTCACCGAGTTCCTTTCGGCACTCCCACGTTTCTGTGGGATTCTCGGGATGTCAAACCCTGGTAAGGTTCCTCGCTTATCGTCGAATTAAACCTCATGCTCCACCGCTTGTGCAGGTCCCCGTCAATTCCTTTGAGTTTTAGCCTTGCGGCCGTACTTCCCAGGCGGGATACTTAACGCGTTAGCTTACGACACAGAAAGGGTCGAACCCCCTATGTCTAGTATCCATCGTTTACGGCACGGACTACTGGGGTATCTAAACCCATTCGCTACCCGTGCTTTCGTCCATGAGTGTCAGGAAAGAGCCAGAAAGATGCCTTCGCTTTGGGTATTCTCCATGATATCAACGCATGTCACTGCTACACCATGAATTCTACTTTCCTCTCTCTTCCTCGATCCTAATAGTTTTCCCAATTGGATCCCAGTTGAGCTGGGAGATTTAATTGGAAACTTTTCAGGACACCTGCGGACGCTTTACGCCCAATAAATCCGGATAACGCTTGCTTCACTCGTATTACCGCGGCTGCTGGCACGAGTTTAGCCGAAGCTTATTCTTTGGGTACCATCATTTATTTTTCCCCAAAAAAAGGACTTTACACTCCGAAGAGCTTCTTCGTCCACGCGGCGTCGCTCCATCACCCTGTTCGGGCATTGTGGAATATTCTTATCTGCAGCCTCCCGTAGGAGTCTGGACCGTGTTTCAGTTCCAGTGTGGGGGCACACCCTCTCGGGTCCCCTAATGATCGTAGCCTTGGTGAGCCATTACCTCACCAACTAGCTAATCATACGTAGGCTCTTCCCTATCCGATAAAACTTTAAATGAGAATGACTTGCGTCCCCTCATTACTATCAGGTATTATCCCCGCTTTCGCGGGGTTATCCCTGAGGTAGGGTTAGATTACCAACGTGTTACTCACCCATCTGCCTTCCGCAAATGCGGAATAGACTTGCATGACTAAGACACGCCGCCAGCGTTAATCCTGAGCCAGGATCAAACTCTCAAAAAAATGAGAATTGTGCATCTGATAAATCAGATGATAGCTCAATTTATAGTGGTCTGAGTCAAAAGACTCAAACCAGAGAAAATTTACCTAGTAAAACTAGATAAATTCAAAATTTTTGTTGAATTGACGTTGCAACCGTCAAAAGCATAAATTGTGAAAAGGACATTGGCGAACGAGTATAAGCTCATTCGTCACTATTCTTTTTGACACAAAAACAAGATAGCATATTTACTATGCCCCACTTTTTCTCACCTTTTTGGTTTGTTTACTTCGGAGCTTCAGCCACGAAGATTCCGGAGTCAAGACTTTTTAGTCTTTTGTTGAGAGTTAAGTGTGGTTTTATAAAGAGAAAAAATTTCTTATCGGTACTGGGCATTTTAGTATATCGCTTTATACTTGTCAAGGGTTATTTTGTGGGAATAATTAGCGTTACTTTATTTATTAATTTTGCTGTGTTTGTCTCTCCATTCCCTGATGTTTTTATGATTACCTGAAAGTAGAACTTTTGGCACTTTCCAGTGATTAAAATCTTCTGGTTTTGTGTATTGAGGGTATTCTAAGTACGCATGTTTTTTATCTGAAAAAGATTCTTCGTTTAGTGAATCTGAGTTACCCAATACTCCCTTGATATTTCTTGCTGTGGCTTCTACGATTGCAAGCGAGGCAATTTCTCCTCCCGCGAGTACAAATGATCCTATTGAAACTTCTTCGTCGCAAAGCTTGTCTGCCACTCTTTGGTCTACTCCCTCATATCTACCACAAATAATAGTGAGCTCATTTAGTTTGGCATATTTTTTTGCCATTGTTTGATTGAATTGTTTTCCCTTTGCAGAGGTTAGGATGGTCTTCTGTTGGGAACGCACATGTGCGTTCCGTACAATTTTTTTAGATGCGTTCCTTACATCTTGTAGGGCTTTGAAGATTGGTTCAGCTTTCATAACCATACCAGCTCCTCCGCCGTAAGGTGTATCGTCTACGGTTTTTCTTCTGTCATTGGTATAATCTCTGAGATTAATAATATTGATTTCAATAAGCCCCTCATTTTGGGCGCGCCACAAAATAGCCGAATCTAGATATGGCTTTATAGCTTCTGGAAAAATTGTGATGATATTGAATTTCATCTAGTGATTTATTTAAGGAGAAGTGCGCGGATTAGTTTTCAAGTATTAGTTTTATTACTGCAAAGAGCAAATAGGATAGAAAAAGTAGGAAGGGAAGATATTTTTTGAAAAGCTGATTGCGTAAACTTCGCTGTTCCAATGTGCAACTGAAAAGTATTGCAACTATTGAAAACAGCGCGATCAGAAACGAAAAAATAAAGTTTTCCATTGCCTTCTCCTTATCCGCGCAAAGTTATACTGCCATTTATGCAAAAAAAAGTAAACAGGCGTAGTGATCAGTTGTCATCGGAGTTGAAAACTGATTACTGAATATTTCGCAAACAAAAACGCCCCGAAAATCTCGGAGCGTTTTATCTTTAAGGTTTTAGATGTTTAAATCGTCAACTACATCTGCGGCCTTCCTTGGAGCTGGAGCTTCAACTGGAGCTTCTCCTGCTTCTCTGCGAGGACCTCTTGTTGATCCTTCTGGTTCAACAATTTTGAGATTTACTCGAGCATTGTTTTTTGCTCCTACTACTCTTAACAAAGTTCTAATTGACTTTGCTGTAGCACCTGATCGACCGATTACTTGTCCCATGTCTTCTGGGTGGACGTGTAGAGTGATTAGCACTCCCATTTCGTCGATTTTGCGTTCGGTCTTTACATCTTCTGGATGATCCACAAGAGACTTGATGACGCTTTCAACAAACTCTTGGTCTTTTTCCATCTTTGCCATTTTTCGTTTTGTTAATGGATCTTAATGATTTTAGCATAAGCTAAAATATCATTTTACCTTTTAATTTTAGCAGGATTTAGCTAAAAGGTCAAGTGAAAGTAGTGATTAGTAGTCAGTTTTCAACTTGCTTGTCAGCGTAAGTATTCAGCTTCAAGTTAATTATATATGTAATAAAAATCCCCGCTTTCGCGGGGACATGATTATTTTTTGGCTTCTGGTTTAGCTGCAGGATTTTGTGTCTCTACTGGCTTGGCTTCTGGTTTAGGAGTTTCTGCTGGTTTTGACTTGGCTTCTTTTTCTGCTGCTGCTTTCTTCTCTTCCGCTGCTACTATATCGCTCTTACTCTTTTTTGGAAATTTCTTTGTGAATTTAAGTTCAGTTTTGGTAATAATATTTTTCTTTACTAGCCAGTCTCTAATGGTCATGCTTGGTTGTGCTCCCTTTGAAATCCAGTATTTGACTCTGTCCTCTTTTACAATAAACTCACTTGGAGTTTTCTTTGAGTTAAATGTTCCTAGGATCTCAATTTCACCACTTTTAACTGGTTTTGTGTGATCTGTCAAAACAACCCTGAATCTGGGGTCATTCTTTTTTCCTATTCTTTGTAGTCGTATAGTTAGCATTTCGTGTGTTTTGATTATGAATTACAAAACCGATATTACTTGTTTATTTTGGCTGTGTCAAGTGCTATAAATGACAAAGTCCCGCTTTTGGCAGGACCTCTGAAGGTGTGTTTTGAGTTTTATGGGTAGCGTTTTACTGAAAAGCCATCATCGAGAATCTTGATTTCGGTTCCGCCCGAGAACTCTGTTGCTGCAAGCTTGACTATAGTTTTTGCAAGCTTTGAAGTATTGCGCGTTCTTATTACGGATTTGTGTGTGAGGTGAGGTCGGTCATCAGCGTCAAAAAAAATAACCTTTCTTGACGCCAGAACGTGCTCTACTGCTTTTAATACAGTTCCAGCTATCACGATGGAAGCTTTTGATATCAGCGTGGTGATTCTGATTCTCTTGTGTTCTTCGAGCGCGTTTTCAATCGATGCGATATATTCTTTGCTCAAAGAGTCTGAATCCATCCAAACTTTTATGATTTCTTTTCCCATAAGTCCCCTCCTGTTTTCTGTAAAGATCATTGTGGTCACCTTGACCATTAAACTTATTCAAAACTACAACTTGGTGAATTTTTTGTCTAGGGATTGAAAACTGGAATGGTATACAAAATAAAATTCCCGCTTTCGCGGGAATGACGTGCGTGATGTAGTGTTTTTTACTGTGCGATTTTTTCTGCTTCTTCTAGTCTCACTGAAAGTATGCGAGAAACTCCGTTTGATTCCATTGTGACTCCATAGAGTACCCCGGATTCGCTCATTGTCTCTCTGTTGTGAGTGATGGTTATGAACTGAGTATTTTTGCTCAAGCTTCTTATTATTTTGGCGTATCTTCGTGAATTGGCTTCGTCTAAGGCCGCGTCTGCTTCATCCAACACCACAAAAGGAGAAGGGTTGTTTTCTATGATTGCAGAAATAAGCGCAATAGCAGTAAGCGCTTTTTCTCCTCCAGAAAGCATGGAAAGTCCTTTGAGTTTTTTTCCTGGTGGAACCGCGAGAATATCTATAACGGTTACTGGTTTTTTGTGAGTATTGGTTTGATCTGGTTCTATGGTTTTGAGTTCAAGCTTGGCATCGCCTCCACCAAAAAGTACTTTGAAGAATTTGGTAAATTCAGTGTTTATTTTTTTGAATGCCTTTTCGAACTCAACTTTGATTTTGTCTTCTAGTTCTTTGATGATTTTTCTGAGCTTGCCACTTGCTTCTTTGAGGTCATCTGTTTCTTTGATCAAAAATTCATATCTGGTTTGAACTTCTTTGTATTCACCTACAACTGATCCTTCTATTTGTCCTATGGAATCATACTGGTGCTTGAGTGCATACATTTCTTTTTCGAGTTTTTCTAGCTCAGATCCTTCTGGAATAATTCTTTGTCTATCTTTTTTAATGCTCTCTTCTCTTTCACCAGTTTCTTCTTTGATTCTATTTTCGAGATCTGATTTTCTTGTATTTACTTCTGCCATTTTGATTTCGATTTTGGAAATCTCTGCTTTTATGAATGAAAGCTCATCTTGCATACTTCTATATTTTCTCTCATACTCAAGAAGTTTGGAATTTTTTTCTATTTCCTGCTGATTTTGTGCATCGAGTTTTGATTTGATTTCGTGTATTGCTGTTTCAAATTCTTTGATTTGTTTTTCTAGAGTCGAAACTTTTTGAGAAAGAGTGGTGTCCGTATCTTTTTCAGATACTGACCCGTGTTCTTTTATCTGATTGTTTATTTTAGTGATTTCTTCTTCGTATTTAGCCTTCTGCTCTCTGAGTACAATAGCTACGGCTTCGTTTTTTGATATTTCGTTTATAGCTTTTTGTGTTTCGTCTGATAATCTTTGTTTTTCTATAAACAATCTATTTAATTCGTCTGTTTTTGGCTCCTCGGATTTTAAAGAAATTTCCGCAACAAGATTGTCAGTGATTGATGATATTTTTGAAGCGATAGTTTTTATCTCTTTGATGTCTTCTATTGTTTTTGCTAGCTCTATTTTTGCCAAAAGACTTTTCTGAGACACTGCTATCTCTTTTATTTCTTTTGAAACTTTTTCTAGCTTAATAGACGGCGATGAGCTTTCAAGCGTCTGAGCTTTTTTAATTCGTGCGTCTATTTTTTGGCTTGTTTCAAGCTTATTTTTTGCTTCCGCTTTCCATATAACTAGGGTTTTTTCAGATTCCTCTATTCGTGATTTTAGCGAAGAAAGCTCTGTTTCTTTGGATGCCTTGCTACTTCTCAAAGCTGAAATATCAAATCCAAGAATTTGGCCTTCTTTCATTTCTAGCTTAGCTGAGGCGATAGCTTTTTCACGTTCAAGCTCGCTTATTTTTCGGAGCATTTCCTGGTATTCGGTTTCTAGGCTCGTATCTTTTATTGTTGTTTTTGAATTTTGTTCTTCTATTTTTGAAATCTCATTTCTTAGGAGTCCCAATTCTTTTTCCTTGTTTTGTGATTTTTCGCTTTGCTCGTTGAATTGTTTTTCTAAAATAGATATTCTATCTGAAACAATATTCCATTTGGAACTATAAACAACAATTTGTTTTTCAAAAAGACTTTTTTCTATTTCTTCTCTTCTTTTTGCTCGTTCTGCTTGTTGTTCAAGTGATTTGAGATGTGGTTTGAGCTCCTTTGTAAGATCTGCGATGTGCTTTAGGTTTTCTTTGGTATTTTCAAGATCTCTTTCCGCGGCTTCTTTTTTCAACTGGTATTGTTTTACTCCGGCTGCATCGTCAAACATTTCTTTTCTTTCCCTCGCACTCATATACAACAATCTATCAATCATTCCCTGCCCTACTATGCTGTAGCTTCTTTGGCCCACATTTGATTTGGCTAAAAGCTCTATTACGTCTTTTAGTCTAGTTTGAGTTTTGTTTATATAATATTCATTTTCCCCACTTCTAAACATTCTTCTGGTAATCGTGACTTCTGGATAATCTATCGCCATTTTATTGTCGCTGTTATCAAAAACCATAGAGACTTCTGCCATCCCCATTTTTGGTTTGGATTTTGATCCAGCAAAAATAACATCCTCTGATTTTTTGCTTCGGATGGTTTTTAGACTCTGGTTTCCAAGCACCCATCTCATAGCGTCGGCTATGTTGCTTTTGCCTGAGCCGTTTGGTCCTACTACCGAAGTAACTCCTTTATCAAACTTAAGAATAGTCTTATTTGCAAAGGATTTAAAACCCTGAATGTATAGTGACTTCAAGTGCATGCTTTTGTTTTTATCTTAAATTGACTTGAAGAATATTTTATCACTATTTATCCTTTAGGTAAAACAGGACTTTTGAGATTTGAATCTAGGTTCTTGCTTGTAGTTACAAATATACTAACACTAAGGATAATGAGAAATAGTAATAGCTTTTCTCTTATTCTGTCGTAATTGGCTCCGCTTTGGGGGAGCTTCTTTATATCAATGGCGCCAAGAACTAGGCCATTTGGGTTTATATCGCTTTGGTATCTTGGGAGTAATCTAGTGCCTGAGCTCGTCCTATTGATTATCCCTGCTAGCTTGATTTTGTCTCCTTTTTTAAGCTTTGGCTTAACTATTTTCGTGTTTTTTAGGATGGAAACCTTTAGTTCTCCTGATCCATCGTCTATATAGAGGGTGCTTCCTGATTGTTTGGTGATGGTTCCCTCTGAAATAACTAGATTACCTACGGATTTATCTGATGATCCTGTTTTTATGGTTGCCACTTTGACAGACGAAGATTTGTCCAGTGTTTCTATGGTTATATCTTTGTCTAGGTTCAATTTTTTTTCTTGGTAGGATTCTCCAATTTTTCCGCAAGCTTTTACTAGGTGTCCTATTTTTAGATTTTCAAGTTGGTTTTGGGATGAGTAAAACATTATCCCCTCCTCGTTGTCTTGCAGATAGATATATTTTTCAGAAAAAATATTTGGATCAACTGAGGCTGTGCCAGTGGTGCAGACTTCTTCCCCTTTGTTCATTGTTTTTGCTTTTGCTATTGATACTGTTTCTGGAAGAGATGCTTCTTCGTTTTCGGTTTGTTCTGTTTCTTGTTTTTCTTCCACGATTTCTTCTTCATCTACTTCCTCGCTTTCAAAAACATTTGGTAAATTTGGAGTGGGTGTAGTTGTCCAGAAAAACTTACCTTTTGTGTCTCTGGCATATGACGAGCCCTCCACAGCCTCCTCATTTATACTTACTTCTTGTAAGATTTTTCCATCTGGTCTGATGAGTGAAATTTGTTCCAAAGAATTGTTCAATACTATTTTTGTAGTGCTTTGGTAGAGTGCTGACATGCTTCTCGCTTTCACTGTCTCTTCCATTTCGTAGATTTTTCCCGAGGCGTCTTTTAGTTTCCACTGAGCTAGATCTACTTCACTGGTATTTAAATTTATAATTTCTATAAACTCCCCATCCGCGTCACTTCCCTCTGGATTTGGAAGAATTTCGTTTATAAAAATATTTGATTGATATGTGATAATATTTTCACCAACGATTATTTGAAGCTCTTCCGTTGCTTCTAGTTCGTTTAGGTCGATTGCCTTGATCGTTGCTTTGTAGCTTCCCTGTTTTATGGTAGAAGGCAGATCGAATTCAAAAGCAACTTTACCATTCACAATTTCCAATAACTCTTTTTCCAAACCAAGAGATGTCAAATCTAGTTCTATTTGTTTTATGTCGTCTTCTCCATTGGGATCTTCGATTTCTGCTGTAATTTTTATTTTCGTATTCGAGTTCTCTATTATATTTTCTGGAGAGTAATAAACATCCAAAATTTCTGGCGAGAAGTTTATAAATGGATTATTCTCTTTGCTTGGCGTGGAGCTCTCGTCTACGTTTTTTGCCCAGTTTTCTTCCGTGTCTTCGGCTTCGAGATCAATCCTTTCTATGGATATATTTTTTCCCGGATCAAATGGGATGCCGTCTAGTCCGTCATCATCTCTCTTGAGTGGATCTGCATCATCGATCGGAGTGCCAAAGGTGCTAACCATAGCCATCGCTGGATCAAATAGAGTTATCGGATCTGTTGCCGTTAATTCATTTCCTAGTGTTGTATTGGCGCAAGTAATAACTACTGAATTTTCTTCAAAACTGTATGGTTTGGTGCCATTGTTGTACTCGCTATCTAGAATCACTGCGTACTGTCTTGGTTCAAGAAGTGTGGTTTGTGTTTGTGCGTTTTCTATTTCTCCAAGAGATACAGTGTCCCATTGAATCAGGGTGTCGAGCGAATCTCCATCTGTAAATTTCCAACCACCAAGATCTACTGCTTCGTCTCCCGCATTGTAAAGTTCTATGAATTCATCTGTGTCCTCGTTTTGTGCATTGGCGAGAACTTCAGAAATTACTATTGTTGGAGTTGTACTGGCTTTGATTTTGATGTTGCTTGGAACGATGCTCATAAGCATCGTGCATAGCAAAATCACTGCATAAATTTTTTTCATTTTTCCCTCCTGTTAATGGATAAAGTACGAAGCGATAAGTGTTAAGCTTCGATTTTTAAAGTTTAGATTTAAGTGTCCAAATCATTTTGTTTGGTGATTAGTGGACTATCCTTCGTCGTCATCCCCGTGAAAACGGGGATCCAGACGTCGTCGTGATGCTTCGCGGAGTGACTTTTCATAACTAAAAAGTCACCAAAAGGTTTCGGGGGAGTTCAAGGTCGCTAGTCGTTTACATATTGAAAGCGCAATGATTTATAGGAAGACGCTCCAACAGTGCGAACTCCCCCGAACCCCCTACTGATACATGAAATAGTTTATTTATGGGTTTCTACTAAATCTGACTACTTAATACTTTTTGGAATACAAAAAAGCCGTGGGAGGTCCCTTGGCTTTCTTATACCTTAGCTTGGTGTCTAAATATTAATTCCAAATTAATTATTAGTCAAGTCATAAAAAAAAGTTTGCTAAGAGTGGATTGACAATACCAATAAAAATGCTAGTTTTTAGCGTTGCGGATCGAACAAACACCAAGGAGGAGATTGCAATGAGAAACCTATTCGTTCTTTTGACAATTTGTTTTGTGTTTTCTGTTTCTTGTGGTGCCTATGATTTTTCTTCGAAAGGGCTTTTTGTCGGCAAGTATGAATACGATGGATATCCAGACGACAGCGGCGACGGAATGTTTACCGTTGCCAAGGCTGAGATGAGTATTTCATTGGTTCAGATGTATGGAAAGACAAAGGCCACCGGCTACATAAAAACTGCCGTAAAAGAAGGAAAACTTGTAGCCTCAAAATACTACTTGGGCTTATCTTCTGGCTCGAAGATTCCCATTACTTTCCAGTTGGGTGTCATTGATACGCCATTTTTGGCTTTGACCCCCGGAAGCGCGGATATTCTAACTGTTTCATACCCAATCATGGCGGATCTGCAGACTTTCTATATGTCAGGAGCTAAAATCGATGTTGCCTTGTCCAAGTTTTCTATGAAGGTTGCTGTTCTTGAACGAGAACCGGAAAAAGACAAAGAAAAGCAGTTTCAAGCTCTGTTGTGTCGTGATTTCGAGTGGGGGTTTGCGGAGGTTTATGCTGGCAGTCGGTTTGATGGTTGTAAAAATTCTTTTGGTGGAGATATCGAAATTAGGCTTCCCGTCGGCACCCTTTTCAAGGCTGCCTATATTTATGTCGATGAGGCTTGTCCGACATGTAAGCCAAAAGAATTTGTGTTTAAGCACGGTTACTATATTCTTCTGGCACAGCGATTTAGTCATTGGGTACCCCTGATTCAGTACGATTGGTACGATGAGGAATCTGAGCAAGATCAGAAAGGAATACTCGGAGGAATCAATTACTATTTTCTCAAAGACAGTGTCTGTATCAAGCTTGATTACAGAACTGATCTTGACGATTCTTCCAAGTGGAAAGTCGAAGGCGACATAGCTTACAAATTCGCTCTTTAAAGTTTATAAAATAAAAATGCCCAGATGTAGAAATACGTACTGGGCATTTAATTATGGAAATTATTTTTTCGAGCTACTTATGATTTTTTCCGAATGATGTTTATGAGATATTTTTTCTTTGAGTTCGTTTACGAGTTCGAGTTTTGAAGGATCTTCATTGTAATATTCACAGAGTTTATATCCTAGCCACATTCCAAATATTATAGAGTAAAAAAGTTTTTCAATTTGCGTGTTTCCTTTTAGTTTTATCGTAAATGTTGTTGTTCCGCACTTATTCATTAGATCTTGAGTAACCGATTGCCTTTCCACGATTCTTTTATTGTCGCTAGGATCTTGTAATATTGCTATCGTGAAATCTTCTCCGTATTTGGAAAAGCTTACTGATTCGTAGTGGTTTACCTCTGAAAAATTATTGAAAAAGGCTGGTCGCTTTGTATCTTCGCCTACTTCTATTCGCATTATTTTTGCCAAAACACAAAGTTTTTCTGGGCCATGAAAGACCATGTGTTTGTCTCTCGTTTGATCAGCTATGAAGAAAGCTTCTTCTTTTTGTGCATTTGCATCGAAGCGATTCATAACATCTCCCAATTCTTTTTTGAATGTAGTGATATGAAAAGTATTGGCTATTATAGATCCGATAACCGTAAAATTGTAGCCATATGACCACCTAGCTTGCATTTCTGGATATGGTTTATTGATTTTTAAAAATGGTATTTTTGCTTGTTTACAAATTTCTTCCAAATTTCCCCCAAACCCAGTAGCAACTATATTCTCCTTTAGTCCCAAGTCTAGCGCTTGTTTTAGGTTTGTTAGTGTCTCTTCGGTTTCTCCAGAAGATGAAGAGATGATTATCAGCGAATTTTTGGACACTGTTTTGGGAAGTGAGTAGCTACTTGAAATTTCAACTTGAAAATCAAAATATTCCTTGAAAAAATCTCCCAAAACTGAGCTTGCTCCCATTCCGCATATTACAACGTTTTCAAATTTTCTTTTCAAACTAAAATCCCCCGCCACATCAAGTGCCTCCTTGATTTGCGATGGGAATTTTTGAATAGTGTTTTCTAGGTATTCAAACACGTTTTATATTTTAATTTTGTTGTGTGTTTTTGATTTCTGCTCTTGCCTCTCTTTGTTCTTCGGCAAGAATTTTGTCTCCGTATTTTTTGAGGTATTTATCGTGAAGATCCAAAATAATCTTTTTTACTTCATAGGGCCTTGCGACTTGTTCAAAAATAAATCTCTCCCTTGTACTAGCTGTTTGCACATAGACGTGACCATAATTTATTATTGTTGGGAAAAATCCTTTTATTTCTGTGGTGATATCTTGGACTCTATTTATTTTTTGCTCGGAGGCTATTCTTCTAAACATGCCCTCTTGTTCTATGTTTATAATTCTTTCTGTTGTAACTATCCAAACATCAAGATAATAGTCGTTCCATATAGCAAAAAACTTTGCCCATATAAATAATCCTGCGCTTATTAGTATTACTACGATAATCGGATAAAAATCGGATTCGGTGATTCCTGGCATGAGTCTAAGTACAAGATAATACGCTATTAGAATAAGCAATGTAAAAAAAATCAAACCAGCTACTTTTGCTCCAAGTATAAACCAGTGTCTTCGGAGAAACAAAACTATTTTTTCGTTTTTGTATTGGCCAGGAAAATTTAGATCCTTTTTAAACATTGTTTAAAAAATTAGAGCCCATTCTGTGCCGAAAACATATTTCCAAGAGAAATATATGATCAGCGCGGAGATAATAAGATATATTACTGTCATTGGTTTTGTGGCATCACCCCTAAATCCAAATCTGAGCGCATGATAAATCGTGATAGAGGAGTAAACCCCAAATATCACTAGTACCAATATGTATAACCACTGAACAATATTCATGTGTTTTGTTTAACTCTTTGTTTTGATTTTACCTCAAAGCTTTCATTAAAACAACTTGCCCTTGGTAGTTATTCCTAAGTGTTTATAGGCGTGTTCCGTGACCTCCCTACCCTTTGGGGTGCGTTTTAGAAAGCCGATTTGCATCAAAAATGGCTCCACTACTTCTTCTATGGTATCTATTTCTTCTCCAGTTGAAGCAGCTAGTGTAGAGATTCCCACTGGGCCACCCGCAAATTTTTCTATGATTGTATTTAGTATTTTTCTGTCCACATCATCAAGTCCTATCTCATCTATCGCTAGCATTTTTAGTGAGTCTTTTGTGAGTTGCTCATCAATTTTTTCTTTGTCGTTCACGGATGCGAAGTCTCTGGTTCTTCTTAAGAGTCTATTTGCGATTCGGGGAGTTTTTCTGGAGCTTTTTGAGAGTGCCCTTGCTGCTCCTGACGACATATTTATTTTAAGCGCGCTTGCTGATTGCTCTATGATTTTTTGTATGTCTTCGTCGTTATAAAAATCAAGATGATGTGTCATCCCAAATCTGTCTCGCAAAGGAGATGATAAAAGTCCAAGTCTCGTAGTTGCTCCTACTATGGTGCATTTGGGTATTTCAAGGCGCAAGCTCTTCGCTGAAGGTCCTTTGCCTATGACTATATCTATGGCTGACTCTTCCATCGCTGGATATAGAATTTCTTCAACCATTTTATTTAGTCTATGAATTTCATCTATAAAAAGCACATCATTTTCTTGCACGTTTGTGAGTATGGATGCTAGATCCCCTGCTCTTTCTATTGCTGGACCAGAAGTAGTTTTTATATTTACTCCGAGTTCATTTGATACGATATTTGCAAGAGTAGTTTTTCCGAGTCCAGGAGGTCCATAAAACAAAATATGTTCTATTGGTTCTTTTCTTTTTGATGCTGCCTTGATCGCGATTTTGAGATTTTCTTTTATTTTTTCTTGTCCAATAAAATGACCAAATGTTTTTGGCCGTAGTGTTTTATCAAAAGTCTTGTCTGTTGTTTTTTCTTTGGGTGAGGTTATTTTGTTGTTGTCTTTTTGAATCACGATTTTATTGTGGGTCATAGGACCCTTCATATAAGTAATCAGTATTCAGGTTCGATTTTTATGATTACTGAATACTGAGCGCTGACTATTTATTTGGTTTCCATCCTTTTTTATTCATAGCGTCCTTTGCTGCTGCTTCTTGGGCTTTTTGTTTACTGTGTCCTTCTCCTATTCCTGCTTCCTCGTCGTTTATATACGCACCTACTTTGAAATGTCTGTTGTGATCTGGTCCGCTTTCCTCGATAACTTTGTATTCTGGAGTGAATCCCATTTTTTCTTGTACGATTTCTTGGAATGCTGTTTTAGCGTCTATGTATAAGCCTTCTTCGATGATTTCAGGAAGATGCGCTATAAGATTTTTTATCAAAAATTGTTCGCATATATCATATCCCTGATCCAAAAACATAGCTCCCACTACTGCTTCAAAACAATTGGCGAGTATTAGGTCTCTGGCTTTTCCTTCGGCTTTTGATTCGCCTTTGCTCAAAAACAAATAGTCATTGTATCCGAGTGTCTTTGCCACTTTTGAGATCATTTCTCCTTTGACAAGACTAGACCTCCAGTTTGTGAGTTCTCCTTCTGGATTTTCGTAGTTGAGATAAAGAAATTTGGTTACGATAAGTTCCATAACAGCATCTCCTAGAAATTCCAATCTCTCATTGTGCCCCAATGGATAGTTTCTATTTTCGTTTAGGTAGGATTTATGAATAAAGGCTTGTTTGAGTAAATCTTTATTTGTAAATTCTACCCCGAGCTCTCTTTCGAGTTTGCTGAAATCTTTTTCCATAAATAAAGTATTAAATGTTCAGTTTTTTATTATGAATACTGAGCGCTGAATGCTGAATATTGATTACTATTGTTTTTTCATGTCGTTGTATATGCTTCCGAGTACGCCATTTACAAATCTTCCCGAAGCTGCACCACCGAAAGCTTTTGCAAGCTCTATGGCTTCATTTATAGCTACTTTCGGAGGTATGTCGTTTGAAAATCTAAGCTCATAAACACCTAATCGCAAAATATTGCGATCAACCGGTGTGATTTTTTCTATAGGCCAGTTGGGAGCGTATTCGGCGATGACTTTGTCTATGCCTTCTATTTTTTCAATCACGCCTTTTACGGTTTCAATAGCATATTTCTCTTCTCCGGTGTCTTTGGCAAAATCTGTGAGGTTTCTATTTAGAATAAAGTCTATGTTTTCATTTTTCCTGTCGTTAAAGTCCCACTCGTAAAGTGTTTGCATAACTACTGTTCTGCAAAGGTGTCTACTGGACATAAGAAAAAATTAATTTAGAAATGAAAACTAGATTTATTTCTTTTTGGCTTTGGCTCTTTTTTCTCTTGCTTTTCTTTTTTCTTGCTTGATCTCTTTTCTGCTTCTAGTGTCTATCGCCATTTTTCCATTGATAAAGCCACATTCACTGCAGGCTCTGTGTGGAAGTATCGAGGCTCCACAATTTTTGCATTTAACAAAATTGCGTCTTTTTATAGCATGATGAGATCTACGGGTTCTGGTTCTTGTTTTCGAGGTTTTTTTCTTTGGTACTGCCATTTTTGGTCAATTAAGTGTTAAGATTAGCAATTTTGAATCTGATTTTTGGGTTTCAAACTCTTAATTACTGATTACCTTATGTATTTTACCTTAAATTTGATGTTTTTTCAAGGGATAATCCTCGCTATACTGCCTTGATACAACTTTTGTGTCAAGTTTCAATCTTGCAATTTAAAAACCCTTTTGGTATTGTTTGCTTAATCTAAACCGTTCTTTGTGAAAGAAAGGAGTGCATTATGGGTAGTCTTAATGGTTTTCTTAGCAGTTTAATCGGCAAAGATATTGAGTTGAAATGTCGGATTGAATTGTGGCATTACATTTGTCATCTGGATGCAGATGGCAGAACCAACCTGAAAGAAGGTCCGTTTTCTTCCGATGATTTGGTTTACGCCTCCGCCACCATTCCTGACAAAGGTGACGGAAAAAGAGTTGAGGACATTTTGGTGATGATTGTTGTTGAGGATAATTCGAGGATAGCCTTTCAAATCTTAGAAGAAGCGATCTCTCTCGAAAGTGTAGATAGAATAGTGGCCGCAAGATATATTGCGAAAAACATTTCTGAAAAACTTTCGTCCGAAGAGCTCGAATTTCTCAGGAAATTAGGTGTTGATGTCTTGAAGCATCTTTGCAAAAAACGAGAAGAACCCAATACAGACGACGTTTAGTTTCGTACATTTAGTTATTACATAAAACCCATCCATGGTGTGATGGGTTTTTAAAATGCCTTGATTTTATTTCTGAACTAGCGTATTTTGATTTTGCTCATTTAATCTTTGCAAAAAAGAGGAGGTTATATGCCTGGTTTCTGCATTCCTTGGTTTGTGATGTCTACTCACTTGCATGCTGATGAAGATTGTTTTGATCGAGATTATGTGCAAGTTGGCAATGTTGACGACTTGGGTGTCCCGATGGAAGTATTTAAGGGATCCATGAATTTCAAGAATCCGCCACAAAAAATCCCAAAACCTACTTTCCAAGCAAAACCCCCATTTCACCGCAAAGGCTAATCGCATTATTTCTTCGTTCTTTAACACAACAAGACCATATGGTCTTGTTTTCTTTTGCACATAATACAATTATTATAATAGGCTAGTCCTTTTGGATCTAGCCTATTGATAGTTATTTTTTGCGTTTGGTGTAATAGGGTTTATTTATTTTGAGAGATTTCTTTGGTTTTTCTTTTTTAGGACTTTCTTTTTTCTCTTTTTGGGGCGCAGGATTCTCAATCTTTTCTTTGGGTTTTGATTCCTTGCTTTCCTCTTCATCCCCTTTCTTTGGCGTCTCTTTACCTTCGGTTACTGTGATAGTCGCAACTTTGTCTCCCTGTTCTAGTTTCATTATCCTTACTCCTTGAGTGGCACGTCCTAGTAGCGAGATATCAGCGACAGAGGTTCTGATTACCTGACCCTTTGTTGACATCGCGATGATATCGCAATCAGTTATTTGTTCTTTGGACAAAAGATCCATAGAAACTAGCTTGCCTGTTTTGGTTGTGACATTTGCTGTTTTGATTCCGCTTCCTCCTCTTTTCTGTACTTTGTATTCCGAAAGCTCACTTCTTTTTCCGTATCCATTTTCTGTAATATTTAGAATCTCTCCTTGCTTTTGCATTGCTTCGTTTAGATCGTCCATACCTATTACCACATCATCTCCTTTGAGCTTGATGGCTCTTACTCCGGATGCAGTTCTTCCCATTGGTCTCACGTCTCCTTCTTTGAATCTGACGGATTGACCTTTGCTAGTCACGATCATTATTTGGCTGTTTCCACTGGTGCCTTTTACCCATCGTAGCTCGTCGCCTTGTTTGATCGTTATGGCTATGAGTCCTGATCTTCTGACATTGGCGAAATCTTCTACTTTGGTTTTCTTTGCTGTTCCCTTCTTGGTAACCATAAATAGGAATTTGGGCATCTCACCGCTCTTTAGAGAGATAACTCCTGTCACATGCTCTTCGGGTGCAAGCTGTAAGAAGTTTACTATCGCTTGGCCTTTGGCTTGTCTTGAGGACTCTGGTATTTCGTATGCCTTGGCATTGAAAACTCTTCCTTTATTGGTGAAGAAAAGAATTTCAGAATGAGATGTGGTGGCAAATAGGTGTTCCACTATATCTTCTTCTTTTGTGGTCATGCCTATTACTCCTTTGCCTCCTCTACCTTGAGATTTGTAGGTATCTATGGGAAGTCTCTTTATATATCCACCCTTGGTGAGAGTAATAGCAACTTCCTCGTTTGGTACCAAATCCTCTTGGCTAAACTCACCCACGGGTCCTGAAAATACCTTGGTTCTTCTTTCGTCTCCGTATTTTTCAGCAATTCCTTTTAGTTCATCCGTGATTATTCCCATGATTCTAGCTTTGCTTTTCAAAATACTTTCAAGTTCTTTGATGAGCTTTCTTTTTTCTTCTAGCTCGTCTTCGATCTTCTTTCTTTCAAGTCCTGCAAGGGTTTGAAGTTTCATTTCCAAAATTGCAGTTGCCTGTATCGCTGTGAATTTAAATTTTTTCATCAAGCTCTCGTGAGCTATTTCTTTGGTTTTGGAAGACTTGATTGTCTTTATGATAGCGTCTATGTGATCCAAAGCTTTTTTGAGTCCTTCCAAGATGTGTGCTCTTTCTTTTGCTTTCTTGAGTTCGTATTTAAGTCTCTTGGTAACGACATCAAGTCTGTGAGCTATAAAATATTCCAAAACTCCTTTGAGGTTTAGTACCCTTGGTTGCAAACCATCCACGAGTGCCAGCATGTTTACGTGAAAAGAACTCTGAAGCTGTGTGTGGTTGTAAATTTGGTTTAGGATTTTCTTTGGATAGGTATCTCTTTTCAATTCCACTACGATTCTTACAGCCTCTTCTCTACCTGATTCATCTCTAAGATCTCTAATTCCCTCTAGTTTTTTATCCTTTACAAGTTCTGCAATTTTTTCTACCAAGGAAGCTTTATTTACCATGTATGGAAGAGAAGAAATTATAATTCTAAAACTTCCGTTCTTAGCTTCTTCTATGTTTGCTTCTCCTCTTATAACTATTCCTCCTTTTCCTGTGGCATATGTCTGGAGTATAGCTTTTTTATCAAAAATTTGTGCACCTGTTGGAAAGTCAGGGCCTTTTACGAATTTCATCAAGTCTTCTATGGAAGCGTCAGGGTTTTCAATAATGTGGCAAGTGGCATCCACTATTTCTTGCAAATTGTGTGGAGGAATACTGGTCGCCATACCTACGGCTATACCAGAAAGTCCATTTATAATTAGGTTTGGAAGTTTGGCTGGGAGTACTTTTGGTTCTTTGAGTGTGCCGTCGTAGTTTGGCATAAAATCTACGGTTTCTTTCTCAAGATCCGCTAGCATTTCTTCGGCGACAGATGTCATTCTTGCTTCTGTGTAACGCATGGCAGCAGCCTCGTCTCCATCCATGGATCCAAAGTTTCCTTGTCCATCAACGAGGGGATATCTCAAGGAGAAATCTTGGGCCATACGAACCATTGTGTCGTATATCGCAGAGTCTCCGTGTGGATGGTATTTTGCCATTACGTCTCCAACCAAACGTGCAGACTTTTTGTAGGGTCTGCTGTGGGTCATTCCTGTGTTGTGCATTGAATAGAGCACTCTTCTGTGTACTGGTTTGAGTCCATCGCGCACATCTGGCAAAGCTCTATCTACAATAACGCTCATGGAATAATCCAAGAACGAGTCTTGCATCTCTTCTGTTATTTCTCTGTTTTGAACTGCATTGATTTTTTTATCTTCTGACATAAAATTATCACAGCGGTTTTATTTCGCTGTTTTGAAATTATTATTTAGGCAAATCTAATTTGAAACTGAATAAAAAGTTTTCTTTTTGATCTTCTTTTGATGGAACATCTGGAAACTCTAGTTCTATTTCTCCTGATTCAATCAATATTGGAAAAACTATTTCAAATCCTTTTAACTCTCCTATGGAAATTGTTTCTGTTGATATTTCTTGGTTCATTTCTGCTTGATATTCTTTGTCTTCAAATTTCATTCTTACGATAATTGGTTTGTAGTCCACTGGATTTTCTCCCGCATTTATGATTTCTAGCAAAAAAGCAGTTTTTCCGTCTTTGTTGTATGCGCTGTTTACTCCTATCGCTATATTATCTTTTATGACTGATTGCTTGATCTCTTGTTTGGTTCTATCTGCAATTTTTTCTTCTGTGTTTGCTGTTAGGGTCTGTATGGGTTTATCTTCTACTTGCAAAAAGTTTCTGTTTTTTTCTTGTTCTAAGCTACTATCATCCGGTGATTTAAACGAATCAATGCTTGCCACGTCTTTGAATTCTTGAAGCGAGGCTGATAATTCTGCTGTATCTAATTTTTCTATATTTTTCGGAAGATCTACGAAAGCCCAGATTATAGCAAGGATAGCGAGTATGGAAATAGAAAATACAAAGACCAATCTAGTCTTTTTGTGCGTTGCAGTTCTTTGGATTCTTTTTATGAATTCCATTTGCGGTTTATTCTGGTTTAAGTATGACTACTTTTATATCTTCTTCCGAGATATCTTTTTTCTTTATTGTGAATTTGCAATCCTCAGCGTCTGGTTTTGTTCCCATTTCTTTTGCAAAAGATTCTACTCCATCCATCTTCATTTTTAGTCCTGGAACTTTGAAATGCATCGGAATTACGATAGATGGCTCTATTTCATTTACTATGGTTGATGCGGTTTTTCCATCTATTGTGGAATTGCCACCTACTGGTATGAGTAGTATGTCTATTTTTTCTAGCTGTCTCACCTGGGTTTCTGTAAGCTCTTTTTGTCCTAGATCCCCCATGTGAGCTATTCTTACCCCCTCTATCTCGATAATATAAATAATATTTGAACCAAACTCCTTGCCTTGTTTGTTGTCATGAAAGCTGTGAATTCCCTTGATCATCGTGCCACTTACATCATATTCACCAGGTGTTTCCACAACTAGTCTATGATCCTTTACCAAATCAATATTGTTGTGATCGTCGTGCTGTTTGTGAGTAATTAAAACAACATCGGCTTTTGGTCTAATATTTTTAAGTCCAGTAGCTTTTGGATCAAATGGATCTATTACGAGGCTGACCTCTTTTCCTATGATTTTGAAGCAACTTTGTCCGTGCCAGATGAGTGTCATTTGTTTATTTTTAGTTAAAAAGTGACGCTATTTACTCGTCCAATTTAGCACAAAAAGAGTGCGTAGTCAAAGGCTATCTAGGGTCGAACATCGTTTTATTCTGACGAATTTGTAGCATAGGAAATAATAATTTGATTTCTATTCTTCATAATGCGTTGTGCCTTTTTTTATTTCTTGAAAATCAAATAAAATAATTAATAAGCTTGACATTTAGCGAATATTGTTGTTGTGTAAGAGTAAATCCAGCAAATCGCTGGCTGTTCTATAACAAAGGAGGTGCGTCTTGAACAAGATGGTAATGTTTTTTCTGTGTGTTTTGCTTGTGCCATCGGTTTTTGCTACCACGCAAAGAATTGATGGTGTCAAAGTGGAAGAGGTTCCCTTTCTGGTGAGCTTCGACTGGGATTTCGAGGACTTTGATGCTGCGGAGCCAACCGATCTCTTCTGCTACGAAGTTGGCTGGTGTTATAAGATTCCCGTGTTCGGTAAACCCAACAACTTCGTTCTGGCAAACGGGTGGAGTGACGGAAGCGGAGCAGTAACATGGACGCTATACCTCATCCAAGAAGAAAGCTTTTCTGAATTTGGCTATTGGAATCAAGTGCCGATGGCTTTCTACTTGGATTATGAGGGTACGTGCGATTCCTGACTGAATCCGATTTTTGCGACCCTTCCGGTGGAAGGCGGGATGTTTTTGACTGGTGCACTTTTCGTTTGCGCCTCCAAAACCGTTGTTGTATTCGGTGACACTGATCCCCCATTGCCGCACATTGACAGATTGTGGTGGGACGCCTCTGCCACAGAACTTGTTTGTACCCTCAAGGGATTCGTTTGGTAATCCCGAACAAGTTACGTTCATGAAAGCCGGTTGCTTGCAACTGGCTTTTTTATTCTCCGTATTTAGCCTTGCCAAAAAAAGACTGATGTTGTAGAGTAGCCTTACTTATTTATTTAATCTTATCCATTAAACAATGTCAGACAAAAAAGCAGACAAATCTGCAGATCAAATGACGCCTACTACAATGGGCGATCTTTTAAATGACAATAATATTCCTCCAAAGGTTGGCGATATCGTAGAGGGAGTTATTATGTCTAGCGGTAAAAATGAAGTTTATATAGACTTGGGTCCCTTGGGAGTGGGAATAGTAAGAGGAAGAGAAATTTTTGATGTTATGGATTCTCAGGGTGAAATGAAAGCAGGGGCAAAAGTTCCTGTGACTATCATTGATTTTGAAAACGAAATCGGTTATGTGGAGCTTTCACTCAAACAAGCTGGTCAAGAAAAAGCTTGGGAAGAGCTCAAAGGTAAATACAAGAACAACGAAGTGTTTTCTATAAAGGTAGCTGACGCAAATAAAGGAGGACTCATCGTATTTATGTACGGTATCCCCGCTTTCATGCCAGTATCTCAGCTCACTACTGAACATTATCCACGAGTTGATGGTGGAGACAAGAATGAAATTTTGAAAGTTTTGAAGAGCTTTGTGAGAAAAGAACTCAAAGTAAAGATTATAGATCTCAGTCAAGATGAGGAAAAAATAATCCTTTCAGAAAAAGCAGCAGTAGCTGAAGAAAAAAGAGGCGAAATTTCAACTCTCAAAGTTGGTGATATGGTTGAAGGCAAAGTTAGCGGAATTGTGGACTTTGGAGTATTTGTGAAATTTGGTGACGGTATAGAAGGACTAGTTCATATTTCAGAACTCGCTTGGCAGAAAGTGGAAAGCCCAGAAGATATTGTAAAAATCGGAGATGATGTAAAAGCCAAGATAATCGGAGTAGATGGAACTAGGATTTCTCTCTCTATAAAACAGCTCAAAGATGATCCATGGGCGAAAGATGTGAAGAAATATGAAGTGGGTCAAGTGATAGAAGGAAAGATTACAAAAATCAATCCTTTCGGAGCATTTGTTCAGCTTGATAACAAAATTCACGGACTTGCTCATGTTTCTGAGCTTGGTGATATGCTCAAAGCAGAATCAAAGAATCCTCTCAAGGAAGGTGATACAATGAAATTCAAGATTCTTTCCATAGAACCACAAGATCACAGACTAGGGCTCGCTCTAGCAAAAGATGGTGATGTTAAAGGTAAAAAGGAAGAGACAAAAAAACCAAAAGAGGATAAAGAAGAGAAGAAGGCTGATGTAAAAGAGAAGCCAAAGAAAGAAGAAACTGAAAAGAAATAATAAAATCAATTTATATTCTAAAGAGCGCCTACCGGCGCTCTTTTTTTGTTTAGGGCACTTGATTGTTCTAGTGTTGACATTTTTGGTTTTATGTTTTATACTATTAACAAATAATCACCGCAGAAGGAGGTGTCTATGCGTTCTTTCGGGAGAAGGATCAGGAGTATGAAGGGGCGAGTAAATAAAGAGTTGGAAAAAATTCCTTTTCACACAATCACGATAGCATTACTTGCGTGTATGTCCCTATATGTAGCAGTGAACAAGATTTTCAATTAACATCGCTCTCTGGTTAGCTTTCTCATAAAGCTAACCTTTTTTATTTGATTTTATTCTGATAATAGTGTTAATTGGTAAGTAGTGTTTATAGAAAAAATTATTGGGATAAGAATAATTGTTTGGAGTTTGTGTAAATTACAGAAATGATCTCAAAAAGCATAAAGACAATTGAAGAGCACCAGATGATACGAAATGGCGACAAAGTTATTTTGGGTGTTTCTGGTGGACCTGATTCTATGGCGATGCTTAATCTTTTTTTGGAACTTCATAATCTTTATAGAATAAAAATTATTGTAGCTCATCAAATTTGCTATTTTTCTGAGAAACATAAAAATCTTGATAAAAGCTATGCCAAGATGGTGGAAAAATTTTGTCTTGCCAAGGGTTTGACTTTTAAATCTTCAATTGTTGATTTAATAAAAGAAAACAATAAAGAATCTAGGGCGAGAGATGAGAGATACAAGTTTTTTGAAAAACTTTTAAGAGAAGAAAAAGCCAATAAAATTGCGCTCGCTCATAATTTGGATGACAATAGAGAAACGGTGTTCATGAATCTAATAAGAGGTACGGGTATTTTGGGTTTGGCAGGGATTCCTTATAAAAGAGGATTTTACATAAGACCCTGCCTAGATATTTCGAAAAAGGAGCTACTTCAATATTGCGAAAATAAAAAGATTCCATTTATCACCGACTACGCCAATTCTTTTGCTGAACCACTTAGAAACAAAATCAGAAACAAGGCGATGCCATTTCTAAAGAAAGAAGTATCTTCTGATTTTGGAATTTCTTTTGACAATCTTTCAAGACTCATGAAGGATGCTTCTTTGTATCTGGAAAACGAGTCAGCTAAAAAAGAAAAAGAGATAAAAATAGCTCAGGATAATTACAGTTTGAAAAAATGGACAAAGCTAGAGAGCTTTATGCGGTTAGAGGTTTTACGCAGAATTATAAATGAAAAAGCCACTCTCAAAGATGTCGGTTATAAGCACCTCAAAGAGCTTGAATCTTTGCTTTTATACTCCCCCACTGGTTCTTCCAAGGAGATCTGCAATGATTTGATTTTGAGTAAATCTTATAACTCGTTCAAGATAGACAAAGCTATTACAAAAAATGTTTTGTGTGAAACGAAGAAGCTGAAGACTGGAAAGAATAGTTTCAATGATTCTTTTTTGATTGTATCCAAAACCAAAAACACAAAAAGATTGAGTAAGGATAGCAATGTCTTGATGGCGGATTTTGATAAAATCGTTTTTCCTCTCAGTATTAGAATTCCTCAAAATGGAGACAAGTTTATGCCACTTGGAATGAAAAATCTAAAAAAGTTGCAAGATTTCTTCATTGATATTAAAATACACAGAGATGAAAGAAAAAGTATTTCACTTATTGTTGATGCTAGTGAAAATATCGTATGGATTTGTGGAATTAGGATGGATGAAAGGTATAAAATCACCAAGAAAACTAGATCAATATTGAGAATTGAATTTGGTCCCATAAAAAGCTAAATCACTACCATCCTGTCTGCTGTCAGCACGACCCTCCTCGTGTTTGTCTATGCAGACAGGATAGTGGTGATTTTTTTAATAAAACATGCTAGGATAAACAAACCGAATATGCTAAAATATCATATTATATAATCAATTAAATACCCCTATGGCTTCAAATAAAAAGTTCAAACAATCTTTATGGAAAAATATTTCTGCTGCAGTTCTTGTTTTTGTGGCAGTTTTGATTCTATTTTCTTTTATAGAGGGTGATTCGCTCCAGAAAAAGACCAAAATATCTTTATCTGATCTCGTTGGTGAGATAAATGAAGGTAGAGTCGAGTCTATCGTTATAGAAGACAGCGGACTTGATATATTGCTCAAGGATGGTGAGAAACAGGAATCTTACAAAGAATCCAGTGTTTCTTTGATAGAAACTCTTGATAGCTACAAGGTAGACAAAGAAAAGCTCCAAAATGTAAAATTAGAAATAAAAGACACTACTGGATTGAATTTTTGGGTGGGAACCATACTTCCATTTTTAGTTCCATTAGTTATTATAGTTGGATTTATCTGGTTTATGATGCGCTCAGTTCAGGGTTCTAGCAGTAAAGCTTTTTCCTTTGGCCAGTCTCAAGCTAGAAAAATAGAAGCCAATGGCAGAAAAAGAGTTACTTTCAAGGATGTCGCAGGTTGCAAAGAAGCTAAAGAAGAGCTTTTTGAAGTAGTTGAATTTCTTAAAGAACCTACTAAGTTTTTGAGACTAGGGGCCAAAATACCAAAAGGAGTACTTCTTATGGGAGCTCCTGGTACTGGAAAAACACTGCTAGCTCGAGCCGTAGCGGGGCAAGCCAATGTTCCCTTTTTCCATATTTCTGGTTCTGAATTTGTAGAGATGTTTGTGGGAGTTGGAGCAAGTAGAGTGAGAGATCTTTTCAAGAAAGCCAAAAAAGAAGCTCCAGCTATAGTATTTATTGACGAGATTGATGCCGTGGGAAGACAAAGAGGAACTGGGCTTGGTGGATCTCATGATGAACGAGAGCAAACTCTAAACCAAATACTCGTAGAGATGGATGGTTTTGATACGAATACAAATGTAATAGTAATAGCCGCTACCAATAGACCTGATGTACTAGACTCTGCCCTACTTCGTCCAGGTAGATTTGATCGTAGAGTGGTTATCGAAAACCCAGACATAAAAGATAGAATAGAAATTTTGAAAGTTCACAGTCGAGGCAAGCCACTTGCAAGTGATGTTGATCTAGAGGTTTTGGCTCAGCGTACTCCTGGATTTTCAGGAGCCGATCTTGAAAACTTGCTAAATGAAGCTGCGATACTTTCAGCTAGAAGAGCAAGAAAAACTGTGGGTATGGCTGAAGCAACTGAAGCGATAGAAAAAGTTGTATTGGGACCAGAAAGAAAGAGTCGTGTGATTTCCCCAGAAGACAAAAAACTTACCGCATATCATGAGGCAGGTCACGCTGTAGTGGCGCATGTTTTAGTACACGCGGACCCTGTACAGAAAGTTTCTATAGTTTCTAGAGGTATGGCCGGTGGATATACGATGCACCTTCCAGAAAAAGAAAAAAGATACAAAACCAAGAACGAGTTTATTGACAACCTTTCAGTTTATCTGGCAGGATATGCGGTGGAGAAAAAATTCTTGGGAGACATCTCGACTGGAGCTAGTTCAGATCTCCAAGAAGCCACTGATCTTGCAAGAAAATTGGTTGTTAAATTTGGAATGAGTGATAAAATAGGCCCTGTTGCCTATGGAACTGGAGATGAATATGTATTTTTGGGCAAAGAAATCGCAGAAAGAAAGGATTATAGCGAAGCTACTCAGCGAGACATAGATCAAGAGATCAAAAACTTCATAGATACAGCATATAAGAGAACCAAGGAAGTTGTTGTAGAGCAAGAAGAGCGAATAAGAAAAGTTGCAGATGCTTTGATGGAAAGAGAAACTTTGGAGAAGGCTGAATTTTTGAAGATAGTTAAGTAGTGTTAGAGGCTAAGCCCTAGTAGATAGATTATGTATATAATATTTGTACATTTTTACTGTTGGGGCTAAATTGGGGGCCCGTAGCTCAGGGGTTAGAGCGGACGGCTCATAACCGTTAGGTCATAGGTTCGATTCCTATCGGGCCCACCATTTTTTCACTACGTTGCGAAGTGTAAATCATTTTACGTTGTTTCGTGAATTGCCTAGCTTAGTAGAATTAATTTTTGAAATAATACTAAAATATATGGGCGAATTTATGTCCCCTTCACCAGAGGAAATGGGAATCGTGGTTTCCAATAAGTCAGAAACTTTACCCATAGAACATAGTGACTCATCATCTTTAAAGGCAAATACTATGCGCGAAGATTCATCCCTGATTCAAGGTGGGGAAAAAGAAAAAGTTTCTCCTGAAAAAAAATCTGTTTCTGGGTTAGAATCATTTGCTCAAAGGGCTAAAAGATTGGCCCAAGAACATGAATTGGATCTCAAAGATTCCAGTGATGCAGCAGAGGCACTTGAGTTGATGCTGGAAAATGGAAGCCAAATATTACACACCGTACCCATTGAATATTCTACTGATATCAATAGAAATGGAATCAAAAGAAAGCGTCCTAGCTGGGAAAAAAGCAATCCATTTAGGGACAACGTTATTACTTGTATGGTTGATAACGCTTTCACTCCCAAAAATGAAGCTCGAGATGTTTTCGAAGTCAAAATTACAAAAAATGATTTAGATAATGGAGTGGTTACACCCATTATCCCACAACCAGGACGCAAAGAATGGTCTGGTACAGTTGATATTCATATAGATATACCTCCTGAAAGACTTAGAAAATTGACTCCAGAAGAAATCGCCAATATTCAAAGACAGTTAGAGATACGAGCCAATTAGCGATTAATAATTTGTTTTAAAACACACTAGTTAACGCTAGTGTGTTTTTGGGTAAAAGAAATCCCCCTCGAGACAAGCTACGAAGGAGGAGTTTGTGTGGCCTAAACCACGGTTGAAGTTCTGAAAGTGATTAAGATTGAATGATCAGTGTGGTCGGGACGATGAAGTGTCCCAGACGTTGGTGATTCGAGAACAAACTCGAGAAACAATTTAGGTATCTTTAGTGAACCATAATCGATACCTCTATCGATGATCACCAAGAGAACGCTCGGAAGTTTCATGAATTTTTCTAACGATTTCAGAGAGCTAACTATCAGGAGAGCTCCTTCGTCGTAGCTAACCCAGTGATTCATGAATTCCAAGTATTGTCCCATGTACAAGACAATATTGCCCTGTATCACTCGCGACAATGACTCGCTCATAGACTGCCTCCTTTGCTGAATTAACCAACACTGACACGATAAAGCTTGCTTGTCAATAGTTGCAGCCTGATTTTCAGTGAGTGTTTTTGTTTTGTTGTATTTCGCTCGGAGGTGAGTTTCTAATAATTACTAGTACGTAAAATAAAAAATCCGGAAATATCCGGTTTTTTATTTAGTTTAATATTCACAATTTTATCTGGAATAAAATTTAGTAAAACGAATTTCGGGGCATGGGGTTTATTTCTCTTTGCTCTATTTTTTTATCAAATTCATTTTTAACTCTTTTGTATTTTAGCATTTCTTCGTTTGGAATAAGGTTTGAATCAGCTATGTTTTCATCTGAGGTGTCCGAATTTAGATCCAGCCAAAACCATATTATGAGTACTGCTCCAACTATTACTATTAAAAGCAAAACAAATTCCATCAGATTTTCTGTGGAAACTTTTTTGAATATACTTTTTAGTTTTGGTGATAGTTCTATTTTTTTCATTGTTGTTTGGCGTAAGTATTTGCTGTGATTGTTGCCTTTATTCCATTTGCTGGAATTGATAGCTCTTCCCCACTCTCCATGGGCCTTGTGAATTCTATTGAATTTATTTTTATGTATAGATCCGTGCTTTCCAGTGCCTCTAGATAATTCAAAATTCCATCAAAAGAGGCCCCTATTTTTAGTTGAAAATCTACGATTTCTATGTCCGTGCCTTCTAGTTTCGTACTTTGGGTTTGAACTGTTTTCGCTCTGTTGTTTGTGTTATCTTCGCCTAGCATTGCGATTTGCTGAGATACTCCTTTGTCCGATGCTAGCTTTTCAAGTGTATTTATGAGATTTATTTCGTCTCCTTTTGTGAGTGTGGTAGTTTCGAGTCTATCTGAGTTTTCAAGTATGGAATCAATCAGCTCTAGAGTAGAAGATGCTTTTGAATTTGAGGTGTAGTTTCGTAGCTCCTGCTTGCTTTGTATTATGGCTAGTTTGTTTGAATTGATTTTTTCTACGCTTTTGTAAATTACAAAATACCCCAAACACGAAACCGAAATGAGTAACAATATTATTATAAGTTTTGAACTATTTATCTGTTTTTTCATTTGAAAGCTTTTTTATTTCTGCTTGATTTGGTATTATTTCTATTTCGAAATTTATATTTGACTGAGCTACTAAGTTTGAGAGCGGATTTTCTACCCTTGAAACCGAGGGAAGATTTTTTAGGTTATCTATGAAGCTAAGTAGTTTATCTCTAGATAGTGAATTGCCTTTTATAGTGATTTTACTCTCAGTGAAATTCATAGAAACACTTTCAAGTCTTGTGTTGTCTGGTATGGCACTATATATAGATGCCACAAAGCTTGATATATATAGTTGATCCTTTTGTACTTCTGATAAATCATCAGCTAGGGTTTGCATTTTGTCTAGTTGATTTTGTTTTTTTATGAGCTCTGTGTTTGCTGGTAATAGTTTTGCGTTTGTGAGCTGATTTTGCATCATCTCTTCCTCGTCTCCTGTTACTTTTTCGAAACTAATTATTACCAATGAAAAAACCAATACACAAAAAGCAAAAATAAAAGTCAGAAACATGAATTTTCTAATCTTGTTTCTGTTTTTTAGTTCTGTTTTCAGATTTTCTGGAAGTAGGTTTGTTTCCATTAGTAGTTTTTGTTGTTGGCTCCTCTAATTGCTAGGCCTATTACGGTAGCAAATCCAGCGGAGTGTTCGTTACTTGATTTAAAAATATGCTCAACTTGTTTCTTCTCTACGTTTACCCACGGGTTTCCTATTAGAACCGGTAAATTTAGTATTTTGCTTAGTTGGTTATCTATTCCTTTTAGTTTTGCTCCTCCACCAGATAGTAGTATTTTTAGGTCGTTACCTTTTTCACTAAAGTGTTCATTGAAAAAGTTTATCGTTCCTTTTATTTCGTTGGCTAGGGTTTTTATAACATCCCCCACTGCCAAATTTGTTTCTGGCTGAGTGTCTGAGGTAAGATCAATGCTCTTTTTGATTTTCTCCGCTTGTGAAAATAACAAGTTTTTTGTTTTTTGTATGGCTTCGGTGATAGATTTTCCCGCAGTTTCGAGGCTAGAAGTAAAAAGAGGAATATTTTCTTTAA
The DNA here is from genome assembly GCA_965231055.1 of uncultured Candidatus Saccharibacteria bacterium. Taxonomy (GTDB): domain Bacteria; phylum Patescibacteriota; class CALEFQ01; order CALEFQ01. Next base: position 298,311 of record OZ246411.1, read on the forward strand.
ATATTGCTAGTCCAGTTCTATTTGTACCTATGTCTATAATGAGGCAAGGAGTTTTTTGATCTTTTTCTGTGAGCATACTTCTTGCCAACGAAAAAGATTCTATTTCCATGGAGATGGGCTTTAGCCCTGCAGAAACTAGTATCTCTATCATCGGATCTACTGTGTTTTTTGGAGCTGCCGTGAATAAAATCTTTTGAGATGGCTTACTACTGATTATATTGAAATCGGTATAAACTTCGTTTATGCCAAGCGGAATATGCTGTTCTGCTTCATACATCAATTCTTCTTTTAGATTTTCTTTATCTAGTGGAAAATCAGTGCCGATAGTTCTTACGAAGCATTTTGATTCGGGAAGTGATGCTATGACTAGTTTTGTATCTAGTTTTCCAAATTCCGGTTTTGATATAGAATCTAGGATTATTTCTTTTAGTATTTTGGGGTCTTTGATCTCATCTTTTACTATAACTCCCTGAGGGAAAGCGGTTTCTTTGAATCCAGCTACTCTAAGAGTGCCTCCTGAGTATTTCAAAAGCATAATCTTTAGTGAAGAATCGCTGATGTCTATACCAAGCGCAGGTTTTCTTATGGCGAATATGTCTTTTGTATTTTTCATTTTTACGAGAATTGCTTTGCTATAATCTTAGACTGTATTAACTAAAAGTCAATATGATTTTACGGATTGGCTACTTCTTGCCATGAAACAAGTTCGTATTGTCCACTTACAGACAGTGTCGGAAAATATGGAGGAGGACTTTCTAATAAGTATGAATTGTAATCGTAGTTTGTGTTTATAAAACCTGATGAGTAATTGGGATAAGTTCCATATTTTAGGGCACTTGGCTCGTTGCTTATTATTGCGCCCAAGACATCTAGTGTTGATTTGGTGTTTCCAGGATACTGCGCTCTGAAGACTTTGCCTTTTTGGGCTATCATAGCGGCGTGGATGATCGTATCTTCTGGAACATGAAAGGGAAACTCTACATTTCCTTGAGCTATTAGTCCTAATGAATCAATCTGCGGACCATTTACGTAAGTAGTATTTGCATTAATAATAATATCTGTGTAGTTGGCTATTTGTTCTGGAAATTTTGCAGAAGCTACCGTTACTCTTCCCGAGAGCTCCCCATCCACCCAGACATCATCTTCCACAAAAATAATTCCATTTGAAGGAAGTGGGTAAGTACCTATGAGTGTTTGCTGTTGTATTTCTAGTCTTTTTTTGACCCATCCTTTTCCGGGAACATATCCATCATGGCCTTGCTTTAGTCTAGTGATATTGTAAACATCATATGTTCCATTTGCATTGAAATTTATGTGGTATCCAATATTTTCAGTACTTGCTAAATACTTTCCTCCGTTTTGTGCAGAAGTTTTCATTTCTCCCAAGTCCACAGAAATATCGTCAAAATTTATCAATGATACTGGAAATTCCCAAAATGAAGATGGACATGTGTCGGGAAGCCCCGTACTTCTCCATACTCCATCTTTGGTTGTTCCGTCGTAATCGTAATCTGGTTTGTAGCTTGATACTATAGAATCACATGCGCCATCAAATTTTATTCCGCCGTTACTGTGAACTCTTCCAGAAACCGAGGTTGTAGCTGAGAAATCAACATTGCTATTTAGCAAAAACATAAAGTTGGCAAGCGTGGGTATTCCATATTTAGCTTCTATTGTTCTCTTTCTTTCTGGATTTGAAAGTAGATATGAGGTGGATCTTACTGTAACTGTTGATGATCCCACATCTGGCGGATCAATCTCTAGCGAATATCTGCCTATTACATCTCCTGCTGGATCTTTGAAGTCATGAACATATGGTCCGGCATTTCCGCTTCCTTGTCCGTCAAAATAGTCATCTGGATTGTGGGCCAAAACCCATTTGTAATGATTTATTCCCGCTTCCGAGATATCCAAAATTTGCTCCTTATTGTTTTCAATTCTCGTTGCTGTGTGTTGAGTGGAGACATACTGCAAAATAACACTAGCCACCGCAACAATGATTGATGTAAATATTAGTGCCTGAATTAATATTGATCCTTTTGTGTTTTTGATGTTTTTCATTTCAAATTTCTAAGTTTTACCAATGTTGAAAATACTATTTTTGAATTTGATTCTACGTTCTCTTCCAATGCGCATATCATGGATATCTTGGCGACTCTCACATCGCTTTCGCTTATTGGGTCGCTTATTGGATTTTGTGTACCACTGAAATCTGATCCGTAGTATGCAAAAATATTGTCTCCCACTTCTTGAGAAAAGTGTGATGAGATGTTTACTGTATTCGTTGCACTCTCGGGATATATTTCATTGACCGGCTCAAAAATTTCTTTAGTAATAATTTTTGAATTTTTTGATATTTTTATTTTTTCCACTGTTCCGTCAAGATCGGTATCAGAATAAAATATTATTTGATTACTTTCAGCTAAGGCTAGTGGGAATGCGCCGTTTTCTCCTTCAATCATGCTTATCATATCTTTCTCGACTCCACTAAGTGCTCTTTGACATTCTTCTCCTACCGAAGCTTTTTCTACAGCTACTCTCTGCATTCTAAATGAATCAGTGAGTAAAGTTGATATCATAGCCATAACTATTCCGGTTATACCTATTACAACAACTATCTCCATCAATGTGAAACCTTTTTGTGACATAAAATACCAGTGTTAAAATTATTTATAGAGGTTCTAGCTCGTAAGTTTTCCAAATTGGCCCATTTGTATTTATCAATTCATTTATCGTGTTGTATCCGGGTACTGTTATATTTATTGTGTATGCTGTATTTTCCAGCGATTCAAAAAATACTTGTCCATAATCAGTCACTCCCCTAGTTTCATCATATCCTTCTTTACTTAGATTTACATTTGCAGGATAGATTGGTGATTTGGTATCTATATCAAGTAGTGTCGTAAGAAGATTGAAATCTGTTTTGGGTACCATGAAGATGCCTATGTTTCCACTCGTCGCTGGGTCTAGATCTAGTCCATTGGCAGGATTGATGCCTCCTATATTGTATTCAGATTCACCGGGTCCATATGTTGTGAAATAAGTATCAAATTCCATTCCCGTAAGAGTTAGTACTCCATTTTCAGGGGTGATTATGTCTTGGTCGTATTTGTAAACTGGATTTCCCGCGCCATCTGTTCCCAGCACCTTGTTTCCTCTTAGGTGTAGTGAAATATTTCCAACTGCTTCAGCTGTAGCTTTGTCTGTTGTTACTATTGTTAGGTTTGAAACTCTGTCTATGGACAAGGCTATTGGATTTACTTGATCTTCCAAAACCGAAGGGTCAGCTTTGTCGGGACTTGGAGTAATATTTAATCCCGGAGTGATAGTATAGTCCGAACTATGTCCTGATTTAGAAGCGACTACATGATATATTTCTGTTCCTGGGTTTAAGTTGTATTGGAAAAGTATGCCGTTTATATCTGTGTAACCATAAAAATATTCTCCTGTTCCATTTCTTGTAAATTCTACCTTGGCTCCTTCTACGGGGTCACCATTCGCAGAAGCTACTATTACTTTGAGAGTTCCTTTTCCTTCTGAGATCTCAGTTTGACCTGAGGAAAAATCACTTATCATTGTTACTGGATTTGTACATTCTATTTCTTTCCAGCATACGGAAATTTTTACTCTTTTATAATCATTTGGTGCAGTATCTCCTTCCTCTACCGTTCCATCGTAGAGATCATCAAACCACGAAATATATGTTTCTATATTGAAATCTGAATTTGCTACGGTTTCTGTTTTTGTGTTTGGTAAATTTCCCGAAGGATTGCCTTGCAACGTTCCTATATTTTCGTATTCCATATTTCTTATGATTTCCATTTCTTGGTTTGCTACCTTTGAGGCAAGGGCTTGGAGTCTGTTTTGGTTTACTGTTTTAAATATCGTTGTAAAAAGAGAATAAACAGCAGTTATGATTATTAAAAACACGCCGATACTTATAAGTAGTTCAATAAGGGTAAACGCTTTCTTGTTCATTAGATTTGACCTGTTAGGGAGTAAATTGGAGATATAACTGAAACAGCAACCACGGCAACTCCCACTCCGAGTATTAGCATTAGTACCGGTTCTATGATAGACGAAATATTTTTAAGTTCTTGATCAACTTCTGATTCGTAAAAAGAAGCGATTTCGTTCAAAATCTCATCCAAGCTTCCAGTTTCTTCTCCTACGGAGATGATTTGGTTTACAACAGGAGGAAATATGTTTGAAAATTTTGCTAGTCCTTGGGACAGCGAATCTCCTTTTTTCACTATTTCAGCTGAATATAGTAGAGCCTCTCTGTATTTCAAGTTTCCTAGTGACGCAGCAGTAATTTCTAGCGCTTTTACTACTGGTACTCCACTTTTTAGCATTGAGCTAAGCGATCTTGCAAATCTTGCCGTGTTTATCTCCTTTATTATCATTCCCACCTTTGGAAGCTTGAGTCCTGCCATGCTTGACATTTGTTTGCCTTTTTCAGTTTTGAAAAACATAACAAATAAAACAACTATTACTGCCAAAACCCCTACTGCTATTGGCCATTTGTAGATCAGGAAATTGCTTGCCCCTATAAGCATTTTAGTTGTAATTGGAAGATCTGCTTCGAAGCTATCAAAAATTTGAGTTAACTTTGGCATCACAAAAACGACCATCATAATAGCTATTCCTACCATTGCTGTAAGTATAACTATAGGATAATACATCGCACCTTTCACTTTTCTTATTAGTTCATAATCCCTCTGCATTTGAAATGCTAGCTGTAAAAGAACTTTATCAAGACTTCCGGAAAGCTCTCCGATATTGATCATGCTAGTAAACATAGAAGGAAATATTCTAGGATATGCACTCATGCTTTCTGCTAAGGGTTTTCCTGATTCAACTCCTTTGTATATTTCGCTAAGTATTTCTTTGAAATATTTATTCTTTGTTTGATCTTTTAGGTTTCCTAGTGCTCTTGAAAGAGAGAGACCTGATTTGAGCATTATCGCCAAGTGTCTCGTGAAAAGAACTTTTTCCATAAGAGGTACACCCGTAGTTATTTGTATATCTAGCAGGCTTTTCTTTTTTTTCTTTTCTTCTGAGTGTACCAAATACAACCCCTTCTTTCTGAGGGTTTCTGTGAGAGTTCTTTTGTCTGCTACTACCATTTCACCCTTATGGTCCTCTCCGTTTTTATTTTTTGCTTCGTATGAATATGTTGCCACTTGCCAATTATTAAAAAATTATAATCTAATCTTGGGTTACTCTTAAAACTTCTTCTATCGTCGTGACTCCCGTAGCTGATTTTATAAATCCATCATTGAGCATGGTTATCATTCCCTCTTCTATCGCTTTTTTCTCTATTTTTTCTGTAGAAGCTCTTTGTTCTACCAATTCTTGAATTGCAGTAGTTACTTCCAAAACTTCGTAAATACCTATTCTTCCTTTAAATCCTTTGTTGTGACAATTTACACAACCCTTGCCTCTGAAAAACTTCAGATTTTCTATTTCAGCTTTTTCTGGAACAAGCTTTTCTTTCTTCATGGTTTCTACTACTTTATTCAAGTCGTAGTGCTGTTGGATTTCTTTGAGAGTTTTCGCATCGGGTGAATATGATTCTATGCATTTGGGGCATATCCTTCTTACCAGTCTTTGTCCCACTATTACATTGATCGTTGATGATGCTAAGTATGGTTCTACTTCCATATCCAGAAGTCTAGGAACAGCTCCCGAAGCATTGTTGGTGTGAAGTGTGGAAAGCACTATGTGCCCGGTAAGTGCTGAGTGAATCGCTATTTCTGCTGTTTCATTGTCTCTGATTTCCCCTACCATTATTATGTCAGGGTCCTGTCTCAAAAGAGATCGTAGCCCCTTTGCAAAAGTGAGTCCTATCTGGGGATGTACCTGTGTTTGGTTTATTCTGGGCATGTGGTATTCAACCGGATCTTCTATTGTGGCGATATTTACGTCTGTAGTATTTAAAACATTGAGTATCGAATAAAGAGTGGTAGTTTTTCCTGATCCCGTAGGTCCCGTGACAAGCACCATTCCATGTGGTTTTTGTATGGCGTTTTTTATTATTTCAAGTGCCGAGTGCTGAAAGCCTAGTTGCTCTAGTGTCAGTATCTGGGTTCCTTCTTTTAGAATTCTAAGTACCACTTTTTCTCCTCCAAAAACTGGTATCGTTGAAACACGAAAAGAGACTTTGTAGTCGGAACTCTCTTTTTTAAATCGTCCGTCTTGTGGGAGTCGTTGCTCGTCAATTTTTAGATTTGATAGTACTTTGATTCTTGCGATGATGGCTCTTAGTGTTTGTTTTGGAAGAGTCATTACGTCTTTCAAAATTCCATCCACTCGGTATCTCACCACTAGTTCCAGGTCTAGGGGCTCTATGTGTATGTCGGAAGCATCTTCTAGTATTGCGTGCTCAAGAATAGAATCAACTATTTTAATTACGGGCATGTCTTGAGCTATTTCTTCCAAGCTTTTGTCTGTGCCTTCTACTTTTTGAACTTTATTCACTTCGCTTAAAATATCTTCAAATTCTGATTTGAGACTTTGTTTGTATAGTTTCAGTGCAAAATTTATTCCCGAAGTTGTAGTTAGATACACTACTGTCTTTTTGCCCGTTTTCTTTTTTATTGATTCGCTTGTCTCTAAATCTGTGGGATCCGCCATCGCTATCTTCAAAGTTTTTGGATCACTTTCAAATGCTATTATTCTATGTTCTCTAGCAAGTGGCTCGGGAATAATTGATAGTACTTCCTTTTTTATTTCCGTGTTTTCCAAATCAACAAACTCAAAACTTATGTTTTGAGCGATTGCTTTGTACAAATCTTTTTCCTTTACAATATTTTCAGATATCAAAAATTGCTCCAAGTCTTCTTTGCTTGTTTTGTGTTTTTCTTTCACTTCTTGAAGTTTTGATGCGGTGAGAAAACCTTTTTCTATTATTATTTTTTCTAGTTCTGATTGATTGATAATCATTTAAGCTTTCTTTTTTATATTGTTTACGATTTCTTCAAGTGAACTATCTGCTTTTGTTATAAAATCTATTGCTCCCAGTTTTTTACACCTATCTTCTGTCTCCTTTTCTCCTAGGTTGGTAACTATAATTACTGGAATTTTCTTGGTTTCGTTGTTTTTCTTTAGATCCTCCAAGACTTGAAATCCATCCATTTCAGGGAGTCGTAGGTCTAATACTATTAGATTTGGCTTACTGGATCGTGCCAAGACCAATCCTTCTTTTCCATTCGTTGCTGTTAGAGCTTCTAGTCCCTCCACATTCAATGTCGCGGAAAGCGCATACAATAGAGCGGTTTCATCCTCTATTATTAGTATTTTTTTATTCATAAATTAAAATTATTTCTCTTTTGGAAGCGAAATACTAAAGACAGATCCTTTTTCTAACTTGCTCTCCACCCAGATTTTACCTTTGTGTCTTTCCACTATGTTTTTGCATATAAATAATCCAAGTCCCGTTCCTTTTACCGAAATTTTTGATGCATTGCTGGCTCTGAAAAATTTTGCGAATAGTTTGGAAATTTCTTTTTCAGGTATTCCTATTCCACTATCTTTGATTTCAAGCGTGACGTATTTATTTTTTATCTGAGTTCCTTTTGTGCTTTTTCCATCCTTGGTTGTTGGATACTTTATTCTTATCGAAACTTTGCCATTCACGGGAGTATATTCTATGGCGTTTTCGATAAGATTTATCACCACTTGCTTTATGTGAGCTTCGTCAATTCTAAATTCAGGTATTTTTTTGGATTTGAATTGTAGGGATATTTTTTTAAGTCTAGCTTTTTCTGAGAATTTTTCGATAACCTCGGAAATTATTTTTTCAAATGAGACAACTTTTTTATCAAGTCTCACTCTCCCCTCTTCTATTCTTGAAACATTTAAAAGATCATTAACTATTTCTATCATGTCTTGGTTTGTCCTTGCGGATTGGTTTACTATGTCTAGCTCTTTGTTTTTATCAAAATCAATTTGATTCAGTTTCATCTTCTGAAGCAATTCCAGGTTCCACCTGAGTATAGCGAGTGGAGTTTTTAGTTGATGCGATGCCATGGAGACAAAGTCTGTCTTCATTGTATCCATTTCTTTTTCCCTCGTGATGTCGTCTAGTAGCTTCACGACTCCCAAAACTTTTCCAGACGGATTCATAACTGGTGTGGTAACAATTTTTAGCATTCTTTTTCTCGGGAAATCTATTTCTATTTCTTCTCGTATTGGCTCAAGTTTTTTGAAATTTTTTATATCAACGGTATTTTTAAGTACCTTGTTTAACGAAGAAAAAGTTTTTGTTTTTTTGTGTCCCGCCTTGTATCCCAGAGCTTCCTCTGATGAAATTCCGAGTATGTGTTCGGCTCGTGGATTTATCATTGTTACATTTTCATCTCGACTTAGCATAATCAAGCCATCAGCTAAAAAATTTATAATAGCTCTTATTTTTTCTTCTTCTATTTGAAGCATTCTTTTTGCTCGTGAAATCTTTTCTACCCCAGAAGATACTAAGTATGCGAGAGTGATCATGGAGATTGCTATGATTGCCACTCCTAACATGACTATATCTGGGGAATAATAATTTTTGGCAAGTATGTATGTGCCCACTTCCACTATCGCGGTGATTATTCCTATAAAGGAAAAAAGAAAATTAGGGCACTCCCATATAGAGAGTCCTTCGTCATGGCACGAACGAAAAAATTTCTTATAAAACGACAAGATTTTTATTTATGTTTTAAAATATTTTTGTTAGATCAGTGATTGTCCGGTCATTTCTAGTGGTTTTTCTAGTTCCATTAATTTTAATATGGTAGGAGATATATCTCCCAATATCCCATCTTTCATTTTTTTGTGTTTTTTCCCGTACTCAACTAATACTACAGGCACAGGATTTTTTGAGTGAGATGTTTTTGGACTTCCATCCGGATATATCATTTCTTCTATATTTCCGTGGTCAGCTGTTATCAAAACTTTTCCATGTTTTTGCATAACTTTCGAAACTACTTTTTTGATCTCTCCATCCAAAAATTCCAAAGCCCTTACGGCAGAAGGAATATCTCCGGTGTGCCCTAGCATATCTGGATTTGCATAGTTCATTACAGTGAGATCTGGATAGTGTTTGTTGTATAGCGACGATACTACTCTTTTTGTGATTTCAGATGCGCTCATCTCGGGTGCCATGGCATATGAAGTTACGTCTTTTGATTTGATCATTATTCTCTTTTCATTTTTGGCAAGTATCGCAGATCCTCCGTGAAAGAAAAAAGCAACTGGAGCAAATTTTTCTTCTTCAGCAATATACATCTGTGTGAGATTCTCTTGTTTTGCAATAAAAGCTGGAAGTGAATTGTGAACATAGGAAGAGGGAAATGCTATGGACATAGGAAGATCATCCCCGAAGCTAGTCATGCCCGTGAAATACAAGTTATCAATTTTCTTGCCTCTATTGAAAAAATTAAATGCAGGAAGTACGAAGGGTTTGGTTAGTTGTCTCGTTCTGTCTGATCTAAGGTTGTAAAAAATAAAAGCATCTTTGTTTTTTACGAGTGAACCATCTTTTTTTGGGTCCCCTATTATTGTTGGTTCTATTTGAAAATCATCGAGCCCTTGTTTGTATGCTTTGTTCAGTGCTTCCTCTGGTGTTTTTGCATGAAGTCCTATTCCATGGACGATAGCGTCGTAAGCTTTTTTTGTACGATCATATTTGTGTGCCCTATCCATAGCATAATATCTTCCCATCACTGTGGCTATGTGCCCTACCCCTAGTTTTTTTATTTTCTGTTCAAGTAATTTTATAAATCCAGATGCACTTCGTGGAGCAGAATCTCGCCCATCAGTTATCGCATGAATTTCTACTTTTGAAATATTTTGTTTTTTGCAAAGCTTGAGAAGTGCAAACAAATGATTTATATCACCGTGTACTTTTCCGTCGCTTAGAATTCCGACCAAGTGCAGGGCGGATTTATTTTCTCTGGCGTGATTCATCGCAGCGAGCAGTGTCGGGTTTTGGAAAAAAACACCGCTTTCAATCGCATTGTCTATTATAGTGAGTTCTTGTTCTACTACTCTCCCCGCTCCCATGTGCATGTGCCCTACTTCAGAATTTCCCATAAGTCCCACCGGAAGCCCCACGCTTTCGCAACAAGTCTGGACGTAGGAAACAGGACACTCTTTTTTTAGCGAATCAAAAAAAGGCATTCGTGCAAGTTTTATTGCGTTGCCTGGATAGTTTTTTCCTTCACCAAAACCATCCAAAATCATCAATACGGTTGGCGGTTTTTTTGCGTGAGTTTGCAATTTATTTTTTGTGTTTCTATTTCAAAGCTGTTTGTTTATTATATCACAAATTGCTGACTTAATAAAGGTTGAAAAAAAGAAATTTCTGTGCGATAGTATTTTACGTGTCCCTGTAGCTCAACTGGATAGAGCAATTCCGTCCTAAGGAAGAGGTTGCAGGTTCAACTCCTGCCAGGGACGCCACTTACGAGAAGTTTTAGAAGGATTGGGTTTTAGGTGTTAGGTTTTGAGTTTTAGATGAACTAGTAGAACTAGAAGGATTGGGTTTGAGGTGGTAGGTATTAAGTCCTTAAAGATTAGTATTGGCAGAAGAAACGATATTGTATTACAGACCATATTGACATAATTTGATATCGTTGTGTGATATGGCAATCAAATAATTATAACACCCTTTTATCAAATTTAGCGCTGAATCACTCTTATCTATATTTAGCCAAAAAATGAAAAAATGGCACTAAAAATGTTCCACGTGGAACAAATTGGATTCAAAAAACTCATTTCATATATCAAAAATAGGCCAATTCAAATATTGGCTTATTTGTTTTTTCTATCTATCCCCTTTCAGATCCGAAAAGTGCTTTTTGTTTTTGGTCCAGAAGTCAATAATTTCTTTCCCGAATGGGAGTCGGTTTTTATTTATGCATCTGATATTGTTTGGCTTTTGTTTATCTGCGTTGCTGTTTTCTTTGTCATTAGAAACAAAATTAGGGTCGCTAGCAAATACCAGATATATATTGCAATCTTGCTTTTTACTTCTGTGATAATTGGTCTATGGACTAATTTTAACTGGGTTTCGCTTTATAGATTTGTAGTTATTCTACAAGTGATATTAATTGCGTTTATTGCCGTGATTTATCGTAACAAACTAAAGTGGGCTTTTTTATACTCCTCATTTGCCACTGCTATTTGGACTTCGGTTATCGGCATAGTCCAATTCGCTATTCAGCGTTCAATTGGCGTGCGCTGGCTTTTTGAATCCATCCTTTCGGTAGATCTTAATAATGTGGCAAAAGTTGTAACTCCAGATGCGGTATATTTGCGAGCATATAGTATTTTTCCACATCCCAATGTTTTTGCATTTTTCCTTCTAATAGGACTGGTCTCGGGTATTGTTATTTTGCTGTCATGCAAAAAAAATAGGGGGAGGATTGTCGCTCTAATTAGCAATGCATTGATTGGAGTTGCCTTGTTTTTCACATTTTCAAGGAGTGTTTGGGTAGTTGCATTACTGTCTTTACTAGCTATTTCAGCTTATATTTTTTATAGAAAAAGAGGGGAGAGTGGAATTTACAAAAGTGAAGAGTCTCTAAGACAAGGCAATATTTTCGAAAAGCTACTAAAAAATGTTCCACGTGGAACATTTTTTATGCAAATGGTTTTATTGCTAATTATATTGATAGCGCTTGGTTGGATTTATTTTCCATTAGTATTTTCCAGAGTGACTAGTTATGATGCAAATGGTGATATAGCTTTGACCGCTAGAATTTCGGCACTTGAGTGGGGGAGTCGGGCTTTGCAAAAAAATGAGCTTTTTGGTGTGGGTACTGGGAACTATGTTTCTTGGCTTAGAGCAAATCACGCAGATCTAGAATATTGGGAGTACCAACCAGTTCCAAATTCTCTTATCCTTTTAATAGCTGAAACCGGCTTTGTTGGTTTTTTCTTAGTAACTTTATTCTTTGTTTTAATTATGATTCGTGGAACCAATATGCTGAGGGGTTATTACGTGAAACAAAAAATGTTCCACGTGGAACATTTTGTTGATTTCGCTTTATTTATACTTTTTATATCTATATTGCTACTTTCCCTTTTTGACCACTATGTTTGGACTAGTCATCAGGTGGTTTTAGTCTCTGCAGTAGTACTGGGCCTTAGTTTTAATAACAAAAAATAGTGTTCGTATTTTGTTCGTACTAAATACTATCTATTATAATTGAATATTGAGTTTGGTGATTAGCTTGTCTCCCCAGTTTTCTAAGATGCCGTATTTCTTATCGGCGATAGATAGAGCCACAAAAATCGTTACAATAACAAGCGTTGATACAAGTATCATAACCATATCACGTCTCGCCGTGATTTTTTTATTAGTCAAAACTGGATTGTTTTCTATCTTCTCTACTTCTTTGACTGGTGACTTGATTTCATTGGCAACGGGACTATCTCCTGTTGTTTTTTGTTGTCTTCTTTGTTTTCGTGAAAGTTTCATGTTTTATTGTTATTGTAATAATAGTATAATGATATATAGGCACAATTGCAATAAATAATTTTTTAGTTGTCTTTGTTTTTGCTGTTTTTTAGGGTATATTGTATAGATAAAAGAAATTATGGATATAATCATTTTGGTATCAATTATTGTGTCAGTAGCATCCCTCGCTATTTCTTTGTATTTGATTTTGAAGTTGAGAAAAATTCAAAATTCCCAAAAGATTCTATTTGAAGGAAAGGATGCAAAAAATCTTGAGCAGATAGTTATGGATATGGTGAAGAGGGGACAGAGAAATGAAAATGACATAAAAGAGATTTACAAAATCACCGATGATACTTCTGGTATTCTTGACGGTGCTATAAAAAAGATAAAGGCGATACGATACAATCCTTTTGGTGACAAGGGAGGCGATCAGAGTTTTTCAGTGGCACTTCTTGATTCTCATGACAATGGAATAATAATTTCAAGTTTACATTTGAGACAAGCGAGCAGGGTATTTTGTAAACCCATTACCAAGGGAGAATCAAAATATATTCTAACTGATGAAGAAAAAGAATTACTAAATAAAAAATAATTTAACAAAAAAATATGGCAATGTTTTCAAAAAAACCAGATGAAAATTCTTCAGAAGAAATAACTTCCGATGAAACAATCATAGGTCCTTCGGTAAAGCTTGAAGGAGAAATCAAGAGCAATGGAAATCTAAAGATAGAGGGTGAAGTTGTGGGAAAAATAGATGTGAAGGGCGAACTTTTTGTGGGAGAAGATGCGAAAATAGATGCTGATATTGTAGCTGGCAGAGCCAAGATACTTGGGAAAATTACTGGAAATATAGTGGTTGCTGATGAGCTTGAGCTTGGAGAGAAATCAGAACTTCTTGGTGATGTTACGACCAAGCTACTTTCTGTGAGCAGGGGAGCGAAACTCAAAGGACAGTGCAATATGGGAGAAGATCTTTCGCAAATCAAATCTTCCAAGAAATAATTTAGCTATCTCCTAAAACCTCTAATACTTCTATTTCCACTAATCCTTCTAACCTCCGATAAATGTATTGCTATATATATGATAAAATTGCTTCAGACTCAAGATACAAAAGACTCGTTTCTGATATAGAAAATCGGCTTACCGACCTTGGTCTACAAGGCGAGGTGGAAAGAGTTACTCCTATTAGAACTGTTTCTTCTTGTATAGAACTCTCTGCTGGTCGCAAATGTAGTACTTTGGTAATCGTTGGTGATGATGATTCATTTTCTCGAGCTATCACTTGCGCTGTAAATTTGGGAGTGGTTGTGGGATTTATTCCTATAAGACAAGGTGTGATTTCGGAAATACTAGGTATTCCTAAAGGAGTTAGTGCTTGCGAGGTCTTATCAAAAAGAAAAATTGAAAAAGTTGATTTAGGAAAAGTCGAGGGTAGCTATTTTCTTACTACCGCCGAAATTTCAGCCAAAAAAAGTTCTACCAAAAATATTTTTGGTATTGTTACTGATAGTTTCGCAAAGGATACAAATGTGAAAATAAATATAGATGGTAAATTTGATGTGTCTTCGTCAATAGCTGGTATAAGGATCGTAAATATGGATCCGATGAGTCCTGGTTCATATGACATCTCAGATGGACTTTTGAATCTGGTAATAATTCCCAAAGAGGATTATGCTATAAAGGATAGAGCCTTCAAAAAAGGTGAGTGGAGTGCGGTAACTGCAAAAACAGAAATAGCATTCAAGCGAGCGAGTGTGTTTGGTCCAAGAGCGCTTAGGGTATCTGTTGACGGTAGAGGAATTACTAAGCTCCCTGTTAATATTGAAGTGGCGCCCAAAAAATTGAGTGTCATTGTTGGTGGTAAAAGGTTACTGGAGAAACAATAAAATTAATTTTTAATAAAAAAAAGTGGCCACAAAAATAGAAAAATTTTATAAAAAGCTTTTGAGATTTTTGGGATGGCTTTTGGACAATATTCCAAACAAAGCTCCTTGGCTCGCGTATTTTGTCATATTTGCTATATCTTTTATAATCTTTTGGTTCAATGGATTGTTTGTGCTAATGGTTGTTTACGCTATATTCCTTTGGATCGTTGCTGGTGTGATGATTTTGGTTACAACTATGGATAAAATCAAAGGAGGAAAGGGGCTATTTCTCAAGGCTGTACGAAGTTTCATGGCCAAAGGTGACGTAGACACCGAAACAGATGAAGAAATAGATCAAGAAAAAAGAGAAAAAAAAGTAGAAGATAAGGTAGTTGTGCAGCCAAAACAAAAAAAAGAAGAAAAAAAAGAAACCCCAGGTGGAGAAAAAAATAAATCAAATTTGCCAGGAATAGATGGGGGAGATGACGAGCCTGTTTATTAGAATCTGAAATTTAGAACTTTTTATACTCATCAATACGAAATAGAATTTTAATTTTTCCTGTTGACCAAGGGCGTTTTTTGGGGTAGTTTAGTTATATCAAATAATCTTATTAATGAATTCAGAAAACAAAGAACTTGAAATCATCAAAATTGATTCTCCTTTCACGGTGAAGGATTTTGCTTCAGCCTTATCAAAAACTCCTGCAGAAATTGTTGCCAAGCTCATGGAAGATGGAGTTATGCTTACTATAAATGAAGTGATCGATGAAGAAATCGCTCAAATTATAGCGGAAGAATTTGGATACAAACTAAATATAAGCCAAAGAAATCCAGACGCAGATGAAAAAAGCTGCAAAGATAGACTTTGCGAATTGGTTGAGCTTGACGATCCAAAAAAGCAAAAGCCAAGACCAGCTATCGTAACTATTATGGGACATGTTGATCATGGCAAAACCAAGCTTCTTGATGCTATAAGGACGACTGATGTGGTTTCAGGTGAAGCTGGTGGTATCACTCAGCATATAGGCGCATATCAAATAGATAAAAAAGGTAAAAAAATTACTTTTTTGGATACTCCTGGGCACGAAGCTTTCGCAGCTATGCGTGCTAGAGGAGCAGAAGTGACTGATATTGTAGTCCTGGTAGTTGCTGCAAATGATGGTGTGAAACCACAAACCAAAGAAGCTATAGGACATGCCAAGGTGGCAAAGGTTCCTATTATTGTTGCTATAAATAAAATTGATCTTCCAGATGCTGATATAAATAGAACCAAAAAAGAACTTGCAGAGGCAGGTATTCTTACGGAGGGATACGGTGGAGACATAGTCACTGTTGAAGTTTCTGCAAAACAAGGTACGAACATAGATCAGCTTTTGGAAATGATAGTGCTCGTAGCAGATATGCAAGAATACAAAGCAGATCCAACGAGAGAAGCGGTGGGCCCAGTGATAGAATCTCGAAAAGGAATAGAGGGTCCCGTGGCAACTGTGCTTATAAAAACAGGAACACTTCATAAAGGAGATGCTATAGTTGCGGGTACCGCATGTGGAATAGTAAGAAGAATGGAAGATTGGACTAAAAAAGAAGTTTTGGAAGCTTCTCCAGCTATGCCCGTGAGAGTGATAGGTTTTGATATTGTTCCCGAGGTGGGAGATATTTTGGAAGTAAAGAAAGATAAAAAAGCAGCTAGGATTATAGCGAATCACAGAATAGCCACGGAAAGACTTAAAAAGCTCAAGGGTGTTGGTGAATTTGGACTAGTAGAAATGGCTAGAGCCATAAAACACGGTAAACTCAAGAAGCTCAACGTAGTACTAAAAGCTGATGTGGAAGGATCTCTCGAGGCAGTTGCAGCTTCTCTTGAAAAACTCAAAAACAATGAAGTTATGGTTCAAGTGCTTATGAAATCGGTTGGTATTATTTCGAAAAGTGATGTAATGATGGCAAAGGCATCGAAAGCTATCGTGATAGGATTCAATATTTCTATACCAGCAGAAGCAGCTGAGGTAGCAAAAAGAGAAGGTGTGGAAATAAAGACATATAAAATTATTTACGAACTTATTGATGAACTCAAGGCAGCCCTAGAAGGAATGCTTGCTCCTGAAATTATCGAAGAGAGTTTGGCAAAAATCAAAGTTTTGGCAGTCTTCAAGACTACAAAAAAAGAAATGATTTTTGGAGGACGTGTGATAGAGGGAAAAGCTATGAGAGGCGAAGGAGTTTTTGTAAAACTAACTAGAGATAAGAAAGAAATTTCTCGCGGAAAACTTATGGAACTTCAAGCTGAAAAAGAAAATTGTGCCGAAGTTATAAAAGGCAAAGAAGCTGGCATGAGAGTTGAAGGAATTGAAGGCGTGAAAGAAGGAGATGTCGTAGAAATGTTTACCATCTCAGAAAAAGCTAGAAAAATTTAAAAACTTTTCTTAGGAATATATAAAATTGCTAAAGGATTTACTAAAAAAAGATACTCATAGAACTGAAAGAGTAGGAAGTACTATCATAAAAATACTTTCCGAATTTTTTGCAAAGGAACTAGATTTTCCTGTGGGAGTTTTTGTAAACATAACAAGTGTTCAGGTTAGCGATGATCTCGAGCATGCAAAAGCTTGGCTCGCTGTTATACCAAAAACTCAAAGAAAAGAAGCTTTGGAATTTTTGAATGATAATATTTACGATATACAAGGCGAGATAAATAAAAAAATGGTTATGCGGAAGAAACCTAGGATACGATTTGTTATAGATGACAGAGAAGATAATTCAGATAGAGTAGAGGAGCTAATAAAAAAGATTCATGGAGAAGATTTTGAGAAATAAAGTATTTGACAAGGTGCTTTCTCACAAAAGTCTCGCAATTCTAATACACACTTCGCCAGACGCCGATGCCGTGGGATCGGGACTAGCTATGCAGAAAGCTCTTGAAAAAAAGAATATAAAATCAGAAGTTTTTTGCAATGATTTTATCCCAAAAGAATATAGATTCATGTCCGGATGGCATAGAATAAAAAATAAGTTAGACACTGATGCCGAAGCGATGCTTGTGTTGGATACTGGGGGAGAAGAAAAAATAGGATTCAAAAATTTCAGAAAATTTTCCGTACCGGTTTATTCTATTGATCATCATATTCAAAGCAATCGTTATTATATAGATGCATATGTGGATCCTGATGTTTCTTCCACGTCAGAAATAATCTATGATCTTTTTATAGATTATGGTTTGGAGATTGATAAAGATATGGCCAATTGTCTTTTGGCGGGGATCATATATGATACGCAGTATTTTCAGCATACAACCGTGAGTGATAAACTTTTTTGTATCGCATCTGATCTTGTTGGAAAAGGAGCGAGACTTCCAAAGATAAATAGTCACATGAATGAAAAAAGATCTGTCGAAGTTTTGAGACTTTGGGGTAGAATTATTGAGAGAATGAAATTTGATAGAGACTTGGGATTCACTTCCACTGCAATATTGTCTGAAGACACAAAAGCAATGGGGGATGATCTTTCTGGGCTAAAAGGTTTGAGTTCGCTTCTGAATTCTATCAACGGTTCTTCTGCTTCTGTTATTTTGAAAGAAGATGAAAAAGGTACTATACAGGGCTCTCTTCGTTCAGATGAATTCAAACACCCAAATATAAATGTAGCAGATATCGCAAATGAATTTGGTGGTGGTGGACATAAGTATGCTTCAGGTTTCAGAAAAAAAGGAAAAGTGGTGGAAACAAAATCAAACTGGGAAATTATCTAATAATCAAAAAATATGAATCTAATTCCAACAGTTATAGAAAAATCAAACTATGGAGAACGCGCTTACGATATTTACTCACGACTTCTAAAAGAGCGAATAGTTTTTTTGGGAGCTCCTATTGATGATGATGTAGCAAACAATGTTATAGCTCAGCTTCTTTTCTTGGCTTCAGAAGATCCAAAAAAAGAAATCAGTCTATATCTAAATACTCCTGGAGGATCTGTGACTTCTGCTCTTGCGATTTATGACACGATGCAACACATAAAACCGGCTGTTTCTACTATTTGTGTGGGACTTGCAGCTTCGGGGGGAGCCATACTGCTTTCTGGGGGAGAAAAAGGAAAAAGATTTGCTCTTCCAAATTCAGAAATCATGATTCATCAGCCACTCGGAGGAACCGAAGGACAAGCTGTGGACGTTCACATCAGAGCTCAGCACATGATCAAGATAAAAGAGAGACTTGAGAAAATTTTGGCAAAACATACGGGAAAGCCTATGAATAAAATACGACAAGATACAGATAGAGACTATTTCATGTCTGCCGAAGAAGCCAAAAAATATGGAATTATAGACAAAGTTCTCGAATAAATTTCAAACAATAAAAATCGCAGATTAAACCCTGCGGTTTTTTTGTCCTTTACTTTTTATTCAATATTTGGTTGAGTGGGGGTAAACATACGTTCTTTGAAAAGGGGGTGTCTTATGGAATGTGAGTTTTGTAATAAAGAGATATCGGGAGTAATTGTCTTTGTTCCTTCTTTGCCACATATTCGTGATGGATCAATTACGAGTTCTGCATGCAAAGAATGTGCTATTGCAAAAAAGATTTTCTGTGAAAAACACCAAACTTCTCATCAAGGTTTCAAGGATGAAACCACGGCTTGTAAAAAATGCATCAATGAATTGACTAGACGAAGTTTTGGGTGTTATTGGAGGTTTCTGGAAAGATTCTGTGAGCTTTTTTCTGCTGAGGAATTCGCGCGAATCAAGGAGTGGATTCAAGCAGTATCTCATAACGAAGAAGTTCACAGTTATTGTGTTGTTCGTGCTATGGCGTCTGTATCTTTGCGTACTGGAATGACCATGAAAGACATTTATAAAAAAATGGTTAAAGATAAAAATGCTCTTCTGATCATTCCCAGTGACTGGATGCTTGTGTAGAAAATTTCGTTCATCGCTAATATCCTCCTTGCCCTAAAGGAGGATTTGCTTTTTTATGAGGATGGTGTAGAAATGAGATATTGAATAAACACCATCATGAGGGGGTTATTTATGGGCTTTTTTCTGACTATCCTGCTATTCATACTCGCAGAAGACACCTTTCGTGTTGTGAAAAAAATCCCTAAACAGATCATTGCGAGTGCGTTGGTCTCAGTGATCGGTATTGTTCTTTATTGCGTTGGGGTCAGCGGGTTTGCATTTGCATGCATTCCCATTTCTGCACTATTTTTGTATGTATCCAGGGGTAAAGAGGTGATGTATGGTAAGGAAAACTCCACGTGAACTGACTCCAAGAGAGCATCGTTTACTCTTGTTATCGGTTGAAACCACCTTACAAGGTGCGAATGCATCTTGTGCTATTGAGGGTGAGGGCATAGATCCTATGCTACTCCCCACTGCCGAATCTTTGCTCATAGGAAAGACCATGCAAGAGCTTCATGATATGGCTGTAAATGCTCATATTATAGAATAGCGTGGTTAAACAAAATTTCGTTCATCGGGGTGCTATTGCTTTAAATAGCACCCTTTTTCTTTTGAATTGACATTTCTCTTCTAAAAAAGTAACATAGCTTTAGGTCGTATTATTATTAGATTAAGGAACGGCTAAACTAATCTTGATGAAATGGTTGAAAAGGATACTTATTTTGAATTTGATTACACAAACAAGTTTTCTTACTCCCTTTGAGATATAATTGATAACCCTTCTCACCCCGATTCGTAAAAGCAAAAGGGATAAAAACTACAATTAGGTTCATCCAGCAGGTTGGTTTTGCCGTCCATGTTTGAACAAAAAAATGACAACTACACTAGGAATAGTGCTCTTAATTGTTGGTATCGCCGGAGGCACCGGGATTGGTTTTGTTATTAGACAATCAATCGCAAAAGGCAAGGCAGCATCAGCTGAAGCCAAGGCAAACAAAATCATTGATGATGCAAAAGCAAAAGAAAAAGATTTATTGCTTCGTGCCAAAGAAAAATCAATCGCAGTTATAGATGAAGCAAAAAAGGAAGAACACGATAGGCGAAGAAATATAGCTGATCTTGAAAACAGGCTAAGTAAAAGAGAAGAAGCTGTAGAAAAACGCTATCTTGAACTTGATTCAAAAAGAGAAGAGCTTATAAAAAAAGCTGAAAAAGTAAAAGAAATAAAAAAGCAACTTGAAGATCTAAAACAAGAGCAACTTGAAAAATTGGAAAAAGTTGCTGGTTTTAGTAGGGAAAAAGCTAAGGATGTACTGATTCAAAATGTTGAAAAAGATATGAAAGATGTAGTAGCTAGCAGGATAGAAAAACTTGAGCGAGAAGGCGAAGAAAGATTTGAAGGCAAAGCTAGAGAAATCTTGAACTTAGCAATCCAAAAAATTGCGAGCTCCCACACATCTGAGACAACCGCTACTACAGTTGCACTTCCTTCAGATGAAATGAAAGGTAGAATTATAGGAAGAGAAGGAAGAAATATCAAAGCTATAGAAAATCTTACCGGAGTTGAAATAGTGGTTGATGATACTCCTGAGGCGATAGTGATTTCCGGATTTAGTCCTATCAGAAGACAGATCGCAAAAATGGCGCTCGAAAAACTTATTCATGATGGACGAATTCACCCAACTCGCATAGAAGAAGCAGTGAAGGAAGCGAAAGAAACCGTAGCCAAGCATGTAAAAGAAGCAGGCGAGGCAGTGGTTTATGATCTTGGAATTACAGGAGTTGATCCGAAACTTGTTCAGCTTATAGGTAGACTAAAGTTTAGAACAAGTTATGGACAAAATGTATTGAAACATACTTTGGAAGTAGCTCATCTTGCTGGAATTATAGCCGGAGAACTTGGACTAAATGTAAGACTCGCCAAGGAAGCAGGACTTTTCCATGACATAGGAAAAGCGGTGGATCATGAAGTAGAAGGAACTCATACAGAAATTGGAGCCAAGCTTTTGAAGAAATTTGGAATAGATGAAAAAGTGATAAAGACAGCTATGGCCCATCACGAAGATATTCCTTATGAAACTCCTGAAGCTAGGGTGGTACAGGCTGCGGATGCTATTTCATCTTCAAGGCCTGGAGCCAGAAGAGATAGTTACGAAGATTATATAAAGAGACTTGGAGATCTTGAAAAAATTGCTTCTGGATTTGATGGAGTTGATAAGACTTATGCCATTCAAGCTGGAAGAGAAATCAGAGTATTTGTAAAACCCAACGAAATAGACGACAGCAAATCAAAAATACTCGCAAAAGATATTGCAGAAAGAATTGAAGAGGATCTCAAATATCCTGGAGAAATCAAAGTCCATGTTATCAGAGAAACCAGAGTTATTGACTTCGCGCGCTAAATAAATTTTCACTTTTAATCTTCATCCTTATTATTCATCTCTAATATATAATCATGAACATATTATTTTTTGGAGACATTGTGGCAAGAGCAGGGAGAAGAGCTGTGAAAGAAGCGCTACCAAAGCTTCGTGAAAAGTATTCACCAGATTTGGTAATAGCAAATGTTGAAAACCTGGCCCATGGTACAGGAATAAGTTTGGATCCCATAAAGGAAATGATGGATGCTGGTATTCAGGTGATGACATCTGGAAATCATGTTTTCAAAAACAAAGAAGGTATAAATCTATTGGACGATAAAAATATCCCGATAATTCGCCCTGCCAATTACCCCGAAAAAGTTCCTGGCAGGGGTTTTATTTTTGTGGAAGTTGGGAGTAGGAGAGTGATGGTGATAAATGTTTTGGGACAAGTCTTTTTTGATGAAGGACTTGATTCACCATTTGAAAAAATAGAAAAGATTTTGGAACAGACAAAATCAGAAAAGAAAGACTCTATAATTATTGATGCGCATACCGAAGCAACGAGTGAGGCCAAAGCGCTAGGATACTTTCTTGATGGCAAAGTGAGTGCCGTGTTTGGAACTCATAGTCATATACCTACCGCTGATGAACAAATTCTTCCAAAAGGAACTGCGTATATAACTGATGCAGGAATGTGTGGTGCAAAGAATTCTGTGCTTGGAGTAAGTATCGAAAGTAGCCTAAGTCATTTTCTGACCAAGATGCCATCTACTTTTGAAAGGCCAGAAGCTACCTCTTTGGTTCAGGGCGTTGCCTTGGAAATTGATGATGAAACAATGAAACCCAAGAAGATAGAGAGATTTGAGGAAACTGTCACGATGTAATGAATTTTGGATGTGAGATGCGTCTTACTTTCAGAATTTAACTAATCTAGTTTTTAACTTTTGCTTTTGTTGTTTTTCTGCTATACTAAGCTAAAAGTTATCCACAATGACTTTTTTCAAACGGATTCATTAACAAAAAAGCGTATAATGGAAAACACCAATAAATCCCTTATTTATGCGGTTATCGTGCTTATATGCGCTATTGTTGCAACTGTGGTTCTGGTATTCACTCCAAAGACCGAAAAACAGACGGATCTAAAAGCAGTTGAAGCAGAATTTATAAATACCAACGATACAAAAAAAGAAGTTGATAATACAGAAAATATAGAGCAAACACAAGACACCGCCGAAGATGAAATTCCTAAACCAGATATCTCAGAGGAATATTCAATGTAAAATAAATAATTAATATAAAGAAAGGGGGTGCTAAAAAAATGACAAAATCAGAATTAATCGAGCAAATCGCAACTTCAACAGGTCTTTCAAAAAGAGATGTTGAAACAGTTGTTGAGTCAGTACTTGAAACAATTACCAAGACTCTAACTAGCGGTGGTGAAGTAACTATTACAGGATTCGGTAGCTTCTCTGTATCAGACAGAAAAGCAAGAGAAGGAGTGAACCCACAAAATCCTTCACAGAAGATTCATATCCCTGCAACTAAGGTTCCAAAATTCAAAGCAGGAAAAAGTCTCAAGGACGCAGTTAAATAATTCAGTTCAACAAAACACCCCGTTAATCGGGGTGTTTTTTATTGACTAAATGTGTTTTATTAAGTACGATAGCACAGTCATCGAGCTAAAAGTTACAAGGGAGGTGTTGCATTTAGGAAGATACTATCGGGGCGTGGCGCAGCTGGCTAGCGCGCTTGGTTTGGGACCAAGAGGCCCTGGGTTCAAATCCCAGCGCCCCGACCAACTTTCTTCTATCGTGGAACGAAGAGAGATATATAAGAGTTAAAAATTATAAATCAGTGTGGCTGTATCCGTTGTGGCTTTTGTGAACTTAAACCGAATACGGGGATTGGCCTAGTGGCTTAAGGCGCCACGTTCGGGACGTGGAGATCGGGAGTTCAAGTCTCCCATCCCCGACCAACTTTCGATGAGCCTTGGCTCTAGAACAGAAAACCATAGTGATTCTATGTTGAGGGGTGGTAGTGGGGGAGCAAGTACTTTTTAAAAAATATAGTATAATATAAATAGTTAAAACTAATTTGCGGGTGTCGTACAATGGTTAGTACGCTAGCCTTCCAAGCTTGCGATGACGGTTCGATTCCGTTCACCCGCTCCACAAGAATATCGCTTAAACAGGCGGTATTTTTGTATACCCCTAGGCGAAAGTAGAACTTTTATATTATTAAAATAAAAAGAGCTTCGGCGTGAAGCTCCTTCTTTAATCGTGCGAAAGGTGCGGTTATAAGTTTATGGCTGATATGATTTGTTGCCACAGAATATTGCCACCGCTTGCAACCATAGCGGGAGTTTGGTTGAAGATTGTGGCGTCGCGAAAGTATTGTTCATCAATTATGCTTGCGACTGCTGAAAATTTGTGTTTGCTGATAAGTGTTGCGATGAATTGGATTTCAGCCTCTTTAATCTCTGCTACATCGTTGTTAAAGATTGGTGCAAGAATGATTTCGCTTGTGTCCATTTTTTCACAAGCTATGTCTAATACTTTCTGACATTCTTTTTTGTGCCATCCCTTTGTGAGTCTGTCGAGAGGGAGAAAGATGACAACTTTATCGTAATCTCTTTTCCATTCCGCTATGCTTTCGATAAACTCGTCCAGATAGCTATTGTCTTGGTATACGAAAAGTGGTTGGGTGAACGCTACGCATTTACAAGCACTTGCAATTGCGCACTCGATTACCTCGACGACAGTAGCTAACAAGCTATCGAATGCATTAGATCCATCGATAATCCAAATCAAAAGAACATTTTTCATAAACCCCCTTGGTTTAACTGTTTTTACGGGAATATCCTGAATAACAGGTTAGAATACAATACTTTACTGCGTTTGTCAATCACATTGCAATATACAAGTTCTAACATCCCCCACCACGGAGCTCCAGGGCTTTATTCACGACTCCGTCGCGGTCTGCGCCCTGTGAACTAATAAAAAATACCGCCAAATCTGGTTGTGTTTTTTTGTATAGTTTATAGGACAGAAAAACATCTTGACAAAGTTGCCAGGGCTCTGGCTGCTGTAGCAATAACTATGTTTGTAGCTACGATACTTGAGATGGACAGATATCTGGGACTATTACCCGATGAATATTCTAATATCATTTTTGCTATTTCTCGTTTTATTGGACTTGGATTTTTAGTTATTGCGCTTGGAATATTTTTGAGAATCACCAATGATGTTGCAAAAAAAAAGCAAGATGATCAAAAGTAGAACATTTTTAGAGTATTAAAATTAGTCAAATATTTAAAGATAGAAAAAGGGACAGCACGTAGGGGCTGTTCTTTTATTTGACAAAATGTATGCGGGAGTTATTATGTAGACAATAATAAGGGGTAGAAGGAGGGTTCTACGTCAGTTTTGCCCGAGCTCTTTCCCAAGATTTTAAAACGAGACCAGAGTCTCACATTTTGTCAGGAGGTGCGGTGATGAGTGTAGCAGTGTTTGTTGAAGTGAAGAGTTTGGGTGTGTGTTTGTGCGGAAAACCAGCGAAACAGCATCCAAAGTATCGGAGTGGCAGAGTCTGCAGTGTAAATTGCGGACGAAAATCGTGGTATACTAATTATTGTTGGAATTGCGGTACAATGGTTGATTCACGAATCCACATAAAGGATACAGAATCAGGATATTATTTTTGTCCTGATTGTGGATGCTCTGCTCCGCCAAAAGATGACAAATAGTCATTAGATCTCTTTTTAACTCGCGTGGATCCGACTTCGGTTGGATCCTTTTTTATTTCAAATTTTTCAGTAAAATGGGTGTAATTTTACGGTTGGATTAATTATACAGTGGTGTTAAGAAAAAGCCGGCACTTGTAGTGTCGGCTTGATTTTGAGTTATAAGAGCTTTATTTTTTACCGCGCGAGTTTATTTGCCTGAGTTTCTGTTGGCACCTGCTTCTGATTCGCGCATCTTTTGTTTTTAAAAGGAGCAATTTTATTTGTCGCGGTTCTTTTGCGATCATGATGGCGCGTCTCATGAGAGCTCTTCTGTTGCATCTCGTGTACTCAATTAATATCATTACGCCTTCAAATGTTTTACAAAAGCTCAGTATCTTACATTCAACCGCAAAATCGAAAACCGTCTTTGCCATACTCTTCATGCCTCCTTTGAAGTATTGAATTTTAGTTCCCCGATACATTTCCTGAATATGTTTTGAAGACTATTATGATCAAGGCTTTGTGTCAATAAATCGATTTATCTTAGTTCTTTGTTTGACTTGAAGGGTTTTTGAGAGTAGTTTTTACTTGTTCTTTCATACAAACCAAAAAAGGAGGAGAATACTCGTGAAAAGACTTATTTCCTTGGATTATGCTTTTTTTTCTGTTTTTGCATTTCTCGTGTGCGCCCTTTATTCGGCACCGATTTACTTTTTTCACATCCTGAGGACGGGGGCATTTCCAGATACTACGGCTGTCAAATATTTAGAAAATGTTTTAGTTCTGAATTCTCTGTTTTTAGCAGTCTCTATCTGTCTCAGCATTGGGTTTGCAAAAGTAATTCACTATGCCGTCAAAAAGATTTTTGTGGTTGATGCTTTCCTGGAGGCAATCATTGTCTTGATCTTTTTGGTGGTGACCACGGTTTGTCTGATCTATTTCGAAGCTGGTATCCTGCACTCACTTGTGTTTTCGATCCTATTCTTCTTCATTTATATATGGATCAGGTTTGAACCAAATAAAGTGAATTGGGCAGCTTATCTTGGGTTTTGATCCGTAAACAACACACTTTTTTATCTCGCTATTTTACGACATAAAAACTCTCACCAAGTGAGAGTTTTTTAAATTCTACTATTTGTTCTGCAAGAGAGGCGAGGCCTTGATTGAAAGGGTGGTCAAATAATTGAGACCCTTTATGCCGGCCACGAAAGCTAAACTAAGGTAGTAGCTTTCTAAGATCCGGTTATCTTGGGTAAAAAGGTATATAACCCTTTAACCCTTGATTGGACTCTCCCTTGCAGAACAGATGGCATAATCGTTTTTTTCACGACCTATAGGCTCTGACACATCAACCTCAGGAGGGTGAGGAAGAAAATCATTGCCTATAGATGGTGAAAAAAAGCTTTTTTGATTACATTATATGTTATCATAACTCTTATATTTTGTCAAGTATATTGGTGTTTATTGGCTTAAAACATGGGTTTGAGTAAGAAAAAGGTTCTACTTTTTGAGTAGAACCTGTGATCGGTCGTTTCTTTGTGAGAGCGTTAGAGCAAGTAATGGATTCCTTCCATCGAGACTACGACAATCCCGTTTTCACTGTCTCGGAATCTTAAGAATTCAGTTTCATTTAACTCTGCTGGGGGAGTTTCCATCTCCCATTCTTTTTCCTCCCAATTGTATCGATGGATTTGTCCGTCGACAATTTTGAATTTTTCGACGACTCTTCCGTTAAACACGATCTTGGCAGTTTGCCCGTTGTCGGAAACGCAGTATTTGACCTCTGCCGCCCGTAATCCGAAGCATATAACCGAACTTGCGCTTTCGCGGGCGAATTGAGCGCATCCAGTAAAACAAAAGCAAACCGCTATCAGAATTGCGACTATCCTCTGCATAAAACCTCCTTTGAAGCGAACGTTGACGATAAACTACAACTTTTAAAGTTTTTTGTCAAGTTACGTGTTTTTCATAAGATTAGTAGATTTTACTTGTATTATGATATCTCAAACTGTTAAACTGAGCTTATGACTCACCCAACAATAAAAGAAGAGATAGAATTGATGAAGCACGGCCACTTGCTTGTTTCGGGTTCTGATGAAGCTGGTAGAGGGGCATGGGCTGGGCCCGTGGTTGCGGCATCTGTAGTTTTGAATTTTGAAAAAGGGGAAGATTTGTTAAAAACATTGGATGGAGTAAATGACTCCAAACTTTTGACTCCCAAAAAACGCGATTATTTTTTTGAAATAGTGCGAGAGAATTGTATAAGCATAGGAGTTGGAATTGTGAGTAGTGATTTTATTGATACAGAGGGAATAGCTCAGGCTACCAAAAATGCTTTTTTTGAAAGCTTCCAAAAACTAGAATGCAAAACTAGTTTCGCGCTTCTTGATGCTGTAGGTTTCAAAGATTTTCCAGTTTCTCACAAAGCTATTGTCAAAGGTGATTCCAAAGTTCTATCCATTGCGTCAGCATCCATTATTGCCAAAGTCACTAGAGATAGAATTATGAATGAATTACATTTGAAATATCCCGAATATGATTTTGCATCTCATAAAGGATATGGCACAAAAAAACACCTAGCCTCCATAGAGAAATTCGGGGTTTGCGATATCCATCGAAAAAGTTACGCCCCGATTCGTAAAGTTTTACTGAAGTAGCTCGAAGTGGTATAATAGAGATATAAATTCCTCTCTTATTACAAAAAAATGAAAAAAACAAATCGCAAAACTTCGCCTTTTCTTATGCCACTTTCGCTTACTACGAGACAAGCAGGTAGTATTGTGAATCCTAGATTGGCACTAAAGCAGGCTGGATTGAGACAAGGAATGTCTTTTGTTGATATGGGATGTGGATCTGGATATTTTGTTAGTCCTGCCGCAAAAATAGTCGGAGATATGGGCAAGATTTATGCTATAGATATTTTGCGTTCCGCACTAGATCATGTGAAAAGCAAAGCTCGAATGGAAGGCAATAGAAATATAAAGGTTATTTGGGCAGATTTAGAAAAAGTCGGAAGCACCAAGATAAAACCAGGTGTCGCAGATATGATATTTGTTTCTAGCACACTTCACCAAGTTGAAAAGAAAGAAAGTATATTGGAAGAAGCGAAAAGAATTATGAGCCCAGGGGGGAAGCTTGTGATTTTTGAATGGGAGACTTCGGCAATTCCCTTTGGACCACGATCCAGACACAGAATCTCAGAAGATGATGTTATTGCGATTTGCCGAGAGCATGGTTTGAAATTGTATGACGCATTTAAACCTGGGAAATATCACTACGGTTTGGTGTTTATAAAAGAATAAAATGCAGGATAGGCCACCGAGTAAATTCAAAAGTGATCCGAGGGATCCAGATATGGAGGTAAGGTATGGGCCCGGAATAGTTTTGCCTTTTGCCATACTTTCATTTTTCATTTTTCTGCTCAGAATAGTTTTTTGGATAGTGAAACCAAAATCTACTTTAGTTCAGGCGAAAGAGGGAAAAAAAAGATAGCTAGTCATTGGTTTGTAGTTAGTAGTTATTGGCTGGTAGTAAATCACACTACTTACTAATTACTAAAGACTACTAAATAGGAAAGGGGGGATTTTTTAATTGAGGACAAATAAACAGAAAACAGGAGATTATGGCGAGAATCTCGCTATCTGGTGGCTTTTGAAACAAGGATTTAAGATTGAAGTTAGGAGATTTAGAACTGCCGCAGGAGAAATAGATGTAATAGCGCGCAAGAAAAATGCGTTGTATTTTTTGGAAATAAAAACACGAAAAAGTGATAGATTTGGGAGAATAGGGGAGCTGGTTTCTCCTCAAAAATGGGAGGCCAAAACTGAAGTTGTATATGCCTTTATTGAAAAGAATCAGGAAAGATTTGGAGAGTGTGATTGTGTCATGGGGCTATTGGGTGTAGAAATTAAAAACAAAAAAACTGTTTTCAATCTTTTTCTTTTGGATTGACAAAAACTTTTGTTTGCCTGAGTATTCTAACTAGCACCTTAAACTATGAGGAGAATGACATGAAAGAAAAATCAGAAGTTGATCATTTATTCGAAGTTATGGAAAAAGTATTGAGGCGTGTGGTTTATGGAGAGCAAGGTATGCTCACAAATACAGACTTTAAAGATTTTGATCGAGCTCGTGAGGCATGGAGTAAAAGACAGTGTAAAAGAAGGGGGTGTCAGCACAGAGCCGACACATGTTCCTTTGCTTCCCCCGGTATTCAATGGCTTACCTCACTTGGCTGGGTTGATCTCTGTGAATTTCTTAACCGCGAGCATTCCCCCAAAACCATTAACGCTCTTGACACTAAGTGGCTTCGTCGTCCAGGCCACTTCAATCCTTGAAAAGCTTCGTTATTTTTTAAGCTCACTTTGGTGAGCTTTTGCATTTACCTTTTTAAAATAAACCGCTATATTGGATAGGTAATTAATTTTTTTATGCCAAAGAAGTCAAAACTACAATTAGTTTTCAGTGACAATTATCTCGCGCTTATTAAAAATAGCGTTGGCTCAGCTTTGTTTAAAAATTGCTATGCCGAAATTGAAAACAAGAGGCTCGATCTTACTAAAAATGGTAAATTTTCCTGTGCTTATTTTGTTTCCTTTGTTCTAAAATATTTTGATTTGATAAAAAAAGGCCATCTTACGGTTGATGGTTTGATTAGGGATATGTCTAGCAGTAATTGGATTAAAAGAAAATATCACAATCTAAAAAGTGTAAAAGAAGGTAGTGTTTTGCTCTGGGAAGAAGTTGATTCGAATAAACATGTAGGTTTTTATATTGGCAAGGGAAGGGCGATTAGTACTAATCCTAAAACAGGCAAGGTAGCGATCCATAGCTTCAATTATGGTGGAAAAAGAAATGTGGAATATGTTTTGTGGAACCGCACTAGGTTCTAACTAGAAGTATTAGTGGAGCTAGAGGGATTAGGGGTTTTAGGTGTCTGCCTCGCTTTGACGAGCAACGCGAGTCAAGGCGGGTTAGGTTTCAGAAGACCTAGGAGTATTAGAGGTTTTGGGTTATAGGAGAAACGGTGGGGTTACTTGCCAAAAACAAGGGATGTGTTATTATAGGACTGTATTTACTGTTGCTGGAGCTTATGGGCTCTGGCTCGTTTTTTAGCTAGAAGTGTTAGAAGAATTGGAAATATTAGATGAACTAGATTATAATTATTATCTTTCCTTCTTCTAATCCCTCTAAATATTTCTAAATCTTCTAATCCCTCTAATCAACAACAATGAACAAAATCAATTTTGGCGAAATTATAGATCAAATCGCCGACGAAAAAAATATAGATAAAAAAATAGTGCTTGAAACTATTGAAGCAGCTCTTGCGGCTGCATTTAGAAAAGACTATGGAACACCTGACCAAAACATCAAGGTGAATTTTGATACAGAAAATGGAAAAATCAAAGTATTTGATGTAAAGGAGGTTATCAAGGAGTATCCTGAATACATAAAAGATGAGATAAAGATCAAAGAACTGAAAGAAAAAGGAGAAGAAATACCATCAGAGCTTCTTGCGAGACAAAAAGCTGAGCAAGAGAAGAGGGATGCGCTAAGAATGGAAGGCAAAGAAGTAGAAAGAAAAAAACTTAGAGAAGTTGTGCTTTTGGAAGATGCTAAAAAAATCAAAAAGAAAGCAAAGGTCGGAGATATTATAAAAACTGAAATTACTCCAACTGGTGACTATGGAAGAATCGCAGCTCAAACCGCAAAGCAAGTTATTATTCAAAGAATAAGAGAAGCTGAAAGAAATTCAGTTTTCAAAGAGTTCAAAGGTAGGGAGGGTGAAGTGTTAAATGCTTCCGTACAAAGAACTGAAGGACGCAATGTATTTGTGGACTTGGGTCAGGCTACGGGAATTCTTTTTCCACCAGAACAGATAAGAGGTGAAAGATACAATATCGGTCAAAGACTAAAAGTTTTGGTACTAGAAGTGAGAGAAGGCAATAAAGGACCAGAGATTGTGGTATCTCGATCACATCCAGATTTTGTACGTAAACTTTTTGAGCTTGAAGTTCCAGAGATTTATGCAAAGACTGTTCAAATCAAATCACTCGCAAGAGAAGCAGGATCTAGAACCAAAATGGCTGTGTTTACAGATAAGGATGAAATAGATCCAGTAGGATCATGCGTGGGGCAAAGAGGCACTAGAGTTCAGGCAGTTATCGCAGAACTTGGTGGTGAAAAAATAGATATCGTCGAGTGGAATGATAGCTACAAAGTTTTTATAGAAAATGCTTTGTCACCAGCAAAAGTAACAAACATAAAGCTTGATGAAAAAAATAAAGAAGCCAAGGTTGATGTAGAAGAAGATCAGTTGTCTCTCGCTATTGGTCGTGAAGGTCAAAATGTAAGACTTGCTGCGAAGCTTACCGGATGGAAGATTGACATAGTCAAAGATCAGAAAGAAACTGAAAAGAAAGACGACAAAGAGGTCAAAGAAGAAAAATCCGAAAAGGAGTCTGAGAAAAAAGAAGAAAAAAAGGAAGTTGAGAAGGAAGAGAAGAAAGACAAATCAAAAGAAAAGCCCGCAAAGGAAGAAAAAGCAAAAGCGAAAAAAGAAGAAACAAAGAAATAAATTTTTATTATAAATAGTTTGTGAGATTTGGTTTGTGGCTATGTCCAAAATCATCGCTACTCACTACTTGCTTGTTTTTTTCAGCTATTGGCTGGAAGCGAGCTCAATATAAGCTAATAACCAACAAAAAAATGAACATTGAAATCTGGGCGATTATCGCCGGAATCATTGCACTAGGGTACGCTCTATATTTAGGAGCGAGTATTAAGAAATTCAGCAAAGGAAATGAAAAAATGCAAGAAATTGCAAAGGCAATACGATCTGGATCGATGGCTTATCTTTCTAGACAATACAAAGTTATTGCAATCTTTGCTGTCATCATCGCTGTTGTGCTTTGGTTTGCTGTAAATTGGCAGACCTCCGTAGCGTTTGTTGCTGGTGCTATTCTCTCGGCAACTGCTGGCTATGTGGGTATGAATATTGCTACAGAAGCCAATGTTAGAACAGCAGAAGCTGCTAAAGGTGGAATCAAGAAAGCTCTCTCGGTAGCTTTCAAAGGCGGAGCGGTTTCTGGAATGACAGTTGTGGCTCTCGGATTACTTGGTGTCGCGATTTTTTATTACTGGTTCAAAGATCCCATTTTGCTTTTGGGTTTTGGTTTCGGTGCTTCATTGATCTCTCTTTTTGCTAGAGTCGGTGGTGGAATTTTTACAAAAGCTGCTGATGTGGGAGCTGACTTGGTAGGAAAAGTAGAAAAAGGAATTCCAGAAGATGATCCAAGAAATCCAGCTGTTATTGCAGATAATGTCGGTGACAATGTCGGTGACTGCGCAGGAATGGGAGCTGATTTATTTGAAACTTATTCAGTTACTTTGATTGCAGCAATGCTTCTTGGCGTAGGATTTGGTGGAGGAATCACTTATCCTTTGGCTCTAGGAGCTGTTGCAGTTATCGCTTCTATTATCGGAACGTTTTTTGTGAAGCTTGGGAAGACAAACAATATTATGGGTGCGCTTTACAAAGGAACTTATGTTACAGCAGGTCTTTCTGCTATAGCTTTTTATTTTATCACTAAATATTTGGATCAAGATATCAAGCTTTTCTTTGCGACACTCGTTGGTCTAGTGATAACAATTGTGATCACTCTTATTACTGATTACTACACCTCAAAAAAATATGCTCCTGTAAAACTCATTGCCACTGCTAGCAAAACTGGTCCTGGAACCAACGTAATTTCCGGACTTGCGATAGGACTTCAGAGCACATTCTTTCCAGTGATCCTAATCGTAGTCGGAATTTTGGTTGCTTACTGGCTCGGGGGAGTTTATGGAATAGCAATTGCTGCGGTAGCCATGCTTGCTACAACTGGAATGGTTGTTGCCATAGATTCATATGGACCAATTACTGATAATGCTGGTGGTATCGCTGAGATGTCAAATCTCCCAGAAGATATCAGAAAAACTACCGATGCACTTGATGCTGTAGGAAATACAACAAAAGCAGTGACCAAGGGTTATGCCATAGGATCTGCGGCTCTTGCGGCGCTAGCATTGTTTGCAGCATACAGAGAAGAGATTGTTAAGGCTATGGATAAATTTGATTTGCCAGGTAAATTGGATTTGGCTATCGATAGTCCATTGGTTATGGTTGGACTTTTTATAGGTGCTGTTCTTCCATTTGTATTCAGCGCATTTACAATGAGCGCTGTGGGAAAAACTGCTTTCAAAATTGTAGAAAATGTTAGAGAGCAGTTTAGAACAAAGAAAATTATGGAAGGAATAGATAAGCCAGATTACGCGCAGTGCGTGAAGATTGTTACAGCGGCTGCTCAAAAAGAAATGATCATGCCTGCTGTTTTGGCTGTTGCTGCTCCTTTGCTTGTTGGATTTATTCTTGGTCCAGTAGCGCTCGGTGGACTTCTCGCTGGAGTTATTGTTTCTGGACTATTGCTTGCTATACAAATGACAACTGGCGGTGCCTCTTGGGACAATGCCAAAAAATATATTGAAGATGGAAATTTTGGCGGAAAAGGATCCGATGCTCACAAGGCAGCGGTTGTAGGAGATACTGTTGGTGATCCATTCAAAGACACAGCTGGACCAGCTCTTAATGCATTGATTAAAGTAATAAACACCATAGCTTTGATTTTTGCTTTTCTGATTGCCCAGTACACTCTTATTCATTCTGACAAATTCAATGTTAAAGATGTTTCAAAAGCTTTGAACGAGCAGGGTGTCAAAATAACGCAGTTGATAAAATAGAAATATAGAAATTTGAATGAATAGCCCCGCGAATTTGCGGGGCTATTTTATTTGCACTTGAAAAAAAAGTCGTAAACGTGCTATGATATTATAACAATAATAAACTAATGTTTAGCGAATCAGGACAACATAGGGGTGGTCAGGATGCTAGTCTTCAAAAGACTGACAAGATTTTGAATACGAGAAAAGTTGAGAAGGATTCGGAAATTATAGAGAGTCCCGACCAAAATAAGATTCCAACAGAGCCCTTAAGAGAGCCAGTGGTTTTATTGCGTGAGGGCGAGAGGTGTAAGCTAAATATATCCATATCGAATAAAAAAGGTAGCAGTGAGCTGTATGACAATGTGGTATTTGATATAAAAAGAAAAATAGGAGCTGGTGGTCAGGGATCTGTTTTTGAAGCGGAACATCCTTCCGTTGATTTGGACTTGCCAGAGGTTCCCAGACGAATAGCTATAAAAACTGTCGAAGCTCAAAAATACGAAAATGTCAGGGGTGGCAGTGAAAATAGTTTGTTCTTAAGGAATGCCTACTTGATGAATGAATTTCACATAGCAAGAGTTCTTTCGAATGGAAGTAAAAAACCAAATAGAGTTACCGGCGAAGTTATAGAAGCCATGCCAGAGGGAATGATTCCAAAATATTATGGAGTCACCAAGCTTTTTAAAGAAAATGATAAAGGAGAGAGATCTATAGCTGGATACGCTTTTGCTATGGAGCAAATCAAGGGAGTTGATCTAAAAAAGATTTTGGAAAAAAGACAAGAAGCGCTTTTCGATTTTGCTGAAAAAGGAAAAGTAGATGTTAGCACTGCAGCAGAGAGGAGTATTTTTTTGAAGGGTTCAGTGGAAGAGGTGATCGAGATAGTTAATATAGTCGCTGAGCTACATAAGCGTAATGTGATTTTTAATGACCTGAAGCCTCAAAACATGATAAGAAGAGCTAATGGAGGCCTTTGCTTTGTAGATTTTGGATCTGCTCAGTTTTACAATCCCAAGTATTCTCATATTGAACAAAGAAAAAATGCCATTATTGCATCAGAGAAAAAGAAAATAGAAAAACAGGTACTAAGCGACGCTGATGTTATGAGTATGTCAGAAGAAGCTAGGGCTGATTTGATAAAAAGTATTCAAGAAAGAGAAATGGAATCTATCATGCATCAAATCAGAAAAGTATCTCCGATCAATGATCATTTTGTAGAACGAAAGAAATATATACTAGGTTCGTTGGACTACATGGCTCCTGAACATTATTTTGATACAGCGAATGTTTCTCTTGAATCAGATATTTTTTCTTTGGGAGTAATTTTGTTTGAGTATATCTATGGAGAAGGAGTTCTTGATAAGGAGGGTGTTTCTCTTGAGGATGTTGGGCTTAGGATGGAAGAACAAGCAAGAAGAAAAATGGAAGGCAAACACATAGACCTGGAAAATGTTATGATGCAAACAAAAGTAAGCGTTGATGGTGAAAATCATAAAAAAAGACTAGCAACGCTAGAAGAAGAGTCCAAGTTAATAGCTTTGTTAAAAAAATGCATCGATCCCGATGTCAAAAAAAGACCAACGGCAAGCCAATTGGCAGGGAAGCTTGAAGAAATAAAATCTCTTTTGAGCGAGCAGTCTCATTGGTCAATTAAAGAGCTTTCAGATACTGATGTAAATCGCGTGGTTAGGCGTAGATAGTTTATTGACTTATCTTTACTAAAAAGCTATATTTGTTTTGCTCTCCTTGAGTAGGGAGAGTTTATTTTAACCATAAAAATAGTACAATATTTCTATAATCTAATAAATATTATTATGAAAGTATCAGTAACAAAACTTCCAAAATCAGAAATAGAGCTTAGCATAGAGGTTCCAAATGAATCTCTGGATCCGTATCTCAAAAAAGCTGCGGAAAATATTTCCAAGAATTACAAATTTGAAGGATTTAGACCAGGAAAAGCCCCTGCAAATGTAGTTGAGCAAAAAGTAGGTAAAATGGCTCTTTGGGAAGAGGCTATGGAGCTTGCTATACCAAAGTTTTATGTGGACGCAGTTTTGCAGGAAAAACTGGAAGTTGTGGGACAGCCAGAAATAACTCCTCAGAAAGTAGCTCCCGCAAATTCTTTTATATTCAAAGCCAAAGTAGGAATACTCCCTGAAATAAAACTTCCAAAACTTGAAGAGCTAAAAATTAAAGGCAATAAAGTTGAGGCAACTGACAAAGAAGTAGGGGAAGCGATAGAGGAGATTAGAAGCAAGAGAGCTACCTCAGTCAGAGTAAAAAGAGAAGCTAAAAAGGGAGATAGGGTAGAAATAGATTTTACAGTGAAAGTCGATAAAGTTGTTATAGAAGGTGGACAGAGCAAAAATCACCCACTAGTTATAGGTGAAAACAAATTTATTCCAGGTTTTGAAGATCAGCTTGTGGGAATGAAGGAAGATGCGAGTAAAAACTTTGCACTCACTTTTCCAAAAGATTATGGCAAAAAAGATCTTGCAGGAAAAAAAGCTGACTTTGAAGTAAAAGTAAAATCGGTTCAGGAAATGAAGCTTCCAGAAGTCGATGATAAATTTGTAAAAGAGCTTGGTGATTTCAAAGATGTAAAAGACCTAAAAGAAAAACTCAAGGCAAATATTTTGAGAGAAAAGGAAGAAAAGGAAAAGCAAAGATTTGAGTCTTCCATTGTTGCTAAGATTCAGGAAATAATTGAAAAAGAAAAGGAATTGGAACTCCCAGAAGTGCTAGTGGCATCGGAACAACACAAAATGATTCATGAATTTGAAGACACACTCGCTCAGCAAGGAGCCAATCTAGAACAATACCTTCAATCAATCAAAAAATCAGTAGAAGATTTTGAAAAAGAGCAAAGACCAATGGCGGTGAAGAGAGTGAAATTTGGTTTGATTGTGAGAAAAGTAATAGAGGATCACAAGATAAAAGTAGATTCAAAAGAAGTAGAAAAAGAGATCGCTCAAATCAAAGGTGTCTACGAAAAACTCTATAAATCTCAAAAAGCAAATCAAAATATCGGCGAGATACTGAAACAATTTGACACAGATGAGTATAAAAATTATGCAGAAAGCATAATACTAAATAGAAAAGTATTTGAATTTCTGGCTGGAAAGGTTAAAAAAATCTAAATTTTCTTCATAAACTAAGGCGCTCCAAAAGGGCGCCTTTTGTGATATACTATGAATATTAAGCTATCAGCTTTCAGTGCCCAGTCGCTATGAATACTGAACATTGAATACTATACCTATGAACATCGGGGCTCACGTATCTATAAAAAAGGGTTTGGTTGGTGCTGTGGAAGAAGCGCATGATTTGGGTTGTACTACTTTTCAAATATTTTCAAGAAACCCCAGAGGAAGAGGAGAAAAAGAAATTACTGATGGGGAAATAAAAGACGCCCATAAAAATATGAAAAAATACGGCATAGAGTCCTTTTATATTCATACGCCGTATTATACAAATCTCGCTTCGTTCAACGAAAAAACCTTTCACTCATCTATTTTTTATATTTTGAAGGATCTGGAAAAAGCAAAGCGCATAGGGGCAAGAGGATTTGTAATGCATATGGGAAGTCATCTCGGAAAAGGTGAGGACTATGGGATCAAGAGAGTGGCTAGGGGACTTGAGAAGATTTTTCAAAAAGACAAAAGCGGCACACCTATTTTAATGGAAGATACTTCGGGAGCTGGAAATGAAGTGGGAAATAGTTTTGAATCACTCGGAGAGATAATGAAAATAATTAAAAACAAGAAGAAGGGATATGAAAAACAGCTAAAAATTTGTTTGGATACTTGCCATTCATTTGCTGAGGGGTATGACTGGCGCGAAGAAAGCAAACTTCAAAAAAATCTCAAAGAATTTGATAAGTATTTGGGAATTGATAATTTGTGGCTAATACATACAAACGACTCAATGGGGGATTTGGGAAGTCATAAGGATAGACATGATCATCTGGGTAAGGGGAAAATGGGGAAGCGCGCTTTTGAGATGCTTGCTAGTCATAAGTTACTTAAAAACAAAGATTTTATCGTAGAGACTCCAGATGATGGTGAAAGAATAAAAGATATAAAGATGCTAAAGAAAATAGCGTCAAAAAGTAAATAATCTGGCAATTACAAATTGTTATTGCAATGTTTTCTTCGTCATCCCTGTCGGCAGACAGGCAGGCCCGCACCCACTTTTGTGAGTATAAACTCCAGCAGGGATCCAGACACCACGTATGATTAATTTTAGGAGGGATAAATGAATAAAAGCTATTATGCATATATTTTAGCAAGTAAGTGTAGTGATACTATTTTTTGATATTAAACCGCGACGACTTCTGGATCCCCGATCGGGGTCGGGGATGACGACTGTGGTAAATTTCTGTTCATAGTTTAAGATAACTAAATTACTCGCAAGTCTTCTTTTTTGCGGGGATGACGACGGGAGAGATTATAACAATAAAAACAAATGGATACACTGGAAAAAATCGCTGGTGAAATAAAAGAGTGTAAAAAATGCCAGCTTTGTAAGACGAGAACAAATACTGTACCAGGTCACGGAAGTGAAAAAGCGGAAATTCTTTTTATAGGAGAAGGACCAGGGGCAAACGAAGACAAACAAGGCCTTCCTTTTGTGGGAGCTGCGGGGAAATATCTAGATAAACTTCTCGCGCTAATTAATCTCAAAAGAGAGGATGTTTTTATTGCGAATGTGGTGAAATGCAGGCCTCCCCAAAACAGAGATCCTCTTCCTGAAGAGGTAGAAGCTTGTTGGGATTATTTGCAAAGACAAATCAAAACCATAAAGCCGAAACTGATTGTTACACTCGGTAGACACTCGATGGCGAGATTTATAAAGATAGGAACTATTTCTTTGAATCACGGACAGCCAAAGAGAGTCGCAGGACAAGTGTATTATCCCGTGTATCATCCCGCGGCCGCACTTTATAGAGGCGCGCTCAAGATTGATTTGGAAAAAGATTTCAAAAAAATTCCTGCGATAATCAGGAAAATAATAGAACTTGAAGTAAAAACAAAATAAGTCAAAATAAACAATAATAAAAAGAGCCAATAAGCTCTTTTTTGTTTGTAAGAAAATGCCCTAAACACAACTTGTTGAGCCGAAGCTCGTTGTGCTTAGGGCGAGATGGTGCCGATGTCCTCCGTGATTGAGATTACTTCAAGGAATGTGTGTTCAGGTCGTCTTACTCCAATGGGTTGAGTTTTCTGTCTTGCCTTATTGGCAGACGAAATTGGTTGCGTGTCCTGATTTTCGGGAGTTTTTCTCACAATTCGTACGAAGATCTCAGCATCAGAAGGATATCTTCTTTTTGATTGTTCCATATTGTCCCTCCTTGCGCGATGTTTCTGCCTAAAAGCTATCATTAATAGCTTTATTGTAAATAAAAAAGTAGATAATGCCATTTTGTATTATATTTGTCAAATAGCAGCTTGCTTATGTTTATTCTCATTAAATTTGAAGTGGAGTTATGTAATAGAAAACTCACCCTTTATAGAGTGAGTTGTGTGAAAATGTAATAGATGTAATGAGCTTGTGAGTATTATGTCTTTGAAAAAGTCTTTTTAATATGAAGTAGTTCTTCTTTGACCTTTTCGCGAAGATCTTGGTCGAGCAATTCAGCGATTTGCATTGCGCGATCTATTCTCGCGGGATTACAGTTCTCTGATATTGCCCGAAGTAGCGTTGTTTTTTCGATTATCCTGTAGAATTTGAGTCTCCTGAGTTCGTCTATGTCGGTTTTGACACTCGAGGCGGATCGTTGAATTCTTTTTAGTAGATATGATACGTATATTCTTTCGAATTTTTTTGCCTTTGCTTTCAATCCAAGATTCTCTGCAAGTTGCATTTTTAAATATGCATTTACCTTTGTTGATTCAAAAAAAGATCGTGAAGCCATGGCTTTGTGTTTCACTCGAAGATGTCCAAAATCAGCATAAGAAAGATTGTTTCCGCTGAAGATGTCGTGCCATGAAGAAATGAAAACTTTGAACGCTTCAATTTCAAGTTTCAGAACGAACTCAGGGATTGTTGTTGGATTATCGCCGAGGTGTCTATAGAGCTCGCATAAAAAGTACTCGTATTCTACCCTGGTGAGGTGATCTCGTGTGCTGATTTTCTCGCGACAGAGTTTTTTGAATAACATGAGGAGTACTGTGACCGTGAGGTATTTTCTTACGGTTGGATGTGCTTGAGTGATTTCAGAAATCATCCCTTCCATTTTTTCTCCGTAAAGATTGCTCGACATGACATGGTACAGGGCCCTCATTGCCATGCGATCCTTCTTTTTCTCGTCAGTTAAATCCGTAAAAAAAAGCTTGAATCGCGTGTAGGGGTTATTGATTTTAATGAACATAAATCTCTCCTTTCAGGGTTGCAACAATTTCAGTGAATAATAAACTCATACTACTCATACTAAATGTAAAATGCAAGCAATAAAAAAAGCCTTCTTGGGCTCCTAAAACAAATTTATTTTGGAGGCCTGGAGCGGAATTGAACCGCTGTGCGAGGTTTTGCAAACCTCTGCCTAGCCACTCGGCCACCAGGCCATGTTAGTTGTTAGTGATCAGTATTTAGCTGTCACGTAGTATTTAGTTTTACTAAATGACTTAATCATAGTATAGAAAACAAAGACTTTGGTCAATAAAAATCCCCTGTCATGCGACAGGGGATTTGTTGTTATTGTACTATTCTTACTTCTATAGATCTTCTTCCCCATGCAAGTGCTTGCTGGTAATCTCCTGTATAAACATCAAGAATGTTACCTTTAATAGCACCACCAGTGTCTTCAGCTCTAAAAATTCCAACACCTTTTATTTCAACCATAGATCCGAGTGGAATAACTCTAGGGTCAACAGCTATTGTTTTCCATGCTGCTGGGTTTGTTCCTGTAGCAGTTCTTCTGCTAGGTGAACAACCTTCTGAAGCAGCTTGGCATGAATAAGCAGTTGATCTGAAAAGCATCCATCCATCGGTAGCATCTTTGGTGCTAGGGTAGTTGGTAGGAGAGTAAGAAGCAACCTTGCTTCTAAGTTTTGCCTTTTCTTCGGCAACTCTTTTTTCCTCTTCCTGTTGCTTTCTCTTTTTTTCAAGAGCTATTTCAGTAGTTTTCTTGGCATCAGTAATTTCATTTGATATCGCCTTTGTTGACATTGCAACTCTGGCGTCAGTAGTAAATTCAATAGTTTTAGCTTCGGCCACATTGGTCATAGCAATTATTGATGGACCGATAGCTGTAGCTAGGGTAGCTACAAACGCGACGATTACGAATGATTTGATTGTAATCATAAAAAAAGTCGCTCCGTTTAATTAATGCGACAAATGGAGTATACCATATACCAAATACTTTGTCAAGCCGATTACTTGATAAAGGTTGATTTTTGGCTTATTTAAGCCAACTAGGTAAGTCTCCAAAGCCAATCGAGGCTTTACCTATAGGTATATACGTAGCTCCTTTGTCTTACGACCGCCCAAGATCCTTTTGATCGGATCTAAGGGCAAGTTTCTGCCTTATTATGAGCAAAAACAGGTTATTTAGTTATAAAAAGCGGATCATATTGATCGCTTGCCGAAAAAGTGTAGCATATCATCACTTTGCGTCAAGCAGACTGGGGATAGAGTGGGGATGAGTGAATTTTGGGCTATAAGTTGCTAGTTAGTAAGCGTATTTTTACCTAAGTTGACATAATGGGGTTATATGGTATTATGCATTTTGTAAATAAAAATTATGGAAAGTCGCATTTGTAAAAATTCATGGAATGCCATGCATTCACCACTTTTCACTGGTGTATTTGTGTATGCACACATGAATAGATTGCGACTTGTTAATTTTTCTACAAAACTCTAGATAAGATACTTTTATAGATAATCTAACCTGTCAGCAATCTGAACAGGTTTTTTTGTTCTATAGAGTTGTCTGGTCCTGAATTTCGGAGCTAGTCGAGTCTAGAGATACTAGGCTTCCTCGTATGAGGACTAGCTCTTTTAAAATTTAGGAGGTGTAAAATGAAGCGCAATGTGCAACTTTTCTTGGCATATCAGTTTTTTTTCGCTTTGGTATTCTTTGGACCATTTTGGCAGCAATTCTGTAATACCACTCTTGGAATCAGTCAATCATCGATTTTTGTTATAGAAAATTTGATGGTGCCAATACTATTGGTGTTTGAAATTTTTTCTGGTGTCATGGCTGACAGATTTTCACGGAAACTAATGCTCGTAATCGGTCCACTTTTTTGTGCTGGCTCAATGCTGTGTTTAGCTTTCACTCAGGGAATTAAACTTTATGCGTTGAGTGATTTTCTCTGGTGTGTCGGATGGGTGATCATAAGTGGAACTGATGTTGCCATGCTCCGTGATTCCATGAATGGTGAATTTGTGGAGCAGAAATTTAGGCGCATTCTTAATCTAGCGACTTCGTTGGGACTTGTGGTTACGTCTTTATCAAACGTTCTACCTGGAATACTAATAGCAATGGGTGTGTTCACTGATTTGCGCATTACTATGCTGGCTACTGTCCCGGCGTCAATCGCATGTTCTACTTGCGCCTTATTTATGAACGAACCTAAGCGTAATACAATTAAGTCGAGCAGGCATATTCTGATCATCGGAACGTCTCAAGTGCTGAAACAAAAAAAAGTATTGCTGTTGGGATTTTTCTTTAGCATGCTGATGCTGAGTGGTGTTCACCTCTTCTATCAGCCTTACTTTGCGCGTATTCAGCTTCCTGTTTCGATGTATGGAGTGGCTTTTGGGATTTTTAATCTCGTAGCTGCAATTGCTTCTCATTATTCAACCGCAATTGAGAAAAAATTTGGGATAACGGGTACTATGATGGCTATGTCAATTGTCAGGGTTATGAGCTGGATTGCTATGGCTACATTGTTTCCTCGATTTGGGTGGGTATTTATTTTTTCTGAGCAAATTGTTAGGGGAATGAGTAAACCAATGCTTGACGATCTGGCCAATAGGGAAATATCTCCAGAGGTCAGAGCCACTGCTCTTTCTGTGCTGCCTCAATTTGTTCGTATTATCAATGTGCCGATACTGATGTTTGGAGGGATAATGATAGATAAAGGAATGATGAGTTTGGAGCTCATTTTACTATCGATAATCTCTCTTTCAGGTTGTCTAGCGGCTACATACTTGATAAGGAAAAACGGATTTCACTAAAAAAACCGGCTATGTCTTCAACCAAGTAATTGGTAAAAAGATATAGCCGGATTTTATTTTAGTTGATACTAGCTATTGGATGTTGGATTCCAGGTTTTAGAAGTATTAGATGTATTAGAAGCCAGTGAGTTTTTTATGTTTCTTACGCTTCTAAATTCACTGAAACCTAATCCTTCTGAAACCTAAGTAGTGGTGCCGAGGGAGGGAATCGAACCCACACTCCCTTATTCAGGGAAAGGGATTTTAAGTCCCTTGCGTCTACCAGTTCCGCCACCCCGGCATGTGTATTAGCTATTAGGTGTTAGGTTTTAGTTTTTAGGTAATTTCTAAAACTTGAAA
This sequence comes from uncultured Candidatus Saccharibacteria bacterium, assembly GCA_965231055.1. Lineage (GTDB taxonomy): Bacteria > Patescibacteriota > CALEFQ01 > CALEFQ01. Next base: position 341,887 of record OZ246411.1, read on the forward strand.
CCTATAACCTAAAAGTGGTGGGCAGTATAGGATTCGAACCTATGACCTTCCGCACGTCAAGCGAACGCTCTAACCAGCTGAGCTAACTGCCCCTACGAGGTTCTAGGTTTTAGGTGTTAGCAGTAAATATTGATTCAGAGTTTCTGGTGTTTACAATATAACAACTAAAACCTGAAACCTATCACCTATGATCTAGTAAGTGGTGGGCAGCACAGGGATCGAACCCATGACCTCCTCGGTGTAAACGAGGCGCTCTAACCAGCTGAGCTAGCTGCCCTTACGAGGTGTTAGGGATTAGGTTTTAGGTGGCAGGTTTTAGATTCTGGCTTGATCTTGCCTGAAACCTATAACCTAAAAGCTAACTGGTGGTGCCGAGGGGGAGAATCGGACTCCCGACACCATGATTTTCAGTCATGTGCTCTACCACTGAGCTACCTCGGCGTAAGATTAGGTGTTAGGTTCTAGGTTTTAGAAGTACTAGAGGGCTTAGATGAATTAGAAGTTGATCGTTTTTTCTAATATCTCTGATGCTTCTAGGTTCACTAAAAACTATAACCTAAAAGTGGAGCGGGAGACGGGATTCGCACCCGCGGCCTCTTCCTTGGCAAGGAAGCGTTCTACTCCTGAACTACTCCCGCATTTTATTTGTATTTTAGTGGTGCTCTCGGTGGGACTTGAACCCACATGCCCAAAAGGGCACAGGTCCTCAACCTGTCGCGTATACCAATTCCGCCACGAGAGCGAGGTTTGGAATTCAAGATTCCAAAAATCAGAACCTTGAATTCCTATATCAAAATTATTTCTTTGTTTCTTCTATTTTCTTTTCTTCCTTCTTTGTTTCTTCTGGCTTTTTCTCTGTTTTTTCTTTTTCAGCCTCTGCTTTTTTTGCAGCTTCTCTTTGGGCTTTGAGTTCGGATTCTTTCTTTCTGCGATCGTCAATTTCTTTAACTTGCTTTTCTGTTTTTGCTTGTCTTCGCTCGTCTTCTTTGATTTTCTGATCTTTCTTTCGCATATAGTAAAGCTTGGCTCTTTTGACTTTACCGCTTTTTACCACTTCAATTGTCTGAATGAGTGGAGAGTTAATTGGAAATATTCTTTCTACTCCTATACCTGCAGATACTTTTCGTACATGTATGGTTTTGTTTGTTGGAGAGTCTCCTTTAATGGCTATAACTATACCCTCAAATATCTGTACTCTTTCTTTGTCTCCTTCTTTGATTTTTTGGTGAACCTTAACTGTTTGTCCAGGAAAAAATTCTGGAAGATCTTTTTTTACCTGATTTTCGGTAAAAGCTAGTATTTTGCTGTCCATATTTTTACTTAATTATTGATATTGATACTTTCGCATAATAATTGGAATTTGGCTTTATGTCAACACCAATTGAGTCGATAAATAGAGGAAAAGTCTTTTATTTTACATAATCGTCAAATTCTCTGGGCGGGGTAGTCTCTACTTTTATATTATGATCTTTTGAGGTAAAAAGCTCCAAAGATTTGGCATGTAGCATGATTCTTTTGGCTACTACGTTTGATCCGTAGAGAGAGTCTCCTACAATAGGATGTCCCATGTGGCTCATGTGTACTCTGATTTGATGCATGCGTCCCGTCTTTGGCGTTATTTGGATCTTGCTAAACTTGTTGTTTGAAGTTATTAGTTTGTAATTTGTAGTAGCTTTTTTTCCATCATCATCTTTGCTTACCACTCTTTTGATCGGATTGTTTTTACTTCTTATGATAAAGGTCTCTATTTTGCCTTCGGATTTTTTTGGGCTACCCTCAACTATTGCTATGTATTCTTTTTGTGTCTTTCTTTCTTTGAATTGGTTTTGAATAAACTCATATGCCTTTCTGTTTTTCGCAATGCACAAGATTCCAGAAACATTTTTATCAAGTCGGTGAGTTATGCCAGCTCTATTTTCATCATCTACATCGTTTAGATAAGGAAATTTGGCAACAAGTCCATTGGCGATGGTCTCTGTTTTGTTTTTTTCTCCAGGATAAACGGGAATTCCGGCTTGCTTGTTTATAAATAGAGCGTCATCATTTTCATAAACTATATCTATATTGATTTTTGGATTTGAATTTAGCATTTTATGCCATTAGTGAAAGTAGGGAGATGGAGATCATAGATACTGCAACAAATATTGCGGTGAACAAAACCAGAAATCCCCACTTCCTAGAATCTTTGGTGAGAATTCCTCTGGCATTAAGTCCCTTTGATTTTGCTTCCTCTATAAATTTGAGCTGATCTTCTGTGGGCTCTTTTGTTTTTTTAAACAAGGTAGCTATAATCAGTCCTATGAAAGAAAGCAAGTTGAATAATCCAAAAAGTAGATATTTCCACCATTTATTTTTTGCTCTAGATTCTTTGAAAACAATCAGCGCTGACAAAGTAGATGCTAGCATGGATATAATGGCGAACAAAACTAGTGCTATTGGGAAAGGATATTTTGAAATCCAGAGCAGTGTTCGTTCTTTCGCTGGCATGCCTTTTTCAAGTGTCAGATCCTCGGTAAAATATTTGGATGGAGCGTTGATTTCTAGCTTGGTGTAGTCTTTTTCTAGATCGTATGTATTGGTGAAGAGCGAAGTCATTTGAGGATAAAATTCTACATATCCTCCGTGATGATACGTAGTTGTGGCAAAGCTTTTTAATTCTTTGTTTAGATTTGCTTCGTAGTAGCCTGCTATTTTGAGTACGAGGGGTACAGTCTCGCTCCCATAAACACTAGTAGGAATCATTGGAAAATATACATCGTCACTTGGGAAATTTATTACTATTCCTCTTGTGGGAGAATATGGATAAGGATACATGGCTATCTCTGGTGCTATATCTTTTTCTGCTGAGCCCTCGGCACTTGAACTTTCGGTTGCCTCTCTTCCATCAGCATTTAGTGGTATCACATCTCCATAGTCAGTACCTTCGTAATTTGGATCTAGCCATGCAGCAACAAAGCTAAAATCCTTTCCGATATACTGATCCAATACTTTTGTAATATCTTCTTTTACATCCAAATCTTTTGATTTGAAATATTCTGATAGCGCATCACTTTCTTTTGCGGTGATAAGTTCTACTGTGATGCCATCTTTGGTGAGAGTTTCTTCTACCTGTACTGCCATATCGCTAGCGTCTCCAGCTTTTTCCGGTACAGCTAAACTATTTGTATAAGCTTTGTCATAATAGTTGCTTTCAAATATATTTGTAAAAAAAGTTGGATAGATTTGGCTTGAGAGTAAGAACGCTCTGATTTTATCCAATTGCTCTGAAGCAGAGATTTTTACATCACTTCCGTACATATCTGGAAAATATTCTGCGACATCTATAGTTATTTTTTCTGGAGTCGCAGGCACTGGCAAAAGCCACAAAGCTTTTTTATCAGTTTGATCTGTATTGATCGCTACTACCATTTTCTGCATGCCCCCTTCCATGTTTATCACGACTTGCTGAGATTTTTCTTTGAGATAAATATTGTCATCAGGAATTATTACCATCCCATCTGCTTTTGAAGAGAGGGGGAGGGCTATTGTTGTTGCAACTAGCAATAGTGCAGAAATTAGTTTTGTGGTTTTGTTCATGTTTTGTTATTTATTTGATTTGAGATTAAATAAGTATATCAGAAAAAAGGTTTTAAAATAGATTGACAAAAATGCACGATTGTTGTATGATGTTGATAATAGTGCTTAAACCGTTCATTTCAATGTGGAGGGAGTTAAAATGTGTCAATTATACAGTGTTCCGAGAAGTTCGTTTTCGCGAGGCAGCGTTCCGCAGGTTCTTATTTGCCTTCTCATGTTCTTCATCGTTATTCTGGCTGTTTTTTTCAACAGCATTTATGATCGTATCATTATCATCTCCAAACTGAGCGATGAGGATTATGTCGCTTATAAAGAGTTGAAAAAACATTTCGACAAGGTGGCGGAAGAACAGTGCGGAGAAGTTGGTGACGGTACTCTAACATGGATCGTATCCAAGAGAGATCGTATACTAAAAAAGTATGGGATTTCTCAGAGATCCAAGTGGGTCGCCTACGACGTCTATAAGGATCCTGATTCTGAAACCAAGTTCGCTGAAGCTTTTTGACGCCCTCATCTCTATTCACGTGCGGATCCTTCCCAAAGGACCCGCTTTTTTATTTAATGACTATGCTTCGCAGAGTTACTTTTCATAACTGAAAAGTAACCAAAAGGTTTGTGGGGTGTTCAAAAGTCGCTAGTTGCAAAGATATAACACTCCATGATGCTTAAGATGACGCTCCGACAGTTGAACACCCCAAACCCCATTGATACATGAAATAGTCAGCTTGATTACGAGCGCGGCGTGATGATAGTTTGCTGAATGCCGAATACCGAATGCTGAAAGCTGAAAACTGAGCACTTCGCCTGTTAATACTTCATTTGACTAGCGCAAGTTTGTTATGTAGTATAAGCGCACGCTTTTTGAAAAATTAATAAACATATAAGACAATGGAACAGCAAAACGCTCAAGCAGAGAATTCCCAAAAACCAGAAGATAAGAATCAATCTTCAAATGTAGAGGCCAATATCTCAGCTGAAGCCGACGAAAAGAAAAAGGGTTTCAGAAACGGTATTATTGCCGCAGTAGTGATAGTTGTATTGGTAGCGGCCGGAATCTATTTTGCCACCAAGAATGACGATGAGGCAAAAACTGAAGATGAACAAGCAACCGAACAATCAGCTTCTGAAGTGAAACAAGAAATTGCAAAGGAAGAAATAGAAGAGCTCAAGAAGAATCCAACCGAAGTCAAAGTTGAGGGTGCACACAAAGACGGTAAGTACACCGAAGTTGCCAACAAAGGCGATGGGGTGACTCAACTTGGAAGAAGAGCACTAGCAAACTATGAAAAGTTGAATTCAGACAAGCTTCCAGAAAAATTCAGCAATGAACACAGAATTTATGTAGAGGACTATCTTATGAAACATACTTCTAGCAAATGGCTAGGGGTAGGTGATCAGTTTGATTTTTCTGACGAACTTGTGGAAGAAGCTATCGAAAAAGCTTCTGCACTTACAGATTCACAACTACAAAATCTTACTCAATACAGCGTATCGGTTTTTGGAAAATAAATCTCATTAAGCCTTAAAAACCTCGGAAAAACTCCGAGGTTTTTTGTTTATTAATATGATTTTATGTGATATAATAGTTAAATATTAAATACAAAAAATGACAAACACAAAAAACAATATGCAAGATCCCAAAAAACCTGTATTAACGCAGGACGAGATTCAGGAAGTTCCACAAGAAATGGTGCTTTTTGCCGAATCTCTCATTGAAAAAGCGGGACTAAGCAATCTTCCCGAAGACTTTTTTGATATATATAGGAAAAAGCTTGCCTATGAGGCTATGCGTAGAGTGGGAATAATGGTGATGCTTAAGACAGACAAAGAAAAAATTCAGTCTCTTTTTGAAAAACAAGAAGAGCTTGAGTCAAATCCCGCCGAAGCTTACAAGATAATCAAGTCTCAAATCCCAGAAGTAAGTGAAATCACGAAAGAGGCCCTGAAGGATTTTGAGAGTGAGTTTTTAATAGCTACCAAAAAGAATGGTTAATACAGAACTAGCACAACCAAATAATAATACAAACGAGCAGAGAGATACTGCGAAAGTTGATATTAGGAGCATGGATGCTAGAAAAACAAGAATCGATGCGATCGCTTCTCTGACACAATCAAGAATTCATAAAAAAAGAGATGAGGCTATTGAAGCAGGTTATGAGCTAGAAACGGCTCTGAAGCGTGGTGATCAGAGTGAAATAAACCGCTTGAAAGGCAAAAACGAAACCATAGTTCGTGAGATGCAAGGATTACATGAGTTGGGGGATTTTTTAATACAAAAAGAATATATTTCCGGGAAAGGTGTTAGACATGAGTTAGGGTGGATTTTAGAAAGGAGAGCAGTTGACTCATCCAGTATTGACGATCATATTAATTTGTTTTTCGCGAGATCTGTTACTGCTGGCGGAATAGATAGGACAAGAGCTCAAGCGCAAAGTAAATGGTATAAAATAAAGCATCCTATAGATACAGTGAAGGAGTTTTTTAGTTTGAGTCAGGAAGAGCTTGATAGGAGATATGATGTGACAGAAGCTGCTTTGTATTCGTTGCTAATAGAGAAGATGGGAGTTGTTACCGGTAGCACTGACGAAGAAAAACGACAAAATTTTGATGTTTTCGTGAGGGAAATGATTGGAAAAGTTGAACCTGCAGTAAACCAAATAGCTGTAAAAAAGAAGCTTCTTTTTTCAGGTGAGTCTATAGCTAAAACCATTTTATTTTCAGCTATGATTGGATCTGCATTTACTCCTGCTGCCGTTTTTGCTGTACCATCTTTTTCATTGTTGTCTTATGGATACGGTAAATATTCGAAATGGAGACGAAATAAGGAGGGTAGTACTATAAATAATGAAGAATTTGCAAAAAAGAAATCGAAGATATTGAAAAACAAAAAATCCTCAGAGATACTAACTAGAACATTTTTTCAAAAGATCGGAGATAAGTACGAGCAAGAGTGTCTGCGTAAATTTGGCATGAATCAGGAAAGTACTTTGGATTTGGATTTATTAAAAGATTATTCGGAAGTATTAACGATTAATAATCCAGAGCAAAGAGAAAACCTTATACAATCTCTTGTTGGTGGTGAGATTATGGCTAAAAAGAGTGAAGAGCTTTTGATAAAAGAAATTGAATCAAATTCGGGTGTGGATCAAAAAATCGAGGAGTTTGATAGAAGTATCGGTAGTACTGAAAATAGTTTTTGGCTAGATAAAATCCCATTTGTAGCTAGGTGGGCAACTTATATGGCGATTGCCAGTAAAGATCTAGGAATTGAAAAGGTAGTTTCCGATAGCTACTTGGCTAATGGAGCTCCATTGTTCAGAGCTATTGTTGGAGGTATCGCTGGATATAAACTTTCTGATAGGTTGAATATTGCACTAAGATCAGGGGGCATTCGTAGTAAGATAAGAGGAATGGATAGAAATCTTAGAAAAATTTTGAATAATTTGGAGGGTATAGATGAGGAGAGGCGAATTGATGAAGTTTTACAAAATGCTGACGATAGAGCCAAGGTGAAAGCTTTTCTTTTGTCTGAGATAGCTGGAGCTTCTCGCAAAGATTATTTAAAACCTCAAGAGCACGATCAACTTGAAAAAAATAAAAAAGCATTGGAGGTTATAAATCTAGCTGAAATACGACATCACGAGCAGCTTAAAGCGGGGCTTGATAAAGTTATAGGATCAAGCGAGGATTATAGTAGGGCGCTTGAGGGTTTATATAAATCAATCAGCTCAAGGGATGAGGCTGGGGTGAAGTTATCTCAAAAAGCAAGAAAGCGCAATATTGAAGACTTGATTGTAGCTGAAACTGAAAAGTTTCATTCCAGGAAACTTATTTTCAGAGTAGGTGGTACTGTAGTTGGTGCTCTCGCGCCTTTTATTATACGACACTTTCTGGGTTCTTTTTCTGGTGAATCGTCTGATGCAAAGCATCGCGCATCAGCTTCGGGTGATGATGCTCCAAAATCCGACGAAGCTTCTAGTCTCACTAAAGATAAAATATCTAAGGCAGGTTCTAGTGTCGAGGGCGCTGGTGAAAAAGAAGCTCCTAGCGTTGACAAGGCAGAGCATGCAGTTAAAAAAGGCGTGGTACCTTCGAAGGAAGTTGCGGTAGAAGATGCAGTAACTGGACCAAGAGAATTAAAATGGGCAGATGTAGACAAAAACGCTGTGGTCAAACAGAACGAAGGTGTTTGGCATGCTGTAAAAAGACAAATCGAGGGAGATAATGACATTAGAAAGGCGCTGGGACTTACTGAAAGTGCCACAAAGGATGAAATAAATAGAGCAACTGCAAAATTATTGGTTGATAATGACTACATAAAACCTGATCATACCGAGGTTAGAGTTCTAAAAGCAGATGCAGTGGCTTATGATGCCAAAGTTGTGAATGATAAAGTGGTTATATCAGAATTGCATAGTGTGGCAGGGAAAGCAGTTGAAGGAAGCAAAGGTATCGATAAGGCATTTGAATACAGTTATAAACAACCCATTAAACCTGTGGAGCTTTCTTCTTTGCGATCGGGAGTGAGCGAAGAGCTTTTTGATCGCGAATCTCTGAGAATTTACGGTGGACATGGGGAGGTTGCACTTGGCAGTGGCGACACCGGTGATTCTTTATTGCTTTTTGATGACAGAGACTCTGTTGTAAGGAGTTTTGACATTGCTGATGGTGTGGCTCCGGAAAAAACTATGGATATTATGCAAGATGTTAAAATGCTAGAAGATTATGACGGAATAAAAAGCTTTACTAGTGCTCTAGAGGACTCTGGCTACGGAAGCTACGGATTTGAATCGCGTTTAGATAGCATGACCGCCCAACAAGAAAAAGTTTTTGAAGAGGCTTTTGGTGTCAAAGGATTCGATAAAATGTCCCTTAGGTTCAACGTAGATAAAGAGGCTCTAATGGATTTTACTAGAAATCATAACACGAAAACTATTGATATTTTTGCAATGATTTCTGGGGATCAGCCAATTCCAAAGGGATGTGAGAACCTAATCAAGGCTGCAAGAGGTGTTATAGCGGAGCGCATTGATTCCTATGGTGCGGGATATACTGACCTTGTAAATACAATGGTTGTGGGTGAGATAAACGATAATGGATTGATACAATTCCTCAATGAAAATTATACAGACCAGAGGCTAATGGATGCAAAAGAGTTCAGGCTTTTGGAAGATTCATCTGTTTTGGATTCGTCGATTGATAGTGGCTCGAGTTCCCCTGATTTAGTTGGTGGAGAAGAAGAGGCTATTACGAGATCGTCAGTAGAGCTTCCTGCTAATTCAAAAGCTATAGCCAAAACACTTTTTGAATTGGACGATCGAAAAATAAATCAAATGTTGAGTGAGAGAGGTAGTCTGTCCGAGTCTCTTGATGACATGGATGGTGATTTGAAAAAGTCACTTAATGACACGATTGATCAGTTTAAATCACGAGCAAGTGTGGTAGAGAAACTCGCTACAAAAGGAGAAACAAATATTCCTGGGCTAGATGATTTTAGAATTATATCAAATGCATCATCTAAACCAGCTGGTGAAGTTTACAATAGTTTATTTAAACTAATGGGACAAGAAAAAGAGCTTGATAAGTTTTTAGAAGCACACGACGAGAATGCATTTACTAGAGATCTAGGTGATATTGGTTCTGTTGCTACGCAGAGTGAAGAAGACATTGAGGCCGAAAGAAGAAAAAAAATTCTTGAATGGTTATAAAAAGTATTAACTGCTATGCATAAAAAATTTATATTTTACATGAAAGCTCCATCGCAAGGTGGAGTTTTATTTAATTTTAGGTAAAAGAAAAGGACCCCTGAAAGAGCAGTGTATGTGGGGTCCTAAAAAAAATATATGAAATTGTGTGTGGGGGTTATATTCCGGAGATTAATGCTCTCCGTTCTTCGGCACGCTTTTCGCGTGCATCCATTTCTGCAAAAATCTCTGATCGAGGTTTGTCGATTGCCTCGATCCCAAGTCTCATTATTTGTTCATGAGAAATTTCTTGCATTTTTTCTCCGGTAAACAGTCTGTATATGACTGCTCGCAGGAGTTTTGGATTGAATCCCAGTTGCTGGAACTGCTGTGAGTTTCGTCCTTTTGGGTTTTCGCCGATGTCTGAGTAGCCCTTCTTTAGTGCTTTAGCGAATGTCATGTTCGGATGGGTTCCTTGGAAATGCTGATCCTGACATATCGTGTAGTACGCAATCTGCTCTTTCGAAAGAACTACGTCTTCTACACCCTTGGCGTATTGTTGATTCTCGCTTTGCAAGTCGTCATTTCTTTTTTCACTTTTTTCCAGTGCATTCCGGCATTGTCCAATAAGTGATCTGAGATTCTCATTATCTTCTTCGAGCGCAGTTTTTAATGCATCTGGTTTAGGAGTCGCTTTCGCTTTGGGTTTTTCATTGCTGGAGTCAGCGGGGCGAACAATAGCCGTGCCGGTACTCGGGGTGTTTCCACACCCGACGATCCTGTTGAGGGCTCTGATCTGCAGGTCCAGAACAATAATTTTTGAATCTTCTGTTTCTGCACCTCGGTCTTGCTTGAGCTTGACGATACTTGCCTTGAGAATGTCCTTGCGAGTTTCTTTGTCTCCGGCGTCGGGTTTCTTTATTATTTTTTCTGTGATTGATTTCGGGATATTTACCGAGATCCCCGCGTAGCCTTTGAGCTCATTAATAAATGCAACGAGTATGATTGCCCCGGCGTCTGAATCAGGTTTTTCCGATTTTAAGGACTCAATCTTGTCGATGACAGCGTCTTTCCGAGCCTTCAGATCGAAATGATCCGGGTCGGGGATTGGAGTGATCGCCGGCTTGGTCTCTTCAGGCTTTGTGGCCGGTGCTGGGGCAGTTTGACAGAAAACAGTGGATACGCACACGCACAGAGCAAAGAGTGACGCGAAAAGGTAAAAGTGTTTCATTCAAACCTCCTTGTCCCGAAACGGGACGTGATGTTGTTTACAGTAAGTGGACACAAGCGAGCTATTAGATATAGCCTGCTTGTTTTGCCAATCTTTCGATCGGCTTAACACGCCATGAATTGCTGAAAATAATCCCAACAGCTCATAACTAACGGCTAATAGCTCATTTTGTGTCCACTTTTCACACACAAATTGTGAAAGATCGGCTTTAAGCCGAATTTCAGCTTAACGCTGGACACTACCATTTTACTCTTTTATTGTCAAGCAAGATGAATATTCAACTTGACAAAGTGTCATATGTGATGTAGTGTAGGGCGTTAAAATCTATTCATTTCAGTGCTCGTAAAACTCTTTAAAAGACGTAAAAAAGGGTTTTGCGAGTGTTGAAACTGAACGTTCATGTATAAAATTTATCTGCGTTATTCTAGAAATAACGCAAAGGAGGCTGAAAATGCTGGAATTGAAATCATTATGGGAATCGACTGGTATAAAGGTTCGCGCTGGCTTGATACTGCTTGTTTTAATTGTTGTGGTTATGGGATATATGTTTGTTGCAAGTCTCATTCGCGAGAATAATTCAACCGAAACTGAGACGGCAACTGATGAAGCACAGCAATCTGTTCCCGTTTTGCCAATTGAAACTCCTCAGCCCACGAAACCCGTATATGTGGCAGTGGTTTCTGACAAGATTGTCGATGCGATTTGGGAACCACTCAATGATTCGCTAATAAGCGATATTATGGATGGAAAACTTCGGGGTATGGTATATGTTTCTTCGGTAGCAGAAATCGTCCTTGCCGAGATAAAACAGCAGAATAATGTTCCAGTGAGTGTGTCGATTCAAAATCATGACGGTCTTCCGATCGGGAAATTTGCATGGAGCTTGCTCAATGATTACGAATTTCTAACAGCTTTGAATTCCGAATTAATCAATCGATTCCAGAAAAGTCACGGAAAGGTATCGGGCGAAAAAATTGTTGAGCTGGCCAAGTTTTTCCTGCTGGCGTCACGAAATAGGGAAGAAGTGGCGTATGAAGATCTATGGGAACAATCAGAAAATCCCATGGTGGATTTCATACTTCGAAAATGGGGAAAATTTCATGGTGGAATAGACTATGAAGGCTTCACTGTGAATGAAGACATTTATTCATTCGCATTCGTTTGGATTGCAGTGGGGGGAGGAACGATACCTACAGAGTGGGTGAATAAGTGTTATATAAACAATATTGCCTTCAGAAGAATTATTAGAAGCTCTTCTGAAGACATCCCAACGCCAAATCCATCGGAGTATGGAATTGCATTGAACACTCCATTGCCAACTCAAACACCTCAGTTGAAAGATGACGCTACTTCCACACCGGTTCCGGAAACTCCTGATGTTGGATGTGGTAGCCAAAAATCAGAAGATACTGCTCCTACCCCAGCCAAAACCAAAGCCAAGGTTCCGAGTTTTCTCTAGCGTTCATTAACCTGCTCATTTCGCGGAATTTCCTTAAAAAAGAAATTCCGCCCTTCGTTTTGAACTTATTTATGAGTTCAGGAGGAAGAGAAAATCAGAAAGTGCCCTTCCTTTTTGGCTACAAAATACGTTGTGATTGAAAAGGGAAGACATGTATTGATCATTCAAAATTTAACAATTTTCTAAACCCACTTAAGATGTGGGAAGGAGGTACTCGTGTTTATAAACGATCTAAGTACGCAGAACGGTTCGAAATTTCTAATTACTCTCTTGTGGGTAATCCTAATCTTCATTTGCATATTGTTCTTGATGGCATATGCATTCACCTGGGGTCTTACCGATCTCCTTCATCCATGGTTTTGGGTCAAGGTGATTGCCGGAATTTTGTTCATCGTGCTTTTTTTCTCGGTAGTAAAGTTCGTGAGGGTTCCTGCCGTCACCGTAATTCCCGCAGAATGGTTTTGGGGTACTCCCATTATTTTGCAATCGGGGTTAAAGGTCTTCATCAAATTTGCTATGAATATTCGAGAGTTTGAGTGGACCACAAAAACCTCCGCTAAAACAGAGACCAAGAAGCTCAAGAGCCTTGATCTTCGACCGACTGAGATGAACACTTCTGAAGAGGCCATTCACAGCGACAGCGGACGCAGTAAAACTGCGTGTACGGTGATTTTCGAAGTATTCAATCCTCGTCAGGCCATTTTCGGAGCCAATGATGCTCCCAATATGTTGGACGACAAGATTCGTTCTTCATTGAGAGATATCGCATCGCGTGAAACCTTCAACGCCTTCTCTGCAAGAAACAAGGGAGAAGTAGCGGATGACGTTCTGAATCTGCTCAATAATAAAATTTCTCTTCTGGGATTGAGAATTCTTAGTTTGGATATAACTTCGGTAGAGCCGATCGGGGACACTAAGAAATTCATGGAGACCACTCTGCGCGCAAAAACCGAGGCTGACGCAAGAATCTTGGTAGCCAAGGCGAGACAAAGGGAAACCGAAATTGACAACCGATCTGTCTATCTCATTGCAAGGCATGAGAATGTCTCTATGGAAGAAGCTGAGGTCACCTTTCAGCAACGCATGGACAAGAGGTCTCAGCAGAAAGCAGCTGAGAATGGCGGTTTAGTGATCGCAAGTCCTGGGGCGAATGTGAGTGTTTCACCTGATCGTCAAAAGCGAAACGATTCTCCCAAGGGGAAAAATATAGAATGGGAGAATTTTGATGACGAAGACGACGATGAAGAAGAAGGCAACCCTTAAATAGTTTGAAAGGGCGGAAAATTGTTAAATAGTTCATTTGCGGAATCTCATTCTTGTTACTCTGACAGATTCCGCCCTTTATCAAATGTTTCATGGTGAAACTTTTGAAAGAGGTGTTCATTAAAATTAAAAAAAGAGAGGGGAAAGAAGATGAAAACATTTATATTTTTGTTTATTTTCTGTGGTTCAGTGGTTTTTGCTCAGGCTCCTTTCATTGTTGAGGATTGGTTGAGCGAAGGCAATAGCCCTAACTATCTCGATGGCGAATCGGGTACTATTCTCCATCGCATGGCTAAGACGGGAGTTTTTCTTGACGAAGGAGAGTGTTCAGAAATAATCGAAATCCTGATCGCCCATGGAGTTTTTCTTGATAAAGTTGACCACAACGGCAGGACCGCATTGATGGTTGCTATCAAGGAAAAAAATCTGGTTCTCGCCAAAGTCATTATTAATGCCGGAGCAAAGGTGTGCTTGAGCGATAGTGAGGGTGATTCTACTCTTCACTTCGCTTCCAGGATTGGAGACATTGATTTGATAGAGATGATTTTGGAGCGAGGAGCTAGCCCGAGCCAGAGAAACGAATATGGAGAAAGCCCATACGAGATTGTTTTTTTCTCAGGTAATGAAAAAGCCTTCAAAATAATGGACTTCTATATTCGCCGTCTTTTCTAGCTCTCATCGTTCTTTTGTATTTTAAATCCTACCTTCGGGCAGGATTTTTTATTACATTGATTATCTGATATAAATATGCTATAATATAAAAGTTAGTTTATTCATTAAAACAAAAAAAAATGAGCTCAAAAGTAATGCTTATGATCGTGAGCGTTCTCGTGCTTCTAATGGGTGTCTTGGCTCTATTGCCTTCATTGGAAATGGCTACAGAACCTATGTGGCACGCAGTAGTAAAGATTATCGTAGGTATCGCCGGTTTGGCAGTTGCTATGATGGATAAGAAAAAAATGGTTGCTTAGTCTTTCAAACAAATTCGCCCTCGCGAGCGATTTTGTTATATAAAAAATCACCCATTGAAGGGTGTTTTTTTGTTTGGGGTGGCTGATGGGATTTGCCCCGCAAGCGTGCGGGGTTGTCGCTTCGCTCCAAAACTTGGATACAGCTTTATTCTTTATATTACACTTTGTGCTTCGAGATTCGTTATTATTGGGGTGGCTGATGGGATTTGAACCCACGACCTGCGGGACCACAACCCGCCGCTCTAACCAGCTGAGCTACAGCCACCTCGCCGTCACTTCGCTTAGCTCGTTTTGGTGAGCAAGCTAGTGCTATGCTAAATATTTATTTCGTAAACTTTGCGGTATTGATTTTTTTCATATTCTGAAATTTAGCACCTAAAACCTAATTCATCTAGTTCCACTAATTATTCTAAAATTTCTAGTAAGTGGCGTCCCCGGCAAGGATCGAACTTGCAACCTACAGCTTAGAAGGCTGTCGCTCTATCCAATTGAGCTACGGGGACACGCGTGGTTTCGATGTTGGGTATTAGTTTTCAGGTGTTAGAAGATCTAGAAGTATTAGATGTATTAGATCTTGGTGCAAATATTTCAATTTGAAGCAACTTGCATGATCTAAAACTTCTAATACCTCTAATAACTAAAACCTGAAACTTCTAGTCCTTCTAGTCACTGAAACCTCTAACCTAAAACCTAGTTATTGGTGCACCCGGAAGGAATCGAACCTTCAACCTCTAGTTCCGAAGACTAGCGCTCTATCCAGTTGAGCTACGGGTGCGCGTACGAGGTGCTAGGTTCTAGGGATTAGGTTCTGGGTGTTAGTGGAACTAGAGGATAAAGTAGTATTAGAGTGATTAGATGTATTAGAATATTTAGGTTTAAATAATCTTCTAAGCCAACTAATACTTCTAAAACCTATTCCCTATAACCTAGCCGAGTGGTGGACCCGAGCGGGGTCGAACCGCTGACCTCGGCAATGCGAATGCCGCGCTCTAGCCAAGCTGAGCTACGGGCCCTTACGAGGTGACGCTAGCTACTAAAATCTGAAACTTCTAATTCTTCTAAAACCTATCACCTAAAACCTCAACTGTGGTGGGCGCAGAGGGATTCGGACCCCCGACCTTATCCTTAAGAGGGATCTGCTCTACCAACTGAGCTATGCGCCCTTTTTTACTCGCAAAATATACCAATATTCATGGCTTTAGTCAATATTTAGGCTTTTACTTTACATATAAGGTATCCTCTTATTTTCTTCTTTTTGCGTGAAAGGCTTTGTGTACTTCACGAAGCTGTTTGTCTGTCACGTGAGTGTATATTTGAGTAGTGGTGATAGAGGAGTGACCGAGCATTGATTGGACTGATCTGATGTCTGCTCCATTTGAAAGTAGGTCTGTGGCAAAGCTATGGCGGAGAGAATGTGTACTTATATCTTTTGATATACCTGCGAATTTGGCGTATTTTTTTATTGTTCTTTGCACGGTTCTGGGGGTGAGCCGTGGTTCTTTTGAATTATCTATATCTTCTTTTGCTGTTTTTGGATCAAAAGGAATGAACAAAGCTTTGAAATTATCTTTTCGCTTTGCCAAATAATTTTTGATAGCAGTCTTCGCAGAGTTAGAAAGAAATACGATTCTGGGTTTATCTCCTTTGCCTCTTATTGTAAATTCATCTTTGTTTAGATTTACACTTTCCTTATTTAGATTTGTAAGTTCGCTTACGCGAAGTCCCGTAGAAAAAAGCAGTTCCAAGATCGCCTTGTCTCGGAGCCTAGTTTTTTCGTGATCAATTTTGAGCTGATTTGGTTGCTTGCTGGTATTTGAAAAAGAAATAGACATGGGAGCATTTAGCAATCTTTCTATTTCATCTTGGTCAAGAAACTCTATGATCCTTCTTTCTGTTTTAGGTAGTTCTATTTTTTCAGGAGCCAGTGTTTTTATATCCTTTTTCGCTAAATATTTAAGAAACACTCGGAGCGCAATCATATGATAGTTTTGGGTAATTTTTTTGAGTGGTTTGCCTGAGGCATCTGTGTGACGATTTAACATAAGCCTAAAACTTCTTACTTTTTCTTGGGTGATCTCTTTGGGGGAGGAGATCTTCATCCAATCAAAAAATCGCTTCAAATAATGATCATAATTTTGAATAGTTTTTTGTGAATGATTTTTTTCTATTTCACAGTACTCTAGAAAGTCCGTGACTAGCGTGTTGGCTGTGGCCATAGTGTTCAGTTATCAGTGTTCAGTATTCATTAGGGCAATTGAATGCTGATTACTGAAAACTGATCTCTGAATACTCGTATTGTACGACACTCGGTGCTTTTCTGCAAAATAAAAAGCCTCACTATTTTCGGAGTGAGGCGCTTGGGGTACGGATTTGATTAAAGTTTGCAGGTCGAATGATCGGCCCCGATCTTGCGCAGGAGTCCGATGAGCATTTTTCCTCCTTTTGTTTTAATGCTCGGTTTTGCTTCTCTGTCTTTTTTTGTCATCTTCTTCTCATATTTTTCGAGGGCTTCGATGACCTCTTCCGTCTTTTTCAGTCTGATGCCGTGATTAAGCGTATCAATCACGTCTATTGCCCAAGCATCGCCGAGTTTCTGAAAAAGATCATTTGCTCTTACGAAAAGATCTCCGAGCCTTGTTTCAAACTTTTGTCGAAAAAAATCAATTTGATGGCTGTTCACTTTCGTTCCCTCCTTTGTAGTTTACGGGACTAATGTCGTTACTCTCACACATAAAACCATTTACGTCAAGTAAGGAATTGGGTCTTTTTTATCTGGACAAAAAATACTATTATCTATATAATAAAGTTCGATTTATTCACTAACTACCGCGACGCGGAAATACCATTCTGGGTTTCTGCAGTCGATCCCTAAAAAGGGTGTACCTAAAAAAGGTATTGGCATAAAAAAATGTTAACAACAGACGAAAAATCAAAAGTAATCAAAAAATTCAAGACACACGACAAAGACACTGGATCAGTAGAGGTTCAGGTTGGTGTGCTCTCAGAACAAATCAGTAGGTTGCAGAAACACCTTATTGATCACAAAAAAGATGTTCACTCCAGAAGAGGTCTTCTCAAAATGGTTAATCAGAGAAGAAAGCTTCTTTCTTACATCAAAACAGTTGATGAGAGTAGGCATGAGAATCTAGCTAAGAAAGTTGGTCTAAAAAAGACAAAAGCTCCTGTGAAATCAGAGGCTAAATAATTTATAATAATGGTAAAAAATAAAGAGCAGAGAGTTGGTGTTTTCGCTGATACAGCTAATCTTTATCATGCAGCGCGCCATCTAGGCGGGCGAGTTAATTTTAAAGAACTATTAAGACAGGCTGTTGCTGGAAGAAAGCTGATTCGAGCTATTGCATACGTGGTAACTTCTCAGGGAACTGAAGAACAGAAATTTTTCAATGCTCTTGAGCAATCTGGTTTTGAAGTAAAATCAAAAGAACTTCAAATTTTCGCTGGAGGAAAGAAAAAAGGGGATTGGGATGTGGGAATTGCTATGGATATGATTAGAGCTTCTGAGTCTTTGGATGTGATTATTTTGATGAGCGGTGATGGGGACTATGAACCAGTGGTAGAATATTTGCAAAATCACGGATTATTGGTTGAAGTTATGGCTTTCGCTGAAAGTGCTTCCGCAAGAATTATAGAAAGATCGGATGATTTTACTGACCTATCAAGCAATAAAAAGAAGTTTCTCATAAAGTAACTATTCAGTACTCAGTTTTCAGTATAAATATTTGATTATTGAAAACTGAATGCTGGTAGCTTAAAATTATTAATTAATAATGCTGTTCTTTGCACAAGAGACTATAATCATGGCAATGGATAATCCGTTGTCTTGTAGTCTTAGGCGCATGGAACAGCAAATTTCTGCATGATTTTTCAGGCAGAAAAGAAAGAACAAAGAAATGAACAAAGAAATTAGTTTCGAAAAAGAGTTTGGTGGAAAAAAACTAACTCTTTCAACGGGTAAATTTGCCAAACAAGCTGACGGAGCAGTTATGGCAAGATACGGAGATACTGTGGTGCTAGCCACGGTTGTTTTAGCTAAGGAGGGAAGAGATGGAGTTGATTATCTTCCACTTACAGTTGATTACGAAGAGAGAATGTACGCGTCAGGAAAAATCAAAGGATCAAGATTTGTAAAAAGAGAAGGTAGACCTTCTGAAGAAGCTATCCTAACCTCAAGACTTATTGATAGGCCGCTAAGACCCTTGCTTGATGAAAATATTAGACAAGATCTTCAGGTTATAGTTACTACACTTTCTTATGATGGAGAAAATGATCCAGATGTAGTGGGAATAATCGCTGCTTCATCTGCGCTATCTATTTCAAAAGTTCCATTCAGAGGTCCTGTTGGCGGAGTTAGAGTTGGACGACTTGATGGAAAATTTGTCGTGAATCCTACAGCTGAGCAGATCACCAAAAGTGATTTGGATCTAGTGGTTGCTGGTACTAAAGAAAATGTAGTTATGATAGAGGCGGGAGCCAAGCTTGTTGCTGATGAGGATATGCTAGAAGCTATTAAATTTGGACACGCAAATATCAAAGACGCCATAGAACTTCAAGAGCAACTTGTTAAAGAGTGCGCCAAAGAAAAAGTGACCTTTGAACCAATTGCAAACGAAGAAGTTAAGAAAATAGTTGAAGAAGTAGTTTCGGCTAGAATCTCAGAAGTCTTGGCTATCAAAGAAAAGACTCCTCGATATGCTCTCAAGGATGAGCTACTAAAACTTTGCCAAGAAAAAACCAAAGAAAAATTCCCAGAAGAAAGTTTTGGTGCAATCGTTGCTAAATATTTCGAAGAAATCTTGGCAACTGAAGTTAGAAAAAATATTCTTGAAAAAGGAGTGAGAATAGACGGAAGAAAACTTGATGAAGTAAGACCTATTACTGTTGAAGTAGGAATTCTTCCTCGTACTCACGGTACAGGACTATTTCGAAGAGGAGAGACTCAAGTTATGACAGTTACCACCCTTGGTGCTCCGAGTGATGAGCAGACAATTGATGGTATGGAAGAAGAATACAAGAAGAGATACATGCATCATTACAATTTTCCTCCTTTCTCTGTAGGAGAAGCTGGAAGAGTAAAAGGTCCATCTCGAAGAGATATAGGACATGGTGCTTTGGCTGAAAGAGCTCTCGAACCAGTGCTTCCTTCAAAAGATGAATTTCCTTATACACTAAGATTGGTTTCTGAGGTTTTGGAAGCCAACGGATCAACTTCCATGGCATCAACTTGTGGATCTTCTTTGTCATTGATGGATGCTGGTGTACCTATCAAATCCCAGATAGCAGGTATTGCTATGGGACTCGTGATGGGAGAAAACGGAAAATATGAAATATTGACAGATATCCAGGGAGAAGAGGATCACTTGGGTGATATGGACTTCAAGGTGACTGGAAACGCCGGAGCAGTTACAGCTATGCAGATGGATATAAAAGTTGATGGTATTACTTTTGATGTTATGAAAGAAGCACTTGAAAGAGCCAAAGAAGGAAGAACTTTTATCTTGGGCAAAATGAATGATGTCATCAAGGAACCAAAAACAAGTCTATCTCCATTTGCTCCAAAGATTATCACCATAAAGATCAATCCAGAAAAAATTGCTGAAGTTATAGGATCTGGTGGAAAAATTATAAACAAAATTATTGAAACCACAGGAGTTGATTCTATTGATATAGAAGAAGATGGAACAGTATTTATTTCAGGTGGCGGAAATTCAAAAGCTGATGAAGCTGTGAAGACTATCAGAAACATTGCGAGAGATCCTGAAATAGGAGAAATGCTTCATGGTAAAGTAACTAGAATTATGGATTTCGGAGCATTGGTTGAAATGTGGCCCGGAAGAGAAGGAATGGTTCATATTTCTGAGTTAGCTCCATATAGAGTAAACAGAGTAGAAGATATTATCAAAGAAGGTGATGAAGTTGATGTGATCGTAAAAGATTATGATTCAGAGACTGGAAAAACTTCGCTTTCAAAGACACTCGCAGATACGAAGCTAGGAAAGAAAGTTGAGAAACCAAAAGATTATGTAGAAAATTCAAGCAGGGGATTTGGAAGTAGACCAAGAACTAATCAAAATGGCAGAAGACCTTTCTTCAAAAAGAGATAATAAAAATAATAGTCACTTCAGCATATCTAAATTTTTCAAATTTTTTCTGAAGCTGTTTTCTTTTGAAAGTAGTAAGGAAAAAAAATTGTCAAAAAAAGATAAGCTAAAAAAGACATTAACAGGCGCGTTATCCGCGCTTGTTATTGTTTTAGTTGTGGCTGGATTTTTTATCTTGGGCTACTTTACCTTTATTAAAGGCGGTAGGCCATCTGCCAAACTTGTTCCGAGTGATGTTTTTATGTATGCAACCTTGAATACAGACAAATCAGACGAGCAGGGCAAGGCAGTGCGTGAACTTCTTTTTCCAGAGGATGATTCGAGATCAAATGTAATAAAGGGTTTGATGCTCAATTTGATGGGATTTTATGCTACAGATATTGATTTGAGTCTCAAATATGATATTGAGCCATGGATAGGAAAGGAAATAGCTATTTTTCAAAAAACTCCAAGCCAAGATTCTAGTCCTGTGTTTATGGTTGATGTCGGCAGTATAACCAAGTTTTTGAAGGTGTTTTCGCGACTAAAGCAACAAACTGCTGATTCCATGGGGCAATTGGAAGAAATAAAGTACAAGAGAGTCAATATAATCACGATAAGCGATATTAGAAATGCTAGCTTTTCTTATTTCAAGGGATTTCTTTTGGCAAGTCAGGCATTTGATTCTTTAAAATATTCTGTTGATTCGGCGAGGAGTAGTGTTTCTAGCTTGGCCAAAGATGAGCAGTTTAGATTGGCACTTACCAAGATAGATCAGGATTCCATGTTTTATGGAATAATGGATATAAGATCTTTTGTAGACAGAGCTATTTCAACTGGATTAATAAAAAGCAGTAGACTAGAACAACTCGTTTCAAAAATAAAAAGAGAGATAATGGCTTTTAGTATAAAAAATTATACCGATGGAGCATTCGCAAAGCTTTTTGTGGGATCAGAATTCATAGATACGGATCTTTATCATCCCGAACTTATAAATTTTATTCATAAAGATGTTTCTGGGTTTATCGGTGGCAAAGATATAGAAAAAACTATTCAGGGAGTACTGGAGACTGAAACAGAAACAGGAATAGCAAAAGAAGTTTTATCAAATTATTTCAAGATAGATAATATTGCGACACTTAAAGGTTTCAATGAAGAATTTGTTTTGGGATTTGATAAAGAGAATGGAAAAAGTGATATTGTGTTTGTGACAAAAAATAATTCAGAAATATCAAAAGAGGATTTGGAAAAAGACTTAAACAATTTGTCAAAAGTTTTGTGGGGAAATCCTCTATCAGATAAATTTGTTGCCTCGGGCAATATTGAGGGCAATGATGTCGGTTGTTTAAAATACAGAGCCAGTGAAGTATGCTACCTGAGAACCAATGATGTTCTGATTTTTGCGTCCTCCAGGCACGTGATTGAAAAGTCTTATGAGGCAAATAAGAATCATTTAAGCGCAATTACTTCCAGTGAAGACTATATCAAGATTTTTCAAAAACTAAACATGGAGAGTGTTCATTTTGTCTTTTATTTTTCCAAGCAGGCGATAGGTGCTGAGGTGAATGGTGCAATGAAGAATCTAAGTGATGCGTTTATTGCTTTTATAAATAATTACACCAAAGCTCTGGGCGGTGTTGTTACTGAAGACTACGGAACGCTGTTTGATATTTTTATTCTTAAAAAATAATTATTACTCTTGAAAACGCTGATATCTCTAGACATAGAAACAACTGACCTCTCTCCAGAAAAAGGAGAGATTATTGAATTTGGAGCTGTAAAGTACGAGGACGGCAAGATAGTTGATAGCTACAAAAAGCTTTTTAAACCCAGAGATGGCAAAATACCGTTTATCATTACTACGATAACGGGTATAAAAGAGGAAGACTTGGTAGGCAAAGAAATCTTTGACTTATCTAAAGACGAAATAGCCAATTTTATAGGAGACTATGATATTGTGGGGCACAATATAGGATTTGATATAGAATTTTTGAAAGAAAACGGGATTGCTCTTGAAAAAAACAAGCTAATAGATACTTTTAGACTCTCATCAATGCTTCTTCCGGGATTCAATTCCTATAGTCTAGAGGCGCTTACTCGTAAGCTTGAAATTTCTCATATTGAAAAACATAGGGCACTAGATGATGCCAAAGCTAGTTTGGAGCTTCTTTTATTGCTTCAATCCAAGATCAAAGAGCTTTCCAAGGAAACGCTAGCTCAAATACGAGACATAGTCTCTAGAAGTGAATGGGATATGGGGTGGTTATTTGATAAAAGCGCCGTTAAAGAATACAAAAGCGCCGTTTTATCTAGCAGTAAAACGAAAAAGCATATCAAGATTAGATCGAGCATTGAAAAAATAAGCGAGTTCAATAGTGCCAATATAGAAAAACTTTTTGAAAGTAAGAAGCTAAAGAAAGAGTTTCCCAATTTTGAATACAGAGCAGACCAAGTCAAATTCGCCAAGATTGTTTCTGACGCACTAAGTAAAAACAAAAAGGCCCTGATAGAAGCAGGTACTGGTATAGGGAAATCTATGGCATATCTTTTGCCAGCAGCCTATTTCGCCAAAGCAAGAGATGAGCAGGTGATAATCTCAACCGGCACAAAGACTCTCCAGGATCAGCTTGTGAATAAAGATATTCCAAGTTTGGAGAAATTTCTTCCTTTTGAATTCAGGTGGAGCTCCCTTAAGGGTAGAAATAACTATCTATGCTACAGAAAACTAGAAGAGGTTCTAAATAGAAAGAGCATAGATCCTATTGTTGCTTCTTTTTTGGTTAAAATCGTGATTTGGCTCAGTAGAAGCAGTACGGGAGATTTGTCTGAAATGAATCTTAATTTTGAAGAAAGAAGACTTATTTATTTGGTAAATACTTCTGGCATAGGAAGCTGTTTTGGCAACCTTTGTCCCTCCAAAAAAGATTGCTTCATCCAAAAAGCTAGAATCAAGGCGCAAAATTCCCATATCGTAGTCGTAAATCATTCGCTCTTGCTTTCAAATCCCAAAATAGACAACTCAGATGTACTTTTGGGGGAGCATGTGATTGTAGATGAGGCTCACAAGCTCGAAGACTCTGCGACCAGTGCTTATAGTGAAGAGCTAAGATTATCTTTGTTTACTTGGCTTGCGAAAAATATCAAATCAGGTGCGTCTTCAAAAAAATCAAGGATTAGGGTTACTGATGAAAAAATTTCAGAGCTAGCTAGTGGCCTATCAGCAAAAGTAGATATGGCATTTGGTCTCGCTGGGATGTTTACATCAAAATTCAACAACAATGATTCAGAAAATTTCCCTAGAGTTATCTTTGAGGAAAGAGTTCTCGATGCTATAGATTTTGATAGAATGAAAAAAGCTTTTGATGAACTAGAAATTTTGTTGATGGATTTGGCTAGTGAGTTCACCAAATTTTCTGAAACCAAGGCAAACCAAAAAAGAAAAATGTATCTAAGGGGTTTGGCTGATGAGTGTTTGTATTTCGCAACAAAAATTAAATATGTTTTTGGGAGTATGGGGCAGGGTAGTGTTGTATGGTCTAGTGTGTTTGAAAATGAAGAGGTGGTTATAGTTTCATCTCCTGTTAAAATTGGCGACATACTTTTGGAAAGACTATACAAAACCAAGCGATCTATAATACTCACATCAGCTACACTTGATACTTTTTCCGAAAAACCATTTGAATATTTCGCAAATAGTCTTGCGCTTAATGGGTTTGAGTTTCACAAAATTCCTTCTGGATACGATTTCAAAAATAGATCGCTCGTAATTTTACCTGATGAAATATCTCATCCAAGCAACAGAGAGTATTCATCCGAGGTTGTGAAGATAGTAAATGACATTGCAAAGAAAATAAATGGCAGAACACTTGTTTTGTTCACCTCTCATGCAGCAGTCAGAACAGTGTACAAAAAATTGTTTCAGCCGCTCAAGGAATCTGGAATAGAGCTTTTAGCCCAAGGAGTAACAGGCGGTAGGGCAAAAATATTAGATCGTTTCAAAGAATCAAAGTCAGCGGTGTTACTTGGTACTGATAGTTTCTGGGAAGGCATAGATGTTTCGGGTGATCAGCTTCAAGCGGTAGTTATAACAAAGCTTCCGTTCGTAGTTCCCACTGAACCGATACATTATTACAGACAAAAGCAGTATACTTCCGGTTTTAAAAAATATGCGTTGCCTCTCGCGATACTAAAATTCAGACAAGGTTTCGGTAGACTCATAAGGAGCAGAAAAGATAAGGGCGTAGTTGTAGTTTTGGACAGCAGGATTAAATCGGAAAACTACGGGGCGATGTTTATAAAGAGTCTTCCCGAGATTGGAATAGTTGAATGTGAGAAGTCAGAGATAGGGCATACCGCCAAAAACTGGATAGATCAATTTTAGTCTAAATAATTTGCACGATAAAACCCCGTTTTTGGCGGGGTTTTATCTTTGGCTTTGGTTTTTTTCCGGCTTCTTAGTTTTGAGAAGCACGGTATTACATTGTAGACCATATCAAACTCTTTGTGAATGTGGATAACTGATGTTATGGAGTATAATCATCTCGAACGTAGCCAGTGATGTCGTTTGATATTGCTCACAAACAAGGCAAAAAAGAAAAATATAAAATATTTGAGTGTAAGATCCTTGATTTTATTCAAAATTTATGCTATACTCGTATAAGTTCATTGAGAACCAGTCGAAAACCACCGTAATACCTAGCTTTTAGGCATTATTAGGTTTTTTGCTGTTCAAAATCGCTGCAATCAGCGAATCCAAAACAAAAAACAAAAATTGTTCATTGATCAAATACAAAAACAAAATTGTCGGGAGTCACCAAAATTAGTGACAACCGAAGAGAACGGCAAAAACAGTTGGTTGTAAGATCTGCTTACAATTAGCAAACGATTCATGTCAACTCGGTGGAAATGCTGGTGTTGCACAAGCTCACCCTTATGCGATTATCAGTTTCTGGGCTGGCATAAAAAGGGTGTCGGCAGGCACAAAAAATTATTTTTAGGTGCCCGTTCGGCACCCTATCATCATAATATAGGGTGCATTGATTATTTGGACAGTCTAACTAGGCGTCCGTTTTTTATTTATACTGTTTTTTCGAAACGAATCCACCTTATTGATTGAAAAAAAATATAAAATGTTCTGATAGGTTACTTGATTTATATTGTGCGTAGTTCAATTACTAAATACTTCTTTGATTAAATGGATTTGGCAATGAGTCTGGGCGTTTATAATTTGCTCTGCTAATTTTTTATATGCCGAATACACTTTGTGTTCAAAGGATATAATTTATGTTTTACTTTAAAAAATGCCAAATTTGTGATATAATGGTAATACAAATAAAATAAATCCAATGGAAGAAACAAAACTACAAAAATTTCAAAAGCAGCTAGAAGACGAAAGAAGAAAAATAGAAGACGACTTGTCTCATATCGCCAAGAAGGACGGTTCCGTTAAGGACGACTATGATGCCGTATACGAAGATTTTGGAGATGACGAAGAAGACAATGCGCAAGAATATGTAAATATGGAAGCAAGAGTTTCCGAAGAACAAATTTTGGAAACCAAAGCTCTTGAAATAAAAAAGGCATTGGAGCGAATCAAAAACGGTACTTATGGTAAGTGTGTGAAGTGCGGTGTTGAAATAGAAGAAGAGAGATTGGAAGCTATACCCGAAACTCAAACATGCATCAAATGCAGTTCACAAAAATAAAATTATTTATTCTATCTGCTGTTGCTGTATTGATTGTTGATCAGGGACTAAAATATTTTCTGATAAACGATCTGAAAAATGCAGGCGATAATTATGATTTTTTAGGAATAATAGATTTTTACCTAGTTTTTAATAAAGGCGTAGCTTTTGGGATGGGTTCCTCAATGCACGTCTTTTTTATTATAATCGTTTTGTTTTTAGCTTTAGCTATTTTTTCATTTATCTATTTCAAGTATTTGCTTGCGGGATCAGTTTTAACTCACATTGCTTCTGGTTTTGTTTTTGGTGGCGCCATCGGAAACTTGATAGATCGAATATTTAGGGGAGTAGTTATTGATTATATTAATTTATATAGCATACCTTCCTTCAATGTCGCTGATCTTGCTATTATTTTGGGCGTTTGCGTAGTTATAGTAGAATACATAAGAAAAGAGAATTTAGTGGATAAAAAATAAACAAATATGTTTGATTTTTTAAGTATATTTTCAGATTTTATTATAAATTTTATTGATGCAGGAGGGTATCTGGGTCTTTTTTTGTTGATGGTTTCTCAAGGGTGCGGGATACCCATTCCCTCAGAGATTGTAATTCCTTTTTCTGGATTTCTTGTAGCTACAGGTGAGTTTAGTTTTTGGATGGTGGTTTTGATTGGTACACTAGGTAATTTTGTAGGATCTATTGTGGCCTACTGGCTAGGGTACAAAGGGGGTAGAACCTTGCTCACCAAATACGGAAAATACATCTTTATTTCCAGGAAGGATATGCATATAGGGGATAGATGGTTTAAAAAGAGAGGTGAATTATCGGTTTTCGTGGGTAGATTTCTCCCGATTGTGAGGACCTATGTTTCTTTTCCCGCTGGAATAGCAAAGATGCATTTTGGAAAATTTTGTTTGTATACCTTACTTGGCTTTACGCCTTGGTGCATTCTTTTTGTGTGGTTGGGAATGAAGATGCAGGGGAGTTGGGAAAATATTTTGCAAAAACTTGAGCCATTCAATTTATTAATACTTGGGTTGATAGTTTTATGGATTGGTTGGTATATTTGGGGCCATATTAAAAAGAATAAAAAACACAAAAAATGAATAAAGAAATAAACGAAATTCTAGAGTATCTTGGTGGTATTTCTGAATATGCTATTTTTGCTGGGTTTGCTGGATTTATTTATACAGGCATCAAGGCATCATTAGATATTGATGTCTTGTTTCCCGATAGGAATCTATTGATAAAAGTTGAAACGGATTTCTTGGAAAAAGGATGGAAAAAGATGAAGAGCTCAAAATCATCTGGTTTTTTCTCCGTGAGCATGAAAAAAAGCAGTACGACCTTCGATTTAGTTTACACTGAAAATGTGAAAAAAATCATTATGCCGGGTGTTGAAAAAATTAAGCATCAAAAATATATACTAAATGTTGTTGGGTGCGAATGGCTTTTTCTCTCAAAGCTTAATGGAATTTCATTTCCTCAACGAACGTCCGCCAAGGTTGCAAGAGACAGAAGGGTTATTCAGTTGCTTAGAAAAAGGATTAATGTTGGTAAGCTAAAAAAATTAGTTATGAACTATGGAGATGATCTTTGGAAAAACGGATATATATGATATTATTGGTGAATCAAATATTATTAAAATGAAAAAACAAATAAAAAGAAGAGCAAAAATAGACGGATCCAATATTCCTGCCCAAGATGAGTTTATCATCACCGAGTATGAGCGCATAAAGGATATGCTTATTTATACGAGTGAAATGGGGCACAGTAGGGTTCAGTTTTTTATATCAATTATTTCTGCGGTCGGTGCTACTTTGTTGGTATTGTTTCAGGTACAGGGTTTTAGCGGCAGATTTATTTTTGTTCTATTTGTATTCATTGTTGGACTGATTGTTTTTGGAAGTATGCTTTTTGTGAGACTGACTCGTAGGGTTATCTCAAAGGTTCAGTATTTTAGAGCGTTGGCAAAAATAAGAAGATATTTTGTGGATAGAAATACCGAGCTTGAAAAATATTTCTATTATTCATGCAATGACGACGAGCCTTCTTTTGGAAGTGATAATAATCCCACTTTTTCAAGTCTCAGACTTACCATTTCCATGATCAATAGTATGTTGTGGGCAGGACTTAGTGTATGTTTGGTTTATTTTATTTTCAATGGCAACATTGATTGGTGGCATTTTGTTAACCTAGCTATCTTTGTTTTTGCTATTAGCTTTGCTTCTCAGGAATTGTACAGTAGATATGAATTCGTAAAAGCTAGTAAGGATTATGAAGATAGGATCCATTTTCCAGATTCTCCAAATAAGGTAAAAACAGGTAGGGTAGTAAAGATCGCAGTAAAAAAGATTACCAAGAAAAAGTAGTTGACCCAGAAAAAAATTGATGATAAATTAGGTTCGTACATCCTCCACAAATAATTTTTCAAAAGCCGGGTATCCGGCTTTTTTTGTTGTATTTATTTCT
This sequence comes from uncultured Candidatus Saccharibacteria bacterium, assembly GCA_965231055.1. Classification (GTDB taxonomy): domain Bacteria; phylum Patescibacteriota; class CALEFQ01; order CALEFQ01. The sequence continues at coordinate 370,325 of OZ246411.1, forward strand.
AACTTTTAAATATGTTTCCATCAAAAGTGATCTCTGCTTCGGTTGTGGGACTTGAAGCAAAGCTAATAGAAGTTGAAGTCTATGTGGACAGAGCCCCTACCAATTTTTTCATTGTGGGACTAGCTGATACTGCCATCAAAGAGGCCAAGGACAGGGTTAGAGCAGCAGTCAAAACAAGTGGCTTTGATTATCCACTTACTAGAATTACTGCGAGTCTGGCTCCGGCAGATTTACGAAAGGAGGGAACTGCTTTTGATCTGCCTTTGGCTATAGGCATTCTCTCGGCTGAATCAGAAGTTCCTCTAAATCTTGCGAATAAGCTTTTTGTGGGTGAGCTTTCTCTGGAAGGAAACTTGAGAAGGGTAAATGGCGTACTTCCAATAACCATTGCAGCAAAGGAGGCAGGAATAGAAGAAATTTTTGTACCCTATGAAAATTTAAATGAAGCCATGATTGTGAAGGGTTTGAATATTTACGGAGCCAAGAGTTTGAAAGAAATCGTAATGCATCTAAATAAAAAGATAGAAATAACAAATAAGCCGATTAGTACTGTTACCAAAAATAGGTGCAACTACGAATCTTCACTCGATTTGAAATTCGTCAAAGGACAAGAACAAGCAAAGAGGGCTCTGGAAATTGCCGCCGCAGGTTCTCACAATGTGATTTTTTCTGGTCCTCCCGGATCCGGAAAAACAATGCTAGCTAGATCGTTCGTTACAATCTTGCCTGAAATGCATATCTCAGAAGCACTAGAGGTAACCAAGATACATAGTATTGCAGGTACCCTATCTGACCACGCTGCACTTATCGATGAGCGACCATTTAGATCGCCTCATCATACTGCCTCGGGGGCAGCATTGGTGGGTGGTGGAACTTGGCCTCGTCCAGGAGAGATAAGCTTGGCGCATAGAGGAGTTTTATTTTTGGATGAATTTCCTGAATTTTCAAGAGCCGTGCTAGAAAACCTCAGGCAACCTTTGGAAGATGGAGTGATTACAATAGCAAGGGCTCAGGGAACTCTCACGTTTCCTGCGAAATTTATTTTGATCGCTTCTATGAATCCTTGCCCTTGTGGATTTTTTGGCGATAGCACTCATCAATGTACTTGCACGCCTTTTCAGATAAATAATTACTCCAAAAAATTATCAGGGCCATTGCTTGATCGTATAGATATGCATATAAATGTAAAAAAAGTTAATCTGGAAGAGTTGCAATCAAAAAAATACGCAGAAACAGAATCAGAGTGTTCGCGTAATGTATTTCTGAGAGTAGAAAAAGCGCGCAATATTCAACTGAAAAGATTTGAGAACACTAAAATTATCACAAACAGTGAAATGAAATCTTCGGAAATACTAAAGTATTGTGAGCTAGGAGATGAGCTTGGTAAAAAAATGGTTAACGCAGCTGACAAGCTGGGTCTCTCCGCTAGAGCATATTTTAGAATCATAAAACTTGCTCGTACCATAGCAGATTTGGAAGCAGTGGAAAATATAAAAGAAGAGCATATTATGGAAGCTTTACAGTATCGCCCAGTTTCCATAAAAGAGTAACAAAATACCCCGCTCGTACTCGTGGCACCACAATGTGGCGATTGAGATCGAGGCGGGGTATTAAGTTTTTAATATGCAGGGCAGGTTTTTGATCCGCCTTGTTTAAGTTCAAAGTGAAGATGAGGTCCAGTGGTCCATCCAGTCATTCCAACATATCCGATAATCTGACCTTTGCTTACTGATTGGCCTCCGGAAACTGCGAAGCTACTCATGTGGGCATAGAGTGTAGAGGTGCCACCACCATGACTGATTTCAACTTTCATTCCGTATCCATTGCCCCAGTTTGCAGCAGTAACTACTCCGCTTTCAGCTGCTCTAATAGCACTTCCCACGGGAGCACCTACGTCTATTGCGACGTGTCCATATCTACATCCTTGGCTTACTCTTCCTGCAAGTGCAGTACTTGCTCTTATTGAACCTCCACTGTATGAGGCGGGGGCTGAGTAATTTGTTGTAGGTGTATATATCTGAGTTCTTGCAAAAGATGTTGCTGTAGGAGTTGTGACTTCTGGTTTGGGTTCGGGTTTAGAAAGTTTAACTCCAGGAATTATGATAAGCATTCCTTCTTTTATATCATCAGCTCCGTCTAGCTTATTTACCTTGATAGTTGTTTGTTTTTTTGAACCAGAATTGTATTTGGCAAGTATACTATCAAGAGTCTCACCACTTTCAACTGTGTGAATTTTTCCATCTACTGCGGGGATCGAAATAGATTGTCCTGGTCTTAGGTTGTCTCCCTCAAATTTACTATCTTGATATAGTGTCCAATAGGAAAGTCCAAATTTGGAAGCAATACTAAATAGAGTCTCGCCTGATTTCACTATATAAATTTCAATAGGATCTCTTTGACTATATGAAGATGTTGCAGGTTTTCCTGCGGAATAATCTTCGGGATCGGGAGATTTCTGAGCAAGCACTGCTGTACCAGAAGTACTGACTTGTTCCTCATCATCTTTCAATTTTATCGTTGAAGCAGCAGATGCCAAGAGCACGGGAGAGTTTAGTTTAGTTGAATTTGATAGCATCGAGTTTGGCTGCATTTTCTCAAAGTTGGCTTTTACTACCTGAGTCTGTTCTTTGGAATTAAGGTACTCAGTTAGCACGGTACTGTTTTGCGCGCTCGCATCTACACCTTTTGCATTAACATTTATCCATACAATAAAAATGCCCACGATAACAAGCGCGGCATGTATGATATATCTAGAGTCAAGCAACCCCTTTATACTAAAACCTGATAGGGAAGGGATTTTTGAGGTCCTTTTTAAAGTTTCAGAAATAATACAAACTAAATTGCGTTTAGTCGCAGTTTTATCAGTTATTCTCGTATCGTTACAATCCAGATTTTTGAATAGGCGTTTAATATGTTTAAACCCCTCAAAGCCTTTTTTATCGGAAAAACGCTATAATTAGCGATATCCCATAATTGGGCCTATAATTAGCTCTCTGCTTTGTATTTCGGCTTAAATAAGCCAAAAAGCAATGTAAAAAGCCAAATATTTCATGGCGTTTACATGCAAGGTTACCAGATGGGGCAGGGATGTCAAGCTAGTTAGTTTTAGTGGCTTAGTATACTGCAAAAGGGCAACTAGCTTTACTTTTATTAACAAACATTGTGAAATATTGGAAATTACCCAAAATAGTTCAAAAATGTTAATATGGCAAGGTTATTATTTCAAAAAGTTCACTTTTTTGAGTTATTAAGCAAATAAAAAGTTGTTAATAGAGAATCTAAATAAGGAACAGGGAAAAGCCGTGATCCAAAAAGAGGGTCCTATTTTGATTTTAGCAGGTGCTGGTTCTGGAAAGACAAAAACTCTTACGCATAGGGTTGCTTATTTGATTTCACAGCACAAAGTACCAGCGAAAAATATTTTGGCAGTTACTTTTACAAATAAAGCTGCTGGAGAAATGAAAGAGCGTATTGCCAGTCTTCTGGAAAACCAAAACACATCAATGCCTACAATAGGAACTTTCCATTCAGTTTGTGCGAGATTTTTAAGACACGAAATAGGCGCGCTGGGAATCAGTTCTAGCTTTTCTATATATGACGAATACGATCAGCTAAAAATGATAAAAAATATTATCTCTGACACGGACATGGATCAGAAAAAAATCAACCCGAGATCCGCACTTTCTCTTATTGAAAACGCTAAGAACGATTTAGTTGATTACAATCACTTCAAAGATTTTTACGAAAGCTATATTTCGGATGAAGTCGGAGATATATATGCGCGCTATCAAAAGAATCTGAAGAAAAATAATGCTTTGGATTTCGGCGATCTGATTTTCTATTCCGTAGAGCTTCTAAAAAAATATCCTCAAATTTTGAAACGCTATCAAGAACTATTTTCATATATTATGGTCGATGAGTATCAAGACACAAACAAGGCCCAGTATGTTTTTATAAATATGCTTGCTGAAAATCATCGCAATCTTTGTGTGGTGGGAGATGATTGGCAGAGTATTTATTCTTGGAGAGGTGCCGATATAAAAAACATACTTTCATTTGAAAAAGACTATCCAGATGCTCTTACGGTAAAACTTGAGCAAAATTATAGATCCACTTCCAATATATTAAACGGAGCTCACGGTGTAATGGAAAAAGCAAGAGAAAAGAAAGACAAAAAATTGTGGACAGAAAAAGGTGGTGGCGAAAAAATAAAAGTTTATGAAGCTCGAGACGAGAAAGATGAGGCAAGATTTGTTGCCAAATCAATTATTTCTTCTATTGATAACGGCAGTAAGAATTCTGATTTTGCAGTTTTGTATCGTACCAACGCGCAGTCCAGAGCACTTGAAGAGGCTCTCATGGCCTATGGCATACCTTATCAAATTGTAGGGGGTGTGAAGTTCTATGAGCGCAAAGAAGTAAAAGATGTTTTGGCTTATCTTTCTTTGATAGTAAATCCAAACAATACCGTAGCAATGCAAAGAATTATAAATGAACCACCACGCGGTATAGGTGAAAAAACCCTCGAGAAAATTTTTAAATTTGCAGAGGAAAAAAATATAGATCTCATCACCGCCGTAGCTGAACTCAAAAACACAAATGCTCGCACCAAGTCTCTTTATGATTTTTTTGTTATGATTAGCGAGATTAGAAACAGTGCCGTAAAATTATCTCCTGTTCAAATTATTGAGCTCGTTGAATCAAAAACCAAATATGCAGACTACGTCAAAGATGGTAGCGAAGAGGGGGAGTCTAGGTGGGAAAATATCCAAGAACTAAAAACTTTGGCTGATAAATTTTCAGACAAAGTTGGACTTGATGGTGTTTCAAATATGCTTCAGGAAATAGCTTTGGTTACTGATCTCGATCACGTGGATGATAAAAAAAATTCAGTGCTGCTTATGACTATGCATTCCGCAAAGGGTTTGGAATTCAAAGAAGTATTTATAGTTGGCATGGAGGAAGGATTGTTTCCTCATTCGAGAAGTATCGCAGATCCAAAAGAAGCAGATGAAGAAAGAAGGCTTTGCTATGTAGGTATGACGAGGGCAAGGGAAAAACTGACGATTGTTCACGCCAAGACCAGAATGCTTTATGGAGGAATTCAAATGAATCCACCTTCGCAGTTTATTTCAGATATAGATTTTTCTTTCAAAGAATATGTAAACAAAAATACCGATTTTGACGGTATTGAATATGTCGACGACGATTCTCATGGCGGTGAGAGTGGAGGATCGGGAATACTTGACAGAATTATGAATAAAAATTGGTAATACTAAATATAGACTATCAAGAAAACAATTAGTATGTAGCAAAGTGTAACTACGAACATAAGTCTTTCTTGGAGTTTATTGGCAGCAAGAATTAGGAAAGTAAAAATACCAAATCCTGTTGCTACCAAAAATAACATTGGTTCTCGAAGTGCTATGGGAACTACGAAATAGGCGAGGGTAAACATTGTGGCAGTCACGAGTTTGCCTTTTTTTTCTCCAAATAGAGTTGGAATAGTAGTGATTCCATTTTGTTTATCAGCTTCTCTGTCTTTTACATCTTTGATTGATGCGATAAGAAAAATAATCACAAACACGGCGATCAAAATTTCTCTAGGAAAAGCTTGAATATGAGGACTTGATGACATAAACATGGCTCCCATCATAACCACCAAAACAAAAAGAAAAGCAATGAGTGTGTTTGAAAGAAAAATGAACCTTCTGAGTCTTATAGGTGGAGTTGAATAAATATACACAATGGCGTTTAGCACTGACATAAAAAGAAAGAATCTATAATCAACAAGTAGTGCGAGTACTGAGCTCATCAAAAAAGATATAAAGGCAATAGACCAAAATTCAGGAATACTCATGATGCCAGAGGGGAGTGGCCTCCAGTTATTTGCTTTTGATTGCTTGTCCACATCTATATCGTATATATCGTTTAGGCATAATCCAAAAATCCAATTCCACAAAATAGCTAGTCCAAGCACTGCGAAAGAAAGCCATTCGTATATTCCCAGGTAGGGTTTGTTCTGTGTTAGGATGTATGCAACTGCAAATCCACCTAGGTAGGGTGCTAGCTGTGAGAGTACTCTGGTGAGACGAAGATTTTTGAAAAAAGCCCATGCTTTTTTCTTGTCAGCTGTTAATTGCAGTAAGAAAAGCGCAATGGTGATAAAAACAGCGAGCCATAAAGAAAATTTTATATCAAATATATTGTAGCGTGGTATTAAAAAGTTTCCCACGAGCGGTCTTCCTACTGCAAAATGAGCTATGACGCTCTGTGGGGTATTTTCTTTTCCCTGTATAAACAAGATGATGTTTGCTATTATCGATGGCAATGCAAAACAACAAAACATAGTAGTATAGCCAAGTAGTCCACCCAATATAGCTTTCCAATATTTCTTTGTTCTGATAAAAATATACACGCCAAGAGCTATGCAAACCAAAGCTGTTTGAATTCGCATGCCGTAAGTGATCCCTGTTGTGGGGTTTCCTCCGAAAAAAGTGATAAAATCATGGATGACTCCGGTGGGACTTTGAAAAATGTATGCTCTAAAATAATCCTTGCCTGCGGAAAATGTTAAATCAATTATATTTACCAGAGGAAGTGTAAATATAGCGATAAGTGAGACACCGGCAACTTTTTTGAGTGGTTGCCTTGTAAGTTTAATAACAATAATCATTAGAATCAGTGCGGTAAACAGGTATATAAACATAGAGTGAATAAAAATCTCTATATAGTTCATTGTAAATATAGAGTTACCCGAGAGAGCGTCCATAATCATTTTTATCAAAATCACAGAAACGAATACAAAAATCCAGTCCTTGAGTTTGAATTCTAGGTTTTCTAGTTTGGTAAATAGTTTCTCTATATGTTTAATCATGGTATAAGTAAATCGTATCTATTTTATCTATAATGTCTAATTTAGTCCAATGTATAAATATTCAAAGGATTTTGTAAAATCAATGCTTGGTGAATTGCGAATTGAGCCACAAAAAGCGTTTGGTCAAAATTTTCTGATAAACGAGGATGTAGCACGAAAAATGGTTGAATATATAGGTGCCAAGGATGGCGACAATATTGTTGAAATAGGGGGAGGACTTGGTGCGCTCAGTTTTAAACTCGTAGAAACTGAAAAAAACATCCAAATTCTAGATACGGAGCGTGGATTTGTCCAAAACCTAGGAAAAAGGCTGAAAAAGTTTCCAAACGCCAAGGTTACCGAGTGCGATGCTCTGAGTTTTTGTTCGGAAAATGAGTTTAAGCTCATAGGAAGTCTGCCGTATTCTATAACTTCGCGAGTTTTCAGGCATTTTCTTTATGAATGTGATATTTTACCAAAAACCATGGTTTTTCTGATTCAAGACGAAGTAGCTACTAGAATAGTTCAAAAAAAGGGGAAAATGAGCTTACTTTCGCTGTCTGTACAGCTAAAAGCAAGCGTTGAGCTTCTGGATGTGGTGCCTCCAGAGAGCTTTTTCCCCGAACCAGAGATTGTTTCTAGGATAATAAGGATTACCCCAAATCAAAAAGATCCAAAAAAGTGTGAAGAATTGCTTAAATTAGCCAAAATAGGGTTTTCACATAAGCGTAAAACTCTCCAAAACAACCTAAAAAGCAGTAATTTTAGTGCTGAAAGTGTAGCAATGGCATTGTCTAAGCTTGGTTTTAAGCCAAAAGTAAGGGCTCAGGAGCTCGGAATAGAAGATTGGGAGGCTTTTCATAAAGAGCTTATCGAATCCAAATAACTGTTTGACGCGGGTTAAGATATGTTGCATAAAAACGGGGATAAACTAGTTGCCCAAATATAGACTTTATTATATAATTAGCAAGTAAATTTGCTCCTCGATTGGCTAATTTTTAGCCGAAACACAAAAATCAACTTCAAAACAAAATTTTAAATGGATAGAGAAAAAATACAACTTATAGTTATAGGAATTGTTATAGTGACAGTTACATCTTTTGTGACTGTTTTTTCTTTGAAATCTGGTTTATTCGAAGAAGGAGATTTGTTCTCTTCGAGTAGAACTAAGTCTGTTCAGGAAAAATTTCTGGGAGTAAAAACTGTAACAGCTATTTCTGATTCTACGTTGGACACTGATGGCGATGGTTTGAACAATGCTGATGAGCTTGAAACTTATTCTACAGATCCTTGGAGTATGGACACTGACGGAGATCGTATTTCTGATGGCGAAGAAGTTTCAACTTATAAAACAAATCCACTTGAAAAAGATACTGATGGAGATGGATATTATGATGGCGTAGAAATTTCTAGTGGACACGATCCTCTGGACTCAGACGCTGGAGCTTTGATAGAAAACGAAGAAGGACAAGTAGAATCAAATGTGCTTACTGACATGATTGAGGCCGCCGAAAACGGTGAAGAAATAGATTTGAGTAAGTTTGGTGATGCAGAGATTACTGAAGATTCTATTAGAGATCTTGGAATTACATTAGGTGCCGACCCCGATGATATTGAATCATTTGAGCTACCTGAAATAGCGGATAGTGAAATAAAAATAGGCGAGGATTCTAGCACTGAGTCCGTGGTAAAATATTTCAATAATTTGCAGGGTGAATTATACAAAAATTGCACTTTTTGTTCTCTGGATGGAGGCAGTGAGATGATGAATGCACTTCAGGCGGGAGATCTTTCTACAATGGCTTCGTATGCAGACGATTTTGATAAAATATCGACAAATCTTTTGGATCTTGAGGTTGCTCCAGTTGAGGATGTGATAGAGCTTCACAAGCAAGGGATTGGTTTTGGTACTGTGGCATCCCAAATCGTTGGAGATATTGGAAATTTTGGTCTCTCGTATGATGGAGCGCTAAATTCTCTTATAGAATTGCGTGGATTGATCGGTTCGTTTCAACAAATTCTTACCAGCGTAGATTCTTTGTCTACTATGTATAGTCTTGGCATTCCATCCACTGGTATATCTATAAGTAGCGATGCTAGTTCTTATGGATTGGATCTAAATAACCTCACCGAAGAATAATGAAATCTTTTATCAAGAAAACAGTACTAATACTCATACTCTGTTCACTGGCTTTTGTTTATGGGGGAGTTATTGCTATCAATCCCACCGAGAAAGCTCAGGCTAACTGGTTAGCTAACTGGGAGCAGTTTGCTGATAGTTTTCTCGACATTTTGCTAGATACCATAATGGAGCTTATTGCAAAGATGGTGATTGTTAAAACCTTGGATGTAATACAGCAGAAAATCCAAGAGGAAATTTTTGCAGAGGGTGGTGTGATTGATAATATGGATGAGTATTTGCACGGAGATGTTGGCAAGGCTGCCGCAGATCTTATGAAGTGGTATGCTAATAATTGTTTCAATATAGATGTCGAGTTTTTTAATTTTGTTGGAAAAAATGCCTCGTATGATTTAGCCGAGTGTCCTCCTGTTTTGAAGGAAGGTTCGTATGCAAAGGGTGGATTTACAATTGAAGTTGGAGATGACAATACTATAGATACAGAGCTGAGTTTGGCAGAATATCTTAAGGAGTCAGCTGGTAGTGACATGCAGACATATCTCGAATTGCAATCCGCAGCTGACGAAGCTGAATCACGCAATGAAGCAAATAAGCTTGCCAACATGAGCTCTGATGGTTCAGTTGCGGTGACTGATGCGCTAGGCACTACGGAGCGTGCAAAAGGGGCATTACAAGATAAAGAAAAAATGATTTCTTGGGCCAAAGATTCTGTACTAACCAATTCTCAAAACTTAATAGCTTCAGTCCTGGCTCCTCTTTTGGAAAAAGCAATTGATAATTTTATCGCTGGGTCAACTGGTGTAAAGCCTAAATTTCATAACGGTCAGTATGGGATTGATTTTATCAATAAGTTTGAAGATGACTATAAAAAGGACGGCCCAGTCCAGTATTAATATTTTTATTGGTTAAAATACTTTGAATGGCAAATATGCAAGACTATGCTGAGATGTTAAAGGCTGATAGGGAAGATGATCAAGAGGAAGGTAGTGATTCCGAAGATCAAGCCCAGGAACTAGCATCTGAAATGGCTAAAAGAAAAGCAAGTGAGGTTGCGGCTAATGCTGCTAACAAGATGAGGGTTGCGGCCATCGCTACGAAGAGGATGCTGGTAGCCTTTTTTACTAGTGTGATTTTGCCAGCCTTGCCTGTTTTAATAGGTGGCGTGGTGGTGATCGCGTTAATTGCATTTGTTTTACTAGTACTAAGCTATCTAGATTTCAAAGCCGGAACTCCCATATATGATAGCGCAATAGCAGAAGAGATGAAATCGCGCGGCGAAAAAGTACAGTCTCAACTGATGACTGAAATGACAGGTACTCAATTTCCTCAAAAATAATAAAATAGTGAAAAAGATTATTAAAACAAAAAATAGAAAATTATTTCTCTTGAGCATGGTTATATGCGCTTGTCTTTTTTTGGTTTTACTGCCGATGGGATTTGCTGGAGCTGGTTTTGAAATCATGTCATATGTAAATCAGATAATAGGTGCTGTTCTAACTTTCCTGATTAGAACAGTTTTGATGTGTATAGTATGGATCGCAGGTATTTTTGATGCTTTTGTGCAGGGTGTTTGGGCTAGAGATAGTGGTATGGTTGATTTGGGGTGGGGACTTGTGAAGGATTTGATGAACATGGGATTTATCTTGGTGATGCTTACTATCGCGTTTGCAACCATTTTCAAAATTCAGGCGTACTCTGTTAAAGCGCTTTTACCGAAGCTTTTAATAGCAATACTTCTTATAAATTTTTCCAAACATATATGTTATGTAGTTGTGGATTTCGCTGAAGTTCTGATGTTCTCTATGAGTAACTCTGAAAATATTACATCTCTTGGTAGGGCGAAATCATTTAGTGCCTGGAAGGATTTAGAAGGATATAATGATGGTTCAACTGATGCAACGCAGATGTGGGCTAAATTTGATAGCAGATATAAGCAACCAAAGGGACAACATGGAATAGGTATGGCTTTGGTTTATGCTCTCGGGTTACCTCAGTTAGATATAAGCTTGGCTGCATCTCGTTTGGATACAAATCAAGCTGATGGTTCTAAATTTCATACCGGTGATTTTATCGTTCAGCTTGCGATGATCTTTTTATTTTCTTTGTATATAGCTTTTGTGATTTTGGGGTTGTTAGTGCTTTTTGTGGGTAGAAAAATTGGTATATGGATGTACACGATTTTTTCTCCTTATGCTTTTTGGACATTTACGGTACCATTTTTACGGAGCCATCTAAGTAAGTGGTGGTCGAAATTTGGTGGAATAGTTTTTATGGGGCCAGTCGCTATGTTTTATATATATCTTGCTAGCAACTTCATGGTTAAATCTCTTGCGACTAATTTAGAACCAATAGCTATTAATGGCAATAATGTTGAACGATATTTCGAAGCTTTTCCTATAGGCCAGCTCAATGGTGACGCTATGTTTATTACTATAGTTGTTCTTGTGTTGCTCACGATGGCAATTGGAACAGGTAAAAAAATGGGTATCGCCACGGCAGGTTTTGTGGAGAGTATGGGTAAAAAAATACAAGGCGGTATTACCAAGAGGCTCAAAAAGGGAGCCTCCAGAATTGGTTCTGCGGCTTGGTCTGGCACCAAAGGTGCAGTTTCTGCTACGGCAATGGGTACCAGGAGAGTCTTGCAAGGAACTCAGGATAAAGTTTTGTCTCAGTGGAAGGGCGCTCAGGAACGACGTAGTGAACGAAAGAAGGAAGTTGCTGAAAGTCAAAAGAATCTCGAGGGTTTATCCTCCGATACTATTTCTGGTAGTCTAAATCAGTTTAAATCTACTCTTCTTGGAAGAATGACTAGGAAACAAAGGAATGATATTGGCGGAAGATTGAACGAGCTTTCGAAGAGGGGCGAGCTCGATAAGGCTATAGTTACAGATAGTAAGGGGGGGAGAAGTATAGCCGGATTCAATATTGATACCAAAGAAGGCGCAGATAAGTTGATGAAATTTGCTGATTTTATTGGTGCGGACAGCAAAGCTATGATGAATGCTATGCCTGAGCTCTCAGCTGCAGGTATTAGTAAGTCTGATGCAAACGCGTCTAAAAGAGTTTTAGCAATTAAGGAAAAGATTAAAAAGGGAGAGGGTAAAAAGATTTCAAAGTCATCTCTTTCTGATTTTGCAGTTGCTGGAGCTCTTAGTTTGAATCAGATTAGAAACATAAATAAGGAAGGATCGGTTGATCAACAAGAGGCTCTTGTCGGTGGGATGGGTAAGGCTTTGGATATGGTATACGCTGGTCATATTACGGGGCAGGATGGGTTGTCTGTAATCAGAAATGCGAAAAATCTCGCCCTTGATAGTATGAAGGCAAGAGGAGAGCATACTAGGGGAATTGAAAAGGATTTTGATAAGTATAAAGTGAAATTTGAAAATGGTAATTTTGTCTTGATTCCACCCGCTCCTAATGTTGGACCCACTCAGCAACCTGCTCCACAGCGTCCCCCAAGAAATCAAAGACGACCTTAGCTAGTAAATTTAAAATGGATATAAACACACAAACAGGAATGCCGAAAGGTATAATGATAGCAAAAGGACATGCGGCTACTTTGCGTGTTTCTGCTTTGCTTAAGTCACATGGAGCAACCGATGAACAACTCAGAGGAGCATTCGGTGTTTGGGATAAACTTCTTGATAAAAAAATAAAATTTCAAGATTTTGCCAAAGAGCTTCAAATAGCTCTAAACTGCAGAGCTGATATGGCGGAGGTTGTTGCCGGAGAGCTCTCTGCCTCAGAGCTAAAATATCTGGATCCTTATTTTGGAGGAGTGGATGTTTTTGAGACTGCTAAGCAATGGATGAAACACGGGCGCAATTTTCTATTTTCTGACGCTGGTCCTATAAACAAAAACACAGCTTCTCCTATTTCAGAAAATGTAGAAAATGAAGACCTGAGGGGGGTTAATATAAATTCTGAACCTAAGCCAGATAGCACTGATCAAGAAGATGAAAAAGTAGTAGGGCGAAATGTAAATACTCACAAGCGCAAAATTCTTGATAAAGAAAAACTTTATGAGATAACAAAAAAGATTTTGTTTAGTCAGGGAGTAGAGGGTTTGACAGAAGACAAGCTTCTGAGAATTCAAAACATAATGTTGAGTCAGGTAAAGGATGTGCGAGATACAAATGAAGCTACTCAGATGTATGGTCTCGGTTTCGAAAATGGTGGAGTGGGTTTTGATCCTGAGAAAGCGTATTCACTAGCTTCTGCTATTAGTCGTTTAGTAGAGATAGGAAAGTTAACCCCAGATAAGTTTTATAAAGAAGAGGTTTATGAAAAATCTCAGAATGAACTTCGTGATCCTTGGGAGGAATACGATGTTAGGTCTGCTGGTAAAAAAGAGATAGTTAGCGAGAGTTACAAAAAGAAACTTTCCTTAGCATCTATTTTGCCTAAATTTGGTGCCAAATCACAAAGAGAAGATTTGAGCCATCAAAAATATGATGAACAAGATAATGCAATACCTTCATCTTTAAATCAGAAAAGCAATAAACTTTTTAGTAGAGAAGAATATGTACCAAAAGAACCTGAAAAGAAAAGGATTTCAGATTTTTCTTCTGCAAACTCGGGAGTGCTAAATCTAAAAAAACCAGAGCCATTTTTGAAAGAAACAGAGGCGCCAAAAAACCTCTACAGAGTTTCGGAAAAAATGACAGATGGCATATCAAGTGAAATAAAGAACAAAGGACCTAAAAATTTAGTCGAAATAAAAACCACGGAGGATCTTAAAAAACTTACACCATCTTATTTGCGTATGATGGGGAGTAAGGAAGATATGCTTAAAAATCTTTCTGACGGTATCAGCGAGCTCGAAAAAAATGGATATAGCAAGGCAGATATGTTTACCAAATGGCAAGAGAGTGAACTCTATACAACTTATTTGGACATGGGACGACAGAGTATATTTTCCGGAAATGATATAGCCAAAATAGCAACTACATATAAAGATAATGGAAAGCCATACCTCGAGAGTTCAGAATTCGAAGTAGTTGCTGATGTTAGTAAAATGCTTCAAAACTAAATGCAATTTTCATTACCACAATTCATTGATGTAAAGGAAAAAATATTTGGGCCACTAACTCTTACCCAATTTATTTATATTGCAGCTGGTGGTGGTATGTCGTTTTTGTTGTTCCAAGTCTTGGAAATCGGCCTTTTTATAGTTGTGGCTTTTCCTATCATGGTTGTTTGTGTGATGTTGGCATTTTACAAATACAATGGAATGCCTTTTAGCAGCTTGGTTTTATCCATGGTTAGATATCTTTTGTTTAGACCGAGAGTGAGAGTTTGGAAAAGAATGGTTGAAACCAATATAAGAAGAGCTGAGGAAGCAAAAAAGATTTCTGAGGGCGATACTCAGCACAAAGAATTATTGGATAAAAGTAGTCTTCAAAAATTGACATATGTGCTTGATACAGAGGGTGGAGCTCTTTTACACGATAAGGGTGATGACACCAATAGAGTATCAAATGCGGAGTTATTGGATTCTCAGGCCGAATTATCTCAGGCCAGGATGGACAAAGTGATTCCACAGGTGCAGGGAGATAAAAAGAAGAGGGCAGAAGAACTACTCTCTGGTCTATATTAAAGAAATAATTTTAATAATTCTGAAATGGAAAAACAAAAAGCGACAACTAGTTTGCACAATCCGTTACTTGCGAGGAATAAACCATCTGCTAGCACTCAGCATTTCTTGGATTTTTATGAGATAAGAGACGGAGTGGTGGTTATGAAGGATGGTTCTCTCAGGGCGGTTCTAATGATTTCGAGTATAAATTTTTCATTGAAATCTCAGGAGGAGCAAGATGCTATAATATATGCTTATCAAGAATTTTTGAATTCAATGGATTTTCCATTGCAGATACTGATTCAGTCTAGGAAACTGGATATCGATAACTATCTTGAAAAACTTTCAAATCAAGAGATGAAGCAACAAAATGAACTTTTGCGCATACAAACGGCTGAATACATGGAATATGTGAGAGAGCTTGTGGAAATGGCACAGATTATGAGTAAAAACTTTTATATCGTGATTCCTTATAGTGGTGCAGGAGATCAAAAAACCAAAAAAGGTATCAAAGAATTTCTAAATCCCGCCGTTGTTGTGACTCAAAGCGAAAAAGCATTTCAGAAAGCTAGAACTAGGTTGCTCCAAAGACTCAGTCATGTAGAGAGTGGTCTCCAGTCCCTCGGATTAAGAGTTATGCCTCTCGAAACTCAGGAGCTTATCGAGCTTTTATACAATACCTACAACCCCTCCAATTATGAATCAGAGAAGTTAGTTGAAGTAGATAAATTAGAATTACAAAAATAAAATTATGGCGATATTCAAAAAACAAACGAGCAATTCAATAATGGACACAGCTGCGCAAGAAGCTATTCTTGAGGCACAAAGAATCTATAGAGAGGGAGTAGCAACAGTCAAAGACATCATAGCTCCTGCGTCTATGCAGGTTACACCAAATTTCGTGAGACTTGGTGATAAGTATGTGCGAACTATTTTCGTATATGCGTATCCTAGATTTCTTCAAACAAGCTGGTTTTCTCCTATAGTAAATCTAAATGTTACTGTTGATATTTCTATGTTTATTTATCCGGTAGATACTGAAATGCTTTTAAAGGACTTGAAAAAGAAAACTACTCAAATTCAGACTCAGATAATGCTTGCTGAAGAAAAAGGCATGGTAAGAGACCCGGTCCTCGATACTGCTTTTAGAGATGTTGAAGAACTGCGAGATAAACTTCAGCAAGGTACTGAAAAGTTTTTCAAGTTTGGTTTGTACATAAATATTTATGGAAACGATAAAAAAGAAATGGATTCTGTGACAGAGCAGGTTGAATCTTTACTTGGAACGAAACTTGTTTATTCCAAGCATTCAACTTTTCAAATGGAACAGGGATTCAATTCATGCATGCCTCTTGCAAATGACGAAATGGATATTACAAACAACATGAATACTTCTCCTCTGTCTACTACTTTTCCATTTGTTTCAAATGAGCTTACCTCAAACGACGGAATTTTGTACGGTATTAATAGACATAACAATAGTTTGGTTTTGTTTGATAGATTCAGTTTGGAAAATGCCAATAGCGTTATTTTTGCAAAATCTGGAGCTGGAAAAAGCTATGCGACAAAACTCGAAATCTTGAGAAGCTTGATGTTGGATACTGAGGTTATAGTTATAGATCCTGAAAATGAATATAAATATCTAAGCGATGCTGTGGGTGGAACTTATCTAAATATTTCGTTGAATGCAGATAATAGAATTAATCCCTTTGATCTTCCAAGACCAATCGGCGAGGAGACTACAGCTGATCTTTTGAGATCTGCCACAGTTTCACTTTTGGGTCTCATGAGTTTGATGCTAGGAAAACTTGATCCCACCGAAGATTCTATCATGGACAGAGCTATTTCCGAGGCCTACGCCAAAAAAGACATAACTGCAAACACGGATCTTTCCAAGGGAATAGAGCCTCCCACAATGCAGGATCTAAAAGAAATACTGGGAAGTATGGATGGGGGAGAGAGTTTGGCACAGAGATTGGAAAAATATACGGCTGGTACTTTTGCCGGAGTTTTCAATCAGCCAACCAACATCGAAATGGACAAACAGTTCGTGGTTTTTAGTATTAGAGACCTGGAAGACGAACTCCGACCAATAGCAATGTACGTTATTTTGGGTCATATTTGGAATATAGTAAGATCGAAGCTCAAGAAAAGAATGGTTGTAGTCGATGAGGCTTGGTGGATGATGCAACACGAAGACTCTGCGAAATTTTTGTTTGGATTGGCGAAAAGGGCTAGAAAATATTATTTGGGTGTAACTACGATAAGCCAAGATGTTGCAGACTTTTTAAATTCAGAATACGGAAAAGCTATCGTGACAAACTCATCAATGCAGTTGCTTCTCAAGCAATCTCCCGCAGCGGTGGACTTGCTCGCTGATGTTTTTCACCTGACAGATGGAGAAAAGTTTCTACTTCTTGAAAGTGGTGTTGGCGAAGGAATATTTTTTGCGGGGCTTAAGCATGTCGCTATAAAAATAGTAGCTTCATATACGGAAGATCAAATTATAACTAGCGACCCGAGACAATTACTTGAAATTGAGCAAGCTAAAAAAGAGTTTGATGAAAAATCAGAGTAAATTTGAAAATAAATCTATAAAAAAAGCAAGGCCAGTGTCATATTTCTGGACCAAGGTTATTTTTTTATTCACAATTATTGCTGGTTTTTCTTTGTGGCTTAGTTTTTTTATTAGTTCGGAAAATACCGCAAAGGCCTCCGTTATGTTTTCTTGGAGCCACGATGATGTAGATATAGGTGGTGATACTGAGACGGAGTATTGGAATCTTTGGGAGCTCCCAGGATATCCATCTGGTATGGCAGTTTCAGCAGGAAAAATGACTTTTCAGATCAAGGGTTTGGGTTCAAATGGAGCTTCGCAGGATGGAAAGAGGAATATAATAGGAATGATAGATAGGTCAGGGGGAGAGAATATGGCAGATAGAAATTACTGGGTGCAGGTCAGGAAAAGAAAATATGATCCAGAAACAGGTACGAATGCAAGATTGGAAGTTAAGGGTAGATTAAATTGTGAATGGTTCGATAATACTGCTTTTCATTCGGGTGATCCTTCTTTGGATTATGATCCTGATGTTTGGTACGATGCGTGGTTTGAGTGGAACCAGCACAGTGTTGTTTTTGGATTGTGGCATCCTGATGGATATGAAATTGTATCTGAGGCTCAAATGCCGATTCCTTTCATGGCAAGTAATCAAGCCATTTGGTTCGGAGCAGCTCCCGTGAGTGCTGCTTTTCCCGCTCAGCATGCCGAGTATAGAGATATTCAGCTAGATGCCTATGAGCTTGTTGAGGCTTCAGTTTTGGTTGGTGAGAAATGCGATCTTAGCGAAGAAGAATTGTATGAGGATGAAGGATTTGAAGATGAAGATGCTGACTTGGGGGGATCAGATAGTCAACCCAATGATCCTTATGGAAAATATATCTGCGTAGGGGGTGGAGCCGAGAATGATGTAAAACCAAAATTTCCAGAAGATTCTTATTCTTACAATTGTTCTGACCTAATAGACGTGAATCCTCTAAAATGGGTTTTGGGCATTGATTGGGAAGAATTTAGGTATAAATTTTCTCCAGTGTGGGGGATAACAGCGAAGGATATTCTTAGTTTTTTTGAGTGTTATTCGGAAAAACAAGGTGCTACCCCACCTTCTGTTACCATATCCACTAGTCCTCAAAATATTCAATATGGAGATGAAGTAAATGTAAAGATAGCTGCCAATAACTGGAAAACTAAAGCTGATAAACTTTATAAAGCCTTTTTTATAGATAATCTTTTCTATAATTCTGTATTGGCTGGAGGTACTCTACCCGAGCACTCAACGAATTATCCTGACGGTTTTGCATCGCTTCATGGTGATAAAGGGCCAGCTTGTACGCCTGTCACTAGAAGACCAGAGATTGATACTGACAATGATGGAATGGATGATGATTGGGAGAGACTCTACTTTGACGATCTCTCGGCTGGAACATGGGAAGATCCCGATGATGATGGATATATTGCTGATCGTTTTAAGAGTACCGAAAATGATTATTATATAACCCCAGTGGTTCCAATTGATGTTCCAAATAAAACAGGTACTGGTAGAACTTTGGTTTTGCTTGGTAGCGATGATACAAAAGAAGCATTGTATGACGGAATGCCTGAAACTGATGATAGATTTCCAAATATTTTAGAATATATCTTTGGTACCAATCCCATAGACGGTGATAGTGACGGAGATGGAGTCGGAGATGAAGAGGATATGTTTGGTACTGGAATAAATTCTGATAATTTTTATTTTCAAACATTTAAAGAGCCAGAGGAAGGAAAGGATTCCAAATATGAAGTTAGGGCTATCGTGGTTGGTGTAAATGAAAGAAAAAAGATAAGTGTTGTTTCTGCAAAGAGTGTCTTGGAGATGCAGCGATCAAATTTGGAAGTTCTTGGAGTTACCATAAATCCTTCTTCATCGTCAGTTGCCAAAGGTGAAGAAGTCAATATAAAGGCGGTTGCCAGGGGCGCAGGAAATATAAAAGGTGCCTCCGTGAATTATGAATGGGGAATTGTAGATGTTGATGGAAATTATACTCCTGTTTGCGATCAAGTTGGATCAAATAATAGTGACACTATCTGCGGAGTCGGAAAAGATAATTGGAGTTTTAAAATACCAGATGAAGCAGCGGCTGGGGTAGAATACACCATATATTCTGTAGCTACAGACACTGTGACTGGTAGAAGAGCAGAAGCTAGGACCAAAATCACCGTTGGTGAGAGTCTAAAACCAACTATCGCAGGTTGTTTTGATGATGGTTCAGCTAGGGGATGCCATTCTGAATTGCCGCAATTTTCAGCTTGTGCTGCTGGAGAAAATCCCGATTATGTTATTCAGGGAGAATTTGCCTTGATAAGGGCTGGCAATGCAGAGGAGGTGACTTTGGACCAAAATTCTGTTTGTACGTGGAAGCTTGACGGAGAGGTTCAGAAAGAAGATAGCGGAGCATGTAAGCAGTGTTTTTCCAATACCAGTGGTGGTGTGAAAGAAGATTCTTCTTGTAGCATTAGCGGATTGGTGTGTGATAGAACTGCTTATCTTCTGGAAGCAAATGCAGTCACCGGACATGTTTATGATTTAGAATTAAGTGTTTCTGATAAGAAAACGGGAGAAGAAAAAGCAAAGACAAATGCGAAGATAGAGGTGAAGGGGGTAGAATCAGAAATTTGTATTGATGGTGAGTGTACCCCTGATCACGATACTCAGAGATTTAATGTAAGCAATTCAGGTTCTCATTCGGCAAGCGCTACTTTGAGAAACATTCCTAAAAATTCTACATACAAATATATGTGGACTTTGGATGGTGTAAATGCAAAAAGTGGCTCCTGCGATGTAGCTGATTGTTCACCCGAAGATTTGAGTATTAATACTGAGCTATTTGGTTTGGGCTCGCACGATGTTTCCTTCAAAGTCACTGTTTCAACGGAATATGGTGAGAATGATGAGATTAGAAGATTTTTTAATGAATCTGGTGTAAAATTGAATATAGTAGCAGAAGGTTCCACTACAGCTTTTTGGCAAAAACTAAATATTATGGGTACTATTGCGGATGTTTTTCCCGATAAGTACCGAATAATATTTACTATTTTTTCTGTAACTGCTGGTTTTTCTGTATTGGGTTTTGCCGGAGTAGTAGTTTTTAAGAAAATATTTGGTTAAAAAATGAATACTAATTTTAGAAAAATTAAAATTCTATGTACCGGCTGTGTTATCTTGGTTGGTCTTTTTATTTTGCTTTTTTCAAATAATGTAAATGCTCTTCCTAAAAATCCTGACAGTGGGGCTTGCACCGAAGACGGAGCTCCTATAAATTTCGACGTCGCAGTTAGAAAATCAAATAATAGCGGAACGCCGGGGAGTATTAGGGCAAATATAGGCGCTCTCGGGGGAGACCCTGTAGATTTTGGAAACAGTTCTGTGGGTTCTAGCGACTATACTTTAAAATTTTCTTGGAGCGATGATGGTACTGCCAAAGGTTATATAAATGGAATTGAAGTAGGTTCTGGAAATTTTACTGCGGATTATTCAGGAACAGTGAAGGATTTATTCTTTGTTTATCTCGGAGAGGGTGTGGCTGGTATATCTAGGTCAAGCGACACTAGAATATTTTATAAAAATATAAAAGTATCAGTTGATGGTGAAGAATTTGTTGATACTGCTTTTAATACAACAGATCTCTCCCAGAGCGGAGCGAGTGTGCAAGGAGGAATATTTGTTGGCGATTATTGGCACATGAGTTCATCGAATACTGGGAGAATCAAGTTTAGTTTTCCAATGGGGCAGTCACGAAGAGTTAGTAGTGGAGAGGTTACTTTGGTTTTTAAATTTGCAGATGATTTTGACGAATATCAAGCTACAAAAACTTCGTTTGAGCCGGAAATATTTAATTTTGGCACTTTGCCTTGGGTTTCTGAGTCAGAATGTGCTGATATGCCTGAAAATGACAATGAGCCAACCGAAGATCCTTCGGAGGAGCCAGAGAATAATCCCGAAGATCCATATGATACTGAAACTTGCTTTGGAGTAAGCGAGGATGAGCCACCTCAAATAGTTGGTATTCCTGGTATTCCTTTTGGATGGGATTCTAGCAAAATGAAGCTAGTTTGGTTTTGGGATTTTGAAACAGTAAAAAATTGGCTTGAGGGTTACGAAGAGCGCATGCAAGGCAAGCCAAGCGTAGAAATTGCTATTAGTCCAACAGATCCTGCCGATGGCGATAGTGTTACTGTTTCACTGCAAGCTGAAAACTTTAGGACTAAGGCTGGTGGTACAGGATCTTCTTCCAACAAAACATATTCTGCTGTATTTATTTCAAGTGAAAATGATTCAAATCACAGAGATCAGTTTGGAGATAGATATTCTGGTCCCGTACTTTATAATACCGTTTCTGCTGGGGGAGTGGTGCCTCAGATGGTGATTGAGGGTACTCCAAATTTAGGAGATTTGTGCAGGGATTTCACCAGAATTCCAGAAATAGATTCTGATGGTGATTCCATGGATGATGATTGGGAATATTTGCATTTTGCTGGTACAAATAAATGCGGTCCTTTAAATGATACATATTGTGGTGATTCAAAAGATCAAGTTATTCAAATGGTATCGCCAGATGCTGATCCCGATGAAGACGGAGCAGAAGCTACTAGATTTAAAAATGATGATGAAAAATATGCTACTCCCATATCTTTCATGAGGAAAGGTATAGCTGGCGGTGGAGTAAAACCAGAAACGTATATTGTGGGAAATGCAAATAAAGATGGTTTAAAGGATGGCAGCGGAGATATAAACGACCTTACGACACCAGCTTTTATGAACTGGCAAGAATATGTAGCTGGAACTAACCCCATCAATTCAGATACGGATGGAGATGGTGTTACAGATGAGAAAGAAATATACGGAGAGGGTTTTAGTACTATTGAATGGATGGCTAAGGGTGAACCCCATGACGAAGCCAAAGTTAATGCAATAGTAATAGGCATAAGTCAGCGAAAAGATCTTGCCATAGTTTCAAAAGAATCAAAAATTTATATGGGAGATGGTTCCTCTCAGGGCAAGCTCAGTGTTGTTTTGAATTCCTCCCTGAATCCAATAGTAATAGGTCAGCCCGTAGACATAACGGCTACGGCTCAAGGCTCGGTAAGTGGAGATTCAAGCTCCGTGAGTTTTGAGTGGGGCTTGGTATTTGGCACCGAAACATTTTCCATATGCGATACAATGGCTGATGGCGATAATCCTAGGTGCGGACTAGGAAAGGATACTTGGATGTTTAATACTAATGACTTCAAAGATCAATTGGACGAATATTTTAGTGCAGGAAATGATTACCTAGAGGTTTATGTAGAAGCAACCGACACCATTTCTGGTAAAAAAGCAGAAGCTAGGTTGAAACTATATATAGGAACCGAATCATTGCTTAGAGTCTCGGGCTGTTACAAGGATACTTTGGGATTGGAAGCCGTTGAATGTAGTTGTTATGTGAGCAATACGATTGATCCCACGGAAACTTCTTGCGGACTTCAGGGTGAGAATTTGATGATCGGAACCAAGGGGGAAACTTTTTCAGATGATGAACTTAAGGATATGCTTTTTGAATGGTCTATTGATGGTGATAAAATTTCAGAGTCTTCGGGTTCCGGATATCAGGACTACAGGCTGGCCGATGGAACAGATAAGGTTATGAAAAGAGATAGCATGATTATTCCAATAATGAAAAACGGTGGAGATTCTTATGAGGTTGAATTGCTTGTTTCTAGAATAGATACTGGCGAAAGAGTTGATGGTGGTAAAATTTATGTTGGGGTTGGTAATCCCAGTATCGATCTTTCAGTTAATGGAGCCAGCATTGATCACGGAGAAGAAGTCTTTAATATAGGAGATACTGGAACTTACACTATTGACGGACAGATTTACAATATTCCTTTGAATTCGGAATACGAATATAAATTCATGATTGATAATATTGTTATTGGTTCTGGTGCTAGCGTTTATGACTCAGTAGGTAAAACAGAAAGTATTGATATAAATTCTTCTTACTACTCCTCGGGAAGGCATAATATAAAAATGACGGTTTCAGGTGCAACCTCGAGTGAGGCTACTAGTGAAACTGAGGTTGCGAAGAGGGGAGCTGTTCGTAGATTTTTCGGAGAAGGATATGGTATAATAAATATAACTGACAGCGAGACTGGTCAAGCTTTTATGGATAAAGCTAGGTTTATGGCATCGGGTTTTTCAAATATAATGGCGAGTGCGGTCAGGGTTACTGGCGTGGCAGGTCTTGCTTTTGTAGGCTTCTATGGAATTTTAAGATTATTTGATAAAAGAAAAATTTTCTAAAATGAATACTAAAAACAATTTGAAAATTTCCTTACTATTACTGATTTTGATTGCTTCATTTTGTATTGCCAATGCTGTTTTTGCTACAGAAGCCGATACTGACAAAGTAAAAATGGGAGTTCCTGGTGGACCAGAGACTTATAGTGAAGAAAATGGATTGCAGAAATATGTAAGCGGAATTTTTACTTGGGCTATCGGTGTTGCTGGTGTGTGCGCTTTGATTATGGTTATTTTTGGTGGATATCAGTATATGGCCTCTGCTTCAAATCCTGAGCTCAAGAAAGTAGCAATAAATACGATAACTCAGGCGCTCATAGGTCTCGCCATAGCTATTTGTACATTTGTTTTGCTTAAAACAATAGATCCCAGTATTTTGGGTTTGCAGCTAGAAATTCCTGAAGTAGGAGTTTCTGGCGATAGCCATTAAAAAAATGAAAACAAAAAAAATACTCATTATTGTTGCTGTGATATTGGTCGTAGCTATTGCTGTGGTGTATTTTGTATTTATTAGAAAAGATAGTAGTTCTGAAACAGCGAATAATTCAGGTGCCAATTCCAATCAGAATCTCTCATCAAATGAAAACAGCAGTAATGATGCCTCATTTTCTGAATTCCCATATTTAAGTCTTCCCGAGATTTCGAGAATAGTAAAAAGCGAGACTATCTCACCAGCGCTTTCTGATAGTGGGGAGGAAATAATATATTTTGATACAAACAAAGGTGATTTTTACTCTGTCGGAATAGATGGAAATGGAAATAAAGCGGTTTCAGAAAAAAGTTTTACTAGCGTGAAAAATGTTAATTTTTCATCAAAAGCAGATAAAGTAGCTATAACGTTTTCAGGTGAAAACGATGAGGACAAAGTGTATATTTATGACTTTTTTATTAAATCTCTTAATAAGCTAAGTCCAAATATAAGTGGTGTAGCTTTTGCTCCAGATAGCGAGTCCATTGTTTATCAATACGCCGATAATCAAGCAAAAATATACAATATAAGCAAAGCTCTTTCCGATGGATCTTCTTTTCAGAAATTGAAAGATTTTTATTCCCCAGGGGCAAGTATAAGATGGGAAGAAAGCTTCGATAAAATTTTTATCACGGATTTGCCTTCTAGTAATGCTCTGTCGAATCTTTATTCACTGACAACCAGTGGAGAACTCAACAAAATTATTGATTCTGTTTATGGTCTTCAGGTGGTATTTTCGCCAAATGGAGATGGTTTACTATATTCATCTCTTAGCGCAGATAAAAAAACACTTTCTTTATTCTATGCTGATGCGAAGGGTAGGATCAAATACAATTTGCGTTTGGCTACTTTTGCCTCCAAATCAGCAATAAGCCCAGATGGTAAATATGCTTATGTGGCAGTTCCTGTTAACATCAAGAAGGGTTCAAAAATAGAAATTTCTAAATACTCTGAGGGTAGTACTACTCTCACCAAAGATCAGATATGGAGAGTTGATCTTGGTACGGGAGAAAAAGTTATGATCTTAAATCCTGAAGAGTATAATTTTATTGTTGATGTGAGAAATCCTTTTCTATCTCACGATGGAAAAATGATGTTTTTCTGGGATAAAGGGGACAAGGGAATTTATGCAGTCAATCTTTCTAAGCTCGAATCAAAAGAGGGATTAGAAAAAACTAGCGCAAAAGATCCATCAGAGGATTCTGATTCGGATAATTCTGGAGAAGAAGATGGTGATACTCAAAACAATACTACCGATGACGATGCTTCCAATGAGAGTAATGAAGAAGAACAGAAGACACCAGAGCAGAGACTTTTTGAAAAACTTGGTTTTTAACATAAAAAAACTAAAAAATCCCTCCATTGTGGGGGATTTTATTTTGGGGTAATATTGATTAGTAAATTAAAACAATACAATGGCAAAAATAAATAGTGTTTATAAATGTGAACAATGTGGTTTTGAGACCTCTAGGTGGGAGGGGAAGTGCGCCGAATGTGGTGAGTGGAATACACTCAAAAAATTTGAAACGGGAGTGGCTTTTGGAAGAGGGCGTGCTAATTCTGGCTTTTCAAACAAAGGCGCATCTTTTCAGACAATAAAAGATATCCAGTTTAAATCAATAAAAACCGACAATTTTCAAAGACATATCTCTGGCATGGAAGAATTTGATAGGGTGCTTGGCGGGGGATTGGTGCCTGGAAGCGTCGTGCTTATTGCTGGTAGCCCCGGAATAGGTAAATCGACTCTTATATTGCAGGCGATAGATAAACTAAATCTTCGCACTCTCTATGTTTCTGGTGAAGAGTCGGCAGAACAGATCAAAGGGCGTTCAGATAGACTAGGTCTCGGGCTTCAGAATATTAGTTTTGCGCCCTCGTGTAGCGTGGAGAGTTTGATAGGATATATGAGTTTGAAGAAAGTTGATTTGGTGGTTGTAGATTCTATTCAGACAATATGGGCAGATGAAAGCGAATCCCAGAGCGGAAGCCTGAGTCAGATCAAACTATCTGCGGCACGACTCATGGAGGCGGCTAAGTCATTTGGAGTTGCTGTGGTACTTGTGGGGCATGTCACCAAAGATGGAAACGTGGCGGGACCAAAAACTCTGGAGCACATTGTAGATGTAGTGATTTATTTGGAGGGAGATAAATATCATGAATTCAGAATACTCAGAGCTTCCAAAAACAGATTTGGTTCCACCAATGAAATAGGAGTTTTTGATATGACCGAAAAAGGATTTGAAGAAGTCAAAAATCCGTCAAAAAGCTTTTTGGAGGAAAGAGCTTTTAATGCTTATGGTTCTGTGGTGACAGCTACTATTGAGGGCACTAGGCCAATTCTTTTGGAAGTGCAGGGGCTCACTTCACTTTCCCCATTTGGTTATCCCAAAAGAACTGCCGTGGGGCTGGATATAAATAGAGTGTCCATGCTTTCTGCCGTGCTTTCACGAAGTGCTGGGGTCAATCTTTCAAATCAGGATGTGTATGTAAATGTAGTAGGTGGATTTAGGGTGGCTGAACCTGCGACTGATCTCGCGGTGTGTATTAGTATCGCATCTTCATTTTTCAAAAAACCCATCAATTCATCTGTTGTGGCTTTTGGTGAAGTAGGGCTCTCCGGAGAAGTGAGAAGAGTGGCAAGAGCCGTAGAAAGAGTCAAAGAAGCCAAAAAACTAGGGTTTAAACAGATTATTTGTAGAGACAAGATAGATGTAGCTGGAATAAAAACGATGCAAGTGGAATCGCTAAAGGATGCACTTAAAAAACTCGGTATAAAAAGATAGTTTATGCGTTTAGCTTCGAATGTTTTTCAAAAACCCACTTTGAAAGTAGCCGAAAAACTTCTCGGCTGTATTTTAGTGAGAAAAGTGGGCGGTAAGTTATTGAAAGGAATAATAATAGAGACGGAGGCGTATATAGGGAAAAATGATCCTGCGTGCCATGCGTCTCGAGGCAAAACCAAGCGTAATCAAGTTATGTTTGAAAAAGGAGGAGTGGCCTACGTGTATTTTACTTACGGGATGTATCACTGTCTAAATATAGTTACTGAACAAAAAGATTTCCCCTCTGCGGTTTTGATTAGGGCAATTCGTCCTATTTTAAATATCGATGAAATGAAAAAGAACAGGAAAAAATTTGGAGGTAGGGAAGTGAGAGATAACGAAATTGCCAATGGCCCTGGAAAATTATGCGTGGCTATGAATATAGATCTAGGTTTGAATGAAGAAGATGTAGTGAAAAGTGAAAAGCTATGGATAGAGAAAAATCCAAACATAAAAAACAAAGCTCTCAAAATAAAAAAGACCCCTCGTATAGGGATCAGCAAGGGGAAAAGCAGATTGTGGCGATTTATTTTGGAATAAAAAAAGCACCACCTTTAGACAAAATAGTTTGGACAATGAGAAGTGTCCATCCTTTTTGTTTTATGGTGGTGCGATGCGAGGATGAAAATGATCCTATTTTCCAAAGACACCTTTTTTGAAGGCGTCAAATTTTTCCTTTTCTGCCGGATTTGATGGGGAAAGTGACTGGATATTCATGTAAACTTGATGCAGTTGGGACATCGCCGATACTTCGCAGAGTACCAGTGTAATTTCTCTGTTTCCATCAGATACCGTTTCGATGAGTCCATCGGCGCCCTTTTTTATCGTGAACACTCTTCCGAGAAGTAAACCATAAGTCAATGGCTCCCCCTTTGTAGTTGTAACGAATCTGCTGGGGGATGATCGCACCGCACTGTCACTCAACTTCGCAAGCACAACATCTGAAATCTCTTTCATCTCTCGTCTCCTTGTTATGAAAATGAACGAAAAATCGTCGTTTTGACGATTAACTGCCCATATTCTACAAGAAAGGTTGCATTTGTCAAGCGTTTTGTGGATAAGAAAAAACTCGGCGTGAGTCTTTTGGAGACATATTCGCCGAGTTCGGATTTGCTCTTCTTGGGTGATGCTAGATTGTTAGGAGGAAAAAATCCTCTGTTTTCTGGTTTATTTCATCTGTCGGAATGAGGAGTGAGACGGGGACACGGAAACTGGTTCTTTTTTCACCCCGTATCTGTACCTCACCGGTTTTGGTGCCATCTTCGCTTCGCAGGGTTCCCGGTACTGGTACCAAGTCGAGTCCCATGAGTGTAAAAATTTGGGTTCTTCCATCGGGCTGTTCCAGTTTGAATCTTCGGATTTCGAGATTCATTCCCTCTTTGGTTCTTTCGACTGCTCTCTGGTCAATATTCAGGATTATAGTTTCTTTTCTTGTTCGTAGCATAACGGATTGAAGCATAGATTACCTCCAAAAAAAGGTTAAAGAACAAAAAACGTCCGTTTGGACAGTGATATTTATATCGTATTTCTATGTTTTAGTCAATATCCCTGTTCTTCTATGAGCTTGGTGGCTTCGTTGCGGACTTTTTTGATAAAATCTAGATCCAAAAGGGATGCGAACCTTAGATCTATAAAACCATGTTGTTCTACGCCAAAAATCTCTCCAGGACCCCTAAGGGATAAGTCTAAATTGGCTAATTTGAACCCATCATTAGTTGATACAAAAGATTTGAGTCGCTTTTTTGTGTTATCCGAATCGCTATCCGTAAACAGCAGGCAGTAGGACTGTTTATCTGATCTTCCCACTCTTCCTCTGAATTGATGTAGCTGAGCTAGTCCAAATCTTTCAGCGCCCTCTATCATCATCACTGTTGCTCGTGGGATATCTACACCTACCTCTACGACCGCAGTTGTGACTAAAATATCTATTGAAGGCTCGGAATCTAATCTAAATAAATTTATGATTCTGTCCTTTTCTTGTTTTTCCATTTTCCCATGGAGTAGTCCTATTTGAAGTTCTGGAAATACTAGCTCTTTTAGTTTTTTATATTCTTCTGTTGCTGATTTCACTCCGAGTTTATCTGATTCTTCTATTATAGGACACACCACAAATACTTTTCCGCCCTTTGAAATTTCTTTTTTGATAAAGTTATATGCATCTCTTCTTTTTGTTGATTGAACAAAATAAGTTTTCACTGGCTTTCTGTCTTTGGGGAGCTCATCTAGTATAGAAATATCTAGATCTCCATAAAGCGCTAGGGTGAGGGTGCGGGGGATAGGAGTTGCGGTCATAGATAAAACATGGGGGATAGTTTCTGGGGTTTTATCTCTTAGTACTTTTCTTTGCTCCACTCCAAATCTGTGCTGTTCATCTATTATAACTAGCGCCAAGTCACTAAACTCCAGTGATTTTTGTATGAGAGCGTGAGTACCTATAATGATTTTTATGTCTCCATTTTGTATGGCCTTTTTTATATCTTTGAAGTTTGAATTAGTCGATTTTATTTCATCGGAAGTGATAAGTGCTATATTTATTTTTTGTTGATCAAGGAGTTTTGATAAAGTATCGAAGTGTTGCTTGGCAAGAATTTCTGTGGGTGCCATTAGTGCTGATTGAAAACCTGATTTGGCACACATGAGCATTGCTGATATAGCGACTATGGTTTTCCCCGAGCCCACATCTCCATTTAGTAATCTGTTCATTGGAGTTTTTTGTGAGATATCTTTTAGTATTTCATTTGTAGCTTTTTTTTGAGCATCAGTAAGTTCAAATGGAAGAGAGTCAAGCAAGCTTTTTAGTAAGGATTTTTCTGATTTGATTGGGTGGGATTTGAATTTAGATAGATTGAGTTTTCGTTTGAGCTGTTCTATTTGAAGAGGGAGTAATTCTTCAAATGCGAGTCTTTCTCTGGCTTTTATGAAATTGTTTTTTGATGTAGGAAAATGTATTTCTCGTATAGCACTATCGAGATTGAGAAGTTTATTTCTTTTGAGCGTATCTTCACCAAGGGTCTCTTTAACCGCACCGCACTGGTCAATGACGGTTTTGATATAAAAACGAAGCATTCTGGGCGTGATGCCTTCGGTTGCTGGATATATTGGTACTATCCTTCCGATATGAGTCTGATCTTTTTTTATGGGTTCAAAGGTGGGGGACTGGAGTTGCAATCCCATGCGTCCTAGCTTTACTTTTCCGTTGAACAAATAAATATTTCCTATCTTAAGAGTTTTGCTCAAATAAGGTTGATTGAACCAGATTACAGGGATACTTCCGGTTTTGTCTCCTATTAACGCTTCGGTGATGGCCATGCGTCTTCTTCTGAAGCTTTTTCTGGTCTCTATTGATTGTACCGTCGCTTCAAATGTGCACTCTTCGCCTTCTTTGGATGTTGCTATCGGCTTTATCTCGGACAAGTTTTTGTAAGTTCTTGGAAAATAAAACAAAAGATCTTGGAATGTTTTTATCCCAAGTTTACTAAGTTTCGTCTCTGTTTTATCTCCAACCCCTGGAAGGAGGGACACCTTTTTTGAAAGCATTTGATTCATATATGTTTATTATATCATTAAAAAATAAAAATACCCTCCTTTGCTGGAGGGTATTGAAATTTGGTTTTTTAGAATCCTATTCTTCTAGATAATGCTTCTGCTAGTCCATCGGCCAATTTTTCGCTTTCTGGGATTTCTTTGATGAGCATGCGACGTAGTTCTACTGGATCCTGATCTGTGAGTTGAATGGTTATTTTTTGGGCGATTAATCTATGTACTTGAATGTGAATTGCTGTGTTGTGTGGTGGATCGTAGTCTATCCAGAATGCATCTATGTCGTCGTAAGAATAAAAATTGTTGCCATGTATTAATCCATCCAAGGTGACTGCAAAATAAGTTTCTTCTGGCTTTCTTTGCGCATACATATATATGACTATGAAAAGTATTACAAATGTTATTACTGTGATAAAACTTTTAGTCCAAATCCCAAAAGTTACAAGTCCGGCAAAAACAAGCGCCGTAATTAGGTACCACATCTTTGTTTTTTCAAAATACACAAACTCAGGAGACGTCCATTCCATCAAGATCCTGTTTTGTTGCTCTTCTGTTTCATCTGTTGCATCCTCGCCAAAATCATTTGAGCTAGTTTCTGGCATGCTTCTCTTTTCTTCTATTTCATCTTCTATTTCTTGGATTCTGGATTTGTATCTGAATTTAAAGCCGTCTTTATCGTCATTACGATCTCTGCGCAAATTACCTTTATGTTCTACGTGTTTGCGATTTATTCCGTCTATAGCCATTTTTTTGTTTTGAAGAATTTAACAAGGTTATTATACCAGAAAGCATTGATTAGCAAAAGACAATAAAAAACCGCTATTTAGCGGTTTGGTTTTTTTCGGATTTTCTTGTTCTTATTAGATAAAAAATGCTTGCTACACATAATATCAAGCCGATCAATTGACAGCCGGGACTATCGTCACTCTCACCGAAAATAAATAAAAATACTCCGAGGAGTATTCCGATTATGCAAAAAATCAATTTAATTTTTGGCATTTAATTTTGTTATAATTCTAGCTTACGTTTTTAGTTTCCACCTCGCTTCGCTTAGTAAGCTATGCTTTGTATGCATAGCGTGTAACACAGTAACGTAGTGAAGACGTGTCGGAAAGATTGTTTACCATTAGGCGCAGGTCGGAATTTGTGTGTGCAAATAAGTTAGAATCTTTTTGGAAACATAATCATGGCGGAGAGGCAGGGATTCGAACCCTGGAACCCGGCATACACCGAGTTAACGGTTTAGCAAACCGCTGCCTTCAGCCGCTCGGCCACCTCTCCATGTTATAATTATTCAGCTTGCTTGCGCAAGCAAGTTTTCAATAATCAGCGTTCAGTCTATTCCTAAAACCTAACACCTAATCCTTCCAATCCCTCTAGTTCCACTAATTCATCTAAAACCTAGTCAGTGGCGTCCCAGGCAGGGGTCGAACCTGCGACCTCAAGCTCCGCAAGCTTGCGCTCTATCCAGCTGAGCTACTGGGACATGCTCTAGCCAATCTATCTACCTCTTGCAATAACTACTCCCCAAATTTGTTTAGGTTGGTGTTTTGAGAGAATTGTCGCGCATTCTTTCATTGTCGATCCTGTGGTGCAAATATCATCAACGATAAGGATAGTTTTTCCCTTGATCGGAGAATAATTTTTGATTTTGAATGCGTTTTTTAGATTATCAATCCTATCTTCTCTTTTTAGCGACATTTGAGAATGAGTCTTTTTGGACTTTGTGAGTATATCAGACCTAAACTCTATTTTCAAGTCAAGTGCGAGTTCTTTGGCGAGTAGCTCTGATTGGTTATATCCTCTCGAATTTAGTTTTGATTTGTGGGTAGGTACAGGAATAATGATGGAATTTTTATCAGCCACCTCTATGATTTTTTTTCTTGGTAAGAGCTTCGCGAGGGGCTTTTTCAGCTCTCTTACAAATTCATATTTAAAAAGATGCACAGCATTCAATAAAAGCTTATCGTCAAAATCATAGTCTAGTAAAATCCCCGCGAGCTCATTGTTACGCTTGCATTTTTCACAGTATTCTCCGATTCCTGTCTTCATTCTGCATTCTGGACAAAAACTGTGTTCATATTTTTTGATTTGATTGGCGCATTCATCGCAAAGATAATTTCCTTCTTTTCCGCATTTTATGCAAGTAACTGGAAATATCAAATCCAAAATACTTTTGAAAACTTGTTTCATATTCCCTCCTATTAGTGATATTATTAATGTATTAATGACTACTAAATATTGAAAACTATTATTTATTATGTCTGAAGAAGCTTACCCAATTATCCTATCGTATTGTACGAGACTTATCAATATCAAGCCCCGTACTGTTTTTGAAATAAACAAGAAAACAGATGAGTACCTTAAAAGACGAAAAATAGAAGTTTTGGGTCTCGATGCTGTAAAAAAGAAAGTGATCAAGGAGCTGATAGAGCTAAAGCTTCTTGATGATAGAAAATATGCTCTGAGTTTTGTGGAGCTAGCGCTCGCAAACAATCCATCGGGCCCCGTGATGCTCAAAAAAAGACTTAGAAATAGGGGAGTAGCTGAAAAATATATCGAGGAGGCTCTAGCTAAATTTGTAAATGATGAAGTGCTACTTGGAGTTGCTAGGAAACTTGCAGAAAAGAAAATGCGAATGGTGGGAATTAAACCGAGCAATCTTTCTCAAAAAGAAAAAGCTAAAATCGGGAGATATCTCGCGAGCAAGGGAATTCCTGTAAATATGATCTGGGAAATTTTGGGTGAAATAGAAGAAAATTGACATTTACAGCTAAAGGATTAGTATTGCTTTAGATTTATAACGTAAAGTGCGTTAAAACAAAGCTCTTTTGGAGGGTAGATGAAATTATGGAAGATAAAGTTTTTGAGGTTGTGATGAAAGGTGCAGTTTTCGCCGTTGGTAAGTTAAAAAAAGGGGTTTTTATTCCGAGTGGTCGTATTGCCATCTTGGACTTACTAAACTTTGTGTCGGGAGATTTGG
The DNA here is from genome assembly GCA_965231055.1 of uncultured Candidatus Saccharibacteria bacterium. Lineage (GTDB taxonomy): Bacteria > Patescibacteriota > CALEFQ01 > CALEFQ01. The sequence continues at coordinate 403,589 of OZ246411.1, forward strand.
AAATCTTATCCAGAAAGAATTTCCCTGATTCAATTTTCCAATTTGTCCCCGAAAACGATTCATCTCCGATCAATCTTTGTGCTAAGAAAATTGAAGGGAATTACTTGAAAGTTTTTCCAGCAGGCGATGAATCTCGTGCAGTAATCATATCCAAACGAATATTTAGAAAACTTTTCATTATCAAGCCCAATCCCGCCGATATCGAAGTGATGATCACTGGAGCTGAAACCGATCACGATCTTTCTGAGACTTAATTAATACATCTATGTAAACAAAACCCGCCTCACAGGAGGCGGGTTGTTTTTTTATTATACTTTAACCAGCTCCGCCAGAACCTCCACCGCCTCCACCTCCGCCAAAGCCTCCACCACCAAATCCGGAGCCTCCAGATCCTCCCGATGGCTGAGAGCTCATCGCAGAAGAAAGATTGGTAGATAGTGAAGAGAGATTTTGAGTGAGGTTTGTGGTAAACGCTGATGTGGCGCCAGAAGTTCCCCAGTTAAATGTACTGTAATAGTAGGGTGCGACATACCAGTATGGAGTGTGTTGCTCGTCGTAAATATTGGCAAATCTTTTTGACCATTCTTTTTCTACTCCTAGCACCATGGCGTATGCCAAGAATTTTTCAAAGTTTTCTGGTTTATTGTCTTGTACTCTAAATCTTTCCGCGGTGTGTAGATAATCCTTGAATCCTATTATGTGTTCTTTTGCGGCTACGCCCTCTATGGTTTTTTGAGGCATCGCTTTGGCAAATGAAGCACAGAGCGCTCCACTTATTATAATTCCTATGCCTAGCCAGCCAGAAGAAATATTTGCAGAACCCCATATAAGTAGAGTTACTCCAAGAAATATTAGAGCAGTTCCTATCCCAGCGAAAGTTTTAACCACTTTTTCTGGATCACTTGCAAAAACCTTTTTGCTCATCATTTCTCTCATAACGGATTTTGTGATAAGTGGAATGCTCGTATAAAATTTATTTTTGAGCTGAGAAAGACTCACTGAGTTTTTTCCTGAAAATAAAGAAGTCATAAGAAGCTGTTCGTGCTCAGGAAGGTCTATGGGCTCTTTGAGCTTTATAAGTTTTGTCTCTTTGATTTTTGCAAACAAAACTTTGCTCTCACTTTCTTCAATTCGCAAGTATCTTCTTATTGCTAAATCAATTATATTTGCAGAAATATCTTTGGGATCGGTGCTTTCGTTTAATACTCCAGCGACCAAAAGAGGGGAGAATCCTTTTGGAGGCCCATACCTAGCGTAAGCTTCTCCTTTGCCTTTCGGATCTCTGCCTTTTTTTATCCATCGTCTTAATAGTAAAAACAAAACTACAAATGGCAGAGCTATTCCTGCAAAAGTTCCTATTTTCTTAGCCCAAAAAACCCAGGTATAGGTTCTATCTATGATTCCCTTTGGCCATCCAGCTACTATTGTAAAGTTTTCTGATGGGATCAAATTTTTCGCAGTGTAATAAAAAGTTTTGTCATCTTTGATTTCTTTCGTGGCATTTGGCGCAGTTGATCCTCTTGTGAAAACTTCTGATTTCATTTCATCTTTGTTTGCCGAGTCTGGAAGTCTCACTGTTACGGTCGCATTTTTTATGTCCACATCTCTTTCTGCTGGTACGGCATTCCAATAAAGCTCGTCCCAATCAAAATATCCAAGTCCCCCGTGAACGGTGTATTTTACTATGAATGTTCGTTTTTCATCGCTAGCATTGTAGTACCACTTTACCATCTGTTTTCCGTCTTCCTTGTAGTTTTCAAATTCTATCGGATTATTGTTTTCATCCGTTACTTCTATATCTTTTACATAATCAAGCTTATTGAGCTCAATTCCTCTATATGCAAAAGTATAATCTCCAGTAAAATCAAATGTCTGCTTTTCGCTTACCGTAAAACTCGCATCCTTGTTTATCTGAATATCCACGTCATAATTTGCGTAGTTGTATGATTTCGCTTGGACGAAGGTTGGCGTAGTGATGCCTGTCGCCAAAACGAGTAACGCTACTAAGATAATTTTTTTCATAGATTTATTTTGAATTTTGATTTAATTTTTTCTTTTGGCGCACTATCCACAAAACTGATTCTATGGCACCAACTGAGCCAATTACTATTAGTATATCTGGAAGATATCTTTTGTGCCAAGCCTGTTTTTCTTGATCTCGTAGATCTATGGTTTGTCCGTCTTGAATCTGATCCCAATCCAATCCTTTGAGTTTGTCATCTAGCGTTTGGTTTGCATTTTCTTCCGCAAGGCAAAAAGCGGGGGAGAGTAGTAGTGATAAGACAAGGATAGCTAATAGTTTTTTCATTTTTATATTTTATACGATAGGTTTTATTCTATCATTTTTAAGCAAAATAAAAAACCACCCCTTTCGGAGTGGTTTTTGGTATTAGTTATTGAAGTCAACTTTTGGAACTTCCTTTTCTGCTTGATCAGCGATTTCAAAAAATTCTCTCTTGATGAATTTGAACATGGAAGCGATTATGTTCATAGGGAATACTGCAATTTTGGTGTTGTAATCCCTGACATTTCCGTTGTAAAATCTTCTGCTTGCTTGTACATGCTCTTCTACTTCTGCGAGTTTTTGCTGTAGATCTAGAAAATTTTGATTGGCTTTGAGGTCAGGATAATTTTCAGCTATAGCGAACAATGATTTAAGTGTTCCTGAAAGTGCATTTTCTGCTTCTGCTGATGCTTTTGGATCTTTTGCATTGATTGCATTGGCTCTTGCCTCCGTTACCTTTTGAAAAACACCGCTTTCATGTTTCGCGTATCCTTTTACTGTTTCAATAAGGTTTGGTATAAGATCGTGTCTTCTTTTTAGTTGCACGTCTATATCTGACCAAGCTTCATCAACTCTAACTCTAAGTCTTATGAGCGCATTGTATCCACCAATGAGCCAAAAAGCGACAGCAGCCACGACCGCGATTAGTATAATTGTTCCGATCATTTGGTTTTGATTAATTAGATTGAATAAGTCTTTATACAATACTACTTTTTACCAAAAATATCAATTCCTCGCTCCTCCTGTGATAGTTGATTTACAATCTCTTCATTAGCTTCCCAAGATTCATTTTTGTTGTGGCAGTGTAGATGTAGCATTTCATGGATCAGTATGTTGATTATTTCGGAGTCGGTTTTACCAGAAATATTCACGACTACGGTGTTGGGTTTTTCATATGACCCATCTGTGCCGTAGTTTGTTAGAAAGATTGTTGGGTTGATTACTTCTTTGTTTTTTCTGTGCTTTAGTATTTTTTCAAGTTTTTCTGTTATACGAAGATACGATTCTTCAATCACCCTTTTTGCTAGTAGAAAATTCTTTTCTTTGTACTCCTTTTTAATAATTGCTTTTATTGTTTCGTATTTAAGTGAGCCATTCGTAAGTTTTATGCTTCCCGGTAATCGCGGGTTAATATTTTTTGCCACATACCATGCGTTCTTTTTTAGTGTGTTCTGAACCCTCTTTATTTCAAAATTTATGCCAAATTGTATAACAGGGGGCTTCGTTGTTTTTGCTTGCATTTCGTGTTACTTAATTTTTATAATATGATATCATTTTTTTAATAAATATCAATTTAGCATATTATATCAACATGAACACAAGAAAGATACAATCAGTAATTAGTAAAATAGCTCAAAGTGATCAGTTCATGAGAAATAGTAAAAAATGGAATCCAGAAATCGATGCGAAGAATGCCGAAGTATTAAAAAGAATTATTAAAGAAATTGGTTGGCCTGATTCCAAGCTGGTGAGTAAGAGGGCTTCCCATTTTGCTTGGCTGATTGCTCAACACGCTGATCACGATGTGGTTTTTCAGGAAAAATGTTTGAAATTGATGAAAGAAAAATTAAAAAAAGAATTGGTTGATCCTAGGGATGTAGCATTTCTAATAGATAGAATAAAGGTTAATAAAAGTAGAAAACAAATGTACGGAACGCAGTTTTTTGTTAATAAAAACGGAGAATTTGTGCCGAGACCTATTTACAATAAAAAGGATCTGAATAAAAGAAGGAGGGATGTGGGATTGGGGAGTTTTGCTTCATATAAGGGCGAAATGCGCCTTAAAAATAGGGAACTTGACAAAAAATAGAAGATGTTATAAGATGAGTTTGCCTAAGTACTAAGGGTGAGTACGCCATAACGGCGTGAGTACCGGCGATAAAACTAGTTTTTGAAAAGCCTGTAATTTTGGCTTAGGACAAAGAAGCGAACCTTTAGTGCTTATTAAGGCTCGCTTCTTTTGTTATAAACTAATTTTATAGCCATGAACAAAGCAACAAAACAGCTTTCAAGGTTACTGGCGATTATAGTAATTATAACTTTCGTAGTCACTTCTGCGATCCCCGCGGAAGCTATTTCTGTGTCTCCTGATTCGGTGAGCGCTAGAGTAGGTTCTTCTGTCAGTGAAAAAACAAAAAGCACCCCCACTAAATTTTTTGATAAGGTTAAAGAAACCACAAAAAAAGTTTTTAATACTTCCAAAAAAACTCAATCATCAGAAATTAAAACAAACAGTATTGGTGAGAGTGCTGAGAGTATTGCAAATAGATTGCTAGAAAACTCCAGGCTTGATTTGAAAATGGAGGCAAAAATTAGGATGGCTCTAGAGCAAGGCAATTTGAATATTGAAATGCTCAAGCAAGCTGAGAAAAGTTTAAACGACAATGTTGGCGCTCCAAATTTTGCCAATGTTCAGCGAGAACTCGCAAGTAAAACAAAAATAGGCGATCAATCATTTTCGGGTGCTAGCGGATATGATGCTATGTTTGGTGGTAAGCGATCATATTATGAAGGATTTGAAGACTGGCGAATTTCAGATATAGAAGTTTATGATAGCAATTTTATAGTGGTGACTGGTTCTTATAAGCACGGGGAAGAATCTCGAGTTGCTATTTTTGATGGTGAAAAATGGGATCATTACACGCTCCCATTGCCATATGTTGGAGCTAATATGACAATTACTTCAAAGACTTTTAGTAGAGATGATATTTATGTGGGTGGTTACGCTGGACTCATTTATCATTACGATGGAACAAATTGGGAAATACAAAATTATTTTGAAGATAGGGGGTATAATGTTAGAAGGTTTATGGAGGCTTCTGATGGAAATCTCTATGCTATAGCTGATACTGCTGGTCTTTGGAAGCAAAATGCAGACAAAGAAACATGGTCGCTTGTAGATTTTTCTGCATCACTTCCAGTTAGCTCTTTTGCTTGGGATGCTCAAGAATATAATGGAAAAATATACTTTATAAACGACAATAACGTTGGTACTATAGCGCTTGCATCGTATGATTTAGTTTCACACGAAGTTTTGGTTTTAGTAGGTAGTATCGATCCGCAACAGGATAGAGGTATACACGGTATATTTGTCGATTCTCCCTCTTCCATATATCTGACCAGCTCAGTTTTCAATAATGGTCAGGAAAATGGCACTGCCATGGTTTTTAAATACAATGGCGTAGGGATATCAAGGATCGTTGGACAACATCCTGAGTCAGATTCACTCCCCATACTTCAGGATATAAAAAAAGATCCGATTAGCGGAGATATTTGGGTAGCTGGCGAATATGGAACACTTGGGACATTGGATCCTGACACTGATACTCTCACCATAGAGCCGATTGATTTTAATGCAGACGGCACTAGAGATCGTGATGACTGGTATTTGATTCCTGCGTTTTCGACTAGGATAAGTGAGATATATATTACCGCCATGTTTCTTTTCGAGGAATATTCTTCAGTGATAAAATTTGGAACAGCTGATGTGCCTCAAATTTCATTTGAAAATCTAAAGTCGGTTTATCATAGTGGCGATCAAGTGAACATTAGCCTAAAAATAGACAACTCAGAGGGAAATTATGAAGAGCTGGACGTTTATATTGCTCTTGAGATTCCTGGAGATCCAAATCTTTATTACTTTTGGCCAAGCTGGAGTGATAGTATAGGAAAAAAGAATACTAGTCTTGATAGCGGTGTTATTGCGAGTGAATCGGTGCTAAATCTTACTTTGCCTGACAATCTTCCATCTGCTGGACCTTTTAATCTTTACGCAGTGCTTACTGCCCCCGGAAATTTCAGTTTGTTTAGTAATGTGGCCACGGGGCAGCTTAGACTGGAACCCTAAAACAACACATAAAAAGACAGCCCATGTGGGCTGTCTTTTGTTTGGAAGTTGTTGTATAATAAAAAAGTAAATATCTTAAATAATCAAACAAAAATGTCAAACAAAAAAGTAATTTTAGCATCAGTTGTAGCAGTTGCATTTGTCTCGATAATTATTTTTGGACTAACTATGAAGGAAACATGGGCGGGATATGGATCAAAAACAGGGATTGCTCCAGCTGGAGATCCTATGTATATGACGCCTATTCTATATGATGCTAGGGATTGGGGATTGATGGGGTACTATCAGGATACATTAAGCGGGGTGGATTTTGGACTTGGAGAAATGGCTATGATTTGGGCTTTTAGTCGTGCCGATGGCGCTCAGTGTGCTACTGGGTTTAGATTGAGTGATCCAAATAAAGAGCCTCTGTATAGCGATGCTTGTTGGGATTCCGCAAAACTTGAATGGATTTTTCCTCATGCGCAAACGAGTGATCCAAGAAAATTCAGAATAATCAATGTTATTACGAACGATATTCAGGCTCTCTCTGATGTTCAAAAATTCTAGGTACAATAAGTGCAAATCAAAACAAAAAATATAATAATAGTAGTTGCGGCGATGGCTTTCGTCGTAGCTATTTTGATACTGCCAAGAACTGACCTTTTCAAGACAAAGGCGGCAAACAAGAAGTATGCAGTGATAGAAAGCTATGCCTGGGCACCAAACGGTGGCTGGCTTGTTTTGAATAACAACGAAACTGGGGCTGAAGCAGATGGAGTGAATCTTCAACCTATTGTGGGGGGTGGATCTATGCTTGCTAGTGGTTACGGCTTCGCACCAAATATGGGGTGGGTGAATTTTCAGGGAGTTAGTCTTACTGAAAACGGAAACAAATGGGATTTTTCTGGGAGTGCCTGGGGACCAAATGCTGGTTGGGTGAACTTCAACAATGCTATAGGTGCAAATGTGTACATGGATGATGAAACTGGCGAGGTCCATGGTAGTGCCTGGTCGCCGAATAGCGGATGGATAAGTTTTTGTGACGATACTGTTTATCAGCCCGGTCAAAGTATTGAAAACTATTACTGCACCCAATTTGATATTAGTAAAGATGACGCTGCTCCAAAACTAGATAGTTTTACTTTTTCATGTGCGGGTGATCAGTTGCTTGGGGGAGCTTGCTACGATGGAGATTTTGCTTCAACGAATACGATATGGATAAGGGACAATTCTTTGGTTTATGTGGGGATTTCTGCAACAGATCAAAAAGGTGGAGCGGATGTGGCAACAGGTATGCGATATCATAAATTGTATTTGTGCCAAGATGGCAGTTGCATGGATCCAGATAAACTAAAGTATGGTGAAAGCATTATGTTTAGAAACTATCCTCAGGAGAGATGGTATCTTTCACCGCCAATTCTCACCACATCATGGTTTGAAAATTTGGATCAATATCCCATCGCAGAATATTATGACGATCAAAAAAACACTTATTCGGAGAGTTTTGTTGCCTCAAAAGAGCCGTTGATTTCTGGTCCGGGTAATCCTGACAATGGATTGGAGTCTGGTAGGGTCGGAGTTTATTATAATTTATTTGATAAGACGGGTAATTGGACTTGCGGAGCTTCATTTTCCCCAGGGTATTGTGATAGCGGATATGTTTTGGGAGTAGATGTAACAAAACCAAATGTTGTGCCTGACAGTTTTGATCAGGACGGAGATGGAAATAAAATTGTAGGACCTTTCGACTATACGATACGATGGAGTATGAATGATGAGCATTCTGGAATTGCATTTGGAGGCGTTTCTATTATAGATGTAAATGGACTTGTTAATCCTGCTGAACCAGGCAAAGCTTATAATCCAACTGGTGGGATGGGGGAAGAGTATATAGTTTTCAATACCGAAGGGGACATAGAGACTGTGTGGAGAATGGCCGGGGGTAGCTTCCCAGACGGATTGTATGATGTAAGATTTCGGGCTACTGACAATGTTGGTAATTCAAAAGAAGTTTTAGTTGAAGATGTTGAAGTGACCAATTCTTATGGTGATACTTTGATGATAAGAGATTGTGACGGCAGTGTTCCAAAAACAAGAGTTACTCATGGTTGGGTGGATTTGGGAATGCGTCCGCCAATTCCAGCGCTTGGTGATATAACCGGAATAAGACTTAGAAATTTTGTAGAAAATCAGGGCGATGAAGAAGGGTGGGGTGAACAATACCAAGATTATTATCCGACAGGTTGGCTTGCTTATGGTCCAGATGACTATCAAAATGGTAGAGCTTATACTAGCTACTTTCCTATGCCTTCTGGTGGGATAGTGGGTGTCTGTAGCAGCGAATTAAAATGGTGGCAAGTGCCAAATTATCAAGGAGGACCTGTCAAAGTTCAGATGCAATACAAGGTTAGGGTGGGTAATAAAGATGTTTTAAGCGATATTATAACTGCTGAAATTTCTGCTCCATGGATTGATTCAACTTATGGAAATATTCATTCCAATGCTACCGTGGGAGAATCTGCAGGGATCACTCCTGCAATGGGAAATTCAAATGCAGTATATGTGATAACTTCAGGGGGCACTATTAGACATTTCACTTCTTCACTTGGCTCTTCTGGAAATATTGAGAATATAGGAGATCTTGGATATCCTGGGGAGGATAGGGGTTTGAATATGAGCAATATTGATTTTGATTCTCTTAAGGGTGCTGCCAAAGAAATAGGATCCAATTTTCAGGATTATAAAATGGACAATAGTGTATTTTACAGAAACGGTAGTCTGGTTGTGAGAGAAGGTTCATTTAGTGGTAAGGGTACGGTGTTGGTTGAAGGTGATTTGCTTTTTGATGGAAATACTTTTTACGTTGATGATACTGCGACTTCAACTGAAGAAATTGATTCAGTCGCTTTTATAGTAAAAGGCAATATTACATTTGGTGATGGAGTCAGGCATGCTGTTGGGGTTATGGTTGCTGGATTCGGAGAGCAGTCGGTTGGCAATAAGGGGGTTATAAGAACGGGTTCTTCTTCATCAAATACTAATTCATTGATTGTTCAAGGTGCGCTTATAGGTAGAAGCTTCAAATTCAACAGGGAGTCGTCCGAGGTCAATGGCACCGCTGTTTATACAGATTCTAAAAAATACTATGAGTGGGATCATGCTAGGGGTAAATTCCTACCAGCTGGTTTTATTGATAAAAAAATTATAGCCGGGTTTGCTAGAGATGGGGGAGGAGATGGCGTACACAATCGATTTATTATAGAAGAAATAAATGGTTCTACTCCAAGCTATAGAATGTATGTAAATAACAATTTTACTAGATACAGAAATTTAAATGAAATGGGAGTTGCTAATGGAACAAAACCCGTCGCGGTATTTTCTAGCGATCTCAATAAAGATGGAAAAGATTCTACCTACCTTATTGCCTCAGATCCAATGTTTGCAAAACAAAAAATATACATATGGGAAGAGAGCAGTGATGACATTTTTACGCAAAAAAATATATTTAGAGAACTTTCTGGTGACGAAAGAAATAAATTTCCTTCGGGAAATATTAAGGGGGGTTACTCATCTGTTATAAAGGGGGAGAGTGTGGAAGTGGTTTGGGTTGAGGATCCAAAATTTGGAATAGCTAGATATACGAGGACATCAACAAACGATGATTTTAAAGAAAATGGAAACATATCTTCTTTGGGTATGGGGGGTATTAGTGAGATGATAGTTTCTTATTTTGAACGAGATTTGATTAATAATGAGAATAGAGACGTAGTTTGGGCCTATACTCAACTTGGTGTAGCTGACAGTCCTACGAGATACAAGCGTCCAGAATCACAGGATTTGTTTGCTAAAACAAGTACTCTGTCAGATTATGGCGTGGGAGCAAAGATGGTGTCAGCATATTCTTATATTATGTCATCCGCAGCTGAAAGGATTATTTATGACGGTAGAGTTATCGTGAATCCACCCCCAGGATTAAGTTCTTTACGACTTCCAAGTTTTAGTGAGGTTGCTGGTTATTAAGAGTTGCGGTGAATAATGTTTTGTGATATAATTATTAAAACATTTTATGGCTTTTATGCCATCAAGATTAAACAAATACAAATTTAAAACAAACAACGGAATAGAGTCATCTTTTTTCCGTATTTAATTCTATTTATGGGATTTTTTAGTGAAAAAACCAGTTTAGGGATCGATATAGGTACCGCAAATATCAAAATAGTGGAACTTGTTGGTTCTCAAGGTAGGGCAGAGCTGTTAACTTACGGCGCTATTGATATAAAAGCAGATATCCTAAGAAGCGATGACCAAGGTGCCAATGAAAAGATAGCAGAGTCTTTGAAAGATCTTTTGTCCAAATCAAAAGTAAAATCTAAATACGCGATCTCTGCATTGCCAGGTTTTTCTGTTTTTAACTCTGTTATTAAGCTTCCAGAAATGAATGAGTCTGAGATAGGATCAGCGGTGAAGTGGGAGGCTAGAAGATATGTTCCATTTCCAATAGAAAACATGGTTTTGGACTGGAAGCAGTTAAAGGATGATAAAGCGGGAGTTTTCAAGCCGGAGAACCTTGGTGGCCCGAAAAAGGAAATTCAAATATTGCTTACTGCTGCGCCTAAGAATTTGGTAAACAAATACCTCGAAATTTTTTCAATGGCTGGCTTGAAATTGAGCGCACTTGAAACGGAGTCGTTTGCCTTGATGAGATCTCTGGTTGGAAACGATAAGTCAACAATCGCTGTCGTAAATATAGGTTCCACGGCCACTGATATAAGTGTTATCAGTAATGGTCTTCCGGTGTTAAATAGAAGTTTTGATATTGGAGGGAAGGCTATAACAAATTCTATAGCAAGTAGCCTGAACGTTAGTTTGGATAGGGCGGAGCAGTTTAAAAGAGATCTGAGCTCATCTAGTAAGATGGGTGACGAAGTTCCTGATGTTATAAAACCTATAGTTCAGGGCATTACAAATGAAATAAAAAATACATTATCACTTTACAATGGAAGTGGTGGTAAAAATATAGAAAAAATCATTTTGACTGGTGGATCTTCCAAACTTGTGACACTACCAAGGTATCTAAAAGACTCCTTGGGCGTAGAAGTGTTCTTAGGAAATCCTTGGGCTAGAATCAAATATCCAAAAGAAATAGATCAAGAGTTAAAAAATATATCACCAATGTTTTCCGTGTGCGCAGGTTTAGCGTTAAGAGATATATCATAACCTATGCTAAAAATAAATTTATTGCCAGATGAGGCTATAGAAAGAAAAGATCCTTTGAGGTTAAAGGCAATAGTTTTTTTTGTCGTAACTATCTTATTTGCTGGGATTTCTATGATTTGGTGCGAAACAAATGTGAGTGGCAAACAGAATCAGTTAGACAAGGTTAACGATCAGATACAAAAAATACAATCAGATATAGATCAGTATACTAGAGAATCCAAAGACGCTTCTACTTTTTCAAAACAAGCGATGGCATTAAAAACATTGCTTAAAAATCACATTAGATGGAGTAATCTTATTGATGAATTGCAGGTTCATTCAAAGGCGGGTGTTGTGTTTACTTCTTTTGAGGGTTATAGCGATGGGGCGTTAAATGTACAGGGAGAAGCTTCCTCTTATAGTTTGGTGGCACAGGAGATGAGGAGCTTGGAAGAGGCAACTTATAAAAACGGAGAAGAAGATGTTTTATTAGTTGATAGCATAGAGCTTTCTGACGCATCTTATGGCGTTATTGATGGATCCTCTGACGGTATAGTCAAATTTTCGATGGCAATTAAAATAAATCCAAGCATTCTATATGTATTCACTGACCAAAATTAAAAACAAAAGAAATCTTATTTCTTACGCCCTTTTTCTTCTGGGTGCTGTTGTTTTAATCTTTGGGATTTTTATGATCAAAGATCTTTGTTCAAAAAATTCTGACCTGAAATCAGATTTGAATCAGCAGAATATCTCACTTGATTTGAAAAAGCAGGCGCTATCAAATCTAGAAAGCTTTTTAGAGGAATATAAAACTTCAGCTTCTTCAATTAGCAAAGTAAAATATGCTGTGCCGGAGAAAAAAGATATTCCAGAAATCCTAACTCAAATGGAAGTTATTGCTGAGCGAAACTCTTTACAGTTTGATTCCATTACATTTGGATCGTCTTCTGGATCTGAGATGGTTGTTTCTTCGTCGGAAACAATTCCAGAGGGAGTTGAGAAACTCGACTTGGAACTCAAGGTTGTTGGATCACAAGATAACTTCAAAAAATACATTAAAGAAATCGAAGAAAATATTAGAATTATAGACATAGAAAAGATTTCCATAGTTGCTGGTGTCTACAATTTAAATACTAGTGTTTACTATCTAAAAACAAATGAATAAAAGAACCTTAATACTTTTTATTATCTTGATAGCTGTAGTAGTTTTTGCTTTGTATTATTGGATAAGCAATGAAAGCACCAAGCAAGAAGCTGATGGCAATGTTTATATTTCGGGGGATACTACTCAGATTGACCTGGATTTTTTGGATGATGAGAATTTTAAAGAATTAAAAGTTTACAATGATCTTCCAGTTCGTTCTGGTGAAACTGGAAATTTCTCTCTTTTTGGATATTAAAATGCAAAACACAAACACAAAAGATTTATTAGCTATTCTGGTGCAAAATGGAGCCCTACCTCAAAGCAGGGAGGAGTTTGTTAGAAATGAGAGTTTAAAAACAGGTAAATCCTATGAAGAAGTTATGACTCAGGGGCAATTAGTTGATCCCAAAAATATCGCCAAAGCCAGAGCCACTCTGTTGGGATTTGATTTTGTTGAGCTTTTGGGTAAAAAAATAGCCGATGATGTTTTGAAAATCATACCAAGAACTGTGGCTGAAAATTACGGATTAGTGCCATTTGATTTGAAAGATGGTGAGGTGAGCGTGGCAATGAAAAATCCTTCAAATATACAGGCATTAGAGTCTTTGGACTTTGCGCTGAGAGGACAGGGTAACCTCCGATACAAAATTTTTGTTGTGGATGGTGAGGGTTTGAGCTGGGGTTTGAGACAATATGAAAACCTAAAAGAAGAGGTCGGTGAAGTCTTGAGAGATGCAGACAAGGAACTCGAAAGAGCTGAGGATGTAGATTTTAGCGGAAAAGGTGATATAGCAAAGGTCGTTGAGAAGGCCCCTGTTAGCAAGGCAATAGATATAATTTTGAAACATTCCATAGAAGCAGGTGCTAGTGATATTCATGTAGATCCGATGAGTGATTCGGTTAGAATTCGGTATAGAGTAGATGGTGAATTGAAAACCGCGATATCTCTTTCCAAAGAAATACACAATGCCCTTGTTGCAAGGATTAAAATACTTTCCAATTTAAAAATAGATGAAAACAGAATTCCACAAGATGGAAGATTTCATTCAACGATAAACAATAAAGAAGTTGATTTTAGAGTTTCTATTTTGCCCACAGTTAATGGTGAAAAAGTTGTTATGAGAGTCCTTGATTCCTCTGAGGGAGTACATACGCTCAAAGATTTGGGGATACTTGGAAGCAGATTAAACATAGTTCAAGACTATATAAAAAAAGATCACGGCATGTTGCTCGTGACTGGACCTACTGGTTCTGGAAAATCCACTACTTTGTATTCTGTTTTGGGAATGATAAATAATTCCAAGGTAAATATCGTGACACTAGAGGATCCCGTAGAATATTTTATACCAGGAATTTCTCAGTCACAGATAAATCCAAAAATGGGATTTTCGTTTGCTTCTGGGCTAAGATATGTTTTGAGACAAGATCCAGATGTGATTATGATAGGGGAGATTAGAGATAAAGAAACCGCTGAGATGGCTATTCATGCTTCTTTGACTGGTCACGTGGTGCTATCTACCCTTCACACAAACAGCGCTTCGGGAGCTGTGCCAAGATTACTTGATATGGGTATAGAAAAATACCTTCTAATGTCTGCTCTTGATGTTATTGTGGCACAGAGATTGGTAAGAAAATTATGTAATTATTGCAAGAAAAAAGTTAAGATTACACCAGAAGAAAAAATGATTATAGATAAAGAGTGGAATCAAATCACGGATGAAGAGAAAAAACTTTTGGGATTAGGTGATATGAAAATAGTGGAAGAAGTGTATCACGCAAACGGATGCGAGAAATGCGGGGGAGAAGGATATAGGGGTAGAATTGGTATTTTTGAAATTATTTCAATGACCGAAGATGTCCAAAATGTTGTAGCTGAAAGTCCATCGTCTATAAGGATAAAAGAGGCTGCAAGAAAAGATGGCTTTATGACTATGATGGAAGACGGTGTTAGCAAGGTTGCTATGGGACTAACTACAGTAGAAGAAGTGCTCAGAGCAACTCAAGAATAAAATATGAACAAGCATCCAAAAATAGCTATAGTAGAAGATGATGAGTTTATACTCAATATTTATGAGACTAAATTTAATGAAGAAAAATTTGAAGTTTTTTCTTCTGATAACGGTGCTTCTGGCATAGAGCTTATAAAAAAAGAAATTCCTGATATTGTGCTTTTGGATATACTATTACCTAAAAAAGATGGATACGAAGTTTTGGCCGAAATAAAGAAGTTAGAGAAGACTAAAAATATTCCAGTTATTCTGCTTACGAATATGGGTCAAAAGGATAGCATAGAGAAGGGTATGAAATTGGGAGCTAGCGATTATCTCATTAAAGCTCATTTCACTCCGTCTGAGGTTGTAGGAAAAGTAAAAAGTATTTTGTTAAAATAAAATTTTATTATGGCAAATAACGCACAAGCAAAACTAGAAAAACTAATGTCATTTGTGGCGGAGCAGGGTGGATCGGATCTTCATCTTGATCCAGGGAAGCCTCCTATTATCAGAGTTGATAGAAAACTGATTGAAGTTTCTGGGGAGAGTGTTATGTCTTCTGAGGATACTCTTGAAGCCGCTAAGTTTTTACTCGGAGATGAGAGATATAAAATTTTTGAAAAAAATAGAGAGTTTGATTTTTCATACGCATATGGTGAAAAAGCAAGATTTAGAATAAATACTTATTACAAAATGGGATCGGTCGCAATAGCTATGCGTCTTATTCCCAGAGCCATTAGAACTATTGAGGAGCTTGGGCTTCCTTCGGTTATAAAGCAATTCGCAAAAGCAGCTCAGGGGCTTGTTATTGTTGTTGGTCCTTCTGGTCATGGAAAATCTACTACGCTAGCCTCACTCATTGATATTATAAATCATGAGAGGGCTGATCATATAATCACTATCGAGGATCCTATCGAATACATATTTACTCCAGACAAAAGCTTGATAGCTCAAAGAGAAGTGAATCATGATACCAATTCTTTTTCCAATGCCTTGAAATCGGTTCTTAGAGAAGATGCGAACGTAGTCATGGTGGGTGAAATGAGAGATCTTGAAACTATTTCTACCACAATTACTGTTGCAGAAACTGGTCATTTGGTCTTTGCTACTTTGCACACAAATGATGCTGCGCAGACTATAGATAGAATGATAGATGTGTTTCCTCCATATCAGCAAAATCAAGTCCGGTCTCAGCTTGCAAATATCATCACTGGAGTGGTCTCTCAAAGACTCTTGCCGAAACTGGGTGGCGGTAGAATGGTAGTTACTGAAATTATGTTTGCAACCCCTGCGATAAGAAACCTAATCAGAGAGGGCAAGACTTACCAAATAAACAGTGTGATACAGACTAGCGCGGAAGAGGGGATGATCTCTATGGACAAGTCGCTTTCGGAACTCGTGAGAGCAGAAAAAATTTCTATGGATAGTGCTTTGATGTATGCAATGAATAAAGATAGTGTGCTCTCTATGTTGAAATCGTAATTATAAAAAGTTAGAGTTAATAATTGATAATTTTTCTTAATATAATTCAAAAAAGTGCCAGTATTTCATTACACAGCAAAGGATAACAATGGTAAGACTCGTTACGGAGAGATAGATTCTGCAAGTGACCAAGTCGCTGCAGATGTTTTGCGTTCAAGAGGATTGATTGTTGTTGAACTAACAGAAGAAGGAAAGCAAGTTCTAAAAAGAGACATTCAGCCTATCGAAAGAATTACGCTAAAAGATATAGCTATTTTTTCTAGGCAGCTTTCTACTATGGTAGCTGCGAGCATGCCGCTCACCGGATCTCTCGAGGCGCTAGCTCAAAATACTACCAAGGTTAAGATGAGAAAGATTATCGAAAAACTTGCTAAGGATGTTGACGGTGGAGTGAGGTTTTCTATAGCTTTAGCTTCTTACCCAAAGGTTTTTGATGATTTTTATGTAAGCGTGATCAAGTCTGGAGAGGTAAGTGGAGAAATGGATAGTTCTTTGCTTTACTTGGCTGAGCAGCTTGAGAAAGATTATGACCTGCTTTCTAAACTTAGGGGGGCTATGATATACCCTTTGTTTGTTGTAGGGATGTTTTTGGCCGTAGGGGCCTTGATGGTTATCTCTGTTATTCCTCAGCTCAAAAAAGTTTTTGAAGGAATGGATCAAGAACTTCCTGCTATGACTCAGGCGCTGTTAAATACGAGTGATTTCATGAGAGGGTATTGGTGGTTAATTCTGGCGGTGGTCGTGTTTGTCGTTTTGGGGTATAAATGGTATAATAGCACTAAAGAAGGTCATAAAAATATAGACAAAATTAAAATCAGACTCCCCATCTTCGGTAAGATTTTACAAAAAGTTTATGCAGTGAGATTTGCTAGAAGTTTTTATACTTTGCTAGTTGGTGGGATATCCGTGGTTGAGGCTATAAAAGTTTCAGGTTCTGTGGTGGGAAATGTGGTTTATAAAGAAATTGCAGAAGAAGCAGCGAAAAGAGTAGAAAATGGAGACACTGTCGCGAGTGCATTTGAATTACATTCAGAAATACCTTCAATGATGACTCAGATGATTAGGGTGGGGGAGAAAACAGGAAAACTCTCTGATGTGCTTGAAAAAGTGGGAGATTTCTATAATCGTGAAGTAAATAACGAAATTTCAAATCTAACAGTAACCATAGAGCCATTGATTATGATTGTTCTGGGGGTGGGCGTTTTTATACTTATGGCAGCCATAATTATGCCGATATATAATATTGCTAATAGCTTCTGATATTTAGGAGAATTAGAAGTTTTAGAAGTATAGGTGTTGAAATTAACTGTGAATGTTTAGTATCATGCTAGTTCATCTAATACTTCTAGTACGTCTAGTCCTTCTAGAAAATAAATACAAAATAATATGAAAGGGGGTGACAAGAAAAATGTTTAACAAAAAAGGTTTTACTCTCGTTGAGCTCTTGGTGGTTATTGCTATTATCGGTATTTTGGCCGCTATAGTAATAGTCAACTTGGCTACAGCAAGAGACAAGGCAAACGACGCACAAGCAACAGCTTATGCTCGCAATGCCGCAACAGCTCTAGAAATGTCTAGAGATGATAATGAAACTTATCCAGCTGCTTGGGATTTGAGTGGAGATCAGGCTGATGCTCTTGGAACATATATAGGAGTATTTGATTGGCCAGCTGGTACCTCGGGAGCTTATACCTATGTAGATGATACCCATTACGATATAGCAGTAACTTTGAATAGTGGATCATTCGCATGCGATGAAACTGGTTGTAGATAATTATATATCTTAGGGTTAAAGGGGTCCTTTAACCCTTTCATATGTCAATGATCTATTATTATATTTTACTTTTTGTATTTGGATTGATATTTGGTAGTTTTGCCAACGTCCTTATTTTTAGACTCAAAAAAAGAGAGGACTTGGTGTTTAAAAGATCATATTGTCCCACTTGCAAAAAGACTCTAAAATGGTACGACCTGATTCCCGTAATCAGCTTTTTTATTTTGCGTGGAATTTGCAGAAACTGCAGGAAAAAAATCAGCATTCAGTATCCAGTGGTAGAACTTTGTACTGGTTTGATGTTTGTGGTTATGGGCTACTGGGCAAATTCGCAAAATTTAGTAGGGTGGTATTATGCAGTATCTTTGATATTTGGTTTGTATATGGCTTTTGTTTTTATTTCGCTATTTGTCTACGACCTTAAGTATATGGAGCTACCTGACTCCATTATGCTTCCATCTATAGCTGTGGCTATTTTTTATTTTTTAACAGTGTATCCCGATAGGTGGCTTTCGCTTGTTATAGGAATTGGAGTTTCTTTTATATTTTTTCTTTTGATTTTTGTTTTTTCGAAAGGCAAGGCGATGGGTGGGGGAGATGTGAAGCTCGCGATACTTATCGGAGCTATTTGTGTATGGCCCGGAACTTTGTTGGCATTGCTTTTGGCTTTTGTAGGTGGAGCGATTATTGGAATTATTCTTGTTATGATAAAGAAAAAGAATATGAAAAGCGAAATACCTTTCGGAATTTTCATAATTCCATCAATAGTAATAGTGATGATATGGGGAGACTTGATAGTTGATTGGTATTTAAAAATGCTTTCTTTATAAAAAATATGTATTTTATTAAATCACAAAAAGGATTTTCCCTAATAGAAATGCTCGTAGTAATAGCTATGATAGGCATACTCTCCGTACTTGTGTTTGCAGATTTTAGGGGTCAGGGGCAAAACACTCTTTTTAAATATACCTCGGAAGATGTTTTGGGTGCAGCTATTCAGGTGCGAGAGTTTTCAAAATCAGGAAAAATACTTTCCACAATCAATCAGGTTCCGCTGGGTGGATATGGAATATTTTTTGATATAGGATCTGGCGTAATATCTCAATTCGCCGATACAAATAATAATGATATTTTTGATGAAAAAAGTAAAAACGAATTTATTGCCAAGGTGAGTTACAATTCAAATTTCATGATTAGTGAATTCTATCTGGGAAAAAATACCTTAGTGCCTGTAGATAGTGAGCTTGATAAAGAATACTTTGATGATAAGTCGGGCAAGTCTCAGCCATCTAAAAGTAAATTTTACGTGATTTTTGAGAATCCCAATGGTGACATGCTGATAGTTGACGAAAAGGGTCAAAGCGATTATGCCTCCGCATCACTAGGATTACTAAATAAAACAACGGGTCAAAAATTGTACTTAAATTTTTCAAAACAATCTGGTGCCATAAGCATAGATGAAAATGTTATTAAAAAATAAAGCTAAAAAGATTGGTTTTATGACCAATAATAAAGGATTTTCACTTATAGAGGCACTTGTTGCTATCTCGGTTGTTGTAGTTGGAATTGGTGGAGGATTGATGATAACTGCAAACTCTATAAAGGTTGGAACACTTGGTAGTCAAGAATTTATTGCTTCAAATTTAGCTCAGGAGGGGGTAGAGTTTACGCGAGCTTTTCGCGATAAGTATTGGCTGGAGGGACTTGATTATGATCAGATGTCTTCACGAGGATACATACCAAAAGAAGGAGTGTCTAGAAGTTACAGAGTACATATTAATTCTCGCGGAAAGCTTGTTATGGAGAGTGTATTGTATTCAGATCCTTTTGCCAATGGCTTTTTGCTTTATAATTCTCCTGGGGGAGATTTGGATGGTGTTTTTACTCATGATATATCTAAAACCGAATCAATATTTTATAGAAAAGTTGATATAAGAAGAGCTGGCGTGGGAGATGAGGATTTTTTGCAAGGAGGTTTGATAGTGACGTGCGTAGTTAGCTGGAAAACAAATACGGGAAATAAATCAGTAGAATTACAAGATGTTTTATATGATTGGAAATAAAAAACAAAACAATAAGAGAGGATTTACCATTGTCGAGATGGTAGTTGCGGTTACTATTTTTTCTGTTGTCGTTGTTATTGCTATAGGTTCTTTTTTGGCCGTACTCACAGCAAACACCAAAAGCTTGGGGGTCAAAAATATTCAACAAGATGCAAGGTATATAATGGATCAAATAGCTCACGACGTGAGATCTGGAACTATCGATTATGTTAATCATGATGACAAGCTTTCAACTTTGCATATAGTTTTGCGTGATGGAAGTAGGGTGGAGTATAGCTTTGTAGTTTTGGGATCAGAAGATGGTGCGGGCAATATTTTTTATAAAGACGCCAATGGAAATAGCACAAAGATAAATTCGGATAAAGTTGATATTATCGATATGAAGTTTGCGGTTTATCCCAATTCAAGCTCCGAATTATCAAGCGAACAACCGAGAGTAACTATTATAGGAGTTTTTCAAAGCAAAGATGATGCAAAATCAAGATTTAGGGTTCAAACATCTGTTGTCTCTAGACAATATATAAAATAAATTATGAATTCTAGGGGATCTACATTGATTATAGGTTTGTTGATACTTTCAGCTGTGATATCAACTAGTATTTTGATAGGTGGAATAGTTTTTAGAGAACTCGGGGTGGCTTTTAGCATTTCAAAGTCTCAAAATGCTTATTACGCTGCTGAATCTGGATCTGAGATGGTGCTGTATCAATGGGTAAAAAATGGTAGCGTAAAATTTGATAAGGGGTATTTGAAAGATGTTGATACCGTCTGGGGCGTGAAATATCAAAATTCTGCTATAAATCTTTCGGGGGACCTGGGACAGCATCAAACCAAAGAAATTCCACTATACAATGTTGTTGACGATGAGCCTCTAGATGGATTGCATGAAGCTACTGTTTACTGGGGTGGTGGGGGTAGAATGGAGTATAGTCTTTTTTCTTGGAATGATGATGAGCAAATAAGTTTTTTTACGAAAGGCGGAGAAATAAGCAGGGGAGTCATGAATGCGACGAGCTGTGTTTCTTCGGGTGAATATGATTGTCAAATTAGCTTTAAAAATCTAGATGATACAAAGAAATATGTAGTTAGGTTTAGGCCTATGTGTGATTTTAGCTATGGTTTGTGTGGTAATTCTTGGATCTATAGCTTTGAGGCCTTGGATACTTTTGGTGATCAAATAGAGCTTCCCATAGGATTTATAGCTACTTCTACGGGAGAATCGTCAAGTGAATATAGAAGAAAAATCGAGTCGATTCTTCCGCTAAGAGGAGAAACTTTTGGTATATTTGATTATGGTATATTCTCGGACGAAGCCCTAAAGCTTAATTAAAAAATCCGCCTCGACTCAGGATTGGTTTGAGTTAAATAGGCGGTTTTTTTTATTGCCGATTTGCTTAGTCTATTTTTATAACTCTATTTTCGTAGGTGTTTTCATATACATCAACTACGAGAAAATGTGGCATAGGGTCTAGGCCAAATTGAGGACTTGATCCAGCACCTCCCGTGATAGTGAGTGGTATTCCATAAAAATCATATTCCAAAAATCCATGAAAGTGCCCGCTATACAAATGATCAACATTCGAGTTTTTTAAAATAGTTCCAAATTTTTCAATACTATTGTTTTTGGATTCAGTTGGCTCTCCAAAAATAGATGACGAAAGTGGAGTTTCTGGTGGTACATGAGTAAAGACGAATACTTTTTGGTCAGTTCTTCCTACTAGATCTTTTTCTAGCCAATCCAAATCTCCCGAAAATATTCCCTCGCTTTCAACTGAACTATCAATTATAGCAAAATGCGAATCCTTGAAATCAAAAGATTGATTTCGCGGGCCTATTATGCTGATAAAATCTTCTGATGATCTTTCCTCTTTGGAGTTTAGCGTGAGATCATTGTCTCCAACCGCGATGTAGTAGGGGGTACCTAGATTTTTGTCCAAATAGTTTTTAAAATCTACAAAATCTTTTCTACTTTTTCCATTTGTTATGTCTCCCACTGAAACAACGAAAGAGACGTTTGATTCATTTATCTTTTCAATTATGGATTCAAATGTAGGATTTATGGTTCCATTGTCTCCAAATACGGCAAAGCTAAAAAGAAATTCGCCCTTGTCTACCTCGTTTGTTTTTACTGATTCCTCGGCTGGCTGATCGTTTTTACATGACACAAATACGAAAAAAACCACAAAAAGCATGAGTATTATTAGCGCTATCTTGGATGTTTTGGATGTTTTACCGCGTGTTTTCATATATTCGTAATAAGTAAAAATGCTTTATTTTAGTGGCGTAATAATGATATAATATCAAAATAACGAGTTAGTGTTAAGCTAAATATTACCCCAAAATGACAAAGAAAGAGGCTCAAAATAGAATACTGAAGCTTCGAGATGAAATCAATCATCATCGCCATCTTTATCATGTGCTTGATAGACAGGATATAAGTGATGAGGCGTATGATGCTTTGGAGCACGAGCTTTTTCAATTGGAACAGAAATTTCCAGAACTTGTAACCAAGGATTCTCCTACTCAAAGAGTATCTGGATCACCACTTAATAAATTTGAAAAAGTTAAACATAGCTCAAGGGTTTTATCTTTGGAAGATGTTTTTAATTTTGAAGAGCTACGAGATTGGGAAGTGAGAAATAAAAAAATAGTAAATGCCAAATACGAATATTTCAGTGAGCTCAAGCTAGATGGTTTGTCGCTCATACTTATTTATAAAAATGGAATTTTGGAGAAGGGGATTACAAGGGGCGATGGAATTGTGGGGGAGGATGTCACGCAAAATATAAAAACCATAAAAAGTATTCCTCTGGGATTGAATTTTGATAAAATTAGCGACAAAAAAATAGCCGAGCTTGCCTATAAAAATTTGGAAGTTAGGGGGGAAGTTATTATAACCAAAAAATCTTTTGAAAAAATAAATAAAGAGCAAGAGAAAAAAGGTGAAAAAATTTACGCTAATCCGAGAAACTTGGCTGCTGGATCTATAAGGCAACTTGATTCCAAAGTTACTTCACTGCGAGAGCTGATATTTTTTGCATATGAAATAAGAAATGATTTGGGTGTACATGCTCACGACAAAGAGATTGATATACTTAAAAATCTAGGATTTAGAACGGAAGCAAATTCACAAAAAGTCGGAGATATTTTTGGAGCGCAGAAGTTTTTATCTTTATGGGAGAAAAAGAGACAATCCCTCTTATTTCTTACAGATGGTGCTGTAATAAAGATAAACGATGCTTTGCTTAGAAAAAGACTTGGATTTGTAGGAAAAGCTCCTAGGGGCATGATCGCCTATAAATTTCCAGCAGAAGAGAAAACGACCGTGGTAAAGGACATAATAATTCAGGTTGGTAGAACCGGCACGCTTACTCCAGTGGCTTTGTTTGAACCCGTAGTTGTGGCTGGATCATTGGTTTCTAGGGCTACTTTGCATAATTTTGATCAGATAGAGCGCCTTGATGTGAGAATAGGTGATACGGTGGTTGTAAGAAAAGCAGGTGATGTCATCCCCGAAGTTGTGCAGTCTATAATTCGCATGAGACCTGAAAATTCTGTTAAACTTAAAATTCCCAAAAAATGTCCAGTTTGTGGTTCCGAAATAAAAAAAATAGAGGGAGAAGTAGCTCTGAAATGTCCCAATAAAAAATGTTTTGCACTAGAAAAAGAAAACATAATACATTTTGTTTCAAAAAAAGGATTTGACATAGAGGGTCTTGGCGAAAAAATCGTGGAGCAACTCATAGACGAGGGATTGGTCCACATGGCCTCTGATTTATTTGAACTTACTGAGGGTGACTTGAAGCCACTTGAAAAGTTTGCAGACAAAAAATCTCAAAATCTCATTGGGTCAATTGAAAAATCAAAAAGTATTGAATTCAATAAATTTATTTCAGCAATAGGTATTCCTATGGTGGGGGAGGAAACTTCTTTTGACTTGGCTAAGCAGTTTTCAGCAAAAAATAAAAAATTCAAAAAACTATTTTCTTCCACAGATCTTCTGGATTTTGCAGCATCTATGACAGAAGAGGGACTTAGGAATATTGAGGGTGTAGGCGAGAGAGTGGCTAAAAGCATTTTTGAGTATTTTGGAGAAAAAAGAACCAAAGAGCTTTTTGATAATTTGACTGCATGTGGAGTTTTGATAAAACCCATTGCAAATATTGATACTAGATTATCAGGTAAAACTTTTGTTATTACCGGAACTCTTCCTACATTATCTCGAGAAGAAGCTAAAGAAAAAGTAAAAATTGCTGGGGGAAACGTGGCGAGTTCGGTTAGCAAGAATACTGACTTTGTTGTCGCCGGAGAAGACCCCGGATCAAAATATAAAAAAGCGCAAGAATTGGGTGTAAAAATCATCTCTGAAAAAGAGCTACTAACACTAATCAAATAGTTTTAAATAGTGATTTTTTGTGATATATTGTCTAAATATGATATCAGAAGAAGACGTAAAACATGTTTCCAAGCTAGCTAGGATGGAGCTAACGGAGGAAGAAATAAAACAATTTCAGAAGCAACTTTCTGATGTCTTGGGTTATGTAGAAAAATTGAACGAAGTAAACACAGACAATGTTGAACCTACGTGTCATGTGGCAGGACTTGAAAATAAAACAAGGGAGGATAAAATAGAAATTTTTGAAAATACCAAGGGTATTTTGGATATAGCGCCAGATAGCGAAGCAGATCACTTCAAAGTTAAAAAAGTCTTATAAAAATAAAATTTAAAAATGGTTACACTAGAACAACTACAAAAAGACGCGGTGATAGTGGAGTACGTAGAAAAAGCAAACGAGTATTTGAGTAAAATTGGATACACGGAGCATGGAATGAGGCATGTGAATTTGGTTGCAGATATTGCTTTCAATGTTATGGATAGATTGGGATATCCTAGAGATAGAGCTGTGCTCGCTTCTGTTGCTGGATTTTTGCATGATATAGGAAATGTTTGCGGAAGAGATCATCATGAGCAAACAGGTGCGGTACTTGCAAAGCAAATGTTGGAGCGACACAATATGCCAAATAAAGATATTTTGGATGTCATGTTTGCTATAGGTAACCACGAAGAGAGAAGCGGCCATCCAGTCAATGACATCACGGCGGCTCTTATTCTCGCTGATAAAACTGACGTTCACAGAACCAGAGTGCAAACCAAAACCAAAAAGAAAGAGCATTTTGATATTCACGATAGAGTTAACTACGCCGTAACCAAATCTTTTCTCAATGTAAATTCAGAAAACAAGGAGATAGCATTGGAGCTAACCGTTGATACTACAGTGATAGATGTTATTCAGTATTTTGAAATATTTTTGGATCGCATGATTATGAACAAAAGAGCTGCCGAATTTCTTGGTGAAAAGTTTATTCTCAAAATTAATGATGTAAAGGTTTTGTAATATTAGTTTATGGAGAAGCAAGTAAATACAATTGAATTATTGAATGAAAAACTCGTTAAGGGCGAGATTTCTTCGGTTGAGCTTACTAAAAAGTATCTTGAAAACATAGGATCAAAAGATAAAGATATCAAAGCATACATAACTGTTTGCGAAAAAGAAGCTTTGGATCTTGCGAAAGAAGCTGACAATGAGTTGAAAAAGGGAGAGTCAAAAAATCCTCTGCTAGGAATACCTTGTGCCATCAAAGATGTGATAGTGACAGAGGGAATTAGATCAACTGCAAGCTCAAACATACTCAAAAATTATATTTCTCCATATGATGCGACCGTGGTTACACTTTTGAAAAAAGCTGGAGCTGTGATTTTGGGTAAAACTAATTGCGATGCTTTTGCGCATGGAGCTTCTACTGAAAACTCAGATTTTTTTGCTACCAAAAATCCAATTGATCCAGAGAGAGTTCCCGGTGGATCAAGCGGTGGTTCAGCTGCCGCAGTAGCTTCAGATCAAGCTGTTTATGCTTTGGGAAGTGATACCGGAGGATCGATCAGACAACCCGCCTCTTTTTGTGGTTTAGTTGGATTAAAGCCTACTTATGGCTTGGTTTCAAGGTATGGGCTTATGTCCATGACTTCATCAACTGACTGTATAGGGCCCATCACTAAGACAGTGAAAGATGCCGCATTGGTGCTTTCTGAAATAGCTGGTGGAGATAGTAAAGATGCAAATACTAGTATGGATATGATAGGTGATTTTGCTAAAAATATAGATGGCCTTAGAGGCAAATTGAAAATAGGAGTTGTGAAGGAATACAATGAAGCCAAAGGCATAGAACCAGGAGTTAAAGAAAATTTTGATAGAGCTGTGGGTGTTTTCAGGTCACTTGGTCATGAAATTGTAGAAGTCTCTTTGCCACACGTTCCTTACGCTGTTGCTGTGTATTATATAGTTACACCTTCAGAGGTGAGTGCAAACTTGGCAAGATATGATGGTATTAGATTTGGTTATTCCGCATTTACTGATAAAAAAATCAGCAAAGAAGTTAATGAGCTTTTTGAAGTTTATTCAAAGTCCAGAAAATATGGTTTTGGTAATGAGGCAAAACGAAGAGTGATGCTTGGAACCTATGCCTTGTCGGCTGGATACTATGATGCTTTTTATCTCAAGGCTTCAAAGGTCAGAACTCTTATCATTCAAGATTTCGAAAAAGCATTTGACGAAGTTGATGTGCTGATTTCTCCAACTAGTCCTAAAGTAGCATTTAAACTAGGGGAGCAAGTTCAGGATCCTCTTCAGATGTATTTGGAAGATATATTTTTGGCGGCTCAGAGCCTCGCCGGGGTTCCTGCTATTTCTATTCCTTGTGGAAAAACTAAACCTAAAGACGGTAAGATCGAAATGCCCGTGGGACTTCAGATAATAGGTCCTCAGTTTAATGATGCAAAAGTACTTCAGGTGGCTTATCAGTTTGAACAAAATAGTTAGCCGTTTTCTAGATGCTTCGCAGAGTGACTTTTCATAACTAAAAAGTCACCAAAAGGTTCCGGGGGTGCTCAAAAGTCGCTAGCATTAAAGTTACAAGGTTAAAGTTTTTTACAAGAGGACGCTCCGACAGTTGAGCACCCCCGTACCCCCATTGATACACTAGATAATTTATTTTTTACGACATGCTAACAGGAGCGCTGAAAATTTTATCAACACTAAAAGACGCAGGTTACACTGCGTATTTTGCTGGTGGAGCTGTGAGGGATTTTGTTTTGGGAATTGCGCCAAAAGATATTGATATTGCCACCAATGCAAGGCCAGAAGAAATAGAAAGACTTTTTAAAAATACCAAGCCAGTCGGCAAGCAATTTGGAGTTGTTTTGGTAATCGAAAAAGGAATTGCGTTTGATGTTGCGACTTTTAGAGCTGATACGAATTACAAAGATGGAAGAAGGCCAGAAAAAATAGAGTTCGTGACCCCAGAAGAAGATGCTAAGAGGCGAGATTTTACAATAAATGGATTGTTTTTGGATATTGCAGGTATTGAGAAAGACAAGATAGACAAGATCAATTCGCTTCGCAAGCTTAAAAGAAAACTCAAGTGGAATATCATAGATTTCGTGGGCGGCTTGGAGGATATAAACAATAAAAGAATAAGATTCATCGGAGATGCTATCTCAAGAATAAATGAAGATCATCTAAGGATATTGAGGGCAGTGAGAATAAAAAATGAACTGGGATTTGAATACGAAGAGAGTACAAAAAATGCAGTTATAAAAAATATTGAACTTGTTAAAAAACTTTCAGATGAAAGAGTGAGGGATGAAATGGTAAAAGGAATGAGGTGCGAGAATAGAAAAAACTTTATCGAAGAATTTTCTAGCTTTGGTCTACTTGGCATCATTATTCCCGAGATAGAAGAAATGAAAAACATTGAACAGGGAGGTCTTTATCATAAAGAGGGGAATGTTTTTGTTCACACTATCATGGCTCTTGATGCTATCGGCAAAAAAACAATTAGCGATATTTCTATTTGGGCTCTTTTATTTCATGATATTGGTAAAAAGGAAACTAGGAGAATTATAAAAGGAAATCCTCATTGGTATAATCACGAAGCTGTGTCTGCAAAGAGGGCCGAAAAAATAATGAAACGACTGAAGTTTTCAAATAGATTTATAGGAGATGTTTCTTTTGTCATAGGAAATGCTATTGGGTACAATCTTGAAAAAATGAGTAAGGGAAAAAGAAGAGAGCTATTTTTCGGAAGACTTGCTGATGATATCAGGGATATGATTATTTTTGATCAAATGGGAAAAATTCCATTTGATAGAAAAAGTGTACGCATGGCTAAAAAGTATTTTAGAGAAGCGTGCAGATTCAAAAAAAGATTCTATAAAAAATTTGCCAGTTATCTAAAAGGCGCTTATATAATGCAAATAAAAAATATTATTCCAGGGCCAAAAGTGGGGGAGATTATCAAGAAGACAAGACTCGCTATTTTGGATGAAAAAATAAGTACTGAAAATGAGATAGTAAATTATATAAAAAGCATTAACTAAAATTATATAAAGGAAAATCCGCTTTTTCAGGGCGGATTTTTAGTGTGCGAATATGATGGAGTCAGACTTCGACGCCGGCGGCTCTTCTGAGTGTTGAGTTTGCGTCTGGAACGAGATTGATAGGGGGTGCAGGTGTTCTTTTGCAGAGATGTGCGGGTACTCCATTATCTATTGTGATGGGAGATAGACTTTCAAGATGTCGCAAAAACAATTCCTCGCATTTTTCTTGGGATCCGTAAAACTCTGCGTGGATATCAGGAGTGTCTTTGTATTTTGGCATAGCTATCCTTTCTTTCGTGAGATTGTTATAATGAGCACCTTCTGTTTTATCAGCAATGCTTTGTTTTGTCAAAAAGCGCTTAATACTTGCCAAAAACAGACTAATTAAGTATACTTTGTCAGTAATTGATGGAATTATCTTTTTTATATTATCGCGGGGTGGAGCAGCTTGGTAGCTCGTCGGGCTCATAACCCGAAGGCCGTTGGTTCAAATCCAACCCCCGCAACCAAATTTATTTATTGACCAAATGTTTTTTGGGCGCGTGGTGTAGCCTGGTCTAACACGTCTCCCTGTCACGGAGAAGACCGCCGGTTCGAATCCGGTCGCGCCCGCCATAGAAATAATTAGTGTTCAGTTTTCAGTATTCAGTTACCTAAACTATAAACTCATATTTTATCATGGCAGGGTAGCTCAGTTGGTTAGAGCGTGGGACTCATAAGCCCAAGGTCGTGGGTTCGATCCCCACCCCTGCTACCACGAAAATTTCAATTGTCAGTATTCAGTTTTCAGTCACGAGATTTTTGATGACTTTTGTAATAATAAATCCGCTATGCGGTTTTTTATTAACTTGATTTTATACGTAGAAGTGGTATTTTGTCTTGAAATGCAGAAATGGTTCTGCTTTTAAAATAGGAGGGTTTATGGCTAGGAGAGTAGTAGTTTGTTTGTGTGAATCTGGAATTATAAAAATCGTAAAGTCTGTTATTGAAAGCGTTTGCGATGAATTAAGCATTGCTCGCGTTTTTGTTGATTCAGTTGAGGAGGTAAAATCGAATATTGAAAGAACTCTGGCATACTGTCTTCTCTATGTTGGAGAGGAACAAGAAAATCTCCTCGAAAAATTAAGGGGAGTCAAAAATGGTTTTCCGTGCAGAGTTGTCGTAATCAAAAATTCGTCAAAATTTCTTGATTCTAATGCTCCGGGTGACAGAGAAATACTTTTTCCTATCAATGAAAGCGAACTTTCCGTGCTCGATCTTTATCAAATAGTTGGAAAACATTTGCGTTCTAACTAGCTAGGGGGGGTGGAAAAATGAGATGTTTAGGTGTTTTGCGTGACAGCATTGTCGGTTTTGTATCTGCGCTTTGCCAGGATTCTGGCGCTGAGTTTATGCCAATAAACAATCTGGAGCAGGTAAGGGTGCTCATTTTCGACAAAATGTTTTGGCAAAATACAAAGATTATCTTCATTGATCACAATACTCTTTCAATTGATCTCACTTCTCTTAATGGATTGATTTGTGATCTGAGGAGTTTTCAAGAAGAAAAAAAACTCAGAATCAATACGAGGTTTATTGTGATCAGGAATTCTCACGATTGCAAAATTTGTTCAGGACGCAATGTGCACAATGTTATGTTGCGTTCTGCGCATTACAGAGCTGATCTTTTGAGGTTAGCGCGGCTTGTCAGTAAGCTTTGTTAGCTTCATCTTTGAAAAATTGCGGGTCAAGCCTTTGATCCGCATTTTTATTTGGTTTTAGGCACAATCCCAGAAAGGGATTGCGATTTTCTTGATTTTTTATTTTAAAGTGATATCTTAGATAGCTAAATTTATGGTGCGTTCTTTCATTTTACAACGGAGGTTTTTATGAAGACAATGATTTTTTTGGTGAGACCGAAGCTTGTCGACATAGTAAAGTTCATATGTCATGAGCTGGGATGGAGCTTGTCATCGTTCTCTGATCCCGAGCAATTCTTGACAATCGTTGGGACTAGGAAAAGTGGCTCCTCGAGACCAGATTGTCTCTTGGTAGATTGTGCCACTACAAATAACGAGAATATTGAGGAATTAATAAGGCTCGTCGGTGAATTTTGTCAACAGGGTAAATCCTATGAGAGTCCTAGATTTGCCGTGGGTTTTTGCTCTAGGGGCGGTGAAAATGTTGAACCTTGCAGGGGGTGTAGGATGATCCGGATTTTTGTGGGCAAGACCGTTACTATTGAAGACTACCTAATATTTGAACAATCCTTGCGCTGGGAATTGTCACACGCTCCGTCTTGATCTTTATTTTTCGATTTAATGCGGGTCAAACCTTTGATCCGCATTTTTATTTGGTTTAAGGCGCAAAACTCACAAATATGGTAATATATAAACATATTTATTAGGAATAAACTCATGATTACAGAAATATTGGTTTTGATTATAGTGGGACTTGTTTTGGCTTTTATTGTCTCTTTATTGCTTACAAACAAGCGCTTTTCAGAGCTTATAAGAAGAGAAAAAAGCGAAGATAATGAGTCTATGAAGCTTATGCGCGATTGGATAGGTGAAACTAGATCTGAGCTCAAAGAAACTCGCAAAGAAATTCAGGGCTCAATAGATAAAAACAGGGATTCCGTAGATCGCACCAACAAAGCCATCAGTGAAAGACTAGAAAATGCTTCAAATGTTATAGGCAATGTGAAATCAGAGCTTGGCGAGATTAAGGAGCTTGGAAGACAGATGAAAGATCTTCAAGACTTTTTGAAATCTCCAAAGCTAAGAGGTAATTTGGGTGAAGAAATTTTGAAAGATCTTTTGGGACAAGTACTACCAGTTTCAAAATTCAAACTGCAATATAAATTCAAAGAAGGTCAAATAGTTGATGCTATTATAAAAACAGAGAAGGGGATTATACCCGTTGATTCAAAATTTCCGCTTGAAAATTTTAGCAAAATGATGAAGGCGCAAACCGAAGATGAGAAAGAGAAATGCAGAAGGACTTTTGTGATGGATGTAAAAAAGCATATCAATGACATTTCAAAAAAATATATATTACCGCTTGAGGGGACTGTTGATTTTGCTGTGATGTATG
Source organism: uncultured Candidatus Saccharibacteria bacterium (assembly GCA_965231055.1). GTDB lineage: Bacteria > Patescibacteriota > CALEFQ01 > CALEFQ01. The sequence goes on from OZ246411.1 coordinate 434,867, forward strand.
TTCCTTCGGATTCAATATATTACGAAATAATAATGAAAAGCGAAGAGCTCAACTTTTTTGCGCGAGAACAAAAAGTTTTGCTAGTATCTCCCAATTCATTTTATTATTTTATGAGAGTGGTATTGATGGGCATGGAAGGGCAGAGAATAGAGGAGCAGGCAGAAAAAATACTCAAGACACTTTCCACGATTCAGCAGGACTCCAAAAAGCTTGAAAAAGATTTGGGCGTGCTTTCTCGTCACATCACCAATGCTAAAAATTCGATGGATTCTACCATGAATAGATATGGAAAACTCGCAAACAAAATAGACAACGTAAGGCTTCTGAAATAATATAAACTAAATCGCAGTAATATTATTTATGGAAAAAAGTATAAATATAGACAATCTAAATATAAACTATAAAACTTTTGGTAAGGGAGTAGATCTTTTGGTTTTGCATGGCTGGGGAGGATCCTCTGATTCCTATATAGAATTTGGAAAGCATATCGAAAAAATGGGTTTTAGAGCTATAGTTCCTGATCTTCCTGGTTTTGGCAAAAGTGACGCGCCCAAAGAACCTTGGACCGTGAATGATTATGTTCAATTCGCTAGGCTGTTTGTAAAGAGCCTAGGAATGAATAAATTTTTGCTTTTTGGACATTCATTTGGCGGAGGAATAGCTGCAAAATGGATGAGTGAAAATCCCGCAGAAATTTCCGGATTGGTTCTGTGTGCGCCTGCTATTATAAGAGACAAGAAAACTTTCAAAAAATCACTTTTCAAATTTATTGCAAAAACAGGCAGGGGGTTTCTCAATATCTCTAAATCCCAAAAGCTTCACAGCATTGGAAAAAAAGCATTGTATAAAATCGCAAGAGAGCATGATTATGAAAAAGCATCTGGCGTGATGCAAGAGACTTTTAAAAACGCTGTTTCGGAGGATCTGCTTAGTGTATTGCAGCAAATAAAAAAACCAACACTAATTGCATGGGGAAGGGGAGACAAATATACTCCCATATCTGAAAGTGAATTTGTAAAAAAAGCTATACCAAATTCAAAGCTAGTTATTTTTGAAAAAGCTAGGCACGGAATACATCTACAAGAGCCCAAGAAATTATCTTTGGAAATAAAAAACTGGAGTAAAAATATATGATTATACTTATTTTGTATGTTTTTTTGTTTGCCTTCAAAAGTTTTTATCATTTAAGGATGTGGCAAATAAAAGAATACAGAACGGATAGATATGCTGCCATGTTAAGGACAAAGCCAGGTAGGGATTTTGTTTTTGGTAAAGAATTTATTTTCAAACTTTCGCTATTTGTATTTGCGTTAGTATTTATAGATATCTCTTTTGGAGATTTTGGAATATTTTCATATGTAGTATTTTTACTACTTTTTTTGTTGAGTATTTTGTATTTTTTCAAGAAGAGAAAACTTGCTAAAATGACTCCTAGGATGTTATTGACTGCGATAGTTTTGATTTTTATAACTACTGGATTGGGTGTGTTTTTGTACGATAAAACGCTAGATATTTATCCTTTGGTTTTGGTGGATCTCTGCATTCCTTTATTGGCGTGGATTGCTGTTGTTTTGGTTAGTTTTCCAGCTAATGCTATAAAAAAATCTATTTACAATAAGGCGAAGAAAAAACGAGAATCCTTAAAACATCTAAAAGTGATAGGCATTACGGGGAGTTTTGGAAAATCTACTGTTAAGGATTTCTTGGCCACAATACTTGAGGAGAGGTTTAATGTTCTTAAAACAGAAAAAAACCAAAACACCGAGATGGGTATATCTAAAATGGTTATTGATAAATTGGATGAGAACTGCGAGGTTTTGGTTGTTGAAATGGGTGCATACAAGATGGGTGAGATAAAAACTCTTTGCGATATAACAAAGCCACAAATAGGCGTTCTTACGGGAATAAATGAGCAACACCTAGACACATTTGGTTCTATAGAAAATACTCAAAAAGGTAAATACGAACTGATTGAGTCATTACCTAAAGATGGAGCTTCATTCTTCAATGCGGATAATCAGTACTCACTCTCGCTTGCACAAAAAACAAAAGGCAATGTTTTTACTTATGGCGCAGGTATAAAATCAGATTTTATATACAAAAATCTGAAAGCAGAAGGCGATTTAATAAGTTTTGATTTTTGTTCCCAGCAAGGTTCTAGTTGTGTAAAAGTAAAAGTTTGCGGCAAGCACAATGCATCAAATATAGTCGCCGCTATTTCGGTGGCACTTTATATGGGGCTTTCTATGGAAGAAATACTTGCGGGACTTCAAAAGATAGAAGTTCCAAGTAATGCGATAAGAGTTTATCAAGGTATTAATGGCTCTTCTATTGTAGAGGATTCTTACAATTCAAATCCTGACGGAGTGATTTCAGCGCTAAAATATCTGAATAGTGTAAATAAAAAACACAAAGTTGTTGTGATGCCATGTCTTATTGAACTAGGAAAAAAATCCAAACAGATACATGAAGATTTGGGTCGTCGTTTTTCAGCAGTTGCAGATGATATTATTATTACTACTCCGGATTTTCTCAAATCAATCATGAAAGGCTCTGGTGAATACAAAAGTAGAATTAAATTTATACCAGATGCAAAGAGTATAAATTCCGAAATAGAAAGAATTGTCGATAAAAACTCAGCTATATTGATAGAGGGTAGGGTGGACAATAGCGTAATAGAATTTTGTAAAAAACATGAATAAATTTATCTCCATATCATTATCTCCCAATGTGCAAAAGCAGGATATCTTTCTTGCTTCAAAGCTTTTGTTTTCCCCAAATAAAATAAATGGAGGTGCTATAGCTGAATTTACAAATAAATTTAAAGAAAAAGTGGGTCTAGAAAGTGCCTGGACTCTAAACAGTGGGCGATCTGCTCTTATGTTACTGCTTAGGTCGTTATCATTAGATTCTGATGACGAAGTATTGCTCCAAGCTTTTTCATGTAATGCAGCAGTAAATCCTATACTGTGGACTCCAGCAAAGCCAGTGTTTGTGGATATAGATGATTCTTACAACATAGATCCCGAAGATTTGCTCAGAAAAATAACGGCTAAATCAAAGGTCGTGATAGTTCAACATACATTTGGTGTGCCTGCAAGGATGGATGAGATTATGAAAATATGCAAAGAAAAAAATCTTTTTCTTATTGAAGACTGTGCGCATTCCCTAGGCGCTAAATACAAAGAAAAAACAGTGGGAACTATGGGAGATGCTTCGTATTTTTCTTTTGGACGAGACAAAGTGATCTCTTGTGTTTACGGAGGATTGCTTTCGGTGAAGGACGAAAAACTGGCAAAGAAGATTAACGAAAAATATGAGGATTTGGAGTTTCCTTCTACTTCTTGGACTATTCAACAGCTACTGCATCCTATATTGATGAGTTTCGTGGTAAAGACCTATGCTTCTGGTTTTGGAAAAGCTTTGTTGGTTTTGTTTCAAAAAATTGGATTACTGTCAAAAGCGGTGACTAAGGGGGAGAGGATTGGAATAAAGCCCAAGTATTTTCCATATAAACTTCCAGATGCGCTTGCTCGTTTGGCAATAACCCAGTTATCAAGAATTGACGAGTTTAATGAGCATAGAAACAAGATAGCTAGTTTATACGAAGCATTTTTTATGAGTTCAGGCTTTGAATACACAAAACGAAACGACGAAGTTAATCCAAATTTTTATAGATTTACATTGAGACATAAAAAAGCTCATGATATTATAAAAACTTGCTGGAAAAACAATCTACTTATCGGTGATTTTTATACATCAGTGCTGATTCCCAATGGCACCGATCTTTCTATTTTTGGGTATCAAGAGGGAAGCTGCCCTAGGGCTCAAATTGCTTCGCAAGAAACCTTTAATTTACCTACTCATATCAATATAGGTGAAGTAGACGCTAAATACATATCAGATTTCATTAAGTCTCTAAACTAAATGACGGTAAAGGAAATAACTAACAAAAAAATTTGGGATGAATTTGTTCTAAATTATCCCATAAAATCATTTCTTCACTCATGGAGCTGGGGCGAGTTTAATAAAAACACAGAAGATAAAATTTTTAGATTAGGAGTTTTTGAGGGTGACAGTGTTTTGGGAGTGGCTTTGATTATTAAAGTAAAAGCCAAAAGAGGTACTTTTCTTTTTTGTCCTCATGGACCACTCATTGACTGGAATGATCGAAAACAATTTGGAGTATTGGTTGAATACCTTAAAAAACTTTCCAAAGCAGAGAAGTGTAGTTTTGTGCGTATTAGTCCTTTGATTTTGGAAAATAGTGATAACCAAAAATTGTTTGGTAGCTTCGGTTTTAGGCCCGCTCCTATTCACATGCACGCTGAAATCACATGGACACTTGATATTAGTAAGTCAGAGGATGAGCTCATGAAAGAAATGAGAAAGACCACGAGATATTGCGTGAAAAGAGCAATCAAGGACGGGGTTAAAATCGAAATGAGTAAAAATATCTCAGATGTTGAGGTTTTTAATAATGTTCACAAGGCTACCGTTGAGCGCCATAAATTTGTGCCTTTTTCACTTCATTATCTGGAGGAGCAATTCAAAGAATTTTCAAAAGAAGATGAAATTGTTGTTCTAAAAGCTAGTTATTGTGGGGAAGTGTTGGCGTCATCAATAATAGTTTTTTATGGAGAGAGTGCCTTTTATCATCACGGTGCCTCAACCAATAAATATCCCAAGATCCCTGCTTCGTACTTGATGCAATGGGAAGCCATAAGGGAAGCAAAAAGAAGAGGTAAAAAAATCTACAATTTTTGGGGAATAGCTCCTACCGATAATCCAAAACATCCTTTTCATGGAATAACAACTTTCAAGATGGGATTCGGAGGTAGTCGTACTGATTACATGCATGCACAGGACTTACCACTAAGCTTTGGATATTTCAAGGCATGGTTAGTTGATACAGTAAGAAGTAAAAAACGAGGGTTCAAATAGATTTTCATAGACTTTTTTACTGACTCATATATGCTATATAATAGGAATTAAATAGTTCATTAACATAGGAGGGAGGATATTTATGAGTAGTGATATGAGAAATCGATTGAGAGATTTGTGTGAGCTTATCGCTGAAGTGATAAAACAGGGGCATTTGGATTCAAATGATGTGAGGCCCATTGAAAGATTCGAAGGCGCAGTCTCTATTTACGAGCTTGATTTCCCGGACAATCCTAATGGAAAAATCACTTTTTGGGTTAATCCTAACACGCAAAAAATAATGCAGATCGTTGTTTCTTGGAATGGGGAAACTTTCAAAACAGTGATGAAGTTCCAGGGTGGATCAATTAGGGGTGGAGAATTCTTTATCGAGCGGGTGAGATTGTCTCATGTCTGCGAAGATTTGTTCTAATAGCTACTTAAGTTAGTTAAACCGAGGCGATTTGTGTCTCGGTTTTTTAATGAAAACTTGATATAATAAACAATAGTAAATTTAGTATATGAAACTAAACTCTCAACAATTAGAGGCAGCAGAGCGCAAGCGACCTGGGCCCATGCTCATAGTGGCTGGCGCTGGTACTGGAAAAACTCGTGTGATATGCGAGAGGTTTTCGTTTTTAGTAAAAAATGGATTAGCGAAAGAGCATGAGATTTTGGCGCTTACTTTTACGGATAAGGCGGCTGGAGAGATGGAAGAGAGGATAGATGCTGATCTACCTCTTGGACACGACGAACTTAATGTTATGACATTTCATTCTTTTGGAAAAATGATTTTGGAAGAATTTGCTTTGCAGATGGGATGGAGTCCTAGGTTTAAACTCCTAACTTCTGGAGACCAGTATCTTTTGGTGAGAAAAAATCTTGATAAATTCAATCTAAAACTATACAAACCACAAGGAAATCCCTCCAAGTTTTTGGAAGCCATGCTCAAACTTATTTCACGAGCCAAGGATGAAGAGATTGATGCGGTTGAGTATTCAAAGTACGCCAAAAAACTTTCAGCAAGAGCGAAGAAAAATAATTTAATAAAAGACGAAGCCAGGCTACGAAAAGAAGAAGCAGATTTTTACAATATTTATGAAGAGTTACTTGTAAAAGAGGGAGCTATGGATTTCGGAGACCTTATTATAAAAACTCTTATGCTTTTTAGGGAGCATCCTAGTGTATTGGAAAAAATCAGAAAAAGATACAAATATGTTTTGGTAGATGAATTTCAGGATACAAATACTGCGCAATACAAACTTGTAAAAATTTTGGCTGAACCCAAAAACAATATCATGGTGGTGGGGGATGATGATCAGTCACTTTATAGGTGGAGAGGGGCCGCGATATCAAATATTCTCAATTTCAAAAAAGATTATCCCAAATCTCATAGTGTGGTACTAAATCAAAATTACAGATCTACTGGTGCAATTTTGGATTTGGCTTATAAATCAATTTGCAATAACAATCCAAATAGACTCGAATGCAAAATAAAAATCAATAAAAAACTAAAGGCGATAAGAAGTGGCGAAAAACCAAGGCTAGTAGAGACACCTAGTTATCTAGACGAAGCTGAATTTGTGGTTAGCGAAATTCAAAAACTAAACAAAGAAGGCGCTGATCTCAAAGATATGGCCATACTGATTCGCAGCAATAGAATTGCGGAGCCATTTATTTCCGCCCTTGAAAGAAGTGGAGTTGATTATGATTTTGTTTCTGCGTCAGGGCTTTATAAAGAAAAAATAGTGCGTGATGCATTTGCGTATTTGAGGGCAGTTGCGAATCCTGGAGATAATCTAGCTATTTATGCGATGCTGGAAAGCGACATATGGAAAATAGATACACTTGATCTCTATCGAATTTCCAGCTTTGCCAAGCGCAAAACCAAGGATCTTTTTGAAATTATAGCCAAGCCTAGTTATATAGATGGACTTTCGGATAAATCAAAATCAAAACTCTCAAAAATATTTTCATTTTTGGAATCTGATCTCAAAAATTCTGAGAAAAAGGGAGCTGTGGACTTGGTTGTTCGTTATGTTAAAAATTCTGGTTACGATAAAATTTTAAGAGAAAGTGAGACATACGAAGATCGAAAAAGATTTGAAAATTTCAATTTATTTTTTAGGCAAGTGCAGGAATTTGAAATTGGTGGGAGCAATAGAAATGTGAAAGACTTTGTTGCAGAAATAGATATGGCGCTAGAAAGTGGGATAGACCCAGCGCCAGCAAATCTCACCGAGGATGTTGATTCGGTGAAGCTCACGACAATTCACAAGGCCAAGGGTCTGGAGTTTTCAGTGGTTTTTGTTGTGGGGTTGGTTGATGGTACTTTTCCTGCGAGAGAGCGCCCTGACACGATTGAGCTCGCATCTGAATTGTCTGAGCAAGAACTCGCTGAGACGAGCCATGCCGAGGAAGAGAGAAGACTATTCTACGTCGCTACTACTAGAGCCAAGGATAAACTCTATCTTACCTATGCTATAGACTATGGTGGAAAAAAAGAGAAGAAGGTTTCTAGATTTATTAAAGAAATTTTGGATCAAGTGATTTTTGAAAAATACAAATCTCAAGATTTACCATGGGATATAGATACGAAAATTCAAACTAGTGAAGAGATAACTATAAAAAATAAAAAAGCGGAAGAAGTAAAATACAAACTTCCAAATGTTTTTAGTTTCACTCAGGTTTCAGCTTTTGCGCACTGTCCTTTGCAATACAAGTATGCCCATATTCTTGGACTCAAATCGCTAAAGCGCAGAAATTATGTTTATGGACAAAGTATCCACGATGCTTTGAGATACTTTTTTGAAGCAGTAAAAAGCAAGAAAAAATATAGCAAGCGACTACTGCTAGATTTACTCAAAAAACATTGGATTAGTGAATGGTATGAATCAAAAGCAGATGAAAAAGAAAGCTTTGAGCGTGCCGAAAATGATCTTGCAGGGTTTTACGAAGAACTAATTTTGGGAAATAAAGAATTTACCAAAACTGAGCAACTATTTATAGAAAAAGAGTTCAAATTCAAAATAGGGGAGTTCAATTTTAGAGGCAAAGTTGATAGAGTGCAAAAACTTCCCAATGGAATTATTGAACTTATTGATTATAAAACTGGTACTTCCAAAAAATCTGAAACCCCCAAAAAGAAATTTGCTCAGCTATTGCTTTATGTGAAAGGAATAAAAGATGTTTTTGGTATTACTGTGGATCAGGTTACCCTGCAGTATATCGGGGGAGAGTTTGAAAAAGACACTATTAAATTACCATCCAAGCTTCTAAACAAAGTGCTTTCAGAAAGCGAGCAGACACTATCAAATCTATGTGAAAGCGATTTTCCTCCCAATCCAAGCAAGCACGAATGCAAATACTGTGATTTCAACATTATTTGTCCATATAGAAAGTAATTGTTCGGCTTAAATTTTCGTGCTTTCAAAAAAATCATATTTGTTTTATAATATGAGCAAGGAAAATAGATTATGAAAACACAAAAAGATCGTTTTTCGCAATTGTTCTTAGCCTTTTTTATTATAGGGCTATTTGGACTAATTGCGCTGTTTTTTGTTTTTGATCCGGAGAGTGGTGTATTCTGGCAGTATCTGGTTGTGTATGCCTTGCTTTCATTTGTTGTATTTACTGGTTTTACTTTTTTCGGACACAAAATTCGGCTTATCCGGTCTAGAACCGGAGCAAACTATGCCAACAAAAAAGACTCACTGAGGCAAGGTTTGTTTTTCTCAATATTTACGGTAGCCATGCTGGCGATGCAGGCCTATGGAGTTTTGTCCTGGTGGATTGCATTGATTCTCGTCGCAGTTATAGTGGTCGCTGAACTTTATTTTATAAGTAGAAGATAGCTTGTATTAAATAATTTTTTATAAATATTTTATGAAAGATCAAATATCACAAATAAAAATAGAAGCCGAGAAGGACATAAGCGATGCCAAAGATTTGGACATGCTAGAAAAAGCAAGTCTCACGTATTTGGGAAGAAAAGGGAAGTTGCCCTTGCTTCTTAGGGGCATCAAGGATCTTTCTCCCGAAGAAAAGAGAGAAATAGGACCCCTTGGAAACGGAGTGAGAAAAGAAATCGAGGAACTCATTGAACAAAAGAAAAACGAGATAAAGAAAGCCTCTTTTGAGGGCGTGGGTGAAAAAGAGAAAATTGATATCACGGAGCCGGGGGAAAAAATTCTTCACGGGAGCATTCATCCTATCACGCAAGTGATGTGGGAAATTCAGGATATATTCAAGTCAATGGGATTTGAAGTAGTAGCTACTCCAGAAGTTGATAGTGAGTACAACAATTTTGAAGCATTGAACGTCCCCGAGGATCATCCAGCTAGAACTATGTGGGATACTTTTTATCTTGAAAACGGTTTGATTCCTAGAGTTCACACTAGCACTTTTCAAGGAAGAATTATGAAAGAAAAACAACCACCAATAAGAGCGATAAATATAGGCAGATGTTTCAGAAATGAAAGAACAGATGCTAGACATGGTCATACTTTTTATCAAGTTGATGGTTTTGTTGTTGATGAAAATATTTCTGTTTCAAATCTTATGGCAACTTTGTCTGAATTTTTCAGAAGACTTTTCAGGAAAGATGTAAAAGTTAGATTTAGACCTGGATATTTTCCTTTCGTTGAACCGGGGCTTGAAGTAGAGGCAGAATGTGTTTTGTGTGGTGGAAAAGGTTGTAGCGTATGCCATGGCACGGGATGGCTTGAAATGATGGGCTGTGGAATGGTACATAGAAATGTTTTGACCAAAGGCGGAATAGATCCTGATAAATACAGCGGATTTGCTTTTGGGGGAGGCATAGACAGGATAGTGATGCTTCGCAGTGACGTAAATGATATCAGATATTTTCATGAAGGCGATTTGCGTTTCTTGAAGCAATTCTAATTATAAATAAAAGTTGAATACTAATAATTGATAATATGAAGCTAATAAAATCCTGGTTAAAAGAATATATTCCTACTTTAGATCTTGAAACCAAAGAGCTTGTAAATTTGATTACCAAGCACATAGTTGAGGTGGAAGGAGTAGAGAGTTCTTCCGATATAAAAAATGTTGTTGTAGGTGAGGTCAAGGAAGTCTCCAAGCATCCCGGAGCCGATAAGCTGAGTCTATGCGTTGTGGATACTGGAGATGCTAGTTTTCGCAAGATTGTTTGTGGAGCTCCAAATGTAGCAAAAGGCCAAAAAGTTGTAGTGGCATTGCCAGGTTCAGTACTACCAGGGGGATTTGAAATAAAAGAGAGGGAAGTGAGAGGTATTACTTCTTTGGGAATGATATGCGCTGAAGATGAGCTAGGACTTGGTGACAATCACGATGGCATAATGGTTTTACCACTAGATGCCAAAGTTGGAGAAAGTGCTTTCAAATATCTTGGAAAAGGTTCGGGAGAAGAAGTGATAGAGATAGAAAATAAATCACTCACAAATCGCCCCGATCTCTTTGGGCATCTTGGTATGGCGAGAGAGATTGCGACTATCTCGGGATTGGAATTTGTTTCAAAAGATTTTGAAATGCCAAAGTTAAGTAGTGATCTAAATATTGATGTAAAAGTTTCAAGTGAAAAGTGCAATAGATATATGGCCCTAGCTATGGATGTAAAAGTTGGTCCTTCCCCTGATTGGTTAAAGGCAAAAATGGAAGCTCTGGGACTTCGTTCTATAAACAATGTAGTTGATATTACAAATTATGTAATGTTTGATTCAGCTCAGCCTCTGCATGCTTTTGATTTGGATAAGCTTGCAAAAAAAGGCGACGATGTTTTGATAGAAGTGAGAGAAGCCAAAGAGGGGGAGAGTATGCTAGCGATAGACGGAAAAACTTATAATCTGGGTAGTGATAATTTGGTAATAGCAGATGCAGAGGCGCCAGTGGCACTAGCCGGTATTATGGGCGGGAAAAATACAGAAGTGGGAGAAGATACAAAGAGGATAGTTTTGGAAATAGCTTCTTTTGATGGATCAAGCACTAGAAATACCTCTATGCATTTGGGACTCGTTAGCGAATCTTCAGTGAGGTATGCGAGAAATCTGAGCCCATGGGCTGTGAACCTAGGGGTCGCAAGAGCGGTAAAGCTTTTGGTGGAATTGGCTAGCGCAAAAATCATAGGAGGTTCAAAGGAATATTATCCTAAGCCAGTATCAAATAAGCAAATAACTTTTTCTATAGCCTCTGCCAATAAATTTATAGGTCAGGACATAGGGATAGAAAAAATCAAATCAATTCTTACCTCGCTTGGTTTGGAAGTTTTGGAAAATGGAGAGAATATTTCAGTCAATATTCCCGCGATACGAAGCGATCTAAATATCCCCGAAGATATTTATGAAGAGATTGCTAGAATTTTTGGATACGAAACTATAAATAGAAAATATATTTCGGGAGAGCTCGTCCCTCCAAATGAAAATCTTTCATTGTACTGGGATAGGGTAGCCAAAACTTTATTGGAAGGTTTGGGTTTTAGTGAGGTTTACAATTATTCTTTTACAAGCGGAAAGTTGGTTGAGTCTTTGGGTATGGACACGAAAGATTTGCTCAAAGTAAAAAACGCCATAAGTCCTGAAAATGAGTATATGCGCATGTCATTGATTCCAAACATGCTAACCGCAATTTCCAAAAACCTTAGGTGTTTTGATGAGTTTTCGCTTTTTGAAATGGGTAAGGTTTACTACAAGACTGCTAAACACGAGGTAAACGATGGATTGCCCATCAATGAAAAAACTATGCTTCTGGGCGTGGTAGTTCGAAGTGAAACAGAAAAACAGGATTCGCTCTATAAATATGTAAAGGGGATCGTTGCTACTTTGACCAAGAAATTTGGAATTTCTTTGGAAAATATAAAATTCAAAAGATTGGATATAGAAAGTGCAACTTTTCATCCAGGAAAAACCGCAATCATAGAGGCATTTGGAAAAGAGTTGGGATATGTAGGAGAGATTCATCCGGCGGTACTTGATACACTTAAAATAAATTCAAAAGTTGGATTTTTTGATTTGAATTTTGAAAACTTGATGCTGGTTGCGAATGTGGTAAAAGATTATGATCCTATTTCAGAGCATCCATCAATCGAAAGAGATTTGGCTTTTGTGGTTGCCAAAGACATAGACTCAGAAGATGTCGCATGGGCTATCGAAGAGGTTGCAGGGGACGAAGCTCACGATGTAGAGCATTTTGATACATATGAAGGCAAAGGAATACCTGAAGGCAAAAAGAGTCTTGCATTTAGAGTTGTGTATCAGGATCCCAAACGAACTTTGAAAGAAGAGGAAGTTAACGAGATACACAGTAAAGTTGTAGAAATGCTTAAAACAAAATTCAAAGCGGAAATCCGCAATTAACTTTATAATTTAAAAAAACAAAAATGGAAAACGAATCAATGCCGGAGATGAATGCGCCAGAGAGCAATTCAACTCCACCAAGTAATCATGTGCCAAAAGCAATGCTTTGGGTAGTGATTGTAGCGATCATTGCTATCGCCTTAGTGGTGTTAATGGTTTTTTGGATGAATCAAGATGAAACAGTAGCTCCATCTGCAAATCCAGCTGCTAAGTCGGGGACTGCGACAGAATCAACCGTGGACGCAGGGGCTTTTACGGGGTGGAATACATGTGAATGGGAGCAATATGGAATCACTTTGAAATATCCTTCAGGATGGACTTGTGAGAAAAAATCGGATGAGAAAAATATAGAAGGTAAGACCGCTCTAAACTTTCTTTTTACGAATACAGATAAGACTGCAAAATTCAGAATCGGCTTTAGACCCAAGGGTAATAATGATTATGCAGGACTTGCCATGACAGGAACGGGCGCTGGTGATTTGTCCGATATATCTCGTAGTGTTGATTTCGGAGCTTTTTCGTTGCAGCCCCATTATCTTACTTATGGTGGCAGGAGAACTATGGTTTATTGGGGTAATGCGACTAATAACGAGATGAAAGATTATGAGTACAGTTTCTACTTTAATGTTGTAGATTCTTCAACTGGTAATATTTCAGATGTAGATATTTCTACAGCTGAAAAAATGATTTCATCTATTGAGGTTAATAGCGACACCGTCGCCACTGACACTAGGACAACGCTTACCTCAGACAACTATGATCGGTTTTGTACTAAGGGGGACGATTGTCAAAATAAGTTTAAGAATATAAATAAAGACGAGTCAAATACAACCGTAAGATATAGTAATAGCGATCTTGGGATCGCCTTTGACGTGCCATATAATACCAGTTGGATTAATGATCAATATAAACTGAATCCTTATGATTCAGCCATTTCGTCAACGGGCGACACTGTTTTGTATTTTGGTCCTATGGGTTTGAATTGTGAAGGGATCTGCGCAATAAGTCGACGTCATTACTCTTTGAGGATTATTCAGCCCGAGAGTGCAGAGAAAGTTATGCAAAGGTATTCAGGTATAAACCTTTACGGTCCAGAAGTGGTTTTTATAGGAGGATTAAAAGCCGTGAAATATGCAGAAACAGCTATGGGTGATGGATATTATGTGGAAGTTGTTGGAACAAAACATAATTATATTTTTGAATTTTCGGATTTCGGAGTCGATTCTGGTTCTGATGCTTTTGCTAAAGTTGAAAATATAGTGAAGAGCGTGGACCTTATTGATTAGTCGTAGTGAACTAAACACGCAATAAACTATTAAGAATAAAACAAATGGAAAACTCAATGGATCCTCAAGTGGATCAGCCAGATAATACTGGTCACATGCCAAAAGCGATGTTGTGGCTAATAATAGTAGCGATTATAATGATTGGGGTAGTAGTGTTTCTAACTTTTTGGATGAATAACGATGATAGTGTAGCACCATCAGTTACAATAAATACCAGTACGGCAAATGAGGCGACAGATGTTGTCCAAGAACAAGCCAATGATGACTTTGAGGGATGGCAGACAAAAACAGCGACATATAAATACGGTAATACTAGTATTGATTTCACAATTAGGATACCTGGTGCGTGGTCTTCGGATAATGGTGTAACTGGTTTTGCTGCAGTAGATAAGGGCACTACTAATGGTTTTAATGGAACCACATGCATGCTTAAAACTCGCTGGGATCACGGGTTAGAGGATTTTTCTAACACAGGAACCAGAAATTTAGACTATAAGAGCTTTAATCAAGTCGCGAATACTCGTATTAATAGTAAGGGTACCGAGTGGACTCAGGTCAATGTGAGCGGAATTGTGTTTGAGGTCTGGGCTTTTGAAAATCAGCAGAACTGTTATGACACAGTCGCACAGGCCTTGTGGAGTATGGAGCCAAATAACTATCAAAGTTTTTCTGGAGAAGGTTTTTCATTAAACTATCCATCCGGTTGGTATAGTAACGCTACGAGCGGGCCCAGTTTCTCTGAATTGGCTGGGTTTAATCCAGATGGAGTTTCTCACGTAGACTATAAGGTTTTAGTTGGAATACTGTCTGTGGATAAACAAAGTTATATAGATGGGCTAGCTAGTTCCAATCTAGTTTTACAAAGCAGAGATGATAATTTTACTGTAAGTAGTCAAAAAGTTGTGAAATTGGTTTATAAGAATATCACATCAAACAGGCTTACTACATATTATGTGTTTGACTCTGCTGGTAAGGTAACTGTCGTAGTCGGTGAAGATCCTGAAATCAATCCTTTTGCCGACGCTCTTTCCGTTCATCCATAGATATTTTAGGTAAATAAAACGCGGGATCCCTGATGGGGTCCCGCTTTGTCATTGTCTATTGCTTTTGGATTTGCTTTGCTGATTCGGAATTTATTGGGGATATAACCATTCCTCTAAATCCAATTCCGAGAATGAGCAGTCCCGATAATAAAGTTACTATGAAGACTGCGGTCTTGGGTTGATTTTCCTTCGAGAAATTTGCCCTTAGGAAAAGGTAAATCAGGCTTATAAGTGCAATTATTGCGCCAAACAATGCTACCAAATAATACATAAAGAGTACCTCCTTGATTCAAATCTAGCACCAAGGTTTTTTATTTGCAATAAACCTTGTTTTTAGGGCGATTTTTTGGCTTAGATTAGCGGTAAAAACGCTATGTTTTGGACTTGCACTAGGGCAATAAAACTGGTATACTTTTTGTGTGTAAAAAGGTTATTTTTGGACCCAATTCGGGTTATTTTGTTAAGTATTAAGCAATAAGCATTAAGCTAGCGAAGCTTACCGCTTACTGCTTATCACTTATAGTTTTTATATGTCAAAAAAACCTACTAAGAAAATAGAAGAAAAAAAGAAACCAAAAGCATCGGAATACAACGCCGATAGCATTCAAGTACTTGAGGGGCTTGATCCAGTGAGAAAACGCCCTGGTATGTACATCGGATCAACTGGAGAATCAGGACTTCATCATATTCTTTGGGAAGTTGTAGACAATGCTATAGACGAAGCGCAGGGTGGATTTGCAAATCACATTACTGTCGTACTTCACAAAGATGGCGCAGCTTCGGTGGAGGATAATGGAAGAGGTATCCCAGTTGAAAAACACAAACAAACCAAAAAATCTACTCTAGAAACAGTACTTACAGTACTTCATGCTGGAGGTAAATTTGGAGGTGGGGGGTACAAAATTTCTGGAGGACTTCACGGAGTTGGAGTCTCTGTTACCAATGCACTTTCTGACTACCTTATCGCTGAAGTAAAAAGAGATGGCAAGCTTTGGATGCAAGAATTCGCTTTGGGTGATGCAAAAAGAAATATCAAAGCCATGAAATCTGCCAAGGGCACGGGAACCAAGATTACTTTCAAGCCTAGCCCCAAAATTTTTGAAACTACCGAATTTAATTTTCAAAATATTCTAAACAGACTTAGAGATCAGGCTTATCTAGTTAAGGGAGTCAAAATAACTGCACGAGATGAGAGAAAACCAATTGCTGAAGGATTAAAAGATTATCCCGAATATACTTTTTATTTTGAAGGGGGGATCACATCGTATGTGAGACAGTTAAATCAAGGCAGAGAACTCAAGAACTCCATGTTTTATGTAGAAAAAGAAGCAGAAGGGATAAATGTGGAAGTTGCACTTCAGTACACTGATGATTTTCAGGATAGCGTGAGATCATTTGCAAACACTATTCATACTCCAGAAGGAGGTATGCATTATGTGGGATTCAAAACTGCACTAACTAGAGTTCTAAATAAATATGGAATTGATAATAGTATTATAAAAGAAAAAGATTCAAGACTCACGGGAGATGATGTAAAAGAAGGACTCACTGTGGTGATAAGCGTCAAACTAGGAAATCCTCAGTTTGAAGGACAAACCAAGGCGAAGCTCGGAAATCCAGAAGCCAGAAGCGCAGTTGATGCAGTGTTTTCCGAAGCATTTATGGATTTTCTAAATGAGCATCCAAATGATGCGAGATCCATCCTTGGCAAAACTATGCTTGCTGCCAAGGCTAGACTTGCAGCAAGAGCTGCAAGAGACACAGTGATCAGGAAAGGTGCTCTTGATGGATTTGCTCTTCCAGGAAAATTGGCAGACTGTTCTTCGCGAGATTCAAATGAATCTGAAATTTATCTTGTTGAGGGAGATTCTGCAGGTGGCTCTGCCAAGCAGGGAAGAGATAGGAGATTTCAAGCAGTATTGCCACTTCGAGGAAAAGTTCTTAATGTCGAAAGAGCTAGACTTGATAAGATGCTTGCAAACAATGAAATCAAGTCTTTGATTATTGCAATGGGAACTGGAATAGGAGAAGAGTTTGAAATTTCTAAACTTAGATATCACAAAATAGTTATAATGACTGATGCTGACGTTGACGGAGCTCACATTAGGACTCTTTTGCTTACCTTCTTTTATAGATATTTCAAAAAAGTAATAGAGGCAGGAAATATTTACATAGCTCAGCCACCGCTATACAGACTTACCAAGGGAAAAGACAAGAGATATGTATATAGCGACGCTGAAAAAGATTTGCTAGTAAAGGAAATGAGTAAGACGCTTGGTAGCAAGACTGAAATTCCAAACGAAGAAGTGGTAAATGAAGAAGCAGAAAATGTAGAAAATAAGGAAGTTAGCTCTAGGATAAATATTCAGAGGTTCAAAGGACTTGGAGAAATGAACCAAGAAGAACTTTGGGATACTACTATGAATCCTGAAACTAGACAGATGCTAAAAGTGACGATAGAGGATGCAGAAGAATCTGATAGAGTTTTTGATATGCTTATGGGTAGCGAAGTTGAACCACGAAAGAAATTCATTCAAACCCACGCAAAAAGCGTGAAAAACTTGGATATTTAATTGCTAAACAAAAAAATGGAAAACGAATCAATGTCTCCCGTGGCTGAGCAAAAAAATCCTAATCATTTACCAAAAGCAATGCTTTGGGTAGTGATTGTGGCAATCATTGCTATTGCCTTAGTGATGTTAATGGTTTTTTGGATGAACAAAAATGAGCCAACCACAGCGCCTTCTGTAAAAATAAACACAGAGTCCGAATCTACAGCGGATACGGTCACAGAAACGGAGTTCAAAAAATACACAAGTGATTTAGGATTTAGCCTAAACATCCCTAACGGAGTAGAGCGCACTAATGCCTTGAGTGATTCAAATAATCGTCTTGTTATGTGGGAAGGTATGGGGCTAGAATTTGAAGTTAGGTATAAAAATGATGCAACCACCACTATCGAAAATTATATTCATCTTGATTTTCCTCGAGATTCATTCTCTATATTGGGAGGAGAAAAGGCAAATGTAACCAAATCAACAACTGGATATTGTGATGGACCTGGTTGTGGAGATCCCTTCATAGCCTATACCGCTAAAAAAGGAAATGACTTTGTGAGTTTGGTTTTCTACGGCGACGTCAATCTTAGTGACATTGAGCAAGACATCCTCGATTCTTTTACGTTTATAAAATCTAGCGCTGAAGCTGGCACGAGAACAGATGATATTGCGGGGTGGAATGCGTGCGAATGGAAGCAATACGGAATTACTTTTAAATATCCTTCGGAGTGGACTTGCGAACAAAAATCTGATGAAAAAGATGCGCTTGGTAGATCTTTTCTTTTTTTCAGATTTTCAAATTCAGATAAAAATCAATTCCTTGGAATCGGATTTGTTCCAAAGGGATCTGAGCAATATGCTCCCTATGGCTATTCCGGTGCTTTGATAGGGGATTTAAGTGAAGTTCGTGAAGTTAATTTTGGTGATAAAGTTTTAATTGCTCATGAACTAACTTCTGACACTGGAATGAGAAATTTGGTTTGGTGGGGTGATAGACTAATTAATGAATATGGAAATTTTACATATAGTTTTCATATGACCGGAGACGGGTCGATGAACTTTAGTGATTCTGACATAGCTACCGCCGAAAAAATTATTTCTTCTATAAAAATTTCCGAATAAGACATTCTATTGACACCATGGGGCTTTTGGGTGTAATGTATACCCGAAGCCCCAGAGGGCTTTTTAAAAAACGAGTGTTCAGCAATCAGTGCTCAGTATTCATTATTAGTTTTTATTGTAATAATGAATTAATGGGGGGCATTAAGTGAGTTATTTGGAATACTGAAAACTGATTACTGAATACTAATAAACATATGTTTGAACGTATTGTAAATTTCATCAAAGAGGCCAGGGTAGAGCTTAAAAAAGTTGTATGGCCAACTAAGAAAGAAGTGTGGAAGGGAACCCTTACCGTGATTTTTGTAAGTGTAGCTACCGCTATCTATTTGGGTGTACTTGATTTGGTTTTTGAAAATATCTTGAAAATAGTAATCAGATAATCAATCAGTGTTCAGCAGTCAGTATTCAAAACAGTAAATATACTGAAAGTTGAACACTAAATATTTAATATTCAATTATGCCAAAGCAATTAGGAAAAAAAGAACGAGGATGGTATGTAATACATACATCTTCTGGCTATGAAGAAAATGTAGCTAAAAATCTCAAGCAGCGTGTTGAGTCACTTGGCATGGAAGATAAGATTTTTGATGTTATTGTTCCAAAAGAAAAGAAGATCAAAATCAAGAATGGAAAACGCAAAGTAGTAGAGGAAAAAATTTATCCAGGGTATGTGCTCGTAGAAATGATAGTAACAGACGATTCTTGGTATGTGGTGAGAAACACGCCTCAGGTCACAGGATTCGTGGGATCTGGTAATACGCCTATTCCTGTCTCCGCTGAAGAAATTACAACCCTAAAGAGAAGAATGGGTGTTCAGGAGCCAAAATACAAGATAGATGTCCTCCCAGGAGATCCTATAAAGATAACCGATGGTCCATTCAAAGATTTTGATGGAAAAGTCGGCACAGTTGACGAAGAAAAAGGAAAAGTCAAAGTGCTTGTAAATATGTTTGGACGAGAAACACCTGTTGAACTAGATTTCTTGCAGGTCAAAAAGCTCTAAGCTGTTAATTACTTAAGATCTAAAAATATGTCATCTAAGAAAATAAAAGTTATAATCAAGTTACAGGTTCCTGGTGGAAAAGCCAATCCAGCACCTCCAGTTGGTCCAGCTCTTGGACAGCACGGAGTTAATATTCAGGATTTTGTAAACAGATTCAACGAAAAAACCAAGGATAAGATGGGTGATATTTTGCCAGTTGAAATAACTGTATTTGAAGACAGAAGTTTCACTTTTATCTTGAAGACACCTCCAGTAGCCGAGCTTATCAAAAAAGCTATCAAACTGGAAAAAGGTTCTGGTGTCCCAAACAAGCAAAAAGTGGGTAAAATTACCAAAGCCCAGGTTGCTGAGATAGCCAAGATCAAGATGCCAGACGTAAATGCAGCTACCCCTGAAGCAGCCCAGAGAATCGTAGAGGGAACAGCGAGAAGCATGGGTGTTGATGTGATTGCTTAGAAATTTGTTATAAATTAAATTTATTCATATGGCACGAGGCAAGAGATATCAAGAAGAAAAGAAAGCTATTACGCAAAAGAAGTATAGTTTTGCAGAAGCTTTTGAAGTGATTACAAAATCAAATAAACTAAAGTTTGATCCATCTATCGATATTGCGATCAGGCTTAATATAGACAAGAGCAGAAGCGATCAAACTGTAAGAGGAACCATAGAGTTTCCAAATCCTACAGGAAAAGTAAAGAAAGTGATTGCTTTTGTAACTCCTGAAAAGGTCAAAGCTGCCAAAGATGCAGGTGCCGATATTGTTGGTAGCGAAGAGCTCGTAGATGAAATCAAAAAATCTGGTAAAACAGATTTTGATGTAGCTATAGCTGAACCTGCTGCTATGAAATTTGTTGGAAGAGTGGCCAAAATACTTGGTCCAAGAGGACTTATGCCAAATCCAAAAGATGGCACCGTGACTCCAAAGATAGAAGAGGAGATCAAGTCCATAAAGGCAGGAAAAGCTACCTTTAAAAACGATGATGATGGCAATTTGCATGTGGTTATAGGAAAACTATCCATAGGGGCAAAGAAATTGGCTGAGAACGCAGAGGCGTTTGTGGGAGCAGTAAAGAAGGCCAAGCCAGATTCCATAAAAACAGAACTTATTGCAAATATGGTAGTTTCTTCTTCTCAGGGTCCTGGATTCAAAATAGGATAACAAAAAATATCAAACAATCCCCAAGCTAGGGGATTGTTTTTTTGTATGAAAAAATATACAATTGAGTATTATGATTAAAACACAAAACAAAATTCTTGCGATAGTGGGGCTTGCGGGTTCAGGCAAAACCGAAGCTGTTAGGATCGCTAAAAATTCGGGTAGGTTTCCTACCCATATTTATTTTCCAGAGATTGTTTTTGAGGAGCTCCAAAAAAGAAATATGTCTATCTCCGAAGCCAATGAAAGAATAATCAGGGAAGAATTGAGAAAAGAGCATGGCATGGCAGTTATGGCTAAACTAAATCTTGAAAAAATCAAAAAAGGAATTGAAATCGGCAACGTGCTTATAGAAAGTATGTATTCCATGGAAGAGTACGAGCTTTTGAAAAAAGAATTTGGAGATGATTTTTATGTATTGGCTGTTTATACTTCTCAAAAAACTAGAATGGAGAGACTTGCGAATAGGCCAGAGCGACCTTTGAGTAAGGTGGAGGTTGAGAGTAGAGATATCTCTCAAATCAACAATCTGCATCAGGCGGGTCCGATAGCTCTTGCTGATTTTACTGTGCAAAATGAAGGGACGATGGCGGAGTTGAAAGAAAAGGTTGGTAATACTATAGATTCCTTAATAGGATAATAAATATCACGCATTGATAGTACTACCTGTTTTATCAAGCTATAGATCGGTGTAAGGAACGCACATGTGCGTTCCCAACCGCTTGCTACCAATAACTAACCACAAATATATGCAAACACACAAACGTCCATCTTGGGATGAGTATTTTATGAAAATAACCAATATGGTTGGAGAGAGAGGTACTTGCGATAGAAGTAGGTGCGGTGCTGTTATCACCAAGGATAATAGAATTTTATCTACGGGTTACAATGGATCGCCCTCTGGAATGCCCCATTGCGATGATGTAGGCCATGAGATGCACGAAGTCATAGAAGATGACGGAACTCATTCCAAACACTGCATTAGAACCACTCACGCAGAGCAAAACGCTATATGCCAAACTGCCAAGCTTGGAATTTCTGTTGATGGTGGAACTCTTTATTGCAGAATGGAGCCCTGCTATACATGCGCCAAGATGATAGTGAATTGTGGAATAAAAAGAGTGGTTTGTGACAAGCGTTATCATGCGGCTGATAAATCTAGGAATTTGTTTGAAAAAGCGGGAGTGAAACTAGAGGTGCTATCAAAAGAAGAAGAACAGTACGAAAACAAATAATATTTTGCGTTTAGTTTTTATAATACATGTCTTATAAGTATTTAAATTGCAAAAAGGTAGAATCTCTTTTGTCTAAAAAAGATATGGCGAAAGAGATTTTTGAAGAATTAGAGTTTGGTCCTAATTCAGCTTTTTCTATTTGTAGGGCAAAGAGCCAGAAGCCTGGTAGTTTTGTGCTTCAAAAATATCCTTCAAATAAGCTCAAGAAATGGCCAATTTTCTCAGGCTCTTATCGGGTGAGAGATCCTAGGTGTTCAGTTGCCGTTGCTTTTCCTTTTCAGGAGGAGGTGCTTTTGGAGGAGGCACTGAGGGCTGGGGCCGCGATTGCTGGACCCTGTGTTACTCCGGACTTGGGGCCCGAGATAGTGATATCCAATATATTGGCAAACCCAAATATTAGATATCTTATTGTTGCGGGAAAAGAAAGTGGGCATATGTCTGGAGACATACTTAGTAATGCAAATTGGAACGGAGTAGATCCTAAAACAAAAAGAGTAATTGGAACTAAGTCAAAATCAAATCCTTATTTTCAAAACTTATCCCAAGAAGATATAGAAAAGTTTAAAAAAAGAGTAAAAGTGATAAATTTCATTTCTCCTTATTTTCCGGAAGACAGAAAAAACGTGGCTAATACTATTAAGCTAATAGTAAGATGCTGTTTGCAAGAACCTTGGAATAAAATAAGATTCAAAAATAAAATGACGGGTCAGGATATTGTTCTATTTGATCCTGGATCGGAGGGTTTAAGTCCACATATTACGGCACTAAAAAAACCAGAAACAACGATAGTAGCTGAGGGTATTAGTAGAAATGGATCTAGTATTCACGCTAGGTATTTGGCAGATGCATACGAACCTTTTAAATCTTATTTATTGGTTCATGGCTCATGGGGTAAGGAAGAATCTGGCAGATTTGCTCTAGATATGCCGGGTTTTCAAATTACCATAGAAGATACTACTAAAAACTTAGTACCTCGTCGTTGGTATCCGGAGGGTTGGCTTACAAAGTTTAACGAAGTTGTGAATTACGTAGAGAGCTATGCTACGTGGGTTTATTTATTCCCTCTATCTATTATTAGAAAATCTTTGGGAAAATATCCAATGCCATATATTCCAGACATGAAGCTGATAGATTATTCTTACGGTACCAGGATAACGACATACTGGATAGATCTAGCATCTAGAAAAGAGAAGCGTCGAATAATAAAAAATGTTGAAGAAATTCACAAAAAATATTGTTCAGGTAAAAAAGTGCCTTCATTTGATGAAATAATAAAATTTCACGAAAAACTTTCCAAGGTGCAAAAAAAATCATTCAACCAGCTCAGGAGTGTTGCTAGGCAAGTTGCTTTATGTGTAAAAGAGGGAATAGGCGCTTCTTATAGAATTTATATGAGTTTGCATATTCCTATTTTTGATATGAATGATGATCCCAGGGAAGCGCATCAGCCTTGTTTTATTGCTTACGCTTTTTATCCGAGACTCATCGAAAATAAATGGCAGCTAGACGCTGTTATGTATATGAGGGCCAATGATGTTAGAGCTATGCCTGCAAATGCATATGGTGGAATAAAGCTCATGCACTTTGTGGCACATTGGGCTTCTAAGATTGCAAAAAAGAGGATTTTACCTGGAGTTTATACTCATCAAACAGGATGTGCTAATTATTGCGATTATATGTTGCCTAAGAATTTCAAGAAATAAATTTACTTTATTTTTAAAAATTTATTATGAAAAGAGAGTCAAAATTTTTCGTTGTTGAGGGCGGTGATGGGTCTGGCAAAGCCACCCAAGTCAGACTACTTAGTCTGAGATTAAAAAAAGAGGGATACAAAGTGAAGACAATTTCTTTTCCCTGTTATGGAAAGCTAAGTTGCAAAATGGTTGAGTGGTATTTGGGCGGATATATTTATGATAAAGGGGAGGACGCAGACCCTAAACTTACTTCCATGTATTATTTATATGATCAATATGTTGCTAATAAGAAAATAAAAAAATGGTTGTCAGAGGGATATATAGTCGTGGCTGATAGATATCTCACCTCAAATAAAGGGCATCAGATGGGTAAGATTTCTAGTGATAAAGAAAAAAAAGAGTTTCTCAGGTGGATCAATGACGTGGCTTACAATAAATTAAAATTAAGCTTGGCAAATACGGTATTTTATCTTGATACCTCGCTATCGATCGCTGCTAATCAAAAAAGTAAGCAAAGACAAAAACAAGGGGCAAAAAAAGACATACACGAGAAAGATTTAAAACACTTGAAATGTGCCATAGATGGATATTTTTGGGTGATGAAAAATGATAAATGCGATAGATGGAAGTCGATTAACTGTATTTCTGGTGGCAACATAATGTCCAGGAGGAATATTCACGATAAAATATGGAAAGCTATTTCAGATAAACTATGATTTACGTGCATAATGGCCGGGATTTTCTCGGCTTTTTGCTTTATTAAAAGACTTTATTTGGAATGGGGGATTTGGTATAATGGACGAGTTGCGGATTAGTGGACTTAGAAGCCTTAGAAGAATTAGTTAAGCACTGATGCATCTAATTTTACTAGCACCTAATACTTCTAATTCTTCTGAATCCTAACACCTCGCCTCATGAAAACAACACCAATAATTGGACTAGAGATACATGTGGAATTAAAAACCAATTCCAAGATGTTTTGTGGTTGCAAAAACAATCCATTTGAGTCCAAACCCAATTCAAATATTTGTCCTGTATGTACTGCTCAGCCAGGAGCTCTCCCTGTCCCAAATAAAGAAGCTATCAGGAAAACCATATTGACTGGTCTTGCTTTGCATTCGGAGATAGCTCGCTTTTCCAAATTTGATCGCAAGAATTATTTTTATCCAGATCTCCCCAAAGGCTATCAGATTTCACAATATGATCAGCCACTTTGTGTGGGAGGTTATTTGGATATAAAAACAGATGATGGCAAGATCAATAAAGTCAGATTGAAAAGAATTCATCTAGAGGAAGATACTGGAAAACTAATTCACAAAGCGAATGGGGGAGATACTTTGGTGGATTTAAATAGAGCAGGTGTGCCTCTTATGGAAATTGTCACTTTGCCCGATCTTCACTCTGCCGAAGAAGCCTCGGTATTTCTTAAAGAGCTGCAAAAAATATTGCGAACTCTCGGAGTGTCTGATGCGGATATGGAAAAAGGTCAGATGAGAGGTGAAGCCAATGTTTCAGTGCAGGAAGAAGACAGTTTTAGGGAGATTGATGGCGGAGTGGAGCCAGTGGAAGGCAAGGAATTGCAACCACTTGCAGAGATAAAAAACCTAAACTCGTTTAAAGCAGTGAAGCTCGCAGTAGAATATGAAATAAAAAGAAGAACTGAGGCGTTGGAAAAAGGTGAAAAGCTTCACAAAGAAACTTTGGGCTGGGACGATCTAAAAGGCGAGACAGTGCATCAGAGATTCAAAGAAGAAGCCAATGATTATAGATATTTTCCTGAGCCAGATATCACTCCTCTTAGATTCAAGGATGAAGAAATAGAAGCAATCAAGGCAGAGCTTCCTGAGCTTCCCTCTGACAAAGAGAGAAGGCTGATAGAGCAACTCGGAATCAAACAAGCTGATGCTAGGTTGCTTGCTTCAAATAAACTGATGGCAGAGTTTTTTGAAAACACTTTGTCCGAATTTGAATCGTGGGCAAAAGCAACCGGAGAAAAAGAGGAAGAAATAAAAAAATATAGCAGGGACTTTGCTCAGCTTACTTCAAACTGGGTGCTCGGTGAGTTGGTAAAAATAATGAGAGAAGAAGAGTCTGAGGATATATCAACCCTAAAAATCACTCCCGAGAATATGGCTGAGTTTATAAATATGATAAAAAAAGGTGAAATCAGTAGTTCGGCAGGGCAGCAAGTATTATTGGAGATGTTTAAAACAGGAGGAGATCCCTCAAATATTGTAGGTGAAAAAGATTTAAAGCAGGTGAGTAATAAAGCAGAGCTTGATGACATTGTCGCCAGAGTTTTGACGGACAATGAAGACGTTTCAAATGAGTATAAATCAGGAAAAGAAAATGCCATCCAATTTCTCATAGGGCAAGTGATGAAAGAAACCAAAGGCAAAGCCAACCCGCAAGTAGTTTCGGATATAATTAAAGCACAGCTTAAAAAATAGACATGATTATAAAACATTTAAGCATAGAGTTAGAAACTCAATCAAGCTTGAATTTCATAGATATCACAGACAAGATTTCAAAATTCGTTTCTGAAAGTAAAATAAAATCAGGCTTGGTGAACATTCAATCAAAGCATACAACTGCCACTATTTTGGTTAATGAAAATGAACCCTTTTTCATAGAAGACGCTAGAAAGAAATTTGAGTCTATGTTTCCAGAAAGCGCAGAGTACGGACACAATGATTTCAGCAAGCGCACAGTGAATATGTGCGGCACCGATGAATGCAAAAACGGTCATTCACATGTGGGAGCTTTTTTTACTCGCACTTCAGAAACTCTAAATATTATTGATGGAAAAATAGATTTCGGTAGATGGCAGAGAGTCTTTCTTGTAGAGCTTGATCATGCGAGAAAGAGGGAGGTGTCGGTTTGTGTGATTGGTGAGTAGGTTTTATTGGATTTAGAAGAACTAGAAGTTTTAGAGACTAGCTTCTTCTTCTAATCCTTCTAATTCTTCTAATAGCCACTCAACAATGTCCTCCAATCAAAATCTAAAATCAGCGATTCGTCATATTCCTGACTTCCCGAAGCCCGGAATTTTGTTTGCCGATATTACAACTTTACTTATGGATCCAAAGCTCAGTAAAGAAATGTATGATGAAATGACGAAGCCTTTTACAGATTCACAAATAGATGTAGTGGTGGCGGGAGAAGCGAGAGGATTTATTTTTGGTACTCCAATTGCGGAAAGACTGGGGGCATCATTTATTCCTATTCGCAAAAAAGGTAAACTGCCTCATAGAACCATTTCAGAGACTTATATGAAAGAATATGGACCTGATGAGCTGCATATGCATGCGGACGCGATAAAAAAAGGACAAAAAGTTTTGATCGTAGATGATTTACTTGCAACTGGTGGTACTACGGAAGCTATGATTAAGCTCGTAGAAAAGGCGGGAGGAGTGGTTGCCGGAATTGTTTTTGCAATAGAACTAGGATATATCAATGGAAGAGATAAAATGAAAAATTACAAAGTACATTCGGTAATAAATTACAAGACACCAGATGAGCAGAAATAAATTGAATCTTAGTGGATTTAGAGTGATTAGGTTTTAGAGGCGTTATAGGATTGAAGAGCCGTTGTTTGTTTTCACTGGGTATTCTAATTCTTCTAATACTTCTAGTTCCACTAAAATCTAATATTTAATAAAATGATCGGAATAATCGGTGGCTCGGGATTTTACGAGCTATTCAATGAGAAACCAGAAGAAAAAATAATCAAAACTCCGTACGGTGAACCCTCGGAGCCAATTATGATCGGAAAGATTTCCGGAAAAGAAGTGGCATTTTTACCTCGCCATGGCAAAGATCATAGATTTCCACCTCATAATATTCCATACAGAGCGAATATTTATGCCCTAAAGGAATTGGGAGTGAATAAAATTATAAGTTTTAGTTCATGCGGGGCACTTCAAAAAGAATTAAATCCCGGCGATTTTGTGATAGTCGATCAATTTATAGATCATACCAAGCGAAGAAAGGATTCTTTTATTGAAGGTCCTGAAGTGGATCATTTGAGTGCTGCGGAAGTTTACGATAAAGATTTGCGTAGTGCCCTTATTTCTTCGTGTGAAAAAATAAAAATCCCTCATAAAAAAGAGGGGACCGTGGTAGTGATTGAGGGACCTAGATTTTCCTCCAAAGCAGAGAGTGCTTACTATTCCAAAATGGGCTGGGATGTTATCAATATGACTCAGTATCCAGAAAATGTTTTGTCAGCAGAGAAGGGGATTAAGTTTGCTGGAGTTTTGCTTGTGACTGATCACGATGCTGGAGTGCATAGGCATGAGGACATAAAACCAGTTACATGGGATGAAATAAAAAGAGTTATGAAGAGCAATATTCATCACGCCAAAACCTTGATCGAAGAACTGGTGAGGAGTATTTAATTTCATCCCACATAATATATTAAAACGCGATCAAGGCGTTTTTTTGTAATAAAAAAGCCCCGGTTGTTCGCATAAATGCGCCGGGGCATGTCTTCTTTGTTTAGCGCGTCTCTGGCATGCCATCTTTGCGTTATGTTGATTAAACGCTATGATATTATGTGAGCGCGCGACACCTTTTGCGGGGTGTTTTTTTGAAACCGAGAGTCAATCTCTTAGAGATTGTTTCTTCAGCACATTGGCAGGATCCTCCTATTGCGCTTGGCGGCAGAAACCCGGGAAAACAGTGTCAGTTGTTAGTCGGTGCTCGGATAAAAATCATGGTCATTCCTCGTTTGCAGGGGGCCAAGGCGCCTCGGCGTTAACAGGCGCTGCTGGCCGACAGGTTGATCGACGACATGAACAATGTCGAAAGGGAGAACTGGGAGCAGTTAAGCACCAACATAAAGGGGTCCCTCCTGGCTTTAGCCAAGGTGTTGATTTTGCGGTTCGTTGTGAGCCGCATTTTAATAGAACTATTCAGAATCTAATGTATTTAGATTTTTTTGTCAAATATTCTTTTGAATTCATCGCAACAGTATTTTTTTGAATAAAAAAATCCCCGAATGCAGCTGCAGCTACTTTCGGGGGGTAAAGTTGTGGTTTCAGATTATACAAGTCAAAAAGAAAAGAGCGGGCACCTGCATCGGTAGTCGGGAGTTTTGATGTGTACCTCCCGGAATCCTAGCAGGTAGTTACCAGTACATGGGAGTATCCTCCTTTTGTTGCCATCTGATGTGGAGAGTCTTTTCTAGAGCATTTGCTCTAGTAGGGCCCTCGTTTGCGTGAGATACATCGGCGACGCGATCGTCGAATGACAGAATGCGATCCTTTTGCGTAAGCTTCTCCCGTAGAACACACAGGGTTTGGCCGGATTTTTTTGGATTCTGCTATGTTACGTCCATGTCATTCTGTCCCTCATTTCTTGGTTTTTCGAGGGTTTGGAAGAACTTTTTGCAATAGGCATTCTCCTTTCTTCGAAGTGTAAAAGAGCGAATTTAAAATGACACTACCACGTATCTATTAAATGTCAAGTATTTTGAGTGAATAATGTGGTATTTTGCTTTATTTTAGCCAAAATATAGTAATTTTGGGTAAAAGAAAACAGGGAATGTTGGATGCGTGTTTTTGGTGGCTTAGAAAGATGTCTTTGCTCGAGTGAGCTAAGTTTTTCTTGCCCATGGGGTATCCCATGAAAACTGCATCAACATGCCCTGTTATGTGTAAAGAATAGAAGGGGACGGGTGATAATACCTTTAGCTAGGCCGATTAAAACATAAAAAAATGAAAAGGCTTTGCTATCGGTTTTAAGGCATAGTGTCGTATCCCGTCCCCTCCTTGGTACAATGAACAGTTGGAAAACTATCACCCGCTTGTTTATTTGTCAATTTCTATGAAATTTTGAACCTTTTTTTCGATAAATTTTACATCTGGTTTTGTCCAAACCAATTCTTTGTCCTTGCGTAGCCATATGAGCTGCTTTCTTGCAAAATTATGTATAGCGAATTTTAGCTTTTCCCTTGCCTCTGGTTCTTTGAGTTCTCCTTGGATAATTTTGGTTATAAAATTATATTCAAGTCCCAAGCTTTTTAGCCAAAGAGGTGATATATCCTTTGAAATAAGATCAGCAACTTCTTTTTTCATTCCATTCCATCTCACATCAACTCTAGTATCTATTTTTTTGTACAATTCTTCTCGGGGTAAATCCATGGCGAACTTAAGGGCTTCAAATTTTTGAGGCCCCTTTTTACTTTGGCTATGAAATGATTTACCTGTGATTTTTACTACTTCTATGGCGCGCTGAAGCTTGCGGGGATTTTTGGTATCAAGATGTTTTAGATCCTCAGGACTTTCTTTTTCCAAAAAAGTGAGCATTTTTTCGCGTGACCAGGTTTCTATTTCTTTTCTAAGCTTTTGATCAATCTCTATCTCAGGCATCTGATAATTTTCAAGTAGCGTCTTGATGTAAAAATAAGTTCCACCAACTATTATCGGAAGTTTATTTTTTGATCGTATTATCTCGATTGCGTTTTCAGCTTCACGTTTAAAATCCATCGCAGAAAAATATTCACCAGGATTTTTGATGTCTATTAGGTGATGGGGGATGTTCTTGGTTTCTTGTTTTGTCACTTTGCCTGATCCTATGTCGAGCCCTTTGTAAACCTGCCTAGAATCTGCGGAAATAATTTCTCCGTTAAATTTCAAAGCTAGCTCTATTCCTAGAGATGTTTTTCCTGAAGCTGTGGGACCTAAAATAACTATTACTTTTTGCATTTTTATGATTGAAAAACTCGCTTTTTTATGCTATAATATAAAAACATATTAGGCAAATATAGAAACAAAAATGTCTCGAGCTGTAGCTATAGAAAAAAAACGAAATATTGTTTTGTGGGAAATAAAGCAATACATACTTAGCCACGATGATGACGTGGTTTTTGCTATTGCATATCTTGCTTCTAGCGTTGTCCTGTCATTGCTTTTTAGCTTGGGAGCATTTGCTGTTTTGGCGGGATTCCATCTTACTATAGATATTATCAAACACAAACTAATTGGAGCCAATATTTTCAAATCTATCGCGAGGGGATTGAGGGATTCTCTTATAGATATTTCGTTTCTATTTTTGGGCTTTGCAATTAGTGTTTATTTTGAGTATGCATTTGCTTTGGGACTTAGTAGGGGACTCGTTGAGCTTCGATACCTTCGAATTTTCCAGATATTTCCCAAGCTGGGTATTATGAATAAAGTTGCTGATGATATTGCTTATTTCTTTTTGAGAATTAGGGAGCATAATTATCAAATTGCTTTTGATGGTAATTTTACTGTTTTGGAAAAAATATTTATAGCTGTGGTTTTGGTTTCACTGTGTTTTGTTGCGCTTTCACCACTGCTTATCGGCCTAAACATAGAATCTATTTGGCATATTTTTCTCCACGAATTTAGATTGGCGATAGTTATTTAGCTATTTCACCAGTAAGCGACCAGATATCAGTTTCTAGTACCTTCACCTGCTTAAAAGTTCCTATCATCTCTCTTGCTTTTGCTGAATCGGTTTTTATTCTTATATCTTTGTTGTGTTCTGTAATACCCATTAGGGTATTTTTATTTTGGTTGTATTTTGTGATTAGGACTTTTAGGGTTTTGTTTTTGAATTTGGCATTGTACTTTTTTGCAAAAATCTTAAGTTGCAGATTTAGTTTGGTGAATCTTGATTTTTTGATTTGGGTTTTTACATTATCTTTCATTTTTGCAGAAGCGGTTCCGTGTCTCGGGGAGTACATTGCCATATAGGCCATGTCTGGTTTGAGTTTTTTGAAAAAAGTTTTGAGATTTTTGAAATGCTTCGGTGTTTCTCCGGGAAATCCTACGATGAAATCAGCTGAAATAGCCATGTCGGGTATTGCTTTCCTAACGCTCTTAATAAGCTTTAAATATTGAGCTGAAGTGTAGCCCCTGTTCATTTTAGCTAGAATCTCATCATCTCCGTGCTGGGGTGGGAGACTTAGGTAATGACAGATTTTCTCGCAAGATTTGATTGTCTCTATGGTTTCTAGGTTAAAATCTTTGGGATGGGAGCTTACGAATTTGATCCAAAAGTCTCCCTTGATTTCGTTAATTTCTTTGAGTAGTTTTGCAAATTGATTCTCTGATCTATAGAGCCTTTTTGGATTGTAGCTATTTACGTTTTGGCCTATTAGAGTTATTTCTTTGTATCCTTTTTCTACGAGGTTTTTTATTTCGCTTAGGATTTCTTCCTTTGGTCTTGAATATTCTCGTCCCCTGACATAAGGGACAATGCAGTAACTACAAAAATTGTTGCACCCTGTCATTATGGGTACTAGTGCTTGAAATTTGGAATTTCTATTGGGATCAATATGAAAATATTTCTTTTCTACAATTTCAGGTGTAGTTTTTAGTATTAGATTTGGAAGCGTTTCTAGTTCCTCTATGCCAAGAAAAATATCTACAATACTGCGTAGTTCCTTTTTCCATCTATCCTGCTTGGCCATGCAGCCAGTCAGTACTACTACTTTACTGCCTTCTTGTGATCTGAATTGTTTAAGTTTTGAAATAGCTCTTTGTTCGGCCCTGTCTCTTACGGAGCACGTGTTGAATATTCCTATTTCAGCTTCGTTTTCTTCTGCATAGTCAAATCCAGCGCTCTCAAGGGCGCTTTGTATTCGCTCTGAATCTGAAAGATTCATTGCACAACCATATGTAAAAATGTGGTACTTCATGTAGGTTGAGATTGGTGATATAATAAGTATTCACTTATTAGTATTCAGTTTTTGCCTAGCATTTATGAGTTAACTCTTGACTACTAATTGCTGAAAACTATTTAAAGCATATTACTCTTATAACATTAATACAGAAAAACATGAAGTGTAAAGTGAAAAGAATTACATCAATCTCGCTGTCTATCTTGATTATTGCTAGTTTTTTTAGTTTTTCACCCGCAAATGCGAGCTCTAGTAAGCTCTTGGACGAATTTGAAAACTCAGTCGTGGTAAAAGATGGAGATGTGATAAAGGGTGAGAATCTGAAAAACGGAGACTATCGTGTTTATAAAATCGATTTAAGTACGGGTTATCAGCTCAGGGTGTTTGGCAAGGGGAGTGGTAAAAAAGGAATTTCTTCTGATTTTAGAATCTCACTTTATGATAGAGATGGAAATATGCTTTCTTCTATGAAGGATCTTGCCGATGGAGAAAAAATAGTAGAAGCGTATTATTACAAGGGGTATGTTTCTCTTGGCACTTCGTTTCAGAAAAATGAGAAGGAAACTGTTTTTATTGTTTTGGAATGTGCTGTGGGAACCTATCAATCAGTCATAGAAGATTATGATTTTCAAGTTGCAACTATTGATAGAACTGATATTGATTTATTAAAGGATGCTGGTGATAGTGTGGATAATGCATTGGTTGTAGATTTGGAAAATCCTAAAGGAGCTTTTCCAAACAATTTTTTGGGATACAATAAATGTGGAAAGAGCAAGTTTTGTTCAAATGATGAGCAAGATTTTTTCAAATTCAATCTGAATACCGGCGAGAAGATAAAGATTACTATCAAACCATCGTCTTCATTGGGTATTGAAGGATATCTTCAAGATGCAAATGGGATCAATCTCAAATCTTTTGATAAATTGGATAACTCAAATAGTATCACTACCGAATACGAAAGTGTTTCCAATTCACCAGTCTATGTGAAACTTGTAGGCAATGGTTTTGGTTCTTATTCACTCGAGTATCAAAAGCTCAAGGATCAGGATGCTGTGGACTCAGATAATTCTGGGGAAAAGGATGATGCTGTTTTCGGAGCCATACTCAAGGCAGGAAAAAGCTGGTTTCAAAAGTATTGGATATATATTTTGATTATAATAATTTTAATTGTTGCTGTGTTTACCGGATTATTCTTTACTAGAAAATTCAAAAAAAGAACCGTGAGAGGTGTGATATTGAGTGAAATGATAAAGCAAAGAGCCAAGGGGCAGGGAATAGCTAGTGTTGAAGAAAAACCTAGTCCGGTGAAACAAATGGAACCCAAAAAAGAAAATAGTGCTGTGGTTGCAGATGAGGTTCGCGAAAAAGATGCGACTACTCAAAATAATGATCAGGGCATAGAAAAAACATCATTAGGCGAGCGCAAGCCAATCGAATACAAAAATCAATAATGGAGAGAAATTTTCGTTTAGATAAAATTAGATTTACTGAGAATTCAGCCGCTTCAGATAAAGACAAGGAGAGTATTTTGAATTGGAGGGGGCGTGTGTTTAGAGAACAAAAACAACTAACATTTAAGGGTGAAGATGGAAAAGAGGTGAATTTGGATGATTTTGAAGTTGAAAAAAATTCAAAACAAAAAGAATTAATAGGATTAGCAAACGCTAGAACTAATGATGTTTTAAAAGAATATGGATTCAACGAATTCGATATATCTGACAAAAATGTTCATGTTGTAAGTTATGATCAGTTTAAAAGAGTAGGTGGTTTTTATTCGTGTCTAAAACAGGCCATTTTATTGAAAGATTCATTGGGGTCAGATGCTAGTTTTTATATAATGGTTTTTCATGAAATGATTCATCTGAAATCCTTTCATTCAGCATTGATCGATATAAAAAGAGAAGCTAAGGAATTTAATCCATTTCTTTGGACGGTAGGTCTATCAACTCATAATTATGACAAAGATAGTGGTGTTTTGAATCCACTAAATGAAGCTGTCGTGTCTGAACTTGAGAAAGCTGAGTATCAAAGACTTAGATCGCATACTGATTTTAAGAAAAGTTTTGAGGTAACTAGTCTTGAGCTGAAAAATCCCAATAGTTTCATCAGAAACATTGATGATGCAGAAATGCCAGGCAAGCTTTTCGCTAACAGGCCTGAGGATATATTGTTTTTTGATCCAGAGGATAATAGTTTTAATGTACTAGGCTATCCCAGAGAAAGGAGAATTTTAGGCAGGTTAGTGGATAAGATTTTTAGTGAAAATAAAGACTATTACAAAAAAAGAAAACAAGCTTTTGACCAGTTTGTGGTGACTATGTTAGGAGGAGATATGAGGCCGTTAACTCAATTTATAGAAAAAACATACGGAAAAGGTTTTTTGAGAAAATTGGCAAAAGCGGGCAATAATTTGGATGAACTGGAGAGACTTGTCGCAACGGAATAGTGATAATCAAAAGCGCGGGATATCCCGCGCCTTTTTTGTATAAGTTTTGGCGTTATTTTTTTTCTTTTATTTCTTCTTTTATTTTGTGAATAAAGGTTTCGAGTTTTAAAACCTCCTGCTCTTCTTTTTCTCTGGAGTTTATCGTGATTGTATTTTCCTGTTTTTCTTTTTCTCCAACGATTAGAATGTATGGAGTTTTTTGCATTTTGGCTTTTCGGATTCTTTTTCCTAAAGACTCACTTTCATTGCTAATTTCTACTCTGATTTCATTATCTAGCAGCTCTGTGTAAATCTTTTTAGCGTAATCATCGAATTTTTCTGAAACAGGTAGGATAGCTACTTGAACAGGGGAGAGCCAGACTGGAAAGGCACCTGCAAAATGCTCTATGAGTAGGGCTAAAAATCTTTCGTAGGATCCTAGTATTGCTCGATGAACCATGACTGGTGCAATTCTTTCTCCTTTTTCATTGATGTACTCAAGGCCAAACCTTTTTGGTGTTGCAAAATCAATTTGAACTGTTGGGATTTGAATCTCTCTTCCGGTAGCATCGCGAAACATAAAATCCAATTTTGGACCGTATAGCGCAGCTTCGCCTTCACATCTTTTTGCGTCCAGTTTCATTTCATTTGAGATATCTTCAAGAATTTTTTCACATTCATCCCAATCCTTGGTTTCTCCTATATATTTTTCTGGATGATCATAGTCACGAACTGAGAGTGAAACCCAATGATTTCCCCAAAGACCAATGGCAGAATAAAAATCTTTTATAATATTGACCATGTTTCTTATTTCGTCCTTGACTTGCTCAACTGTGCAAAAAGAATGCCCGTCTTCTATTGTTATGGCGTAAACTCGTGATAATCCTCCGACTTCGCCAGTTTTTTCGGCTCGATATTGTTTATCTGATTCCATGTATCTTATTGGTAGATCTTTGTATGATCTCATTTGTGAGGCATAGATCTGTGTGTGGTGGGGGCATTGAACTGGTTTTAGTACAAAGTCGTGTTTTTTTTCTGATGTGACATGGAAGAGCTCATCGCCAAATTTTTTGGCATGTCCCGAAGTTTCAAAAAGCTCCTCTTTTGCCAATGATGGCGCGGAAACTTTTTGAAAACCGTATTTTCTGCAAACACCTTCAATGTGTTTTTGTAGCTCTTCTTTGATTACTGTTCCTTTTGGAGTGTAAAGTGGTAGACCTGGTCCAACTAAATCTGAAAAACAAAATAAATCAAGGTCTTTACCAATTTTTCGATGATCTCTTTTTGATGCTTCTTCGATCATTTTCAGATAAGTAGCGAGCTCTTTTTTATTTTCAAAAGCCGTGCCGTAAATGCGCTGGAGCATCTTGTTTTTTTCGTCTCCTCTCCAGTATGCACCTGCTATTGAAAGCAATTTGAAACTTTTTATTTCCCTTGTTGAGTCTATGTGTGGTCCCGTGCATAGATCAACGAAATTTCCAGTTTTATAGATGCTTACTTTATCGTCTTTTATCTCTTCTAGCAGCTCAACCTTGTATGGCTGTTTAGCTTTTTTGAAAAGTTCAATAGCTTCTTTTCTGTCCATTTGAGCTTGCTCAAAGGGCAAATTCTTTTTTATGATTTCCTGCATTTTTTCTTCAATGATTTTTAGATCTTCGGGAATCAGGGTTCTTGGCAAATCAAAATCATAGTAAAATCCCTCATCGGTTGATGGGCCTATTGCAAATTTGGCATCTGGAAACATTTCAAACACGGCTGATGCAAGCACGTGAGATGTCGAATGTCTTAGGGTTGATAGATTTTTCATGGTTTAAATTAAGTTATAAGTATTCGCGAATAAATAAAAAATTCTCGCTCCAAAGTTAAACTTTTTTAACATTGGAACGAGAATTCTATCTCGCGGTTCCATCCAATTTCTCACCACTCTGAGATTTAGTGATAAGCTTCTTTATTTATTGCAATTGCTCCGCGGGTGGTATGAAATAGGGGATTGTCGCAAAAGCTTTCAGTCTCGGCTCTTGCTCCCTTTGACAATTCATCCTTGTTTCACTTGTCCCACTGACACGTTGTTAGCTTAGCATAATGCTAAAAGTTTTTCAATACAGTATTTGGTAATTAAAAAAGAAATAGAAGAATACTTATGTCACATTTCCTTCTCCCACAATACCCTCAAGGTTTTTTGTGAGCGAAAAAGTTTTATCAACTCTGAAGTTGGTTTCTATTTTACTGAATTTGTTTTCACCCTTAGGGATTAGTAGCGCCACTTTGTGGACCCCGCTTTTCGCAGATTTAAGAGAGCTTTTTATTTCTTCCAAAAGTTTGGGTGGGCATTTTTCAGGCACCTTTATGTAGATGTATTCGGTGTGCACATTTGTTGAATAGATTTTTTGTGCTTTTCTGTATCTCTCAAATTTGTGCATCAATTCTTCGTTTAGCTCCCTTGTATTATCAGCTAGTATATTTGGCATCCCGTCTTTTACGCTGATTTTGCCCTCTACTATGATCATATTATCTTCTCTCCAATGTTCCTTGGTTTTTTCAAATACAGACGGAAATACTACGACCTCTATCGTCGAAGATAGATCTTCTATTTGAGCAAAAGCCATGGGCTGACCTTTTTTGGTTGTTATTTGTTTTAGTCTTGTGACTATTCCAGAAACTCTAACTCCTTTTTTGTCGTGATTTGTCGTGATTTCTGAAATTTTCAATGCATACTCTTCCAAAAAATCTTTATAAGTAGTTAGTGGATGCGCAGAAACATAAAGTCCGAGGTATTGTTTTTCCCAGCTTAGTTTTGTTTTATTGTCTGCCACCTCAGCTACTTCTAATTTAAGTTTTGGTCCAGATGATGAAGTGGATCCTCCAAACAAGTCCACCTGACCTCCTGATTTGGCTTTGTGTGAAACCTTTGCGTATTCTAGAATGCTTTGAAGGTTGTGTAGGAGCTGATTTCTTTCTCCCATTTTTTCAAGTGCCCCTGCTTTAACCAAACTTTCAATCGATTTTTTATTGAAATCCTTGCTGTTTATTCTTGTGATAAAGTTATCCAGATCTGAAAATCTTCCATTGGCTTTTCTTTCTTTTGTTACAGCTTTGATTATTCCTTCTCCAACATTTTTTATAGCACCAAGCCCAAATCGTATTGCTGGATTTGGTTTTTTGTTTGGATACTTTTCCCTGAATTCTTTGAGTAGCAAAGTGTCACCGTTTTCGAAAAGATGTACTACGGTAAAATCTCTGAAGCTTTCATTGATATCTGGGGGTAATATTTTTATTTTCATTGCGCTGGCCTCAGAAACCTCTATAGCTATTCTGTCTGCGTTTCCTTGATCAGATGTCATGAGTGCAGCCATAAATTCAGCGGGGTAGTGAGCTTTGAGATACGCTGTTTGATATCCAATCATCGCATAGCATGCTGCGTGAGCTCTGTTGAATCCATATCTAGCAAATGGTTCAATGAAATTCCATATTTTTTCTGCGGTTTCTTTTTTTATATCATTTTTGACCATTCCGTCTATAAGTTTTTTCTTTTGTTCATCCAAAAGTTTCTTGATCTTTTTTCCCACAGCTTTTCGGAGTACGTCAGCTTGACCATATGTAAAACCTCCAAGACTTCTTGCGATTTGTAGCACTTGTTCTTGAGTTACGATAATTCCGTAGGTGCTTTTTAGTATTGGTTCTAGTTTTGGATGTAGGTACGTAATCTTTCTTCTCCCATGTTTTCCATCAATAAAATCAGGAATACTGTCCATAGGACCTGGCCTATAAAGAGCTACCATTGAGATAATATCTTCAAACACAGTAGGTAGTAATTGTTTGAGATAGCGTTTCATACCCGCGCTTTCTAGCTGAAATATTCCAGTAGTTTTTCCTTCCTGAAAAATTTTGTATGTAGTTTCGTCATCGAGTGGTATGTCGTGAATATCTATTTTTACATCTCTAGCCTTTTCAATAATTTCGATTGCGTTTTGGATGATGGTAAGGTTTTTGAGTCCCAAAAAGTCCATCTTGAGTATTCCTATTTCGTCTAGAGGATTGAGGGAGTACTGAGTTATAACAGAATCATCATCTTGGCTTGCTTTTTGTAGTGGGGTGTATTCTGTGAGTGGTTTAGGGGTAATAACAACTCCGCAGGCATGCACTGAGGCATGTCTCGCAACTCCTTCTAGCTTGCTTGCGTAATCCAGTAGTTTTTTTGCTTGAGGATCAGAATTATAAAGTTCTTTCAATTCTTTGACTTGCTCTAGCGCGTCCTTCAGGGAAGTGAACATGGGAATAAGCTTTGCCATCTTGTCACAAAAATCATAAGGAAATCCCAGAGCTCTTCCTGCGTCTCGCAAAGCAGCGCGTGCCGCCATGGTTCCAAAAGTAATAATCTGTGCTACATGATCTCTGCCGTATTTGGAAGCTACGTATTGAATCACCTCATCTCTTCTGTGGTCAGCGAAGTCGGTATCAATGTCAGGCATTGATATACGTTCTGGATTTAGAAATCTTTCAAAAAGTAGATTGTACTTGATGGGATCCATGTCAGTGATTCTTGTGAGGTACGACACAAAGCTTCCAGCCGCAGAGCCTCTTCCTGGTCCTACCAATATTCCTTGATCTTTGGCCCAGGTGATAAAATCTTGAACTATGAGAAAATATGCGGCGTACCCAGTTTGCTTTATAATATCAAGCTCATAATCAAGTCTTTTCATGTATTCAGGATCCACTTCTTTTAGATCTTTGTAGCCATATCTGTATTTGAGTCCTTCTAAAGAAAGGTTTCTCAAGTGGCCATCTGCTGTTTCTCCTTTTGGT
The DNA here is from genome assembly GCA_965231055.1 of uncultured Candidatus Saccharibacteria bacterium. GTDB lineage: Bacteria > Patescibacteriota > CALEFQ01 > CALEFQ01. The sequence continues at coordinate 474,120 of OZ246411.1, forward strand.
AGGGGAAACTCTGGGAGGAGTATTTTCCCAAGCTCCATTTCGAAATTACATTTTTCAGCTATCTTCACTGTGTTTTCTACTGCTCCTGGAAAATCCTTGAAATCTTTTTCCATCTGTTCTGGTGGTCGCATGGAATAATCTTCATTTATCATTTTCATTCTGTTTTCCTCGTGTACTTTTCTTCCGGTTTGCACGCAAAGCAAAACATCATGAACTTTGTTGTCCTCCTTGTTTACATAATGCGTGTCGTTTGTAGCGACGAGCGGTATATCAAGCTCCTTGGAAAGTTTTTTCATGCCCTCGTTTGAGCGCACCTGTTTTTGTAGGGTCGGTATGTATTGAACTTCTAGATAAAAGTTGCCCTTGCCAAACATTTCTTGGTATTTGAGCGCTGCTTTTTTTGCTTGCTCGTAGTGCCCATTTGATAGTAGAGATGGAACTTCGCCAGCAACGCAACCAGATAGTGCTATGAGGCCCCTTGTGTGTTTTGCGAGGAATTCTTTGTCTATTCTGGGTTTATAATAAAATCCTTCAAGTTGCGCAGCGCTAGATATTTTTAGAAGATTTAAGTATCCTTCTTTATTTTTTACAAGCAATGTTAGGTGAAAAGGATTGGTGTCTATCTTAGCTCTTTTGTTATACATCCTATTGGGAGCTATGTAGGTTTCCATTCCCACTATTGGTTTGATTCCCAGATCTTTTGCTTTTTGATAAAATTCCACAACTCCGTACATGCATCCATGATCAGTAAGCGCGCACGCTGTCATTTTGTGTTCTTTTACTTTCGCCAAAATATCATCGATCTTCCCGAGACCGTCTAGTAATGAATAATGAGAATGTAAGTGGAGGTGTACGAAGGACACTTTTGTTTTTATGAAATTATATCTATTGATTCTATCATTTTATTTGAAAAAGGGAATTCGTATTTTGTTTTGTCACAATGGTCGTTTTTTGTAAACCCCAGTTGTCGTGTAACATAGTATTGGAAATTATGGTATAATAAAAAAAATATAAAAATATGAACAACAAAAGAGAACTAGAAAAAATAGACAAAGAAATACGAACAGCGATTTTTGTAGTACGTTATAAAAAGCTCATCTTTAGGTCGGCGATAATAGCTGTAGTGGTTATTATAGCCTTGATTGTGGGCATAACTGTGTACAATAAAAACAAACCCGTCATAGAATGTAATATTGATAACCAATGCTCTGATGGGTATGTATGTAGAGAGGGGAAGTGTACCATTTCGCCGGATCTTTTGCCTCCAGCTGATTTAAATATTCAAATTCTGGACCAAGCAATTATAAAAACTGGTTCCGAAAAGTCTGATATCGCCATTAAAGTCAAAAACTCAGATCCTGATTGGGGTATAAAAGAACTTAAGTATTCTTTTGTTTTTTCTTATTCGGATTCGGGCAATGCTGAACAGAAAAAATTCGAGGGAGTTACTTATATTCTGCCAAATGAGGAGAAATACATTGTCTATCTTGGAGCAGAGGGCATAGGTGATTATTCGGACTTTGATGTTATGCTAGAACCTGTTACGTGGAGAAAACTCACCAGGTTCAATGAACCAGAGCTAGATGTTAAAAACATTGTTTCATCTGTCTCTGACGATGGAGTTTCCAAATACAAGGTTTCTGCAAATATTACAAATAATAGTGATTATGATTTTGAGAGAGTTGATGTTTTTGTGGTTTTAAGAAATAAAGACGGTAAAATAGTGGGTGTAAACGCTACCAATATAAATGCATTTCTCAGATCAACGAGAAGAGATGTTATTGTGCAGTGGTATGGTAAGATTGATGGGGCAGTTAGTAAAACAGAATTTTATGTAGAAGCAGATGTTTTTTCTTCGGAGAACTTTATAAATAGATTTGGTCAAGATAAAGAAATCTATCAGCAGTTTATAATTGAAGAAGAATTGGCGGAGTAATTTGAGTGATATTCAAAAATATGTTTTCCTTTGCGAAAAAATATGATTTTGGAGTAATGATTCCTGTATTACTCTTGATGGTACTTGGTATAGCTTTGATATATAGCGCTACGCTTGGTAGAGAAAATGCAGATATGGGAAATACTGTGAAGCAGGCCATAGCTTTTGGTATGGGCCTGTTTTTTATTTGGTTGCTTACCATTATGGATTATAGGATATGGAAAAATTATAGCGGTATTTTATATATAGTTATGATTGTGATGCTTGTCTTGGTTTTGTTTTTGGGTGTCCCTGTGAGGGGATCTAGAAGCTGGTTTTCTATCGGAGGTTTTCAGCTACAACCTGCGGAGTTCGCCAAGATCATTCTTATTATCGCTTTGTCCAAATACTTTTCTATCAATGGAGGAGATGTTTGGAGAATTAAGCACCTTGTTATTACCGGACTATATACTCTGATTCCCGTTGGACTTATTCTTGTCCAGCCCGATCTTGGGTCGGCCTCGGTTTTGATTGCTATTTGGGTGGGAATGCTGGTGATAGCTGGAATTGGAAAACTGCAAGCCCTGATACTTTCACTGGGTACTGTTTTTATTGTTTGGGCTGGCTGGGTTTTTGCACTCAAAGATTATCAAAAAAATAGAATCAAAGTATTTCTTGATCCATCCCTTGATCCATTAAAAGAGGGGTACAATGTTATGCAGGCCAAAATTGCGATTGGCTCAGGGGGTTTTTGGGGGAAAGGACTGGGACATGGTTCCCAAAGTCAGCTCAATTTTTTGCCAGAACAGCATACTGATTTTATATTCGCAGTTTTGGGAGAGGAGCTGGGTTTCGCTGGATGTCTGTTTGTTTTTGGAGCTTTTACTTTCTTATTTTATAGAATGTTTGTTTTAGCTAAAAAAATCAAAGATAGTTTCGGATTCTTTATTGTAGTTGGAGCTGGAGTTCTTATACTGTTTCAGGTATTTGTAAATATAGGCATGAATGTGGGGCTACTACCAGTTACTGGAGTTCCTTTGCCCTTTTTGAGTTATGGAGGAAGCTCTACTTTGGCGATGCTTATGCTGATAGGTTTTGTGCAAAGTGTAGCTATAAGGACTGGAAAAAGTATCTTTCCCGCTTCAAGCAGAGAAGATTAAATCTTAACGTAGAGCGAATTGTGGTTAAGTCAGGATTTTAGCTCTAGACAGAATAAAAAATATAGTATAGTATGGCTTTTGTTATGGAAATAGCTTTAAATGTAAACAAAAGGAATATAGAAGACAAAGCGGGGAGCTTGAGAAAGTCAGGTATGGTCCCCGGTGTTTTGTATGGAACTGGCAAAGAAAATGTCATTTTTCAAGTTTCACTGAAAGATTTGAAAAAAGTATATGAAGAAGCGGGGGAAAGCACCTTGGTTGCGCTTTCTGTGGATAAAGCCAAACCAGAATATGTACTTATAAGCGATATGGATCTAGATCCAGTAACTGATACTCCTATTCATGTGGATTTGCTTAGGGTTAAAATGGACGAACTCACGGAAGCTGAAGTAGAGCTTGAATTTGTGGGAGTTTCAAAGGCAGTTAAGGATGATAAGGGTGTTTTGATCAAGAACCTAGATACGGTTGAAGTTAAGGCTCTTCCTATAGATCTTCCAAAGAGCATAGTTGTAGATATTTCGACTTTAAATACATTTGAGGATGTTATTACTATTGGTGACCTAAAAGTTTCTGCTAAAGTAGAAATTTTGGCAAGCAAGGAAGACGTGGTTGCTACTGTAACTCCTCCTAGATCAGATGAAGAGCTTGCTGCTCTCGATGAAACTGCAACTGAAGATGTTAGCTCTATTGAAGTTGAAGAAAAAGGCAAGAAAGAAGAAGATGAAGAAGGTGCAGAGGGTGAAGAAGGTGCTACTCCAAAGAAAGAAGGTGCCCCAGAAGCCAAGAAAGAAGAAACAAAGAAATAATCTTTTTAGATTTTATCTATCCTTCTTTTTAATAAAAACAAAAATGAAAAACAGTAAAAACTCAAATGTTTTGGATTTGAGAGAGGACTCATCTGAGAAAAAGAATTTGAAAAAAGAGGATAAGCCAAGAAAAAAGCTTACAAAAAAACAGAAAATAGTAATTTTGATTTGTGTTTTTGCCGCCATCGTTGCAGTAGGCCTTTGGTGGTATTTTATTTATGCGAAGAATGATGAACCTGAAAATGTTGTTGTTGAAGAACCAGTAAGAGAAGAGGGTAATAAAATAGAAAGTCAGCTAAATGGAGTAATGATTGATAAGGAAATAGCAAAAACGAGACCCTTTGCCATGATGATAGAAAACCATCCAGATAGTAGACCCCAGTCGGGACTAGTTGACGCTGACGTTGTATATGAAGCTCTTGCTGAGGGTGGAATAAGCAGATTTTTAGCTATTTTTCAAAGCAAGTTGTCTAGTGAAATAGGTCCCGTAAGGAGTGCTAGGACTTATTATGTAGATTGGGCTGCTGAATACGAAGCGATCTATGGACATGCTGGCGGAGACGAGATGGGACTAAGGAGAGTTTTGGAGCACGGACTACGAGATCTAAATGGAATTGCGATTGGTTCTAGATTTTTCTGGAGAGATGATAGCAGGGTAGCTCCACATAATCTTTATACTTCAAATGAAAAATTGTCTCTTGCAAAAAGAGATGAGGTGGATGATTGGGGAAATGACGAGTATCCAAATAACTCAATAGGACACTGGAAATATGAAGAGGGTGAAAATTCCACAGAAGATCAAACTATTACAGTAAATTATTCTTCTGATTCATATAGGGTTGATTGGGAATACGACAAAGAAAACAATATTTACAAAAGAAAACTAGCCGGATCTGAACATAAAGATAAAAAAACAAACGAACAAATAGTAGCATCTACAGTGATCGTAGAAAAAGCTGATACCAATCTAAGAGATGCTCAGCACCTTGATATCAAAACAATAGGTAGTGGAGACGGATATCTATTTAAAAACGGAAAGACATATGAGATCAGATGGGAAAAGGATGGTGCGGCAGATAGAACTAGATTTTTCAAAAAAGATAGTACAGAAGAAATAACCTTGGTTCCTGGTAAGATATGGATTCATGTTTTGCCTCTTGATAGAACTGTGGATTTTACCGGAGAAGCTCAATAATTTACTAAAAAATCCGCCTGACTCTCTCATGCCGTTAAAGAATTTGTCTTTAACGATAGAGACTGGGAGTAGGGGCGGATTTTTGTTTTATCTTATTTCAATCACGCGATCGTGTCCTTCGAGATCTTTGTGAACCTTTATTTTTCTATGGGGGAGAATATATTTTACTAGATCTCGTATTCTTTCTTTCTGCATTGGTGAGATTTCAAAGTATATAGAGTGAATGGGTGTAATACTTTCCAGGTATTCAATTTCCTTTAACAATTCTTTGTATAGAGCTAGTCCACCTGACTTTGCTACCAATGCTTTTTTTGGATCGTGCTTCGTTTCATTGTCTAGAAGTGAGTATTCTTTCTTTGATACGTATGGCAGATTGGCGATCAATATGAGTGGCTTTTTGATCTTGTGTTTTCTCGTCCATCCGTAAATGGGTTCAGATAAGTGCCCCCTGAGAATTGATATTTGATCGGACACTTTGTGTCTAATGGTGTTTAGCTTGGCTATTTTGATAGCCTTTTTTGAGATATCGGTCGCTAGCCCATGGATATTTTTGCTTTTTGTGGCGATAGTTATTGCGATGCATCCAGATCCTGTGCCAATATCAACGAAGGGGAGTTTGTTTTTTATGATTTCAGGCAAAGCTTTTTCTACTAGCGTTTCTGTGGCTGGTCTAGGTATTAGTGTGTCTTTGGACACAAAAAAAGGAAGTCCAAAAAATTCCTTTTCATTTAAGATTTGTGCGAGCGGAATTCCTTTTTCTCTCTGCTTTAGGTCCTCAATTATTTTCTTGGCAAGTTCGCTATCTACTTTGTGTTCAGAATAAGATAAAACGAAGCTTTTGGATTTTTTGATTGCTTTTGAGATTATGATCTCGGCGTCAACTCTTGGCGCGTTTGTTTTTTCTAGTATTTGTTTTATTGTTGGCATTTATTTTTGTTTGATTTTTAATTTAGCTTCTTTGTCAGCATCAGCTAGCGCGATTAGTAGAGGATCGAGCTTTCCTTCCATGACAGAGCTTAGGTCTTTGGTAGTATATTTAATTCTGTGATCTGTGACTCTTCCTTGTGGAAAATTGTATGTGCGTATTTTTTCGCTTCTATCTCCTGTACCGATTTGTGATCTTCGTAGGTCTCCTTCTTCTTTGTGTCTTTTCTCTTCTTCGAAATCAGCAATTCTTGCGGCCAAAACACTCATAGCTTTGTCCTTGTTTTTGTGCTGGGATCTTTCGGATTGGGAAGCGGTAACTATTCCGGTAGGAATGTGGGTGATGCGTACTGCAGATTCAGTTTTGTTTACGTGTTGTCCGCCAGCTCCGGATGCTCTATAAATATCTATTCTAAGGTCCTCTGGATTTATATTTATTTCAGCTTGTTCGATCTGTGGCATCACAGCTACGGTAACAGTAGAAGTATGAACTCTGCCTGATTTTTCTGTTTCAGGTACTCGCTGAACCCTGTGAACTCCACTTTCGTATTTAAAAGTTTTGTAAGCATCTTTTCCTTTGATTTCAAAAATTACTTCTTTGAATCCGCCTATACCTATGCGATTTGCTGAGATAAGCTCGTGCCCTAGTTTTCTTGATTCTGCGTAGCGTGAGTACATTCTGAGTAGTTCGGCCACGAAAAGTGCTGATTCATCTCCTCCAGCTCCTGCTCTGATTTCTACTATGGCATTTTTCTTGTCTCGTGGATCTTTGGGGAGTAGCTCGTATTCTATTTCATTTTTCATTTCTGCTATTTCTTTCTCAAGTTTTATCACTTCTCGTTCCGCCTCGGCTCTCATGTCAGAGTCGTTTAGTAATTCTTTTGCATCCACTAATTCCGTCTCTCTTTTTTCAAAAAGTTCTATTTTCGCTGCAAGTTCTTTGATGTCAGCGTATTCTTGTGATAGTTCTTTGAGTTTTGCTGGATTTGAAGTAACAGAAGGTTCGTTCAGTTGTTCTGAAAGTCGTTTGAATTTATCTTTGGTTTCCTGAAATACTTGCATGGCGTAATTAGTTAAAAATAATCTCTTCTAATAAAATCCCCCTCTAGTTTATCACAAAGCGGGGGATTTAAAAATTGGAGTTGTTATTTCTTGGTTTTTGTAGCTTTTTTCTTGGCAGGAGCTTTCTTTTCGGCCTTCATCTTGGTTGCTTTTTCCATTCTTGCCTTGAATTTGTCTACTCTTCTTGCAGTATCAACTAGCTTGCTTTTACCAGTATAAAAAGGATGGCAAGATGAACAAATTTCAACTTGGATTTCTTTTTTGGTTGAACCTGTGGTAAATGTATTTCCGCAAGCGCAAGTGACCTTGGCGTCAGTGTAAAATTGTGGGTGTATTTTCTTTTTCATGAAATAAGTATTAAACGTTGGATTGTAAGCGATTCTCGATTAAGATTTTTGAAAAACTTACTTGCCTAAATTATCACCAATTTTGTGTTGTGTCAAATGGGGGACGGCATTCAGTTGTCAGTGGTCAGAGTTCAGTTAATAATAAAGCTGAGATGCGATTGCTGATTGCTGAATACCGACTACTGAAAGCTATGGCTAGGCCTTGCCAAGCTCATTTTTTATGGTATACTTCTGCTAACACCCAATAGGTGTAATTTTTTACTTAAATAATCACTCACATACCAAATAGTTTCCTGTCCCTCGCCAAAGTTGGCGATAGGGATAACTGGTATGGATGTGAAAGGAACTAAACAACATGAAACCAAAAGCATCTCTAATGGAAATGCTAAAAGCGGGGGTTCATTTCGGTCACCAAACTTTTAGGTGGCATCCTTCAATGAAGCCCTTTATTTTTGCGTCCAAAAACGACATCCACATCATCGATCTTGAGAGAACTCAAGAACAGCTTGAAAAAGCTTTGGAATTTGTTGCCGGAGTTGTAAAAAACAACGGTCAAATCCTTTTTGTGGGTACAAAGAAACAAGCAAAAGAAATAATGAAAAAATCAGCTCAAAAAGTTGATATGCCATTCGTGGTAGAGCGATGGCTTGGTGGTATTTTCACCAATTTCACTACAGTAAGAAAGCAGGTTGATAAGCTTGAGAAAATGATCAAGGAAAAAGAAGATGATCTCAAGAAAAGATATACCAAAAAAGAATTGCTTGTTAGAAAACGAAAAATAGAAAAGCTTACCAAATTCTTTGAAGGTCTTTTGATTATGAAAAGACTTCCAGAAGCTATATTCGTTATAGATGTTAAGCAAGAGAAAAATGCTATCGCAGAAGCTAAGAAGAGAAAGATTCCTGTAATTGCTCTTGTTGATACAAATTCTGATATGAGAAAAATTGATTATCCAATTCCTTCAAATGATGATGCTGTGAAAGTTATCCAGCTCATGTGCGATGAAGTGGTCTCAGTTATTTCTGAAACAAAGAAAAAATAATAAATTCTAAAAAAATGATAACAGCTAAACAAATAAAAGAATTAAGAGATAAAACCGGTGCTCCATTGATGAAAATAAAAAAGGCTTTGGCTGAAAGCAAGGGAAATGTAGAAAAAGCAATAGAGACTTTGCGAAAGCAGGGTGCCGAAATACTTGCCAAAAGAGCAGATAAGCAAGCCAAGGAAGGCTATATTGGTTCATACATTCATTCAAACGGCAAAGTTGCTGCTTTTGTTCAGCTTTTAACTGAGACTGATTTTGTTGCGAAGAACGAAGAGTTCAGACAGCTTGCAAATGATATTGCTATGCATGTGGTTGCGATGAGTCCAAGATATTTGAAAATTGAAGATGTTTCTGCGGAAGACCTTGCGAAAGAAAAAAAGCTTTATGAAGAGCAGGCCAAAGAAGGTGGAAAGCCAGCAAATGTAGTTGAAAAAATAGTGGAAGGCAAGCTTGAAAAGTTCAAAGAAGAAATGTGCTTGCTTACCCAACCATTCGTCAGAGATGATAAGATGACTATAAATGATCTTATCAACGAAAAAGTTTCCAAGATGAGAGAAAAAATAGAGATAGGAAAGTTTGTTAGATTTGAAATATAATTATGAGTTTTATCATAAATGTCAGACTGAGACCATGGGAGAGCGTGAAAGCTTTTGTATCTGAAGAAGAAGTTGCAAAAGGTGATATGGTGGAAGTGGAAGATGAGTTTGGAACTGAAGACGGAGAAGTGGTTTTCGTTAAGTCTGAATCAAAAATCTCTCAGAGTTCAATGCCTAAGGTTTTGAAAAAACTCAGTTTTGGCGAGATTCAAAAAGCCAAGGAATACAAGGCGAGAGAGGGTGAAATAATTTCGAGATGCAGAGATTTGATAAAACAACACAATCTCCCAATGAAACTAGTCGGAGCTAAATTTATGTATGACGGTTCCAAGGTTACGATAGCTTTTACCTCTGAAAGCAGAGTAGATTTCAGACAACTGGTAAAAGATCTAACAAGAGAGTTTCAAAAATCAGTGAGACTTCAGCAAATAGGATCTCGAGACGAAGCAAGGGAAGTCGGTGGACTAGGGCATTGTGGGCACGCTGTGTGCTGCAAAACTTTTATGAAAGATATGAAGAGTATCACGACTGACATGGCTGTGGATCAGGATATTGCCCACAGAGGAAGCGAGAGGCTTTCTGGTTTGTGCGGCAGATTGATGTGCTGCTTGGCTTTTGAGGAAAATGCATACAAAGAAGTTGCCAAGAATTTTCCATCAAAATGGGATGTGGTTATTGATAAGAAAAATAAAATAGAAGGTGTTGTTGTCGATAGAAATGTTTTAAGAGGAGAAGTTTTGGTTCAAGATGCAGAAAAAAATAAACACAAGTGCGAAATAGCAAATATCAAGATTAAGACAAAGTTTCAAGGGAAAAGACCCGCAAATAAGAAAAAATAAATGTTTGTACAATATTTACCACAAATCATAATATTGGTAGCGCTCGTAGGGATAGTGATTTTTATAGTTAGAAAAGTTCCCAAAATCAAGGATCAGGTTGCTGAAGTAATTCCTGAAGCAGAGCCCTCATCTGTAGAGAAAAAAATCAAATCAAAGGCTTTTTGGGAAAAATTTAGAAAAATCATATCAGCTGTTTTTAGTGCTACTGCAAAAGGTGTTGTAGCTATCACAAAAGGTTTTGGTGCTGGATTTGCGATGATTAAAAAGGAGATAAACAAAAAACCCTTTATAAGAAAAGAGAAAGCTATAACAAATGTTGGGGAGTTTTCTGAAAATTCAAAGGATAATATGATGAGCAAAGCGAGTGCAGTGAAAAATGTTTTCAAAACTGCATTGGCAAAAAAATTGGATGAGGCAAGAAAATTAAAAGGTGAGGGAAAATTTCAAGAAGCAGAAAAAATTTATATAGATCTAGTTGTTTCAAATCCAAAAAGTCCTAAACCATATGAAGAGTTGGGAAGGGTGTATATGGAAATGCAGAATTTCAAAGATGCTTCTGCGTCTTTTGAGCAAGCGATCTCACTTGGCACCAAAAACCAAAACAACATATATCCTCTTACTGCCAAATGTTTTTTCAAATCAGAGTTATATAAAAAAGCTTTGGAATATGCTGAGCTGGCAATTGATGTTGATTCAAAAGATATAGAATCGCTCAAAGTAATAGTTGGCGTGCACAGGAGAAATAAAAATGAGATGCTTGAGCGTATAGCTTTGGAAAAAATTGTGGCAATAAATCCGCAAGATAGCGAGTCGGTGTCCAGATTAAATACATTGAAGAGCATTTAGTTCACTTGCCAAAACTGCGATTTTGTTTTATTTTTTGTTGCATAGGGTGATATGATGATTATTGATGTATTAAGTGCCAATATGCCGACTTAGCTCAGTGGTAGAGCAGCTGTTTTGTAAACAGCAGGTCATCGGTTCAAGTCCGATAGTCGGCTCCACGTCGCCACTGCGTTCGAGTGGAATCAAGGCAAGGTGTAGTACATTTAAAAGCAAAATAATTCTGGGTAGGTACCAAAGCGGTCAACTGGGTCAGACTGTAAATCTGATGCCTCCGGGCTTCGGGGGTTCGAATCCCTCCCTACCCACCATGAAGTTAGGTTTTAGGTTCTAGGTCATGACTTCTTAAACAATGCAGTATTAAAACTTATAACCTCACACCTAAAACCTACCATCTAACACCTAGCACCTATAACCTAACACCTCGTAAGGGCAGTTGGCTCAGTTGGTAGAGCGTTCGCGTCACATGCGAAAGGTCATAGGTTCGAATCCTATACTGCCCACCACTGATTAGCTTTTAGGTTATAGGTTTTAGGTCGCGACTTCTTAAAAAACGCTTGGTGCTAAAACCTAAAACCTGACATCTAAAATCTAATACCTAGTAATTAGGCCGTTGTAGCTCAGATGGTAGAGCAACTCCATGGTAAGGAGTAGGTCCGCGGTTCAATTCCGCGCAACGGCTCCACATAACTAGGTTTCAGGTGATAGGTTCTAGGGATCAGAAGAACTAGGAATTGGCGATTTCTTCTAATCCACCCAATTTATTAATTATTAATTGATATATATTATGAGCAAGAGCAAAGAAAATCTAGTAGTTCTGAAATGCACAAAGTGTAATGAAGAAAATTACCACACTTTTAAAAATCGCAAGCTTCATCAGGACAAACTTGAGTTAAACAAGTATTGTTCCAAGTGCAAGATTCATACTCCTCACAAGGAGATTAAGAAAAAAGGATAATTGGTAAGGGCTATTAGCGATAAGCTAATAGCTTCTGTTAGGGGGCATGGTTTAGTGGTAGAACACTGGTCTCCAAAACCAGGGATGTGGGTTCGATTCCTACTGCCCCCGCCAGACGGTTTTGTGTTTATCTGTTTGTATTTGCTTTTTTTATTCAATAGTACTGGTTGAATTTTTAAAGCAGGATTTAAGTTTAATACGGAGAGGTGGCAGAGTGGTCGATCGCGCTGGTTTTGAAAACCAGTGTCCACTTTTGTGGACCGGGGGTTCGAATCCCTCCCTCTCCGCCAGCAATATGATGCGGTAAATTTGGGTTCGAACTTGCTTGCGCAAGCAAGTCCCACCCCTGCCTACCGGAAGGCAGGCTCTCCGCCATTAACAAAGGATTTCACGGTTGAGCGTAAAAGAATAGTTAGTCTTTGAGATTAATCGAGAAAAGAAGTTTATAGTTTTTGAAAATTTATTTTTGAGATTTATGTATAGGTCATTCAGTAGTTTTGGAGGCCTTTTTTTGTTTGCCCATTCTTCATCTAGCTTTATATTTTTAGGTAAAAACGGTATAATTTAAGCAAATATACAATAATTAAATAACATATGAATTTTAAAGACAAGGTAGTGCTGATCACTGGGGCGGGGAGTGGAATAGGTAGAGAATTGGTTATGTCTTTGCTTGCTCGCGGATCAAAAATTATTGCTAGCGACATAAACGAAGCCAGCCTAGAAGAAACGAAAAAATTGGCAGGAAATATGGGGGATAGAGTTTCTATTCATGTTTTAGATGTCGCTGATAAAACTTCCGTTGATGTATTTCCCGAAATGGCGATGAAGATTTTTGGGCAAGTTGACGCAGTGATAAACAATGCCGGAATTATTCAGCCATTTGTGAAAATAAACGAGCTTGATTATGAAGCGATAAACAGGGTAATGAATATAAATTTTTATGGCACACTTTTTATGACAAAGGCATTTTTGCCGATTTTATTGAAACGTCCAGAGGCGTACATTGCCAATGTTTCTAGTATGGGAGGATTTTTGCCTGTGCCCGGACAAAGTGTTTATGGTGCATCAAAGGCAGCAGTAAAATTGTTTACCGAAGGACTTTCTGCGGAGCTAGCAGATACCAATGTGCATGTGAGCGTGGTATTTCCAGGAGCTACTAAGACAAACATAACAAAAAACTCAGGACTCAAAGAACCCAAGATGGAAAAAAATGAAAAGCAAAAAAGTTTTCCAATGCTCTCGGCAAAAGAGGCATCTGAGATAATTTTAAAAGGCATGGAAAACAATAGTCCTAGAATCCTGGTTGGAAGTGATTCCAAATTCATGGATAAAATTTATAGATTAAATCCGGTATTTGCTAAGAACTTCATAGCCAAGAAAATGAAGTCTTTATTGAATTAAGTTATTATTTACATGAGAAGAAGCTGGTTTTTAGGATTTTTGGGTTTTATGTTTTTGCTAGGGATTCCCGGAATTTTAACCCAGGATTGGCTTGATATGATTTGGCTTGTTTGGATAGTATGGTTTTTTTATTTCATTCCTCATAAAGAGTAGTAAATCAAGCATAACGGGGTTTTCAAGTTTTAGTATTAGGTGTAGTATATTTTTTGTACAAATTTATTTTTTAAAAATCATAAATAAAAGCAATGGAAAAGTATGATATCGCTATTGTTGGCACAGGAGCCGCGGGATTAACTGCCGCAATTTATTCGTGCCGATATAAAATGAAAACAGTCGTTTGTGGAGAACTGGCTGGCGGAACTGCCACCCTTGCTCACAAGATTGAGAATTATCCAGGAATCCCAAGTATCTCTGGGGTAGAGCTTATGCAAAATATGCAAAAACAGGTAGAGAGTTTTGGTGCAACTATCGTAAATTCAAAAGTAAGTGGTGTAAAAAAAGCAGATAAAGAATTTGTGGTGAAGTGCGAAAACGGACAAGAATTCGAAGCCGCTACGGTTGTTTTGGCTACCGGATCAACGAGAAGAAAAATGAATATTCCTGGTGAAAAAGAATTCTTAGGAAAAGGAGTTAGCTATTGTGTCACTTGTGATGGACCATTTTTCAAAAACAAAGAAGTGGCAGTGATAGGCGGGGGAGATGCTGGGGTGACAGGAGCCCTGATGCTTTCAGAATACGCCAAAAAAATATATATTATTCATCGTGGTGATCAGTTCAAGGCTGAGCCAACTTGGGTTGAAAAAATGAAAGAAAGAGAAAACATAGAAACCATAATGAATACAAATACTTTGTCTTTTGAGGGCGACGTGAAGCTTCAATACATTAAAATAGACAAACCACATAATGGCTCAGATCAGATCAAGGTGGATGGTGCTTTTATAGAAATAGGATCTATTCCTTCGACTGAACTTGCTAAGAAAATGGGCGTCAAAATAAACGAAAGAGGAAGAATAATAGTTGACGAAAAACAGATGACTTCTATTTCAAATGTTTTTGCTGCGGGAGATGTGACTGATAATTCTTCTGAGTTTGACCAGATTACTACTGCTCTCGCTGAGGGTTCTATCGCGGCCTTTTCTGCGTATAAGAGGGTAAACGACAGTAAATAGAAAATCTTCTATGGATATAAAAACCAAGCTAAAAACTAATAAGGATAAAATTGATTCATTTTTTGATTCATTTTTTGATCAAAAAATGAAGACTACCAAAAATCCTCTGGTGAAAAAAGCTATAAAAAGCGCCAAGGATTATGTAATGGGCGGAGGAAAGAGACTTAGATCTGCTCTTGTAATTGCTGGCTACCAATGTTTTAGCGAAAAGCAGGATAAAGAAATTTTCAAAATAGCTTCTGCGATAGAAATGATTCATCACTATGTTTTGCTTATAGATGATTTTCAGGATAGAGCTACGATGCGACATGGAGTGAGCGCGCCCTCTGAAATTTTTGCCTCATATTTTTCAAATAAATTTGGACAAGAAGGCGCTAGACATTTTGGTGATTCTTTTCAGGTCAATCTCGCGCTCGTACTTAGTGCGTATGCTCATGAGATTTTTGCAAATTCCAAATTTGATTCAGAAAAAAAGAATAAGGCGCTATTGCACTTGAGCGAGATTTTGTATGCTACTGGTTATGGTCAGTTTGTTGATATAGAGCTAGGGCACAAAAAGACGGCTACGGAGAAAGATGTACTCAGCGTGCATGATTTTAAAACTTCCAAATACACCATAGAAAATCCTTTGACGGTTGGAGCTATTTTGGCGGGTGCTAGTGAAAACGAAATAAAACAATTTGCCAAAATTTCATTGTATTTGGGTAGAGCTTTCCAAATTCAAGACGACATACTTGGTGTTTTTGGTACAGAAGAAAAAATTGGTAAATCTGTAACTTCGGATATTGAAGAGGGAAAGAAAACTTTGCTTACGGTAAATGCAATGGAGAAGGGCACCAAGGATCAGAAAAAAACACTTCAAAATCTTTTGGGTAAAACCAATGTATCAAAAACAGATATGGAAAAAGTGAAGCGAATTATAATAGAGACAGGCTCTTTGGATTATTCCATTCGTTACGCAAAAAATCTTGCCAAAAAGGCAAAGGATTTGATACTAAAAACGAATTTCAAAAAAGCTGGTAAAGATTTTCTTTTTGATGTAGCCACCTACATAGTAGAAAGAGATTTATAAAATACATGCTAGTGTGTCTTGCTAAAAATGCTGGCTTTTGCGCAGGAGCAAAGCTTGCCATAAAAAAAGCCATGGATGCTAGTAAAAAATACCCCAAAAAAGTTTATATGCTTGGGGATATTTTGCATAATCAAACCGTAATAAATAAACTGGCAAAAGCGGGGATAAAAGTGGTTGAGAGTTTGGATGATATTCCTAAGGGCTCAGTTTTATTGATACGGGCTCACGGTTCTTCCGCCTCTGTTTTTTCTGACGCTATTGATATGGGTTTAACAATAGTTGACGCTACTTGTCCAATGGTTCAGGATATACATGACGAAGCTGTATTTTTTAGCGTAGAGGGCTACAAGGTGATCATTATAGGGGACAAGGGGCATGACGAAGTGATGGGTATAGCGGGAGATATTGAGAGGCCTATTATAGTTTCAGATATCAAGGATGCAAAGAGTGTCAAGGGTAAATTTAAAAAAGTCGGATTAGTGGTGCAGTCAACGCAAGAAAAAGAAAAAGTTTTGGAGATAGTAAAAGTTTTGAGAAAAAAATTTCCCAATTTGGTTTTTAAAAATACTATTTGCACCCCTACGCTTACGCATCAGAAGGAATTAAAAGAGTTGCCAAAGAAAAATGATGCGATGGTTATAATAGGATCAAAAAAATCAGCAAATACAAAGAGATTGTTTGAAATAGCAGTACGACTAAATCCTAAAACTTTCTGGATTGAAACCGAGAAGGAAATTGATTCAAAGTGGTTTTCGGGGATTAAAAGTGTGGGAGTAACTGCCGGTGCATCTACGCCAGATGAAGTTATAAAAAAAGTTGTGAAGATTTTGAAAAAAATCTAATCATTTTTTATGTACAAGCGAGTTAAAACCAAAAAAATAAAAGTAGGTTCTATGTATATTGGAGGTGATGCTCCTGTTTCTGTTCAGACTATGACCAACACCAAAACTTCTGATGTGTTTGCTACGGTGCGTCAGATACTGTCGGCAGAAAAAGCCGGGTGCGATCTTGTGAGAGTGGCTGTTCCCGACAAAGAGTCCGCCATGGCAATTTCCAAAATTAAAAAGCGCATCCACGTACCTCTAATAGCTGATATACATTTTGATTATAAACTTGCTTTGCTTTCTATGGAGCAGGGCATAGATAAGCTCAGAATAAATCCTGGGAATATAGGAGGTGACGATAAAGTTGCCAAAGTTGTTGCTCTCGCGAAAAAGAAAAAAATTCCCATCAGGATAGGTGTGAACATGGGGTCACTCGAAAAAGAAATAGAGAAAAAATATGGAATGACCTCAAGAGCTATGGTTGAATCCGCCATGAGACATATCAAGATTTTGGAAAAACATGGGTTCAGAGATATTCTTATAGCCCTAAAAGCTAGCGATGTAATAAGGACCGTCGAGGCATATAAAATGCTTTCCAAGAAAGTAAACTATCCTTTACACTTGGGAATCACTGAGGCAGGAAATGTTTTTTCTGGAACTGTAAAATCTGCTGTGGGTTTGGGCTCTTTGCTTTTGGATGGAATTGGAGACACGATAAGAGTTTCATTGACTGGTCCCATTAAAGAAGAAGTAAGAGTTGGAAAAGAAATATTGAAAAGCCTTGGTATTAGACAATATGGTCCGGAGATAATCAGCTGTCCTACTTGTGCGAGAAAATCTATCGATGTTGAAAAGCTCTCGAAGGAAGTTGAAAAAGCGTTAAAAGGCATTAAAAAACCAATAAAAGTTGCTGTGATGGGGTGCGTGGTAAATGGCCCTGGAGAGTCAAAAGAGGCCGATTTTGGGGTGACAGGCACAAATAGCTATGGTATCATCTACGCACATGGAAAAATGGTTAAAAAGGTAGATAAAAAGCGTATTGTTAGCGAATTATTGAAGCTTATAGGATAATTTTTACACTTTAGTTTTTGTGAAAACATATGGCAAAATCAAAGCATCTTGAAAATGTAGCAATACCCAAACATGTGGGAATTATTATGGATGGAAACAGGAGATGGGCATACAAAAATGGTAGCAAGGATTATATGCTCGGACACAAGAAAGGTGCAGAAAACCTAGACAATATAGTGAAGCATGCAGTTGATCTTGGAATCGAAGAGCTTACCGTATATGCTTTTTCAACTGAAAATATGGGACGAGCTAAGAGGGAAGTCAAGGATATTTTAGCTTTGATAAAATTGGTTTTGAAAAACAAGATGAAAATGATGCGACAAAATGGAGTGCGTATCCAATTTTTGGGTGAGTTAAAGGCATTGCCAGCATCTCTTCGCAAACTTTGCAATTACGCAATTAAAATTCTAAAGAAAAATCATAGAATCAAACTCAATATAGCATTGAACTATGGTGGGAGAGATGAAATCATCAATGCTTTTAAAAATATGATTAGTAAGGGCGTGAAGGCAGATGAAATAAACGAAGCTTTGGTTTCCCAAAATCTATACACTGGTAATTCTCCTGATCCAGATCTTATAATTAGAACTGGAGGAAACTTGAGGCTAAGTAATTTTCTAGTTTGGCAATCAACTTATAGCGAACTTTATTTTACAGATACTCTGTGGCCAGATTTCAACGAAGTGGAATTTGACAAAGCACTTGCCGAATACGCAAATAGAAAAAGAACATTTGGCAAAGCGCATGCCCTTGAGACGGTAAAACCGTAACGAGATTTTAGGCCGGAGAAATTAGTCGAACTAGAAGTATTAGAGGTTTTAGTGGGCTAGGCTGTTATCGGCAATCAGCTTTCGGCTTTTAGCAATCGACTATTAGTTCTCGGATTTTTTGTGAGCATCAATGCTTAATATTTAATCCTCCTATTCAGGAGGTTTTGTTTTATGCTAAAATGGATATATGAAGATTGGCTATTAGTAGTGTCGTACCTTAAAAACTATACTTTAGTTACGCTTATCTAGAAAGGAGGAGGAGATGTGGTGGCAACGTTTAATAGAGACTTATCATAATTTGTTCAATGTTAAGTTTGCAATCATTTCGGCTATATTTAATAGTGCGATTGTGGTTGCGGTTAATTGGTCGTATGGCCCCGCGGAATTCTTAATGGCTGGTCTCGCGCAAGCTATATCTAGCTTTTTATCAACTGGAGTAACTGCGCGGATAGTGCAGCATTTCTCACCCATTAAGTCGGTATTCGTTTCATACTTTTTTGGGAGTCTGATTCCCGCTACGCTCACTTTTTTTATGAGCTTTGTGATTCACTGGTGGAATAATACTCCTGAATTACTTATCAGCTGTATTTTACCTACAGCAATTAGTTATACTACTAGTTACATAACCAACTTCATTACTCGTAGTGGCTATATGCTACCTAGCAACTATCGAAAAGTGAAAAATTGAACCCGCGCTGTCGTTTTCTTATGACGGTGCGGGTCCTTACTCTAGAAAAGCAAGAATTACTTTATAGTTTATCGCTTAATGCTTATTATATGATCCCAGTAATAATATGTGGTGGAGTGGGTACAAAGATGTGGCCCCTGAGTAGAAAATCAAATCCCAAGCATTTTCTTCCACTTATTGGGAAGAAGTCTTTGTTTGTGCTTAATTATGAAGCGTTGAGGAAGAGGTTCAAGCCAAGTGAAATTTATATTCAAACCAATGAGCTTCAAGCCAAGATAGCTCGAGCTCAGGTTCCCGAGATACCAAAAAAGAATTATTTTATAGAGCCAGATACGAAAAACCAAGGTCCTGCAATGGGTTTTGCCATGGCAAAGCTTTTCAAATTTGCTCCTGACGAACCATTTATAATTGTTCAGGCGGATGTGGTGAGAGAGCCGTCATCAAGTTTCATAGAGATGATTAATGAAGTAGAAAAAATAGTAAAACAAAAAAAGAAATTAGTTACCGGTGGATTTAGGTCTGAAAAAGCGGTGATGGGCGTAGATTATCTGATTCGAAGCAAAGAGTCTGTGGGTATGGGAAAAGTTACGCTATATAAAATGGAAAAATGGCTCGGACGTGATTCCAAAGAAAAGGTTAATAAATATGTTTCTGAGGGTAGAGCGTATCTCCACGCAAACCATTACGCATGGACTCCTAGGCTCATGCTAGGTGCATATAAAAAGCATATGCCTTCTTGGTATAACCCGCTTTCAAAAATGATTAATGCAATTGGAAGTGCTAATGAAGAAAAGATCATAAAAAGCGAATACTCAAAAATGCCAGAAGGACCAGCCGAAAAAGTAACCACGAATGAATTGCAAAATGGCTATATCGCAGAGCTCAATTTCAAGTGGACTGATTTTGGCACTTGGGAATCAGTTGATAATTATGTTGAAAACAAGAAAGGATTGGATAACAACAAATCAGTGTTATCAATTGATGGTAAAAACAACTATATCATTTCCTCCAAAAACAAATTTGTAGCAACTATCGGAGTTGATGACTTGGTTGTTATTGATACTGCCGATGCTCTTTTGATTTGCAAGAAAGACCAAAGTGGAAATGTGGGGGAGGTAGTAAAACACCTTAAAGAAAACAAAAAGCATAAGCTTATTTAGTCGATTGACAGAAGTGAAAAAACTTACTAGTTTTATATCTTGTAACTAAAACATGAGACTACCAGAAAATCTATACAGTCAGGTTCTTAGATCAATGCCAGTTGTAGCTGTTGATGGCGTTTTGTTTTCAGAAAATAAATTGCTTTTGCTAAAACGAAAGGACGATCCTTTCAAGGGGAGCTGGGTATTACCGGGGGGTATGGTAAAATATGGTGAGACTTTGGAAGAAGCAACCACTCGGGAATTTGAAGAAGAAACAAAGATAATAGTTAGGGTTCGTTCGCTTGTGAATGTATATTCTCAACCACATAGAGACCCGAGGGGGCATATTGTTGCCATTGCATATCTATGCGAGCCGCTTGCTGGAAATATTGCAAACAGAATAGAGGAGAATCCTGGTCTCGAACTTTTTTCGCTGGACAAACTACCGAACAACATGGGGTTTGATCATAGAAAAATAATCGAGGATGCACTTAGAGTCAAAAAAACACTCGATATTTAGTCTAAAATTTTATATCCAAACAAAAATGCAAAAAAATAAACTTATAAAGATATTGATTTTAGTAGTCGCTGTTTTTGTAGTTGTGATATTTGTGTCACTAGAAATGAAGGCGAAGACTGCGCAGTTTCCAGATTCAAAATCAGCTGTGGAATTTGAAATAGAAAAAAATCTCGGGCTTTCGGATATAGCATCTTCGTTAGTTGAAAAAGGTGTTCTCAAAAAAAGCAATAAAAATAGTTTCGTCTATTTCATTTTGACTAGGGGAATTAAGAGTGATCTCAAGGCAGGTAAGTATAGTATCAGTCCTTCTGTGTCTCCTGCGAGCATAGCTCAAAAAATAAGCTTGGGAGACTCTATCGATGACGTAAAAATCACATTCCCAGAAGGCATTACTTCCTCTGACATGGGAGTACTTCTTGAAGAAAGGGGAGTGGTGTCATCGGATAATTTTGAAAAAGCCTTAAACAATGATTGGTCATCTGATTTTTCGTGGATAGGGGATGTAGAAAGCATTGAGGGGTTTCTTTTTCCAGATACCTATATGTTCTATCTAAACTCAGACGCCGAAAGCGTGGTAAAGAAGATACTTCAAAACTTTGAGAGTAAAATCGTTGATGAACTTTATGTAGATAGAGGGGTCAGCGAACTTTATGATGATTTGATTTTGGCGAGTATCGTCCAAAATGAGGTTTCAAAAACAGAAGATATGAAATTGGTAGCGAGCATATTTATCAATCGATTAGAGATAGGCAAGGCTCTTGAATCGGATGCGACTGTGAATTTCGTGACTGGAAAAAATGCTCTTCAGCCTACTTATGACGATGTTGCTATCGATTCGCCCTATAATACTTATAAAAACACGGGGCTTCCTCCTGGTCCGATAGGAAATCCAGGTATTGAAGCTATGGGAGCGGTGATAAATCCTGAAGAAAGTGATTATTTGTTTTTCTTGAGCAAGGAAGATGGCGAGACGGTTTTTAGTAAGACATACGAAGAGCATATAAAAAACAAGGGTATATATCTAGACTAATTTTTAAACATGACAACAAAGATTTACAAATTTGACACTGGTTATGCTGGGGACGATTTTTGTTCCAAGAGTGATTTTACCTTGTACCATGATCAAGGTAGTGTTTTTTCAGAAAAGTGTCAGTCAAACTTTGCTGGTTCTGATGTGAATATAGTACAACTAAAAAGGATGGAGGGTGGTGGAGCTGGTGCGCCGGATTTAATCAATTTTATCTTCACAACCTTGTTGTTATATGTAGCTATCCCAATAGCACAGGGTTTTTTTGAAACACTAGGGGCAGAGATATTGAAAGGTATAATAGCTAGTTTCCGTAGTAATAAGGGTGTATCCTCCATCATTATTGCCACAAAAGAAATAGTAATTCTTTTCCCCCCTAATTGTTCAAAGAAGGATATTGAAGGAGCATTAAACGAAATCAATAAGTTATACCCAGTAATTCACAATTCTAAAAAAAAGTATGTATATTCAAAAGAATTCGGAAAATTAATAGAACTCGATCGGGGAAATTAGATTTGACAAATAAATCTGGTAGGGTATACTATCAAACATAATATTTCCACAGACCGTAGGTTTGGCCCTAAAAGTCAAATAAATCCTGCGCAGGAAATTAAAACAGCCTTTTTGGCTATTTTAGTTAATCTGTGGAAATCCCACAGTTTTTTATTTAATTTTTAATGTTTTCACCCATGGCAGTATCACGAAATAAAAAAGAAGAAGTACTCAAAAAAGTAATAGAAGAATTTAAATCAAGTAAGGCAGTTGTTTTTAGTAACTACAAAGGGCTTTCAGTTTCTGACATGGATAAGCTAAGAAAAGAGCTAAGAGAAGCCAAGTCAAACTACATTATTGCAAAGAAAACTATTATAAAGCTTGCTTTGGATAATGCTGGTATAAAAGTTGAACTTCCTAAATTTGATGGTCCAGTTGGAGTGGCATTTGCAAGAGAAGATGAAACAGCTCCAGCTAGAATAATCTATAATTTCGGAAAAGAACACAAAGCGCTAACGATTTACGCAGGAATGCTCGGAAACGAAGCAATTGCAAATACCAAAGTAGAAGAGCTAGCAAAACTTCCAAACAAGGAACAAATGCTAGGAAAATTGGTCGCTACTATAAATGCTCCAGTTTCAGGGTTCGTAAATGTGCTTGCTGGAAATCTTAGAGGACTTGTCCAGGTTCTAAAAGGCGTAGCTGATTCTAAAAAGTAATTTATTTAAATATTAATCAAAACATATGGCAGATGATAAAAAAGAAGCCCCAAAGGCTGAAGCCAAGAAAGAGGTTGAAGTTCCAGCCAAATTCAAGGCTATCGTAGAGGAAGTAGAAAAGATGAGCGTTCTTGATCTCTCAGAACTTGTAAAAGTTCTTGAAGACAAATTTGGTGTCTCGGCTTCAGCTCCAGTAGCTATGGCCGCTATGCCAGGTGCCGCAGGTGGTGCCGCACAAGCTGAAGAGAAGACTGAGTTCACATTAGAGCTCAAAGCAGCTGGTGATAAGAAAATTCAAGTTATCAAGGTCGTAAGAGAAATCACCGGAAAAGGACTAAAGGAAGCCAAAGACATGGTTGACGGAGCTCCAAAGGTTCTAAAGGAAAATGTAGCGAAAACTGAAGCAGAAGAGCTAAAGAAAAAGCTTGAAGCAGCTGGTGCTACAGTAGAACTCAAATAATATCAAATATTATTCAAAAGCCTCGGGATTGTCCCGGGGCTTTTTCAATTACAAAGCTGATTATCATTTTGACAAATCGATTCATTTTTTGTAGTGTGAATTTGTTCATTGAAAACAAGGTCCTCGTAAACTAAACACGCTGCTTGTTAAGCCAAGAAAGGGCCTTAACGGGTGGCATTTCGCTTGTCAACCAGGGGTTGATGGGTGAGGAGAAGAGTAATGCATATGGATGATTATCAAAGTCCCACGCATAGGCAAATGTCAGAGTTCTATCGTCAAGTGGAGCAAAGGCGGATTTGCAGGGAAACCTTGCAGCTTTTTCTCGATGATCCAGACAGGGTGCTTACTCTTTGGGATGATCCGAGATTGATCACAGGGATTTCTCATGAAAGCATGGGGGAAGTAAGAAAGGATTCTTCTTTTTCTGAGATCAATATCTGGTCAAGTCTAGATCGCTTGTCATTTCTGAATTTACCGATCCCCTCGAGTCTTAATGTGCAAGTTAGGACGAGTCGTTTTCAGCAGGATCACGCCCGTTTTGAAATGCCCGCTTCGGCAGATCGTCTTGTGCGTCTGGCTCTGTCGCTCAGGAACACCAAGATTCATCGCAAAATTGTCGCCATGCATCCTTCAACGATGGTTAAAAATGCCAACAACTATCCAGATCCAGTAGAGAACTATGATGTGGCTTGTTTGGATGTATCCAATAGCGGGCGACCGAGAATTTACGGTATTCCACTCGTTTCTATTGTGGGAAATCCGCGACAGTTTTTGTATCTTATCATGTCACCAGCCTAGTCGTTGTACTTTTGAACAAAACGAAATCCCAGGTCAGAGGACCGCCTGGGATTTTTTATTTGAATCATTTGATGTTGAATGCTGACAGCTAAATACTTTTTCTATAAATCAAAGCTTCTTATTTCAGTATCTGTGAGCAGGTATATTGTTTTTGCACTTTCATCTACAAACATTGATTTTACTCCATCCTCGTTCCATTTGTAGCTGTTTTTGAAGTTTCCTGATTTATCTATGGCTACTATGCTTTTGGTCTCGGTAGATAATAGGTAGATGAGGTTGCTATTTTCTGATGTTTGAATTTCAGTATATTTGTCTCCACTTGGCATGTCTTTGGTATCAAATTTTTCTTCTTCACCTCTCATAAACTTCACTATGCTATTGTCAGACTTGAGTACGTAGATTGCTCCGTCTATGGCGAAATCAATGGCATTATCAAGTGATGTGTCTGTGTTCTTTAACCATCTTTCTCCCTCACTGTATCCGAGCTCACCTTTGACGAACATATATACCATGTCCTTGCTTGGCATGAGGCCGTAGATTTTTTCGCCATAGCTTCCTATCGCGGAAAGATTTACAAAAGAATTGTCTGAAAATTCACTCTTGATGGATTTAAATCCTTCTGTGCTATTCTGAATCAAGCTTGGTGTAGAGGTAAGTCCTATTATGCTATCTCCCATAATCCCAAGGAGTAGTGGAGTGGCTTTTTGGGGAATACTTAGAACTCTTCCTTTTTCTGAGCTAGTAGAATATTCAATTATTGAATTGTCTGCGGAATTTATAGCATACAATTCGCTTCCAATCTTTTTGATATGGTTTGCGTTGATATCATTTCCTGCGAAATCTTTTAGGTTAGAAACTGTTTCTAGTGTCACCGTGGACTTGTTTGAGGATCTATCTAGTCCATCTTTTATATCTGCAAGCAAGCTTTTGGCGTTTTCGTTGTTTGGATCTTTGCTGAGCACATTGTTCGCTTTTTCCTCAGCTTCGGAAAAATACTTTAGGGCCTCATTCTTTTTGCCAAAAACCAATTCGGCATTACCCTTATTATTCAACTCTTCAACTTCTTTTAATATGGCTGGGATATCTGTGTTTTCAACTTTTTGTTCTTTGCTTCTAGCTATTGCTACGGAAATGCTGATTATGAGAATTATAGCAAGTACCACGGCAGCCACTAAAAACAGTCTGCTAGATTTTTTTAATCCCATAAACCAATTAAATAGGGGAGATATAACTTTGCTTTTGAGTTTATCGTATGTTGAAATCATTATTTTTTTAAATCCTCCCTGCGATCTTCTTTTTGCTGCCAAATCCTCGTGTGACGGTTCAGTTTTTTCTACTGGACTTGATTGTTTTTTTGGTATTTTGGACAAGATGGCTGAAAAAGCTCGTTTAGATTTTTCTGAGGTTTTCTTTCCAAAAGCAATTATTCCTTCTTTTGTCTGTGAGGAAAATATCTTTCCAGGAAGGGATTTGATTTTGGCAACTGTTTCTGTTTTGTGTTCAGGCTCCTTGATTTCTGGCATCGGTGCTGCTTCATCTAGAATACTTGGTTCTTCGGATACTGGCTTTATTTCTTCTGATAGTTCTGGATCTATCGTCGGTGGTACTGGAGTCGCTTGCTCTTCTTCGTCTTCTTGACCGAGTGATATGAATAAAGAGGCAACATTGGTCTCTTCCTTGTAGGAAGATAGGATTTCAGTAAATGACTCTACTGCTTTTTTAGCACTCATATTCTCAAAAGTACGAAGGATTTTTTCAGAAGAGAGGTATTCGGTTAGTGCTGGTGTTGTTACAATTATCTTGTCGTCATTATAAAGTCTGCCACTCGCTACATTTGTAAATGTTTTTAGTGGGTTTTCTCTTTCTGCATCTGTGGGGAAGTGCTTGGCCTTGATACTTGCTATTTCTCCGCTTCTAACGAGGTAGGCATTTGCTTTTCCAGTAGTTGCGACATGTAGCTCGTTTTCGCTTATTACAGCTATTGTGGCATTGAGTTTACCTATCCATGAGGTGATGCCATTTTCAGCTAGCTCCGAAAGTGTTTCGTTTACTTTTTTAAGACTTGCCTCGAAGTTTTTTAGTATAGTATCTTCGCTGTTTTGATAGTACTCGTACTGCATTAGTTCTGCGATGCCGTTTACTATCTGTGAAGCGTGTTTTCCGGGCTTCGCAATCTCAGCTACGATAAGGAGAATGCCGAGTTTTTTCTCTCTTGTAGTCTCTGGTTCAAATATAAAAGTATCAGCAAATCCGTTTCTCTGATCCTCTGATATTAGAATAAGCTCTCTTATTGTTGATGGAATATACATTGTGTTATTTTAAAATAAACTAAAATGCAATAAACTCTGCTATTAGTCAAATACTGATTACCTACCTATTATAAAAAGGATTGGCCTTATTGGCAAGGTTTTTGCACACAACATTTCACTTGCAAAATTCTTGGTAGCTGGTAGAATAACTGAATTAAATTTGTGTTCACAACAATGGCAAAGCAAAATATACTCGAACAACTTTTTAGTTCAAAGACCAGGGTAAAACTATTGACCTTGTTTTTGTTAAACACTGATAAGTCATACTTTGTTAGAGAGATAACTAGGATGCTAAAAGAACAGCTCAACTCAGTGAGGCGAGAATTGGACAAGCTTGAGGGAATGGGATTGATCAAAAGTGAAGTGGTAAAGCAAAAAAAATTCTACAGCATAGATTCTGACTTTGAGTACCTAAAGGAATTTAGAAATTTCATATTAAAAGCAGGCGAAGTGATACAGGGAGCGGTGGGTGATAGGATGAGACCAATTACCGGAATAAAGCTCGTAGTTCTTGTGGGAGTTTTCTGCGACAGAAAGAGTGATGAGACAGATATGCTCATAGTCGGTAAAGTAAATAAAAACAGATTGGTGAAACTGATAAAAGATATTGAAGATGAGCTTGGCAGAGAGGTGAGATATTCTCTTCTTGAGCCGGAGGAGTATGGATTTAGACTAAATATGGGAGATCAGTTTTTGCTTTCAGTATTGAACAATCCAGAAAAAATAGTACTCATTGATAGGATAAAATCTGAATAAATATAAAATCAACAAAAAACGGGCTCGCGCCCGTTTTTTTAGTATGCTTAGGTTTAAACGCTTAGTTTTAGTTCTAGTTTCACGATGCATTCTAGCTGAGATGTTTGAGGAAACATATCTATTGGCTGTATTTCTTTGATTTCAAAATTATTTAGTTTTAGTATCTTCAAATCTCTCGCTAGCGTTATGGGATTACACGAGACGTAGATGAGTCTAGGTGTGAAGATGTTGATGAGTTTTTGCATTGCTTGCTTTGAGAGCCCAGCCCTGGGTGGATCAACTATGGTTATATTTGGATATATGTTTTGTCGTGCGAGGTCTGAAGCTGAACTCAGGGCGTCGCCTTTGATAAAGGAGATGTTGTCGCATGCGTTCATCTTTGCATTTTGTCTTGCGTCCGCTATGCTTTCTCTTTCTTCTTCTATTGAATACACTTTTCTTGCAAATTTTGAAAGCATGATTGCCATCGTACCAGTTCCTGAATAAAGATCGAAAACAATTTCGTTGTCTTGCACGTTGGCCATCTCTATTACTTTATTGAAAAGCTTCTCAGCTTGTTTTGTATTGGTCTGAAAAAATGAAGTAGGGGATATATTGAACCTGTGGGTTACGATTTTTTCTGTTTTTCCTGAGTTTATATATTCTCTTATAAACTTTCTTCCGTAAATTAGTTTTTGCTTTACGATCTCGTTTTGTCCTCCTTTTGCCTCTGCCAAGTAAAAACTTCTCATTCTGCCATATTTCTTAACTAGTTTTTCGGTTAA
Source organism: uncultured Candidatus Saccharibacteria bacterium (assembly GCA_965231055.1). GTDB lineage: Bacteria > Patescibacteriota > CALEFQ01 > CALEFQ01. Next base: position 501,792 of record OZ246411.1, read on the forward strand.
TTGCTTTAGCATCTTTTCTGGCATTGGATTGGCTATCACAAGTATTACCATAAATTCATTATTGTTTTTGCTTTCCCTTATTGTTATGAACTTTAGTATTCCTTCGGGATTAGTTTTGCTAAAGACTGAAAGGCTATTTTTGTTTGCGAAATCGCAAATATAATTGCAGAAAGAATTTGATCTTTTTGACATGAGAAGGCATTCGGTAATGGGGACATTTGAATCGCTAGAAAAGGGTGAGTGTCTGGAGATTGAGATCTTTCCTCCGATGTCTTTAAATGAGTGTCTGATTTTATTTCTATGCCAAAGTGTTTCTTCGGATGGAATTATCTCATTGATTTGGTCGGGCTCTATATCTGCTTTTTCTTTCAAAATTTTGACTAGATTTTCTTGTTTGTATTTAAGCTGAAGTGAGTAGGGTATGTGTTGAAGCTCGCAACCTCCACATTTTTCAAAAAATGGACATGGAGCTTTGGTTCTTTTTTCGGAAGGTTTTATCAGATTAAAGCTTTTCACGATAAATACATTGGGATTCTTTTCTTCGCTATTCGCTATTTCTATTTCGTCATTTGGTACGGTTTTGGGGACTATAAAAACCTTTCCGTCTTTTTTGGCGATTCCTAGTCCATTCATATTTAGCTCTGTGATTGTTACTTTTTCCATATAATACAATCTAACCCGTTATTGACTTTTTGACAAATCAAAAGCGAGCGTTGTGTTTATAGTGAATCTGGAAAGTACATTTGATATTGACAATATTTGAGTACGGTGGCAGTTTTAAAACAATAAGTGCTCTTTGAAATCTTATCCATGGGGAGGTTTTTATGAAACTGTTTTGGTTCTTTTTCTGTTACGCTTCGTTGTCTCTCTTCCTTTACTGGCTTATGGGAAAAGAATATGACTTCTCAAAAAATTCAGTGATCAATTTCTTCGTAAGACCAATCTCCGGTTCGATATTTCTGGTTTTGTTTTTTCTGAGCGGAGAGGCTTGGGCTTGCACGGACGATGTGAGAAACAGGATAAAATCTTTTCTCGCTGATAAAACTGTCGTACTCGTTTTCCTTTTTACGATGGTGCTTGGTCTGTTGTTCGTGTTGATCGCGCACATTCACGAGCGTATCCGAATAATGCACGAGAGACATCATTTCCTTTTCAACTTCTTTATCTCTGCGTTTTTGGTGACCACTGCTTTATCTCTTTTGTGGAATGGAAAGATTCTCTTTCTTCTCTTGCTCTTTACTATCTACGTCGCGTCCTCTGTGTTTGTGCTCGTTAAATCTGAAAATAAATCTGAATGGGCATTTTATCCGGGGGCATTTGCGGCACTCTTTGTTTTGGGCTTTGTCGTCGAGGGTCTGATGGGCTTAGCAGAAGAAGGGTTGCCGGAGTAAAGTGATTGTATTTCAGAGCTGTCTTTTGACAGCTCTTTTGCTTATCCACAGTTATCCACTTGACGTTCGTATTTTGTTCGGTACAATGTAGTTGTTAGTAATAAGTATTAGGTATTAAGTTTGATGAATAACTGCTTATCACCTAATACTTACAACTTAACAATTCAAATATGACAGTCGCATCAAAACAAGACACTATTATTATCCAAAACTATGTTCGCAAATTGCAGGAGATCAGAGCATTTCTACAAAAGGCCCAGTCTTCGGAGAATCCTACTGAAACGAGAAGGCCTATTAGGATAAATACTTACTGGGATGAGAACAATGGCTACTCTTATTAATTTATTTATCAAAATGAAAAAAGAAGAATCGTTTCCTCATTGGAAAATCTAGAAGTTTATATTTATTTGTTAAATCCTATTTATGAGTCTTACAAAAAAACAAAAGCAAATACTTGATTACATCGAAGAATTTGTAAAAGAATTTGGATATGCACCTAGCTACCGAGAGATAGGTGAGCATTTTGGTCTCACTTCACCTGCCACTATTTTTCAACACATAAAATCCCTTGAGGACAAGGGATACATAAAAGTAAAGACGGGAGAGGCGAGATCTATAGAAATAATTGAAGATGGCACTATTAGTTACAATGAACGTACTATTGAGCTTCCTTTGGCTGGACTTATTACCGCAGGAGAACCCATTGAAGCTATAGAAGAAAGTGAAACAATCTCTATTCCATCCGAAATGAAACCCATTGGTGAGTGCTTTGCGCTTTTGGTTAAGGGAGAATCTATGATAGAGGAGGGTATTCATGATGGGGACTATGTGATAGTTGAAAAGAAAAATACAGCAAAAAATGGTGATACTGTGGTAGCTCTTATAGATGATCAATTCGCTACCCTCAAAAAGTTTTATAAGGAAAAAGGATATATTCGTCTCCAGCCAGCCAATAAAACCATGAAACCAATAAAAGTAAAAGGTGATCTCAAGGTTCAAGGCAAAGTCGTTGGACTCATTAGAAAATACAAATAATTTTTAAAAATACAAATAAATGTTTTACCCCATGGTATTAACTTGGAAGCAGATCAATTATAAAAAGCGCAGAATCTTTTCCTCAAAAGACTATTTTGGCTTTGGTCTTTTTATGGGTTTTGTGGTTTGTATTTTGGTTGTTTTTCTGGCGTTAATTTAAGGAAATGAAAAGGGTGATCGCCCACATAGATATGGATGCTTTTTTTCCATCTGTTGAAGTGCTTTTGAATCCTAAACTAAAAGGATTACCTGTTGTGGTTGGTGCGAAACCCTGGGAAAGAGGAGTAGTCTCTTCAAGTAGCTATGAAGCTCGCAAATATGGTGTTCGCTCTGGTATGTCTTCCCACGAGGCGGGTTCACTTTGTCCTCATGCCGTATTTATCCATGGGCATTTTGATGAATACAGTAAATACTCAAAAATAATCCATACTATTTTTTGTAAATACTCTCCATGTGTTGAAATGGTTTCTTGCGATGAGGCTTATTTGGATTTTTCGAATTGCAACTACATATATCCCGATCTCAAGAAAACAATTCTTCAGATTCAGTCAGAGGTTAATCGTGTAACAAAGGGGCTTACTTGTTCTGTGGGGGTTGGCACTTCAAAAACAATTGCGAAAATAGCTAGTGACTATAAGAAACCCATTGGTTTTGTTTGGATTGATTCTGGAAAAGAAAAAGATTTTTTAGAGCCCCTAGAAATAAGAAAAATGCCGGGAATAGGTCCTTTCACAGAAAAGAAATTGATCAATATGGGTTGTAGAAAGCTTGGAGATATACAAAAGATGCCTTACGCGAAGCTATTCAAAAGTTTTGGGAAACTTGGTTGGGAGCTTAGAAACAAATGCATGGGCATAGATGACTCTGAGATTGTGAGCAATCACGATCCCAAATCTTTTTCAAAAGAATCGACTTTTGAATGTGATACCTGCGATACGGGTAAAGTTTTGGGGGAGCTTAAATTTCTCGTTGATAGAGTTGCTACTACGCTCAGATCAGAATGTAAGAAGGCTAGAAATTTTGCCGTTAAGATAAGATATAGTGATTTTTCTACTCTTACGAGATCAAAGACAATAGTGCTTTCCACCGATTCTACTAAAAAAATCTGGGGACTCGCTAAGTCACTTTTTTTAGAAAACTATATTGGATATCGTAAAATCAGACTAATAGGAGTTAGAGCATCTGATTTTGAATCAAATCTGGTTCAATCTAATATTTTTAGCGTATTGGAGGGTCAATTAAACGATAAACTTTCAAATATAGATAGGGGTGTAGACAAAATAAGAGAAAAGTATGGAAATAATGCTATCCAGACTTTTTAATACTTATTTAGGTTAAAGTGGGGAATGGTAAAGTGTGGATAAAAAGTGAATAGTGGACTTAGTTTGTCCTAAATAACCTAGTAAAATGCCTTAGATAAGGCATTTTTTTGATATAGTTCTTTATTGAAAATGGTGTAGGCGGGTGGTTGATTAAATATGTATGGTGGTGTATAATGGCATAACAGTATGTGATTGTGGATGAAAGTGGGGACAACTAAGAGAATTAGTGGATAACAAAATATAAAACAGCTTAACCTAGCGAAAATGTTTATAGGCGAATATCAACATTCAATAGATCAAAAAGGAAGATTGGCTATACCAGCCAAGTTTAGAGCTAGCCTAAAAACAGGCGCTGTGGTTACTAGAGGATTGGATAATTGTTTATTTCTATATACAAAAGAAGAATGGGAGAAGCTAGCTTCGAAGCTTGTTAATCTACCTATAAGTCAAAAAAATACCAGAGCCTTCTCTAGACTCATGCTCGCTGGAGCTATGGATGTAAAGCTGGACTCTCAGGGTAGGATAATACTGCCTGAGTATCTGAGATCTTTTGCAAGGATCACCAAAAAAACCATAGTTGCTGGACTATATAATCGCTTGGAAATTTGGGACAAAGAAGAATGGGATAAATACAAAGGTGCTACAGAAAAAAATAGCGGAGATATAGCTGAGCAACTCGGAGAATTAGGAGTTTAAAACAAAAAATAAAATAAAACAAAAAAATGACAGTAGTGTTTACCAACGGAAGCATCTCGAGAATAGGTGCTAGAAATCAATCACTCAGAAAAATAAAAGCAGGACCAGCTACATTAGGATATATAACGCTGGGTCTTATTTGCGTTGTCAGTGTATTTTATCTTTTGGTTTTGATGTCTGCTCAGGCAGAGGGCTACAAAATACAGCAGCTCAATAGCCAGATAAAAACTCTTGCAGATGATCAGAGAGCTATTGAACTAAGAATTGCTGAAAGCAAGAGTCTTAACAATGTAGAAGAGAAGGACAATATAAAGAGTCTCAACATGGTACCGGTGAAAAGCGTTTCATATGTTTCAACTGGAACTTCGGTTGCTTCATCTCGCTAGCTTAAAATGGTGATTTTTTAGTATAATATGCGTGGAGTCTCTTCCACGCATTATTTATAGAAACAAAATTGGAAAATAGTCTAATAGACAAAAGAATAAAGATTTTTCTCTGGCTCATAAGTTTTTTGGGAGCTATTGTTTTTATGCGCTTGGTGTCTTTGCAAATCCTTGATCACACCAAATACAAAGCTTTGGCTGAAGGGCAGCGAAGCTTTTTTGAATCGCTAGAACCAAAAAGAGGAGAGGTTGTAACCAAGGATAGTAAAACTCAAGAGCTTTATCCTTTGGCGATGAATAAAGTGTATTTTCAAATCTATGTTGTTCCAAGGGAAGTAGAAAATCCTGATGAGGTAGCCAGGGTTGTTTCGCAGATTTTGGATATGGATATAAATGAAATTTATTCCAAAGTCACTAAAGATAAAGATGATCCTTATGAGCCAATCGCTGACAAGGTGGAAAAAGACAAAATTGATCAGATTGAATCTTCAAATCTCAAGGGTGTTCACTTCCAAGAAAAATATTTCAGAGCATATCCTGAAGGGTCGCTTGCATCTCATATTCTCGGGTATCTAGGTTATGACAATGAGGGAGTTCTCAGAGGATTTGGGGGAGTTGAAGCCTATTACAATTCAGAGCTTCAAGGGGAAAAGGGAGAAGTTGAGCTGGAGCGCGATGCTGCTGGGAGATGGATACCAATAGGATCAAAGGATGAAAAACCGGCGAAAGATGGAGATACTATAGTATTAACCATAGATAGATCAGTTCAGGCTGTTCTTGAAAAAGAGCTAAGAACAATAATGGAAAAACTTACTCCCGATTCTGTGTCTGGAGTCTTTATGGAACCCAAGACTGGAAAAATCATAGCCATGTCAAATCTTCCAAATTATGATCCAAATAAATACAACGAGGTTGAAAACGTAAGTATTTTCAACAACAACGCTGTGTTTGATGTTTTTGAGCCAGGTTCTATTTTCAAACCATTCGTAGTTGCTTCGGCATTGGATCAGGGGGTTATTAATCCTGAAGACAAATTTAATGATTCTGGTGCGGTTAAAATAGGTTCATATACTATTAGAAATTCTGACAATAAAGGACACGGAGAAGTGAGTGTGGTTCAGGCACTTGATAAATCGCTCAATGTTGTTATGGTGGAGATAGCTAGAAAAGTCGGGATAGATAAACTCTATCCATATTACGAAAAATTTGGATTCAATTCCTATTCTGGAATTGATTTGCTTGGCGAGAATATAGCTGGTCTTGATGATAAGAAAAAATGGCAAGAATTGGATTTGGCAACTTCGAGCTTCGGTCAGGGTAAAATAGTGCTAAACGCCATGCAAATACTCAAGGCTTATTCTTCATTTGCGAATGGTGGAGCCATGGTCAATCCTAGAATTGTAGAAAAATTTATACATCCAGATGGGACAGAAAGCGTGGTTGAAACCAAGTTTGATTCTCAGCCAATATCTTCAAAAACAGCTACTACTATTAGCGCCATGCTTATTAGTAATGTTGAAAATGGATATTCTCATTACGCCAAAGTCAATGGATATACAATAGCTGGAAAAACCGGTACGGCTCAAATGCCAAATAAAGACAAGCCAGGATATGGAGGCGAGAAGCTTGTTTCTTTTGTGGGGTATGGTCCGGTAGAGGATCCTGAGGTGATAGCTATTATATGGGCAAAGAATCCAAAAGGAAGTTCTGTCTGGGGAGAAACCATAGCAGCTCCAGTATTTAGCAAGGTGGCTTCATTTATTTTTCAAGATAGACAAATTATTCCCACAGAATGAACATAAAAGTATTTCTAAGAAAATTAGTTGAGAGAATGCTTATGTCTCTCGCAAAATCAATGCTTAAAAAACACAACCCAGATGTTGTGGGGATTACCGGGAGCGTTGGTAAGAGTAGTACTAAGGAAGCCGTGTACATGGTTTTGAGTTCAAGTAAATCCGTAAGAAAAAGTGAAAAAAACTACAACAATGAAATCGGATTACCTCTCACGATTCTTGGAATAGGAAGTGCTGGGTTCAATATTTTTGCTTGGATAATTAATCTGACAAAGGCATTGTTTTCAGTTTTGTTTTCCAAAAAATATCCTGAAATTTTGGTGCTGGAAATGGGTGCGGATAGGCCAGGAGATATAGGAGTGCTTTCTGCTGTCGCAAAACCAAATATAGGAATTATCACCTCAGTTGGGCCAAGCCATTTGGAATATTTTTCTGGTATAGATGAGATTGCAAGAGAAAAGGGAACTCTCATTGCAAATTTACCAAGAGATGGCTACGCTATTTTAAACAACGATGATCCGAGAGTCAGAATAATGCAAGATAGAACCAGAGCCAATGTGATCACTTATGGTTTTTCTGGCGATGCTGATGTTTATGTGGATATTGATAAGCAAGCATATCTTTTGGATGCCGATAGGTGGATAGATGAAAAAGGTACCACTAAAAGCGGTATGAGTTTCAAGGTTTATTGCAGAGGAAATATTTTTCCAGTAAGGATGCCAAAGGTCGTGGGGATGCATTATATTTATGTCGCACTTGCTGCTATTAGTTGTGGAGTTGTTTTCAAGATGGATTTTGTGGATATAGAAAGAGCCTTGGTCAATTACAATCCTCCAGTGGGTAGAATGAATCTTGTAGGGGGAATTAAACAAACTCTTATTATTGATGACACATATAATTCGGCTCCAGTATCTGCTATCGCAGCTATTGATTCTCTTGCCAAAATCAAAACTTCTGGTAGAAAAATTGCTGTGCTTGGAGATATGTTTGAACTAGGTGTGTTTTCAGAGAAAGGACATGAAGATGTGGGAGTAAAAGCTTCGGAGATCGTAGATATTCTGATCACAGTAGGGCCTCTTTCAGAAAATACTCAATCAGCATTTATCAGGGGTAAGGGTAACTCGAGCACGACCACTTTTCATTTTAGAAATAGTGTTGAAGCTGGAAAAGCACTTCAGGATATTTTGAAAGAGAAGGATGTGGTGCTTGTCAAAGGTTCGCAGGGTATGAGAATGGAAAGGGTGGTCAAGGAAATCATGCTAGAACCACTAAGAGCCAAAGAACTTTTGGTGAGACAAGATTCGCGGTGGCTCAAGAAAAAATAGATTTTGTATATTGACTAACGTGCTTAGTATTGATAATGTTTCATTCTGTTAGTCCCGCCGCTGCGGGATCCCGCAACGGCGGGATGTTCGATATTCAGTATTCAATGTTCATTATGCTATAAGATTAAAACAAAACGTTGAGCTACGAAAATTTATTGATTGAAGCTCATATCTGAGCACTGAACACTGAAAACTGACTGCTGACACCTAATAAGGCGCTATCGTCTAGCCTGGCCTAGGACGCTAGGTTCTCATCCTAGTAACTCGGGTTCGAATCCCGATAGCGCTGCCAAATTTTTTTGTGGATAAAATAAGCTGAAAAACAAGTAAAAACCCCCGAGAGGGGGATTTTTTGTGCTTGTTTCAGCGCAAAAGCCGGTCAAAATAAATTGTTTCCCATGGGAAGCAGTTTTTCTGCGCTATGACATATCTTGGTGAATCAAGCAATATCCATGTGGGACGTTTGAACTTCGCTTATGCAGCTTGCCGTGAGTCTTATTCGTGATATCATTTATTTATGGAAAAATTCGACATAATTGACAAGGACGGAAATAAAACGGGAGAATCTATTCCTCGCGACAAAGTGCATCGCGAGGGGCTTTGGCATAAGAGCGTCCATGTTTGGATTATTAATGATAAAAACGAGCTCCTTCTTCAGAAGCGATCGCCGGAAAAAGATTCTCACCCCAATGAATGGGACATATCTACAGCCGGACATATTCATAGTGGAGAAACTCCAATTAATACCGCAATTCGTGAAGCCAAAGAAGAACTGGGCATAGACGTAAAAGAGAACGAGCTTGAAAAGCTTTGTACTCTCAAGAATCAAAGTGTCCAACGAGATGGAAAATTTATAAATAATGAACTTGTGGATGTTTATCTCGTCAGAAAGAACCTTGATTTAAACAAGCTCACGCTTCAGCCGGAAGAAGTTTCAGAAGTTAAGTTGATACAATACAAAAATCTCCAGAGGATCATTGCCAGAGAAACTCCCGGCTATGTTTTGCACAAAGAAGAATGCGCGAAGTTATTTGAAGTTCTAGATAAACGCGTCTAACGACTACTTATTTGCATCTTCCCGATAGATGACCTTGAATAGCCTCAAGACTTTGGATGCAACTCTGTGCGCTTCTTCATCATCCATCTCCGTGCCGTAGTCCTCGCGCATGATCTGTTTGAATTCCTCTAGCTTGTGCTTTGGAATTTCCATATTTGTCTATTTATTATCCAAGATGTGTGTATTTTAACGTACAGTCAAAAAACCAGCCAGTGGATTTAGTAAAAACTTTATTAAGGCAATAAAAATGGTTGATGTTAAAACAATCAAAATACTGGACGAGGTTGGCGGTGATCGATTCGAAAAAGCTTACTATGATATTTTTCTTCAGAATGAATTTTCGAATTACGAGAAATTCTGGCAAAAATATGTAGTTCCTCTTACCAACAGGCCGGCAGACTTGAATTTACTGGATCCTGTTGAATTGAGTAAACGAGGAAACGATGACCGAGATGTATGTATCGCACAACTTCACTACACAGTCTTAATGCATCTCATCCGCGTTTATAACATTAGACAAATAAAAACTCTAAATCTGGACGAATTCACGGAAGGCATTGTCAGATTGTCAGCTTCAACGGATGTTGCAGATGAGCTTCTTGGACGAATGACATCGAAAGAAAAATATGACCCCTGGAATGAAGAACATGAAAAAGATTCTAGGCGAGACTGGCGAAAAGCCGGAAACGATCAGCTCCAATGGTTAAGAGATTATAGAAATAGGCAACTACACAGCATGGTTGCGCCATCGATAATCATTTATGGGAGTTACGAGCGACTTCGCGTTCCTAGATTTCGAAAGGAAAAAAAATATATGGATTGGCGTAATGTTACAAGTGTATCCATCGGTAGCGGGGGTATAGTAAGGAACGACTACGATTCGCCAAATAATTTAATTAATCACGCTTGGTCAGAAGTCCTCAAATATCTCAATGACCAGTGGGCAAAAGTTATATGATTATAAAAATTTATTGGAGGTGTAATAGTCTAGAAAGAGAAGTTTATGTTATAAAAAAAGAATGGGGATACGTCTCTGGTTTCGTGTACCCCATTATGCTGACGGATATTAAACATTTTCTACCTCATTGGACTTATCACGGGGAATCAGGAAGGCCACCAGTAATACACCACAAGTCGTTTACTGGAAAAGAGATAGAGTTTATGACATTAAAAGCCGACTATTTAAGAAAGTTTTCTGAATTTAATAATACGGTGATACATTCAACGCCTTCGTATGGCGCCAGTTTCCAAATTTTAGGGTGGGCCAATAATACAAAGGATTATCCAGCTCATTACGACAGAAAAATCGTTTTTGATATCGATCTGTGTGATGCGAATCAGACTAGATATGTTCACATTCTTCTGCTGGATCGAAACTCGAAACAGCTAAAGGAAAAATGTGCAGATCTCGTCGGCAAGCATTATGAACTGATATCCTACGAGGTAATAGATGACGGTAATCAGCCGAACATTATGATATTATTTACAGCAAATAAATCGATTTAAATGAAGTTTAGAAAAAAGTCTAGAGACTTAAATATTGAAGAAAAATATGGCTCTGAGTAGAAAAATTGTGAAATTGGTTGAATACAATCCTGAGTGGCCAGGTTTTTTTAAGACGGAAGCTCGAAAACTTGGAAAGATTTTGAAATTGGATCGCTCAAGAATCGAACACGTCGGTAGCACTGCAATACCAGGTATGTCGGCGAAATCGGTTATAGATATTGCAGTTGGCGTCAGCTCAGTAGGTGAATTTGGCAAATATCAAGAGATGCTCAAAAAAGCCGGATATGTACTTCGTCCAAATGCGGGCTCGACTGGCAGGCAGTTCTATGCCAAGGGAGCAGAGAATTCTAGGACCCATTATGTACATCTAGTCGAATACAAGAACGGTGAATGGGAAAACCTAATAAAATTTAGAGATTATCTAATCAAGAATCCTGACAAGGCGCAGGAATATGCAACGCTCAAGCAGGAGCTTGCCGATAAGTATCCCAATGACAGAGATTCATATAAGAGAGGTAAGGAGGAATTTATTGCAAAAATATTGGTTATGTCTAAATAACTATCCACAGAAACACTTCTCTCCAGAAACAACCAAGATTGTGTAGTTCCTTGAATATGCCATTATTATTTTTATAATTAGTGATATATGAAATACTCAAGAAGAAAATTAAATAAAAAAGAGTGTATAAAAAATGCTAATCGCATCGGTTAACTTAAATAAAAGACTGGGGAATTTAAAATCCAGGAATAAAGCTCACAATTGGATGTTGAGCGGCGATTTTGGAATTGTGGTAGCCCAAGAACCTTGGCGAAAATCATCAGATTTTAATGGGATGTTTGATGAGTTTAAACCCATCGGTGGGAATGAAAAAGTATTTGCTTGGATTGACTCTAACTATGAAATACCAAGCCAAAAGCTTATAAAAGAATATTTGCAGCGGATAGAGCTTGATTATGTGATTATTTATAATGTTTATTTGGATGCTTATAAGCAATCAAAAAGAGCTGAGCAGATAAGCGAGATAAAGAAATGTGCCATGCATGAAGGAAATAGACCGATACTTATCGTTGGTGATTTTAATCTTGCGCCAAATCCAAAGGACGGCTTGTTTAATGGGAAATCAAGCGCCTTTAATTCTGAAATCGATAGGAAACCCTTTAGGGATTTGCTAACTAAATGCAAATTAAATGACTCCACAGCTGATTTTTCAAAAGAAAAATTCACGATAGAAAAATGCATTCACGGCAAGACATCTAAATTCAGGTGTGATTTGGCTTTGGTTTCTGACTATCTGTTGGATGATATTTCTGTTTCCTATGATCACTCTATTAGGATAGGTGGTGGCGCTTTTACTGATCATTCGGCGATAAGGCTAAATGCTCCCGTGAGTCTTCCAGGGTCACTCAATAAAACTGGATTGCTTTTTTCGACGAAGAATGAGCAGGGGAATAAATTTGAAAATGATTACGGCGCTCCATGCTGCTCTTATAAAACAGCTATGTCACGAAAATCGGAATCTCCGATAGCACGTTTTGTGCACGAGGAGCTGAGTAGTAGCTTGAAAATAGCGTCAATTTTGGACTATGGATGTGGAAGAGGCGTAGATGTAGGATATTATTTAAAAAATGGCTATCAATGCGATGGTTATGATCCGCATGAGCTTTTTGGCTTCAGCATCTTGCCAAATAAGCAATATGATTTGATTACTATAATATTTGTGTTGAACGTACTTCCCGATCCATTTCAAAGACTTCAAGTCTTGGAAAAAGCAGCAAAGTATATGAAAGATGACGGCATGATGTTGGTGGTTTGTCGTTCTCCTAAAGAAATAGCCAGCGAAGTCTCTAAAAAATGCTGGATAAAACATAATGATGGATTTTGGTCGCACCAAGGTAGGAAAACTTTTCAAAAAGGAATCTCTCGTGAAGAAATTATTAGGCTTGCGAAAAGAGTAAACCTAGTTCCTTATGACCTAAGCGAAAGCATTAAATATCCGAATAATGCCTCTTTCCTTATATTGAAAAACAAAATCCATTAAACTTCTGATCTTGACTTTGATCAGGTCACAGATTGTACAGATCAACTAGGGTGCTATTATATACACAGAACTTAAGTGGTTACTGCGGACTAATTTTCTAAAGGCCATGTTGGAACATGGAAATCACCATCCAATTCGCAAAAAAAGGTTCCGATTGTGTCCGCCGCCTTTGGCGGGGCAGGCTACTGTGGCCTGCCACAAAAGCATTCAGTATTCAGTTGTTAGTGTTAAGCGATAAGCATATAAATACCCGCGAAAGCGGGTTTTTGTTTACATTGGCAAATAATTTCTGTTTTTGGTATTATTAGCTTTGTCTTATGAAAAACAAAGAAAAAAATATATCTGTATTCTGGATAGTAAAAAAGCTAATCACACTCAATAAAAAGGGTGTTTTTAGATATTTATTTAGAGCATGGAGAGTTATTTTCAATATTCCCGTCGCGTATTTCCGCAGAAAAGCCAATGCAAGGAATGGGCTAGAAGTTTCAAAGGGGGTAGGTATTAGCCCCACCTCAAGATGCAATTATAGTTGCAAGGGATGCTACGCGAGATTTAATATTGACGAAAAAGAATTGGATACTAGTGTTTTTGATAGATTTCTTTTTGAAGCTGAAAAAGAAGGAGTTATATTTGTTGTGGTGAGCGGGGGAGAACCTTTCGCTAAACCCGACATGATTGATTTGTTTGAGAGACATAGAAAGATGTTTTTTCTCGTGATAACGAATGGTAGTTATCTAAATAAAAAACTCATTATGCGGATTCGGAAATCTGCAAATGTAGTTGTTGTCGTGAGCGTGGAAGGAGATAAAAATCAGACTGATTTTAGAAGGGGATCGGGTGCATATGAAACTTCCTTAAACGCGATGAGGTTACTTCGTTTGTCAGATGTTCCTTTTGGTTTTTCTGTGACCCTGACTAGGCGCAATATTTCTATGTTTCAAGAATATTCGTTTATAGGTAAAATGATTGATGAAGGGGCTTTACTTGGTTTTTTCAATACGCTAGTTCCTTTTTCAAAAGAAGACATAGAATTTGTTCCCGACAAAGAAGATCTAATAAAGTTTACTGAGAACATAAATAATATTAGAAAAAAGCGTTCTATTGCTATCATGCATCTACCTGACGATGAATATATTGGGTACGAAAAATGTTTATTTGTAAATGGAGGCGCTTTTCATGTAAATTCCCAGGGATATGTGGAACCGTGTCCTTTTGCTCATTTTGCTGTTGAAAATATATCAAAAAGCTCATTCAAGGATGTCCTTAGGTCTCCTTTTTTGAAAGCGATACGAGAAGATGATAAGCTATTGAAGAAGGGGGAGCTTGGATGCTCTTTAGTTAGCCATTATGAAGAATTAAATAAATTAGCTATAAAATATGGAGCCAAAATCACAAAAAACTAATACCGTTGAACTTTTGCATAGACACGATGACGCCACATCAAATTTTATAATAGAGTATTTGAAAAATGATGATGGGTTTATTGAACTAGCAAAAAAAGAAACAGCTCGCATATTGAAACGAGACCAGGATGATCTCGAAAAGCTTGAAAAAGGAATACAGTATTCAATAAAAAGAGGAATCTTAAGGAGTGATATCTCGATTCCCTCTGCCAAAAAAGTTTTTGTGGAAAATAAAAATTCAGATGAAGTGGCTGATGAAATACTTTCTCAGGTTGCGGGGAATGCTGATGTTGGGGGAGTTTTGGTGGCTATAGATGGGCTATCTGGAACTGGCAAGGGTACTACCGTAAAAAAACTTCTCAAGAAAATGCCAAATAGTCTACCATGGTCAAACGGGGATGTTTTTAGGAGTCTCACTTATTTTGTTGTGAACTATCTTAATTCACACAAAATTAATTTTAGCGAAAAAGAATTAGCTCCTGATTTAATGAAAGAGGCAGTTGGAAAAATTGCCTTTGAAGAAAATAAAAACGGATTTGATTTGTTTGTGATTGGAGATAATAAAAAAGAAAGAGTCGCTGACATAAGGGATACAAGACTCAAAGAGCCAAGAGTAGCAGAAAGAATTCCTATGATTTCATGTCTCACTCAGGGTGAAGTAATAAATTTTACTAACGACGCCGTTTCAAAACTTAAAAATCATGGAAAAAATATAATTATTGAAGGTAGGAGAGTGACACTACGATATCTTGATACCCAAAATAGATTTGAGCTTTCTATTTCTGACAAAAATGTATTGGGTCAAAGAAGGGCTGCTCAGAGAATTTCAGCAATGGCAATGGATCTACTTAATTTGGGGAGCGTCTCCCAATCAGCATTAATAAATGAAGCGCTCAATAAAATAATTAAAGAAGACTAAATGAAGAAAATACATTTTATTATTATTGGATTGCTTGCTCTCGGGATTGTTTTGGTTTGGATTTTGATGCCTGAAAAGAAAGAGAAAATAACTGAAACCAAGAATGCGGAAGTAGTTGAGGAAGAAGTGGAAGATGTAGAAAAACCAAAGGAGCCCATAAGCTTAATTGCCGTGGGGGATGTGATGCTTTCTAGGCACGTTTGGACCAAAATAAAACAATCTGGTGATATGGCACTTCCTTTTAGGGAAACTCATGAAATCACCTCCATGGCTGATGTTAGTTTTGCGAACCTAGAAACTTCAGTTTCCACAATGCAAGAGCCTCCTAGTGAAGGTATGAGCTTCATGGCAGATCCTAGGTCGCTTGAAGGGCTAAAACTTGGCGGGTTTGATGTGATTTCATTGGCAAACAATCATTCACATAATTTTGGAGACCAGGCGCTACTTGATACTATAGAAATCGTAAATGAAAATGGCTTCAAAACGATAGGAGCAGGTAAGGATTACGATGATGCGAACAAGCCTCTTATTTATGAGGTGAAAAACCAGAAAATAGCATTTTTTGCATATGAAGATGTGGTTCCTGATTCTTATGCTTCCGGAGTGGGTGATCCAGGAGTTGCGTGGATGGATACGGAAGTTATGAAGAAAAATGTTTCAGCTTTGAAAAAAGCAAATTTGGTTGATTACATTATTGTGTCTATGCATTCGGGTGTTGAATATGTGAAAACTCCCAATGATATTCAGGTTAAGTTTGCTCGTTCGGCAATAGATGCTGGTGCCAATCTAGTTATGGGGCATCATCCTCATGTAACTCAAACCAAGGAAACTTATAAAAATGGATATATAATATATAGTCTTGGAAATTTTGTTTTTGATCAAATGTGGTCAGAGGAAACTAGGATGGGAGAAATATTTAAATGCACATTGGATAACGGAGAGATAAAAGACATTGAATTTATGAAAACCAAAATATACGACTACAATCAACCAAGAGTGGAAAACTAATTTTCTTGCATTCTTTTTTGGACTTCTGTATAATTCAACTTCCGCTTAAAAATAATAAAATAAAATTTATGGCAACAAAAATAACAGATGCTGAGTTTGAGGAAAAAGTAATTAAATCAAATAAGCCAGTTTTAGTGGATTTTTTCGCAGAATGGTGTGGTCCATGCAAGATGATGGGTCCTGTGATAGATGAACTTGCCAAAGAATACGAAGGCAAAGTTGATATATACAAGATAGATACAGATCAAAATCCCGAGACAGCTCAGAAATTCGGTATTATGAGCATTCCAACATTGATAATCTTTCAAAACGGAGAAGTAAAAGAACAACTTATGGGAGCTCAAGCCAAAGAAATGCTCAAATCCAAACTAGACGAACTTAACTAATACTCAAACTAAAACCCCTGCAATTCGCAGGGGTTTTTTGTTATCGTTATTTTTCTATTTTTTGTCTACAGTAAGAGTTACTGTTGTTAGGTTCTCGTCTGAGCTGTCTTGTCCTATTGAGATCAATAGATTTCTTTCGCTCTTTGTGTAGCTTACTAGTGTTGAATCTACACCATCTGATGAAGAAGAGAAATTGCTTTCTTCAGTCCATCCTTCTTGCGATAGAGAATCGGCGTACCAGGTTTTTACCTTGTCTGCTGAGTCAGAAGTAGCAAGAGTTATCCAGCCTCCAAATTGTCCTTCGCTAGAGCTTGAAAATGATCCCGAGATTGTAGCTCCTGTATATGTAGGTACATCGCTTGGCCAATCTGATGGAAGTTTTGCTGAGCTTGTGATTTCTGTGTCTCCGCTTTTTATGGTCATTTCTCCTGTTTCTGAATCTATATCTACATCAGTTCCTTCTCCTCCTGCAGTTTCTAGCATTTTTTCAGTAGCTTTTTCAGCTAGTTTTTCTCCTGGGCTTTTGCATCCAGTTGCAATTAGTGCAAATGCTAAACATAGCATTATTACACCTCCGCTAATAATAATTTTCTTCATTTGTTTGTTTAAATTATTTTTTTTCTTCGTTTGAATTTTGTTTAGTAGGCTTTTTGTTCTTTCTAAATTCTAGGTATCCACCAGCTATTATAGCTATTTGGCCTATTAGTGCCAGGAATATTCCAAAACTTAGAGCACTACTATATATTCCTAGCGTTGCCAATATTGAAATAGCACCTATTACTCCAATGCAAAGGTATATAATGTTGTCGTTTTTTATTGATTCATGCTTTTTTGAAACATAGGGCATGAACAATACAAACAACGCTATCAATGACATAATGAAAGAAGCTGTGCCTCCGCTATGAAATCCGTTCCATGTGCCGTGCGCTAGGGGATATCCGAGTACGCTGTATTTAAATTGCCACCATGGCAAGAATGTTGCTATGAATGCAACTAATGCTCCCGCTAGTACTATCTTACGATTGCGGTTCAGATGTTTTGCGCCAGATATAACTTCGTCGACCTTTTTACCTAAATCGAAGTTTCCTTTTTGTGGCGCCTCATGTGGTGTTGTCATTTTGTTTTATTTAATCGGATTTAACATCATTATTATATCATATTTCATGATTTTTGTAGACAACCACTGGCTCTGAGTTAATTATTGCTTCGAGATTTTTTATTTAAAATCTGGGTTTTGTGGTGGGCACTTGACACTTATGAAACTAAACGTATAATTGTATTAGCACTCAATGCAATAGAGTGCTAAGTAATCAAAATACATGTTAACCAAAAGGCAAAGCGCAATACTAGGCGCCATAGTAAAAGAATATGTTGATAGTGCGGTTCCTGTGGGCTCAAAGGTTTTAGTTGAAAAATATAATTTTGACTTGTCTTCGGCTACTATGAGAAATGAAATGTCGGAACTGGAAGATTTGGGATACTTACTTACTCCACACACTTCCGCAGGAAGAGTACCAACAGATAAAGGATATAGATATTTTGTTGATTCGCTAATGAATTATACGAATCTCGCAAGGTTAGAACAGCAAAAAATGGAAAAGCAACTCGCAAAAATGCGTCAAGATTTAGATTCGCTTTGGGAGTCCACAGCTGACCTACTTGCCCAAATGACCGATAGCGTTGCCATAACTTCGGGAGAACCCAGCAAGGCTTTTACTACAGGTATCTCAAAAATATTGAAACAGCCAGAATTTTCTTCGGTAGAGAGAGCATGCGAAATGGCAGAAATGTTTGAAGAGCTTTCGCGTCATATAGAAGAGTTAGAACCAGCAAATAGTGGAAATGAGGTTCAAGTTTATATCGGAAACGAGCATTCACTCACCAAGAAACTAGATTGTGCGATAGTGTTTTCTGATTTCAAGCTCAAGTCAGGAAAAAAAGGAAGAATCGCTATACTTGGTCCAGCTCGAATGAAATATGGAAAAAATATTTCAATAGTTTCATTCCTTTCCAAGCTTTTGGGTGGTGGTATGGGTGTGATATTTTTAACAATACTATTCTAATAGATAGATTATGGAAAAAAAATTAAAAAAAGAAAAAGATAGAGATGTATCTGAAAAGATTGATTATGAAAAGATTGCGCAGGATAATCTCAGAGGATGGCAAAGAGCAAAGGCTGATTATGAAAATCTTTTGAAAAGAAGCAGGGAAGATCTTTCAAAGACAATCAAATTTGGAAATAGGGATTTGATTTTGCAGATTTTGCCCGTGATAGATAATTTCGAACACGCACTAAAACATGCCCCCAAAGAGCTTCAGGAAAATGATTGGGCAAAGGGAGTGCTATATATCCAAAAACAATTATTGGATGTGTTGAAGGCCAATGGGGTAGAGCAAGTTGATTCTCTTAATAAAGATTTTGATCCCAAAATTCATGACGCCATAGAAACTACCAATGATGATGACGAAGTAGGTTTGGACAAAGCTGAATATGTTGTTACCGAAGAAATTTCCAAGGGATACAAAATGAATGGCGAGGTTATAAGACCCGCCAAAGTCAAAGTTGGTATTAAAAAGTAGTAAGCAATAAACGCTAAGCATTAAGTTCTCGTGACTTATAGCTTATCGTTTATAACTTAAAATTTTAAAGCTATGTCAAAAATCCTAGGAATCGATCTTGGAACCACTAATTCAGCAATGGCTATTGTTGAAGGAGGTAGCCCAAAGATTATTGAAAACAAGGAAGGAAATAGAACCACTCCTTCTGTAGTCGCTATAACTTCTTCTGGCGAAAGACTTGTTGGCCAAACTGCCAAAAGACAAGCCGTAACCAACGCCCAAAACACTATTTATTCTGCCAAAAGATTTATAGGTCGAAAATTTAGTGATCCAGAAGTTCAAAGAGATAAATCCCTTGTGCCTTTTGAATTGCGCGAAGGAACAAATGGGGCCGTGGAAGTAAAAATCACAGATAAATGGTATAGACCTGCAGAAATTTCAGCAATGGTTTTGCAAAAACTTAAAGCTGATGCTGAAGCTCACGTGGGGGAGGAAATAAAAGAAGCCATAATTACTGTTCCTGCCTATTTTGACGATTCGCAAAGACAAGCAACAAAAGACGCTGGAAAAATCGCTGGCTTTGATGTAAAAAGAATTATCAACGAACCTACTGCAGCAGCTCTAGCTTATGGCCTTGATAAAAAGAAAGATGAAAAGGTTGTGGTTTATGATCTTGGTGGTGGAACTTTTGATGTTTCCGTACTTGAACTTGGCAATGAAGAGGGGGAGAAATCAGTTGAAGTACTTGCGACCAATGGAGATACACATCTTGGGGGAGATGATTTTGATCAGAGAGTTATTGATTGGCTAGTTTCAGAATTCAAAAAAGATCAGGGAATAGATCTATCAAAAGACCAAACAGCATTGCAGCGCCTCAAGGAATCAGCAGAAAAAGCCAAGTGCGAACTTTCTACTGCAATTGAAACAGATATCAATCAGCCTTTTATAACCGTGGATTCTTCTGGTCCAAAACATTTGAATCTAAAATTAACCAGAGCCAAGCTTGAAGAATTGGTTGATGATTTGGTGAAAGGTACGATGAAGCCACTTGAACAAGCATTATCAGATGCCAAGCTTTCCAAGTCTGACATAGACGAAATTATCTTGGTCGGAGGTCAAACCAGAATGCCAGCAGTTCAGAAACTAGTTATTGACTATTTTGGAAAGAAACCAAACCAAAGCATAAATCCTGATGAAGTTGTAGCACTTGGTGCCGCAACTCAAGGTGGAGTGATGAAGGGGGATGTAAAAGATGTTTTGCTTTTGGATGTGACTCCTTTGTCTCTTGGAATAGAAACGCTTGGTGGAGTTTCAACTAAGCTTATAGAAAAAAATACCACTATTCCTACTTCAAAAACTCAGATATTTTCTACTGCCGCTGACAATCAGCCATCAGTTGAGATCAATGTGCTTCAAGGCGAGCGCCCTATGGCAACTGACAACAAATCTTTAGGAAGATTTATGCTTGATGGTATCCCACCAGCGCCTCGTGGAGTTCCACAGGTAGAAGTGAAATTTGATCTAGATGCAAACGGAATTCTAAATGTCTCGGCAAAAGACAAGGCAACTGGAAAAGAGCAAAAAATTACAATCACCGCTTCATCCGGACTTAGCGATGAAGAGATTGAAAAAATGAAAAAAGAAGCAGAGATACATGCTGATGAGGATAAAAAGAAAAAGGAATTGATTGATGCTAGAAACAATGCCGACTCACTTATTTTCCAAACTGAAAAAGTCTTGAAAGATGCTGGAACAAAAGTGGGAGATGATATCAAAAAACCAGTCAATGAAAAGTTGGATGCACTAAAAAAGATTAAAGACAAAGATGATACCGAAGCTATAAAAAAAGCTTGCGATGAGCTTTCAACAGAGATTCAGAAAATAGGAGCCCAGATGTACAAAGATTCAGGCGCCAAGCCAGGAGCGGGGCCAAATCAGCAGGGTAGTGCCACTGGGGGAGATAAAAAGAAAGACGACAACAGACCTGTTGAGGGCGAATATGAAGAAGTAAAAAAGAAATAAATAATAATTTAGGCACCGCTTTCACGCGGTGCCTTGTGTAGTTATGGAAATAATTGAGGCAATAAAAATTAGTATTGTATGGATGAGTAATCATGCTTCTTATTTGAGCATTTTTACTTTTCTTTTCGTATTGTTTGGATTTTTAGGGATTAGATCTGTTAATGATTTTAAGAAAAAATTTAGAATAAGTAATGCTGGGGCTTTTGATTTGAGCTTCAGTGATAGGTCGATTGATTTTCACTTCTCTTTTAGTATTGAAAATAGAAGCAACACCAATATTTTTTTAAAAAGCCCATGCTTAAATATTGAAAGTCCTACTTATTTAAACAAAATCAAGGGGGAGCCCACATATGTCATTGTCGGATTGCGGGAAATCGATGGTGGATGGAACCTACCTGCTAAATCTGGGTTGAGAGATGTTGTGGTTAAATGCGTAAATGTTAGTAGTGTTCGCGGGGATGTTGCTCCAAGTAGCTTTGATGAATTTTTGATTTGGCTGCAAGAGTGCTTTGATGACCATGGTAATTTACCACTAAAAGTTTTTGTTGAATTTAAGTCCGGCAAGAAATTGTATAAAACCAAGACACTGAAGATTTCAATCAAACAAGCTATATTAAATAGGATAAATAAGGAAAGAAGTGAAATAAAAGAAGACAATCCCAACAAAAGTGTAATAGAATCAAAAGATAATATTATTAATAAGCTTGAGGAATTTCTAAGAAAAAACTTTTCTTAAATCTTGAGGTCATCCTAATCCTGAGCGTAGCGAAGGGGAATCTTATCTCTCGTCGTCATCCCCGACTTGCTTGCGCAAGCAAGCTTGATCGGGGATCCAGACGTCGTCACGAAGTGCTTCGCAGAATTACTTTTCGTAACCGAAAAGTAATCAAAAGTTTTCGGGGTGTTCAAGGTCGCTAGTTGCAAAGATATAACACTTCATGATTTTCAGAAGGACGCTCCAACAAGCGAACACCCCCGAACCCCCAATTGATACATGAAATAGTGCGTACTTTATTCTTGAGATATGCAATCAAAAAAGACCCGTGAGGGCCTTTTTTGGTTGAAAGTTAGTAATCTTTCTTCTGGCTTCTGAAACAATCTCTGCAGTAAATTGGCTTTTGTCCATCTGGTTCGAAAGGAAGTTCTGTGATTTCCTTTCCGCATCCGGAACAAGTCCAGTTACCTTGAAACATTTGTCTCTGTCTTCTTTCTCCGCCGAATCCGCCGCCTCTGCGATCATCTCGATCGCCGCGCTTCTTCTGGTGGCAAGCTTTGCAGAATACTGGTCTGTCGCCGCTTGGTTCGAAAGGAAGCTCAGTGATTTGGGCACCGCACTCTGAGCATGTCCAACTTCCTTGGAACATTTGGCGGTCGCCTCTTGATTGATTGTCCATTTTTAATAGACTTTCTGTTTTGATCTAGTCTAACTAACAACTTATCGTAAGATATTTGATTTTAAACTAAACAAAACTTAATTAAATTAACTGTGCGTAGTGTACTGCATAATAGCTTTTTTGTCAAATATACGGAGTTTTCAGCACTCAGTATTCAGTTTTTAAAGACCCAAAGACTGATGCATATAGTGAATACTGAAAACTGATTGCTGAGTGCCTAGTGCTGACAACTAGGTGTTGATTTGATATACTTTTACCTATGAGAAAAAAGACCACAATTGGTATTCCTCGAGCAGGATTTTTTTATCTACATTTTCCTTTCTGGAAGGCTTTTTTTGAGAATTTAGGTTTTTCTGTTGTTGCAAGTAATCCAACTAACAAAAAGATTTTTTCAGAGGGACTAAAAAAAGCAGAGAGTGAAATCTGTCTTCCCGTAAAAATCTATTTTGGGCATGTTTCCTCGCTTATCGGAAAAGTAGATTATATTTTAGCTGAAAGCTATTTAGAATTTTTTGATGATAATCATGAAAAGGGCTGGTCTGAATACATGTGTCCATATTTTGTGGCGATGGTGGATGTATTGAGGGCAAATTTTTCAAACCAAAACTTTTTATCGATAGATATAAAAAGCAAAAATGGTATTTTTGAGATAGATTCTTTTTACTCGCTTTGTGATGATTTCGGATTCTCAAAAGCCAAGGTGAATAGTGCATATCAAAAGGCAATAGAAAAGCAAGCTGAGTTTGAAAAAAAGCTTTTGGCAGATAAAAACCCAGTTAATATTATTAATGGCAACAAAGATGAGTGTGTGAATAGTAGAAAAATAGCTGTAGTAGGAAGACCTTATGTTTTATACGATACATTTGGAAATGTGGGAATTATAGAAAAACTCAGGGAAAAAGGCTTTGATATAGTAACCAATTACAATTTGTCGCTAAAAACCAAACAGGAGTATTTGAAAAAATATGATTTTGATTTCAAGAAGTCTCACTGGTTTATGACCAACGAGCTCATGGGTGCTATTAAATATTTTAGTGAAGACAAAAGTATCGCAGGAATTCTTTATCTAATACCGTTTAGCTGTGGTCCAGATTCCATGGTGAATCAGCTTATAAAGGAAAAAATAATGGGGAAAAAACCTTTTACCACAATATCGGTAGACGAGTCTTCTGGCGATGCCGGTATTATGACTAGGCTAGAAGCATTTATAGATATCTTAGGAAAATAAAATGAAAATAACTTCGTTTCCAGCTCTAAATACTCATATAGCATTCAAAGTCCTAATTGAATGGATTGGACATGATTTTGTTGAACCTGAAAAGCTAAATTTCAACATGCTTAAGTGGGGTTCTAGATATATTTCTGAGTATTCTTGTTTGCCATGCAAAGGTTATGGCGGATTTTATGAATCTTGTAGGCAAAAGGGGATTGATGCGGTGATTATGTTTGGGACAAGGGATGTGAGAGCTTGTAGATACAATGAAATAGGGGATGGATATTTGCATGAGGTAAAGAAAGAAAACAAAGGTTTTAAAATTATTTATTGGGGTGGATTTGGTAAAAAGAGCGCGATCTCGTGTCTTCAAACACTTTCTGATTCTGGGAAAAATCCTATCAAAATTACTTTCGCTAAACTTGCTTATGCCAGTCTTCTTTTTGCCAATGTTTTGGACTTGGTTGACTATGTGGAGCAAGAGGCGAATAGATTACGTCCGAGAGAAAAAAATAAAGGTGAAATTGATAAATGGTTAAAATGGTCTTTAGATAGAGCTAAAAAAGAGATAAAAACTATTAAAGATGCTAAAAATCTCAGAAAAGAAATAGAAATAAAAAAGAAGCAAATCCCAATTGAACTAAATAAAAAAATCCCCAGAGTTATTTTTGTGGGAGATTTATTCAAAGTGCACGAAGATTTTTATCATTTTGACAGCTTTAGAAAATCTAGTGAAATAGGGCTTGAGATAGTGAGAACTATAAATTTTTCTGATATATTTAGAGCAATAAACAAAATACCTCCTCTTGCCAAAGAAAAAACTGCAAAATATAGAACCAAGCTTTCAAAAAAATACCTTCACACCATTCCTGCTTCCTATTTGGATTGGACTGTGGGAGACTTGGTTCATGAATGTAAAAATGAAAAAGTAGATGGTATAATTCACTTCCAGACTTTTAATTGTATGCCGGATATTATCCTAAAATCCGTAATAGATAAAATAGCTAGGGATTATAAAAAGCCGATAATGCATTTTATGCGAGATGAGCATTCATCTGACACTGGCTACATGACTAGATTAGAGGCCTTTGCAGATCTTATAAAAAGCAATTCAATAAAATAATTTTAAAATATGTTTCTTGGAGTAGATGTGGGATCAGTTTCATGCAACTTTGTTCTTATAGATGAAAAGGGCAAAGTAGTTTTTAAGTCTTATGAAAGAACAAAAGGAGATCCGGTGAACTCCATAAAACTATCTCTTGAGAAACTCCAAAAAAGTTTCCCTAATGCTACTATCAAGGGCGTTGCAACTACGGGAAGTGGAAGAAAACTAGCGGGAGCCGTGTTGGGAGCTGATTTAGTGAAAAACGAGATTACTACACACGCCACTGCTTCGGTACATTCAATTCCAGATGTGAAAACCGTGCTTGAGATAGGTGGTCAGGATTCAAAGATTATTATTATTCGCGATGGACAAGTGGTTGATTTTGCTATGAATACGGTTTGCGCTGCCGGTACTGGATCATTTTTGGATCAGCAGTGCGGAAGACTAGGGATAAAAATAGATGATTTTGGAGATATGGCCCTGGCATCAAAAAGTGATGTGAGTATCGCTGGCAGATGCACTGTTTTTGCTGAGTCAGATATGATTCACAAACAACAATTTGGCGCAAAGAAGGAAGATATCATAAGAGGACTTTGCGAGTCCTTGGTTCGAAACTACATGAACAATGTTGGTAAGGGTAAGGAAATTTTGGAACCGATTGTTTTTCAGGGTGGAGTAGCGGCCAATAAAGGAATTATTAAAGAGTTTGAAAAAGAAATAGGTAAAAAGGTTACTGTGCCAGAGAATTTTGATGTGATGGGGGCTCTTGGTTCCGCGCTTTTGGTAAAACAGCTTAATCCTCAACATACCAAATTCAAGAGCTTTAATATTCTCAAAATAGATTATAAAAGTTCTTCTTTTAAATGCACTGATTGTGCCAATCATTGCGAGGTTGCAGAGCTAAAAGAAGGAGAAAAAATTATCGCGAGATGGGGAGATAGGTGTGGTAAATGGAGTAGCAAAATATCATAGAAACTAATTTCTCTAATTTGAATACAGAAACAATAAAAAAGATTCTTGTTTCCATTTGTTTGGGAGCTTTTTTATCTGTGATTGTTTTTGATATTTGCACGGCGTATAAAGAAAACTCCATTACTTTTACTTTTGGTGCTATCGCTATGTTTTTTGTTATGGCGATATGCGTTTTTGGAAAAATAAAATGGCGTGAGTTTGCTTTGTCTTTCGGTGCCACGTTAATTATCTATTGCTTTAATTGGGTAGCTGAAAAGGGTTTTATCGGAGACTCTTTTGTTTTTCTTAAAAATCCATTGGTAATTATTTGTCTCTCAATAGCTCTAGCATTTCCACTTGCTAGATTATTTAAAGCCAATAAAATTGCGGTTTTGCTTGGGGGGAGACATGGTTTTTATATAGCACTCAGTATTTCGATTTTGCTTTCTTTGTTTTATGGAATTTTGAGTTTACTTAGACATTTCGGATTTGAGAGTCATGCATATGATTTTGGGATATTTGATCAGGCTATTTTTATGCTTTCAAAATTTCAGTTACCAGCTTCAACGGTAAGGCAGTTTGGTAATTTATTTTTTGATCATCAACATTTTGCTATAGCGATACTTGCTCCATTGTATTTTTTGGGAGATGGATTTAGGGGAGTTGCACTCTCTCTTTTTACGCCATTTCTGCTGATTACTTTTCCTAGTCTGATTTTATATAGAACTATTCTTGGTGTTGCTAAAATATTCAAAATTAATTTTGTTTGCAAACCCTATTGGCTGATAATTTTGAGTTCATTCTTTTTAGCTATACATCCATTTACTCAGTCTGCGATAGCCTTCTTTTTTCATGAAAAATATCTGATGCCAGTGTTTTTTAGCCTTGCTTTGATGTTTTTCGTGCTTTATTTGGAAAAGCGAAAGGTGAGATATTGGTTTTTGGGAATGATTTCTTTGGCTCTTTGGTTGATGATTAAAGAGGATCAATGGATTTTTATTTTGGCTTTTGCGATGACGATTTTGTTTTGGCTCTTGTTCCTCATTAAAAAGAAGGTGATCGTATTAAATAAGCTAGCTATTGCTTTTTGTCTTGTGGCCGTTGTTATTAGTTCTTTTTATGGCTTATTCTTTCTGCCACGCTTTCAATCTTTGGGTGCGAACAATCAATACAATAGGGAGTTTGAAGAATCATCATTGGCATTTTTTACCTTTATCAAAAATGGAAATGCTAGTGAGTTTTTTGAAAAGATTCATTGGAACGAAGACGTTAAAAAGTACATGTATCAGAACTTTTTGGTTTTTGATCTTGGTGGCGTTGCGGTATTTCCACTTAATACACTTGGAAATTACGCTGAAAGAATTTTTGCAAAAACTCACTCGTATCGCAATCCTATATTTCATCACGGAGTTGATGTACCCATTTATACTATTTCGGGCGCGCTTTTGATTTATATCTGGTTATTAAAAACTAAAAATAGCAAAGCCTTGGTTTTTGTTGCTTTTTTTGCAATGAGTTCTTTTTTGGGGTTTGAGAGTATTCTCGGCTGGAATAATGTTTATTACTTTGCTCTTGAGAGCAAGTCAGTTGTTTCCAATTATAAAAATACCAAAACCGAAAGACTTGAGTTTTATTCTATTTCAGAAAAAATTCCCAAAGATGCTTCTGTTGTGACTAGTGAGTATTATTTACCACACCTGAGTGCGAGAGAAGATATAGCGTCATGGCCTGATCTCGCAAATCTTGACGAGGGAGCAAGGGGAAAAATTGATTTCACCTCTTTTGAATACTGGTTACTTCCCAAGCGAAGACTAAGGGGTGCTGAAAATATTAATTTTGGAGAAAAAATAATGAAACTAAAAAACTCCGATTATGGAGTTGTAGCTGAGAATGATTTTCAGATTCTACTGCGTAAGAAATAAATATTGCCAATTTTCTAGAAATGAAAAGGCCCGCGAGTGGTAGATGGTGAAGAGAAAGAGTGTAGATGTGATTTTGAGAAATGTTTTGTGTTATCCAGAGGATAACGACAATGTCCGAATTGGACTAATTTCTTTAGATCAACGATCTAGCCTTTTCTTTTACCCCACAAACGCGGAGCCTGTTTCTAATGATTCCGAAGAATCAACTTGGATGCGAGACTTCTCTCTCATCCAGGGTTATAATTATACTCTCTTTATAAAAAATGTCAATAGATCTTCGAGGTAGGTGATTAGTTAAATTATTGGTATAATTAAAACATGGTAATTACTTCCGGAAAAATAAAAACGAGGTGTTTTGATTTGGATAAGACTCTTGATTCAGGGCAGTGTTTTAGGTGGAAAAAAGTAGGAAAAAAATGGGAAGGTATAATAGGAGATGAATTTTGGGCAATATGGCAAGTAAAAAATATTCTATTCTACAAAATATTTTCCGGAACGAAACCCAAAAAACCAAAAGAAAAGATAGTCAGCTACTTTAATCTTGATAAAGATTATGAAAAAATATTGTCCAAGATAGCGATAGATGATGTTATGACTCAAGCTGTCAGTTTCTCCAAAGGAATGAGGATTTTGGACCAAGACTTTTTTGAGGTGCTAGTGTCTTTTGTGATTTCTCAAAATAGCAATATACCAAAAATAAAATCTTCCATAGAAAAGCTCTGTGTAAAATTTGGAAAAAAGATTATTTTTTCTGGCAAAACTTATTGCACCTTTCCTTTGCCAAATGCACTGGCAGATGCAAAAATTTCAGAGATAAGAATGTGCGGTGTGGGTTTTAGAGATAGATATATTCAAGGAGTCGCTAGGGCTTTCGCCTCGGGAAGGCTCAAATTGCCTGAACTCAAAATCGCATCACATAAAACTGCACTTGAAAAATTGATATGCTTTACTGGGATAGGTCACAAAGTCGCATCGTGTGTTATGTCTTTTGGACTTTCAATGGGCGAAGCTTTTCCAGTTGATGTTTGGGTGGAGCGCGCTATGCATAAGTTTTATCCGGAAACACGAAAACTAAAAAAACTTGAAATACCCGAATTCATGCAGGCAAAGTTTGGTAAATACTCAGCGCTAGCCAATTTATATTTATTTGAATATATTCGAAAAAATAAAACAAAACCCAATGGAAAAAAATAGTAAACTTGCTAAGTCTGTCATGATTTTTTGCATAACCATCGTGGCTGGATTTTTTATGTGGTATTTCTGGAAAAATGTAATTTTTCTAAATGTTGCTAATTTTACAGGTGGAAGTATCTGGAAAATAATTCTTTCTATGTCTCCTAGTGTGATTATGTTTTGCCTTCTTTTTGCGATGTTTGGGATTTTGGCAGCCATTATTAGATCAAAGTTGTTTATGGCTATTTCTGCAGTGGTAACTGGTTCATTCATTTTCATATTTTTTGGATTCGACATGTTTTCTTTTGTAGCTTTTTTGCTTTTTGTTTTAGCGAGTATTCTCTATATGGTGGGTGTTGCAAGAGAATCAGCTCTCAGGATTCAGTTTCTAATTAGCAAGATTGTAGTGAGGGGGCTAGCCATGTTGATATTTGTTTTTATTCTTACATCTTCTCTTTTGTTTTTTAGCCAAATAAAAAACTCTCAGAGTGAATTCTTGGTTCCGGACAATGTTTTGAACGCAGGTTATATGTTGGCTGAGGGTATACTTAAAACTAGAATAGAAAATTACAATTCAGATATGTCGGTGGATGAATTTCTTTTACTTTCATTGGTTGAAGAAAACAAACTAATAAAAGGACAATCTTCCGTGACCAATGAGCTTACCAAATATAAAAATTCTGAGGGCAGACTTGATGTTGAGGGTTTTCTCTCTTCTTTGCCTTATGAAACGCGAGAGCTTTTTGATAGTTCTAAAAAAGAGTTTTATCGAGGGCTTGGTATTGATAATGATTTGAATTCTGATTTGACGATGAAAGGTCTTATTAAAGAAGTTATGAATCAAATGATCTCTGGTTTTGTGGGTGAAAACAAGTTTTTGACTTCGGTATTGCTTTCGGTGCTTTTCTTCGTGGGACTTGAAATTTTTAATCCTTTGTTCTATTTTATTACTTTGTTGATCGCTTTGCTGGTTTATGAGATACTCAGGGCTACTAAATTCATAAATATGAGCACTGAAAAGGTAGATGTTGATAGAATTGAATTGTGATCAAGGTCCAGCGATCAGTATTTAGTTTTCAACTGATTAATCTTGTCACCATTCGTTATTGATCGGTACTTCATCTTTCATTATTTTGCAGATGAAACTGAACGCTGAATACCGACTACTGAAACCTTATTGTGCTTATCACTTAAAGCTTATTGCTTAGATGTCCAAAGATTACTATAAAATTCTTGGAGTAGATAAAGAGGCAGATGATGCCTCGATTAAGCGTGCCTATAGAAAACTTGCCCATAAACACCATCCAGATAAAAACAATGGCAATGCTGAAAAATTCAAAGAGATAAACGAAGCATATCAGGTGCTTTCAGATAAACAGAAAAGAAGTCAGTATGATCAGTTCGGTCAAACTTTCGATGGTTCATCTGGATCTGCGGGAGGACAGGGATTTCAGGGATTTAGCGGATTTGGTGGGCAAGGTATGAATTTTGATTTTGGCGATCTCGGGGATATTTTTGGAGATGTTTTTGGTGGCAGGGGTAGATCAAAAACAGGACCAATTCGCGGAAGCGATCTTCAAATGGAATTGGTTATAGATTTTGATAAATCTGTTTTCGGGGGAGAGGATGTAATAGAACTATATAGAAGTGTGCAGTGTCCCAAGTGCAAGGGCGAAGGCGTGGAGCCAGGATATAAAATAAATACTTGTGAAACTTGCGGAGGTGTTGGACAAGTCAAAAGACAATCTCAAACTATGTTTGGGGTATTTTCTCAGGTTACCACTTGTCCCAAGTGTAATGGAACTGGAAAAATTCCTGAAAAGCCATGTTCAAGATGTGGTGGGGATGGAATAAGCAAAGAATCTGAGAATATAAAAATAAAAATACCTGCAGGTATAGACGATGGAGAAACCATAAAACTTTCCAAAAAAGGAGAAGCCGGCAGGAGAGGTGGAGAATACGGAGATTTGTATATTAGAATCAGAGTAAACCCAAGCAAGGATTTTGTAAGAAAGGGTTATGACATCATATCTGAAATTCCACTTAGTTTTACAGAGGCAGCATTGGGATCAAATGTTTTGGTGAAAACCATTGATGGAGATGTGATTTTGAAAATTCCCTCAGGAACTCAAACTGGAAAAGTTTTTATACTTAAGAGCAGGGGGGTTACTAGACTTGGTAGATCAGGTAGGGGAGATCATTTGGTGAAGGTCACAGTAGTTACTCCCAAAAAACTTAGTCAAAAAGAGAAAAAACTTTTTACGGAGCTTTCATTTATAAAAGGCCAAGCCACCGAGGTTTCAAAGGGATTCTTTGATAAGATAAAAGAAAAATTGCGAAAAGAGTAATAGAGTGGTAAAATAATTTATCATCTAAAACATAAAATAAAAACAAATGGACATCTCTAGTCTTGTCGCTACTTTACATTTAGGTCAAATTCAAGCCAACTGGACTACGTTTACATTCTTGTTCTTTTTGGTGATATTGTTTTTCTATTTTGGTATGAATTTGGGGAGGATTGCTACCACCGTTATGTCAGTTTATATTTCTTTGGCCATAGTAAATTCCATAGACTATTTTAGAGCTGACGGTCCTTTGTTTGGAGTAAATGGTATTTTCGCTTTCAAGCTCGCTTCTTTTATTTTTATTATCGTAGTTGTTTTGCTCCTGGTGTCTCGAGTTGCTGTGAAGTCTATTTTGGATATAAACAAGCCAGGCAATTTCTTTGAGCGCTTGGTCTTTGCGATTCTTGCTTCGGGAATGCTAACTACAGCTATCGTTTCTTTTCTTCCTGATAATCTAGTTTCCAAGCTTTCTCCACTTGCGGTGAATTTATTTTCTTCAAATCTCGCCTTATTCTTGTGGTTGATAGTACCTCTTTTTGCGATGCTATTGGTGAAGAACGATGATATGGGGGACGATAAGGGGGGATAGACTTGAAAAGTTTTTATTGTTGTGTATAATGGGGCAGTCTTGGCTATCCAAGACTATTTTATATGTGTTATGCGGGTGCATAGCTCAGCCGGTAGAGCAGCTCCCTTTTAAGGAGAAGGTCGGGGGTCCGAATCCCTCTGCACCCACCAAAATAGAAAAGCTTGTTTAAAATTCAGAAGCAAAGGACTAAGTATCAAGCGTGGTCCGAACTTGCTTGCGCAAGCAAGTCCCTCTGCACCCACCACTACTAGATATTAGGTTTTAGTGATTAGAGGAATTAGAGGTTTTAGATCTTACGAATTTGATTCAAAATAAAATATCTGAAACAAGAGCTAAGACATCTAATACTTCTAGATCTTCTAACACCTGAAACCTATAACCTAACACCTAGCGCCACCTCGTAAGGGCCTGTAGCTCAGTTGGCTAGAGCGTTCCCATGGCATGGGAAAGGTCAAGGGTTCAACTCCCTTCAGGTCCACCAACGAAGTAATAAGCTTTGAACTATCTATTATAAAACAGCTGTTAGGCTGTTTTTTTGTTATCCAAAACCCAATTTTGTGTTATTATAATTGAATACATTCTATAAAAAATATTGATGAAAGATAACGCGCATTGGTATCAAGAAAGCATCGCAGATACTTTTTCTTCGCTTAACTCAAATAAAAAAGGCCTAAGTAGTGAAGAGGCCATTTTACGTTTAAAAAAATATGGAGAAAATAAACTGCCAGAAGGGAAGGCAAAAAGTATTTTTTCTATTTTCTTCTCTCAATTCACGAGTCCACTTATTTATATATTGCTCATAGCTAGCGTAGTTATATATCTAATTGAAGATCCTGTTGATGCGTATGTGATTTTAGGTGTTCTGATTTTTAATGCGATCATCGGTACTATTCAAGAAGGAAGAGCTCAAAATACTCTCAATGCTCTAAAAAGTTTTGTAAAAACAAAAGCAACGGTTCTCAGAGACGGCAAGGAGCAAATACTAAATGACAAAGATGTGGTACCTGGAGATGTTTTGGTGCTTCAAGAAGGTGAGAAAGTCCCAGCAGATGCTAGGATTATTTTTTCATCAAACTTAGCCATTGAGGAAGCAGCACTTACAGGAGAGTCAAAACCAGTACATAAAATCTCAGAGACTATCACTAAAAAAGATACAAATATTGCGGAGCAAAAAAATATGGTTTTCAAGGGAACTTATGTGATTTCTGGAAATGGAATGGCAGTTGTCGTAGCTACTGGGGAGACAACTTTTATCGGTAAGATTTCAAAAGAGGTTGCGGGCGTCGATACAGAAATACCTTTGAAAAAGAATATAAGATATTTTTCCAAATTGGTTATTTACGCCGTTGCCGTGGTCGGTGTACTAATGATGGTTTTTGGTGTTTTTGCTGGTAAACCGCTTGCTGATATTTTTGCTACAGTAGTTTCTTTGGCGGTCTCGGTAATTCCAGAGGGACTTCCTATTGTATTGACTTTGGTTTTGGCATCAGGTGTTTGGAGAATGTCCAAGCGCAATGCATTGGTTAAAAAACTTCAGGCTGTAGAGGCACTTGGTCAGGCTCGAGTTATCGCAGTTGATAAAACCGGAACACTCACCAAAAACGAAATGGTGGTAACTGAGATTTATGTCGGTGATAATTTGTACGAAGTCAGTGGGGTTGGATATAAACCAGAAGGTTTAGTATCTCTAAATAATATAAAGATAAATCCCGTAGATTCAAAAGATCTCATTCTAGCTGGGCAAATTTCTGCTCTCTGTTCAAGTTCAAGGGTGATGTTTTCAAGCGAAGAAAAAGTTTGGAAAGTTGCTGGTGATCCCACGGATGCGGCGATGCTCGTTTTTGCTAAAAAGCTTGGATTGTATAAAGAAAAACTTGAATCAGATTTTAAACTTACTGGGGAATTACCATTTGACTATAAACTCAAATATCACGCTATCTCTTGTGAGCACAAAGGAGAGGGAAGATTGTTTGTTGTCGGTGCGCCTGAGGTAATATTGGATTTGTCCAAAAATATTATTAGAAATGGAAAATCAGTTGTCCTTGATAAAAAAGAAAAACAACTTCTTGATTCAAAATTTTCTTCCATGCTTGCTTCTGGGTTAAGAGTAGTTGCGATTGCGGAAAAATCTGGAGAAACAAATTATGATTTTGAAAAAATTAGCGAACTTAATTTTGTGGGATTTTTGGGTATGAAAGATGCTTTGCGACAAGAAGTGGCGCCAGCCATGAAAAAAGCCAAAGAAGCAGGAATAAAGGTGGTGATGATTACTGGAGATCATAAATTGACCGCCCAGTCTATAGCGAAAGAGGCAGGTATTTTTAACTTTGGGGATCTGATTTTGTCTGGTGATGACGTTGATTTGATGACTCAAAAAGAGCTTTCAAGCAAGCTCGGAAAAACTTCTGTTTTTGCTAGAGTTACTCCCGAGCATAAACTTAAAATCATAAAAGCATATAGAGCTCGAGGAGAAATTATTGCCATGACGGGGGACGGTGTTAATGATGCGCCATCTCTTGTGGCCGCTGATTTGGGAGTTAGTATGGGTAGGATAGGCACAGAAGTTGCGAAGGAAGCATCCGACATAGTTTTATTGGATGATGATTTTGGAAGCATCGTTTCAGCGGTGGAAGAGGGTAGAAATATATACAAAACTATAAAAAAAGTTATCTTGTATTTAGTCTCCACTGGTATTGGAGAAGCGCTCATGATTTCATCTGCGCTATTTCTTGGATACCCTATTCCTCTATTTCCCGTTCAGATTATTTGGCTCAACTTTGTGACTGATGGATTTTTGGATATTTCTCTTGCGATGGAGCCCAAAGAAGAGGGTATGTTGAAATCAAAATTTGAAAAACCCAAAAAATATCTTATCGATAAACTCATGTCTGGTAGAATTATTTTGATGGCACTTACCATGGTTATCGGAACATTTTTACTTTTTAGGCAATATCTAGATTATGATATTATCAAATCAAGTACGATTTCGCTCACAACCCTTGCGGTGTTCCAGTGGTTCAATGCTTGGAATTGTCGCCATGAAACCAAGTCAATTTTTCAGATGAATCCTTTTTCAAATAAATTCTTGGTGGGAGCCACTGCTATAGTTATTGCTCTTCAAATACTTGTTGTGTATAATCCAGTGATGCAAAATCTTTTTAGAACAACGTCGCTAACTTTTAGAGAGTGGATGATGATATTGCCAATAGCTTTTTCTATAATTATTGTGGAAGAAATACGAAAAGCTATTGCTAGAAGTAAAAACAAAAAATCCAAAGGCGTATTACTTGGTATCGAACCAGTATTAAATAAATAAATTATGCATATATTTTTGGAAGGAAAAACGGGGATTAGAGAGTCTGAACTTGTGCGCAAGTTCGGATATCATTTTTATACAGATCCTTTTACTGGCGGTAGGGCTTATGTCAGAAGACTTCGAGAGGGGAGCCGATATCCTAGATTTCATCTAAGTATCCATCCGATGGTAAAAAATGGTGCTTCGGGTGCTCTTGTGGATATTCACTATGATTGGAGAAAGCCTCTTCATAAAAAATTCGCCAATAGTTCAGAAGATGAGGGTGATATTGTGAGCGCAGAAATGGAAAGAGTGAAAAAAGTTTGGGATGGTTTGGTCTTGGCTTGATTTTATTTAGCTTTATGATAGTTTGTTTTTTAGTTACTTGTTCATTTAACTATCAATGAAAGAGAGGTTTATCATGTTTGGACACTATGAGATATTAAGAGACGCCGTGCAGAAAATTTTTGGAGGAGATTCTGGTGGTAAGGTGTTCGAAAAAGGTATTGCTTGGATTTCTGAAATGCCACTTTTTGTAGCAGATTCTAAAACAATCATTGGGTTTAACGGTAGTTTTCTTGTTGTGCTGTTTATTTCGGAACCCATTTTGCTGAATACTCAAACCGAAAATATTACTCAAGTCGCCGAGTATCCAATTCATAATCTTTGCTCCACCGTTGAAGATTTCCGGAATAAGATTGCGAGACTAAAACGATTGCTTTCCGGAGTTCATTCGACTAAGATGGAGTTGCTCAAGGATTTCAGATTTCAGATTCGTGTAAGCTTGTTTGTTGCTGGTCCAGAAAATTTCCTCGATACATTGCGGGGCATTTGCACAGCCGTGTTGAATTAATCATTGATGTTTCTTGGAGGGGGCGATAACCGCATTGCCCCTTTTTTTATTTCGGGTTTTGGTTTATAATATACGAGTGGTATTAGTGGGGTTAGAGGTATTAGAAGTGTTAGATTTCTAGTAGTTTTTTTGTTAATACTTTCTTCTATTTCCTCTGATACTTCTAAATCATCTAATTCCCCTAAAATGAAAACTAGTCAGCGAACACATACTTGCGGTGAAATTACACTAAAAAACAAAGGCGAATCTGTTAAGCTTTGTGGTTGGATAAATTCAAGAAGAGACCATGGCGGGCTCATATTTTTTGATATACGAGATCGCTACGGACTCACTCAAGTTGTCTTTGATCCAAACGAGAGTGCCGAGGCATTTAAAATAGCAGAAACTTGCAGGTCAGAATTTGTAATACAAGCTGAGGGCGCAGTGAGACCTAGGCCAAAGGAAATGATAAATTCAAATATACCTACTGGCGAAATAGAAATTTTGGTTTCAAAACTAGCTATTCTAACCAAATCAAAAACCCCACCTTTTGAAATAGACGACAGAGTTGCCAAAAATGTTCACGAGGAAAAAAGACTCAAATATAGATATCTGGATCTTCGCAGAAACAAATATCAGAAAATCATGAAGCGCAAGGATGAGCTTTTCATGTTTGTTAGAAATTATCTACAAAAGAGAGATTTTGTAGAAGTGCAAACTCCTATTTTAGCAAACCCATCTCCGGAGGGAGCTCGTGACTACTTAGTTCCTTCGAGAATGTACAAGGGTAAGTTTTTTGCACTTCCTCAAGCTCCACAGCAATTCAAACAGCTTTTGATGGTTGCGGGACTTGATCGCTATTTTCAAATAGCTCCATGTTTTAGAGATGAAGATCCGCGCTCTGATAGACACCCAGGAAGTTTTTATCAGATAGATATAGAAATGAGTTTTGTGAATCAAGAAGATGTGTGGGAATTGGTTGAGGGAATGATGATTGAAATAACTAAAAAGTTTAGTGATAAAAAAACTATATCAGATCCATTTCCTAGGATGACTTGGAAAGAAGTGATGGATAAATATGGTAGCGACAAGCCAGACCTGAGATATGATTTGGGTTTTGTTGATGTTACGAACAATTTCAAAAATTCTAAATTTGAAATTTTTGCAAAAGAGATTGTAAAAGGTGGAGTGGTCAAAGCCTTGAGAGTCCCAGGTGGCGCAAAATTTAGCAGAAAAGAGATAGATAATTTTACCGAGATTGCAAGGGAAAATGGACTTGGGGGACTAGGCTATATTACATATAAAGACGAAGTAAAATCTCCTCTCACTAAATACTTATCAGAGCAAGAGCTTTCTGAATTACAAAAAACAACTAAAGCTACAAATGGAGATATTGTATTTTTTGCATGCAAAGACTGGGAAGCTTCGTGCAAGGCTCTTGGAGCTGTCAGAAAAGCTATTGGAGAGTCTCTAAAACTCGCGGATCCCAAAAAAGCTGCATGGCTTTGGGTTGTGGACTTTCCTATGTACCAGTATGATGCCGAACTCACCAAGAGAATAGATTTTAGTCACAATCCTTTTAGTATGCCACAAGGTGGCATGAAAGCACTTCAAACAAAAGATCCTTTGGATATCGTTGCATATCAGTACGATTTGGTTCTAAACGGATTTGAGATAAGCAGTGGTGCGATAAGAAACCATGAAACAGAAACCATGTACAAGGCATTTGAAATAGCTGGATATACAAAAGCCGATGTAGATAAAAAATTTGGCCATATGGCAGAGGCTTTTCAGTATGGCACACCTCCTCATGGAGGAATAGCTCCGGGAGTTGATAGACTCTTGATGGTTTTGTGGGATTTGGAAAGTATTAGAGATGTTTATGCATTTCCTCTTGATGGTACCGGAAAAGATGTGATGACGGGAGCACCTCTTCCTGTTGATGAAAAACAATTAAAAGAGCTTGGAATAAAAACAGAAAAAAATAATGAAACTAAATAGTCTCAAGTCTGTCAAAGAAGGACCGACCCAAGTTATAAAATTTGTTTGGACACTCGATAGCGGTGAAGTTCTAGAGACAGTAGCTCGCATAAAAAGCAGAAGCGCGGAGTTTTTTGTTTCATGTCAAATAGGATGCGGGGGAGGATGCAAATTTTGTGAATGCTCTAGAGAGTGGCTCGTAAGAAACCTAGAGGCCAGTGAAATTTTGGATCAAGTTCAGTCAATGATGACTCAGATCCAAAAATCCAAATTTGAAA
This sequence comes from uncultured Candidatus Saccharibacteria bacterium, assembly GCA_965231055.1. Lineage (GTDB taxonomy): Bacteria > Patescibacteriota > CALEFQ01 > CALEFQ01. The sequence goes on from OZ246411.1 coordinate 539,713, forward strand.
TAAGAGATCTCGTAGTTTCTTTTAGTGGCACAGGAGAATATACAGAAAATGATGCCAATGTGATAAAGGCAATGAGGATGCTTATTTCCAAATATCCTAGAGTATTTTTTGTTGTCACTTCAAATGGATCAAATTACAGAGCGTTTGATTCACTAAAAAAACTTCCTGTTTTGCTTGCTATCTCTTTGCACGCTCCAAGTGATAGGATAAGGGGCAAAATAATTCAAAATAACACACCTATTAAAAATATTATTTTAGGTGCAAAAGATTTTTTCAATTCCACGGGACGCAAAGTTGTTGCTAGATATATCCCAATATCAAAAATAAATGACAGAATGTGGCATATAAGAAAGTTTTGCAAAATTCTTGATCCCAAGATTTTTACAATAGAGCTTTCGGTGCTACACAAAGTTGATGGCATAAACGATTCTTTTGTAGTATCTCCAAAGATAACAGAAATCGCTTCTTATATCAGAAAAAAGGGATTTGAACTTAGTATGCGTGAAGCTACGGGGGAGCAAATAAAAGCAGAATGTGGTCAGCTCGCTAGCTATGTTGATTCTCAAAAACAATAGAATATTCAAAAAAAGTAATACAAAACTATGCTTAAAAAATTAGAAAAATTTTTATCAGAGGGTGGTGCCAAGTACGAAATTGCGGAACACAGGAAAGTTTTTACAGCTCATGACGCTGCCGCCACGCAAAAAATAGATGAAAAAGTCGTAGCAAAGGCTTTGCTTGTAAAAATGGATAAAGAATTTGCATTCGCTGTTTTGTCTGCAAAGAAAAAGCTAGACTTCAATAAACTCAAAAAACTTGCGAATTTAGAAATAAAAAAAGTACAAAAGCTTGATCCAAAAATCAAAACAGTAAAAAAAGTTTCCATCGCCAAAGAGGCTGATATAAAGAAATACATAACCAAAAAATTGGGTGAGATAGCTGCATTCGGAAGTCTTTATAAAATCAAAACATATCTAGATAAGTCGCTTAGCACTCAGAAAAAAATCCAGCTCAATGCAGGAAGTCTTACGGAGTCATTAATAATGAGTGCGAGCCAATACATAAAGATAGAAAAACCAGTAATCGGAAATATAGGAAAATAAATTAGATGTACCAAATAAAAACACAACAATTTGAAGGGCCCCTTGATTTGCTTCTTGAGCTTATAGAAAAGGATGATTTGGATATCACTAAAATGAGTTTGGCAAAAGTTACTGACGAATATATCGCCAAACTAAAGGATATCGAAAACGGAATCACGATGGCTGAAATGTCAGAATTTTTGGAGGTAGCTGCGAGACTTATATTAATCAAATCAAAGGCGCTGATTCCGAGCTTTGCACTTACTGAAGAAGAAAGTTTATCCGCCGAGGAATTGGAGCTAAGACTTAGAGAGTATAAAAGATTTAAAGAGGCGGGAGAAATTTTTAGGCGAAAATTTTCTAAGAAACTTTTTTCTTTTGATAAGCTTGCTGATTTTTCCGAGGAAATAGTTTTTAGTCCGCCCCCTGATATTGGTGCAAATGAATTGAAGTCAGTTTTCGAAGATATTATTGGACATATTTCAACGGAAGAAATACTTGAAGAAGAGGTTGTTATAGAAAAAGTTTCGATAGAAGAAAAAATAGATCACATTTTAAACAACATAGAGCAGAGGATGACGACTTGCTTCAAAGAGCTTCACAAAAATGGTTCAAGGGTGGAAGTTGTTGTTACATTTTTAGCTTTACTTGAACTTTTAAAACAGAAACATATACAAGCGAGTCAAGATGATATATTTGGAGAAATTAAAATAGAAAAAAACAATCAAACTAATTCAGAAAATAACATACAATAATGCCTTCACTAAACCAAAAAATAGAATCACTGATTTTTGTAGCAGGAAGACCTGTTAATATTTCAAAACTTGCTTCTTTGTGCAAAATTGATCGCGCAGAAATACTGAAAGAAATAGAAATCTTGTCTCAAAAATACAAAAAAGATAGTGGTTTGACTTTGATATTTGATGACAATGAAGTTCAGATAGCTACCAACCCAGAGTGCGCGCCAGTTGTGGGGGAGCTACTGAAAGAAGAAAGAGAGGGTAAATTAAGTAGGGCGGCCATTGAGACATTGGCGATTATTGCTTATAGACAGCCCATAACCAGGCCAGAGATAGATATCATTAGAGGTGTAAATAGTTCTATTATGCTTAGGGTTTTATTGTTGAGGGGGCTCGTTGAGCGTAGAAAAAGTGGGCAGGACCAGAGAATGTTTGAGTATGTTGTGAGTTTTGATTTCATGAAAATGTTAGGCGTATCAAACAAAAAAGAACTTCCAAATTTTGAGGAATTAAACAAATCACTTGTTGATAAGGGTTTTGATAAAGCTCAGCAACAAGCATTGGAAGTTTCAACTGGTTACATCGCAGAAGAGAAAAAAGAAGAAAACAATAATATCTAATTTTGATAGCAAAAATCATAACAATTATTCTGATTTTGATGGGACAGGTAAATTTCTTGGGAGGTGCTAGGGATTACCTTGCTTCGGTTTTTTCGGATCATATACCTCAAGAAAATATATTGGTCGCATCGGATGCAGTTAGACGTGAAGCGATAGCTCCGCCTGATTTTTCTGTTATGCCTTATTCAGATACTGAGCTTGATGATATAAAGTTATCAGCCAAGTCAGCTTATGTTGTGGATTTGGATACAAAGAAGGTTTTATTTGCAAAATCTCAAGACGAAGAGCGTGCTATCGCTAGTTTAGTTAAACTCATGACAGCGCATCTTGCTATCAAAAGTGGTTCGCTCAATGATCAAGTGCGAGCGAGTAGCTCCGCTTCCGCGCAAGAGCCTTCAAATATTGATTTGCTTTCAGGCGAAGTTTTCTTGGCTAGAGATCTTTTGGATGCTTTGCTTATTAAATCTGCAAATGACGCTGCGTATGCACTGGGTGAGCATCTTGGAAAGGGATCAGTCGAATCATTTGTCCGCACTATGAATGAGGAAGTGGATTTTCTTGGCCTAAAAAATACTTTTTATGTAAATCCAAATGGGCTAGACACGGCTTCTCAAAAATCAACAGCTAGGGATGTGGCTACGCTCATTAGCTACTTAGATAGAGATAGTTTATTTAGAGAAATTACTACAACAAAAGAAAAAAGTATTGCGAGTAGTAGTGGTAGTAGAACTGTAAATTTCAAGAACTCAAACAAGCTTCTTGAAGAAAGTAGCTTTAAAATTGTTTCTGGAAAGACTGGATATACTGATTTGGCTGGAGAATGCTTGGCAGTGGTAGCTGAAATAAAGCCCAATAGAAATGTGGTGGCCGTTATCTTGGGTAGCAATAATAGATTTGCTGAAATGCAAAGACTTTTGGAGTATATAAAAAGTAATTATACGTTTTAATTTTTACGGATTTTTGCTGTGTGATTCGAGCCCTGTAACTTGTATAGCAATATAGCTTTTTGTGGTATAATAAAACATATGTCAATTGCATTCCAACAACCAGAATTAACCTATGATCTCATCAAGGTTTTTATACTAACCTTCATAGCTTTTATTGTGGCTTTTGGGTTTACTCCAATAATGACACACTTTCTTTACAAATATAAATTTTGGAGGACCAAGGCCAGAGATACAGCGCCTGACGGAAGCAAGACTCCTATTTTCAATAAATTGCACAAGAAAAAAGAAGTGGGCACTCCTAGGTCCGGTGGTCTCTTGATTTGGATTACAGTATTGGTTCTTTCTGTTTTTTTCTGGATTTTGTCTGTTTTCGTGCCTGGATTTTGGCCAGAAAAACTAAATTTTATAAGCAGGGATCAGACTTGGATTCTGCTTTTTGCTTTGGTCACCACTGCTATCCTTGGATTTGTTGACGATTTCATGGTTGTAAAAAACAAAGGCGCTAATAGGGGTGGAGGAATCTCATTCAAAGTTAGATTAGTTATCGTGGCTCTAATAGGGGCTGCCGGGGCGTATTGGTTTTATTATAAGTTGGGTTGGGATTCTATTCATATACCAGCTATAGGAGATTTTATAATAGGATGGTGGTACATACCTTTGTTTATTTTTACTGTTATAGCTTCTGTTTTTTCGGTCAACGAATCTGACGGTCTTGATGGTCTCTCTGCGGGTTTGGTTGCATTGTCTTTTTCCGCTTTTGCAGGAATCGCTATTTTTAGAGGGCAGATAAATATAGCAGCATTTTGTGGCGTGATAGTCGGTGCTACGTTAGCCTATCTTTGGTTCAATATTCCTCCAGCGAGGTTTTATATGGGGGACACTGGTTCTCTCGCTCTTGGAGCTACTCTGGCTGTAGTTGCGTTTCTTACTAATTCTTTTGTGGTTCTACCAATTATCGGAATAGTATTTCTTATCGAAGCGATTTCTGTTGTGTTACAGCTTGGATCAAAAAGATTTAGAGGCAAAAAAATATTTTTAGTTGCGCCTATTCATCATCACTTTGAAGCCAAGGGTTGGCCAGCTCACAAAGTTACTATGAGATTCTGGGTTATTGGAGCTATTGCGGCTGTTATTGGGTTGGTTATAGGTATAATAGGTAGTGGAAAATAATGTTTAAAATAAACAAAGAATTTCTAATCATACTAATTCTAATTGCTATAGCAGTAGCTTTTGGTTTATGGTTTTTTATTTTTAAGGATGGTGTTGCTTTTGGACCCGAAAGTATTATGAATAAATCTTCAAAAGCCATGAGCGAGGTAAAATCTGTTAAATTTCAATATTCTCAGGAAGCCCTAGTGGCCGCAAATGCAGTTGAAGAGAGTGATAGAAAGCTTAATTGTAGCGGAATGATTAATTTTCCTTCCAATGCTATGATTGAGTGCAAGGACGTGGGTGCAGAGTCTAGTGATGAAAAGGTTATATACTATAACAATAAAATTTTTATACCTCTTTCTCTTTTGGGTGAATCAGATTCTGATGAGTGGGTGGAGGTCACACAGGAAGATGGATACAAGTCTCTCGAATTATTTTACGCTTCAAATATTCTAAGTTTTGTATCAAGCGGTGGAGGCGAAATTAGTTCATCTGAAACCTCAGAGTTTGAGGGAAATAAGGCACACAAGATTGTTTTTAAGATTCCTTTTTCAAATGCTAGGGGTGTGAATGATATTTTTGATACGCTTGTTTCAGACAAAGACGGTGGCGAAATTATAGGAGAAATCCTGATAGATGAATCGAACTTTCTTATTCATTCCATGAGACTTACTTCAAAATACGAAAATAAGGATATCATGGCGGTAAGCTATGTATTCTCAGATTTCGATTCTGACATAGAAATCACCAAGCCTGAAAATATTATTTCTGAACCATCTTTATCTGATCAAGCTAATACCAAGCAAGACGTGGGAAGTGTTGCGCTGAGAAATACGATAAGAAAAAGTGATGTGAGACAGCTTGCCTATATTTTGGAAAAATACTACGAATCTAAGGGCGAATATCCTGAGAGTAGGTCCTTGTCTAGAACCGATGACGTCAATGGAGATTTTTATAAATCTTTAGTTCCTGAGTTTGTAGGGAGTCTCCCCGTAGATCCACTGCCTGAAAAATATTATTATAGTTATACTTGTTTGGGTGGAGAGCAATACACGATCAAGGGAGTTACAGAATCTGAAAATAGTGAAAAAGTAGATTATTATATTTATGAAGGCCCACAATAAAAAAATATGTCAAAAATCATTATCAAAAACGGTACAATAGTAGACGGAAAAAACAGTGAGCCATACTTGGCTGATGTCGTGATTGAAAAAGGAAAAATTAAGGCCATAGGAAACTACAAAAACAAAAAAGCCGAAAAAATCATTGATGCTTCTGGCAAATATGTTTCTCCTGGTTTTATTGATGCGCACTGTCACTCGGATGGATACTGGACTTTGTTTAAAATCCCAGCTCAAGAAAGTGCGATAGCTCAGGGTGTAACTACTATTGTGTGTGGAAATGATGGTACCTCCATAGCTCCACTTCCTAGACCCGAGGCTATTGAGACTATTCGCAGATGGGTGCCAGTTGGAGATCTTGCCGTGAATTGGATGACTATTGAGGGGCTTTTGAAAGAATTAGAAAAAACAAGATTAGGAGTAAATTTTGCAACTTTGGTTGGACATACAACTTTGCGCAGAGGATTGGTGGGGGACGAGCGAAGAGATCTTTCTAGGGAGGAACTGGCGGTGATGAAAAATATGACAAGTGAGGCCATGAAAGAAGGTGCGCTTGGTTTTTCTACTGGGCTTTCATATTCTCACGTAAATTTTGTAAAAAATGAAGAAATAGATCATCTAGTTTCTCTGACGTCATCTATGGGTGGAGTTTATTCTACGCATTTGCGAAGTGAGAGCGAGGGGCTGTATGAAGCCACTGAAGAAGCTATCAGAACTTCTCAAAAGGCAAATGCTAGTTTGCTCATAGCTCACCTTAAGGCAAAGGGCAAAATGCATTGGAGTATTTTTGATAGAACTCTTAAACTAATAGAAAATTCTTATCGAGACGGGGTTAATGTTAACTTCACCGTTTATCCATATTCTACAACTGGTTCGGTTTTGTATGCATATTTTCCAAAATGGATTACCGACGGAGGTAGAGATAGTATGCTATTAAGATTGCGAGATCATGCATCGCGAAAAAAATTGGTTAAGGAGCTCGCAGAAGATCAGAATGATTATGAAAATATGATTGTTTCAATTTGCCCGTTTAGCAAGTCGCTAGTAGGTAAAAGCATCGGTGATATGGCTAGGGAAAGTGGTTTTTCAGTTGAAGAAGCCACGATCCAACTTTTGCTTGCTGGAAATGGACATGTAATAGTTTTTGATCAAACTATTGATGAGGATAATATGAAACAAGCCGTGATACATCCATTGTCAATAATTGCTTCTAGCGGTGCTTATTACAACAACAAGTGGATGAAAGAAAATGAAGAGTTGGTGCATCCACGATCATTTGGTACATTTCCTCGCTTCTTGAAGCAGTTTGTGGTTGATGAAGGTTTGCTTAGTTGGAGTGAGGCGATATATAAAATCACTGGAATGCCAGCGGAAAAAATGGGGATAGCTGGAAGAGGTGTTTTGGCAAAAGGTAATTTTGCCGATATTGTGGTTTTTGATCCAAAAAATATTGAAGACTTGGCTACATTTGAAAATCCTTATAAGTATCCGAAAGGAATTGAAGCGGTATTGGTGAATGGCGAAATAGCCATGAAGGAAGGGGTGATTGGAAAAGAGAGGTTGGGAATATCAGTATCAAAATAAAATATTTTCGGGGGTAGAAATACTCCCGATTTTAAATCATTTTATGAAGTCGCAAAGAAGCTATGAAAAATTCATATTTGAATCTTTTGATTTTAACGAGGAAACTCGTGAAATTTGTTTAAAATATAGTTTTGACGAAACAGAAAAATTTGAAGAAAAGTTTATTTTGCCAGAAGGAAAATTGAACTTGGCAAATAAGGAAGTTTTGAATAGCGCATTGTTTGCACTTCATTTGGCTTGTGGTGTGAGCTATTTCAAGGCATATGTTCCCCAGAACATCGAAGTCAGAAGTGGTGAGTTGAGCGAAGAACAATCCCAGTTTTGGAATAAGCTTTATGGCATAGGACTGGGACAGTTTTATTATGAAAATAAAATTGATTTCAGAAAACTTGTAAATTTCCCGTGTATAAAAAAAGAATTTACTCCAAAAGAAATCAGTCTTCCAAATAGAAGTCTGCTTTCAATTGGGGGAGGAAAAGATTCTTTAGTGTCTCTTAAGTTATTGGAAGACAATGGCTTTGATTTTGATAATTTTACTTTGGGTGAAAATGAGATTTTCAAGAGCATAGACAAAATTTCAAAGTATAAAAGGTTGGTAGTAAAAAGAATTATAGATAAAAATTTAGTAGCTCTTAGTAAGAGCGGTAAGGTATACAATGGACATGTCCCAGTAAGTTCAATTATTGCTTTTATTGAAGTGATAGTTTGTATTCTCTACGGATACAAAAATATTATCGTTTCAAACGAATCAAGTTCAAACGAAGGCAATGTTTCGTATTTAGGGATGAATATAAATCATCAGTATTCAAAGAGCTTTGAGTTTGAAAAAGATTTTGACTTTTATATTAAGAATTATATTTCAAAAGAAATAAATTATTTTAGTCTACTAAGGCCCCTGACTGAGCTCGCGATAACCAAAAATTTTGCGAGTATAGCCACAGAATACTTTTCTGTATTTAGTAGCTGTAATAACAATTTCAAAATTCAAAGAGACGGAACCAAATCGTTGTGGTGTTGTACTTGCCCCAAATGTGCTTTTGTTTTTCTCATGCTGTCAGCGTTCTTGCCAAAGACAAAACTAATTGAAATTTTTGGTGAAAATCTTTATGAAAAACAATCGCTTTTACCTCTTTTCGAAGAGCTTTGGGGTACTAAAGGATCCAAGCCGTTTGAGTGTGTGGGAACTAGTAAAGAGGCATTGGCAGCAACACTGCTGGCAAGTAGAAGCAAGGAATACTCTCATTCATTTGTGATGGATTATTTTGAAAGTAAAATTGTTTCCACGATTGAAGATGCGGATAGATTAATTGAAAAAGAGATCGGTTCTCGCTCAGAACACAATATTCCCGAAGAATTTTACGGAAAAATAAAAGAAATTCAATAAATGAAGTTTAAAGAATTAGAAAATAAAAAAGTATTAATACTCGGATTTGGAAAAGAGGGTAAAGAGACTCTTGCATTTTTGCGTGAGCTTTTTCCCGATAAAGTTTTTTATATAGCTGATGAGAATGAATCAGTTAAGTTGCCTGATTCAAATACCAAGCTAATTCTTGGGAAAGATTACTTAAATTCTCTGGATGAATATGATCTCATAATCAAATCTCCCGGAATAAAATTTTTCCCGCAGATTTTAGCTGTGAATCAGAAAGTTACTTCGGCTACTCGTTTGTTTTTTCAAAATCTTGACGAATCAAATCGTGTTATCGGTGTCACTGGGTCCAAAGGTAAAAGCACTACAACCTCTTTGATTTATAATGTTCTTAGAGACGCAGGAATCAATACCGAAATAGTCGGTAATATAGGTAAACCATCTCTGTCTTTTGTAAATCTTAAGGATACTGTTTTTGTGTATGAGCTCTCAAGCTATCAGCTAGAAGATTTTTCTGAAAAAGTGGATGTGGCAATTTTTACTGCTTTTTTTCCCGATCATTTGGATTACCATGGCGGAATTGATGAATATTTTAAAGCCAAGTCTCATATAGTGAATAACCAAGATAAAAGTTGCTTTTTTGTTTACAATTCAAAATATGAAAAAATAGCAAATCTTATAACCAATGCAGAGCGTCTAATTTGTGGAGACAGAAACTATTTTTGGCACGACGGGGAAAGTATTTATTTGAAAGACGAGGTTATCGCTCGAACCGATTCACTGAAATTAATTGGTAATCATAATTTTGATAATATTCTATTGGTCTTGGCTGTTGCGGAAGTTTTCGACATTGATGTGAAAAATTCAATAAAGTCTATTGCGAAATTCAGGGGATTACCACATAGGCTAGAATATGTAGGAAATTTTAACGGTATAGATTTTTACGATGATGCTATCTCAACTACTCCTGAATCCACGATAGCGGCGATCAAGGTATTTCAAGACCGCATAGGATCAATTATTTTGGGAGGAAGGGATAGAGGATATGACTTTTCTGGATTAGTGAAAGAACTTGTTTTTTACAAAATAAACTCAATCGTGCTTTTTCCTGAGAGCGGAGATAAAATCGAGTTAGAAATAAAAAAACAAAAAGAGTATAATCCTAAAATTTTCAAAACATCTTCAATGGAAGATGCGGTAAAATTTTGTTACAATAACACTGAAAGTGGTAAGATGTGTCTGCTTTCAACAGCATCGCCTAGCTACAGTATTTTTAAGAATTTTGAAGAAAAAGGCGATTTGTTTAAAAAGTTTATAAAAGAATTAGCAAATGAAAAACAATAGAGGAGAATTGGTAGATATGAGAAGGTCTAGTAAGTCAGACCTTGTTTTAACTTTTTCAGTGATTGCTTTGGTTGTGGTTGGACTGATCTCTATAGCGTCTGCGAGTTCAGTAAGGGGCTTTGAAAATTTTAATGACCCGTATTATTATTTCAAGCACCAGCTTTTTTATGGAGTAATAGTGGGAATTATCGCGATGTTTGTTGTTTCAAATATCAATTATCTTACTTTGAAAAAGCTTGGTAAGTGGTGTCTTTTTGGTTCTGTATTTTTATTGCTTTTGGTTTTTATTCCAGGAATAGGAACTTCTTATGGAACAGGATCTCATAGCTGGATAAATATTGGTTTTTCTATTCAGCCTACCGAAATAGTAAAGCTTCTATTTATAATCTATCTTGCAGCTTGGCTAGAAAAAATGGGCAAAGACTTAGCTGATTTCAAAAAAGGCCTTTTGTCATTTGTATTTGCTTTGGGGATAGTCGCGGTGCTCATAATGTTGCAACCAGATTTGGGTACTCTTATTGTTATAGCTTGTACTTCAATAGCAATGTTTTTCATGGGAGGCGCTCCTTCTAAATATATTGCTCTTATTCTTGGAGGAGCTGCTGCGTTTTTTGCTTTCTTGGTAAAAATCGCACCATATAGACTTGCTAGATTCACTGTGTTTCTTCACCCAGAGCTTGATCCTCAGGGAATAGGTTATCAGGTAAACCAAGCGTTACTAGCCGTGGGGTCTGGTGGAATATTTGGTTTGGGTCTAGGACATAGCAGGCAAAAATTCAACTATCTTCCAGAAGCCTCGGGAGACTCTATATTTGCTATAATGTCAGAGGAGCTCGGGTTACTTAGAATAATTATTGTATTGGCGCTTTTTGCTATTTTCGCATGGAGAGGTTTTCGAATAGCTTCTAATACCAATGACAGATTTGGCAAGTTTTTAGCAATAGGTATAACTAGCTGGATAACCATCCAAGCTTTTATGAATATTGGCGCTATATTATCTCTTATTCCGCTTACCGGAATCCCACTTCCTTTTATAAGTTATGGAGGAAGTTCAATAATTTTTTCACTCATAGGTGTCGGGATTCTTATGAATATTTCCAAGCAGAATAATGATCGATCGCGAAAGAATGTTACTAATTTCGGAGTAAGAAAAAAGCGTAGTAGGGTTATGGTCTAAACTAATACAATGAGTAACAAAAATCTAAAATATAAAATACTTCTCGCCGGTGGAGGATCTATGGGGCACACAATACCCGCTATTTCTGTTGCTGAGGAGATAAGAAGAAAAGGCATCGATGCTGAGTTTCTTTTTGTAGGCTCAAATCCTAAAGTTGAAAAACAGTTTGTGACAAATTCCAAAATCGCTTATAAAAGCGTGTTGTCGGGAAAGCTCAGAAGATATTTTTCACTCAAAAACATTTTTGATTTTTTTAAATTTGTTATTGGAATAATAAAGGCGTTTTTTATTGTCAGTTCTTTTAAGCCAGATATCGTTTTTTGCAAGGGAGGATATGCGGCTCTTCCTGCAACTCTAGTTGCTGGATGGAAAAAAATACCTATAGTGGTTCATGAATCTGACTCTACGCCAGGGCTTGCAAATAAAATTGTAGCTAAAAAAGCAGTCGCAGTTTGTGTGGCTTTTGAGAATATGGAAAAATTTTATCCGGGAATAAAAGTTGTTTTAACGGGTAATCCTATTAGGGAGCAAATAACGCGGGGAGATAAGAATAGAGCGATAAAGGAATTTGGATTGACGCAAGATAAGCCCGTGCTTTTTTTCACTGTTGCAAGTTCTTCGGCTGTTAATTTTTCCAATACCGTTATAGAATCTGCACCAAGACTTCTTTCCAAATTTCAAATTATCCAGCAGTGTGGTGCCATGAATTATAACTTAGTGCAAAAAAGAGTGAGAGATATTTTCGGCGAAAAAGACGTAGTGTGGGATTTAGTTGATACGCGTATAGATATAAAAGGAGATAGACATTATTGTATTCTCCCTACGATGAGAGAGAGCATGGCTGATGCTTATGCCGTAGCTGATTTAGTGATTGCAAGGTCTTCGGCTTCAACTGCATTTGAATTGGCGCTACTTGGAAAGCCAGCTTTATTCATACCTCTGCCCGTGGGAGATAGCAGGGGAGATCAAGTTTTTAATGCAAAGTATTTTCAAGAAAGAGGCGCTGCTGAGGTTATTGAGAGCAGAGAACTTAGCGCTGAGACATTGGAAAACAAGATATTGGAAATATTTGAAAGTCCAGATAAGCTAAAGAATATGTCCGAAAATATAAAGAAATTAGCTCAAACAAACGGAGCAAAAAATATAGCCGAAGTCATAATCTCAACATTACAAAAAAATGTTTAACGATATAAAAAAAGTTCATATTGTCGGTATTGGTGGAATCGGTATATCAGCTCTTGCTCAGCTTTTACTGAAGAAGGGCGTTTTAGTTTCAGGATCTGATCTGAAAGAAAGACCAATACTTAAAAAACTTAAGGAACTTGGAGCGAGTGTTTGTGTGGGGGAGCATGATGCAAAGAATGTTGAAGAAAATACTGATATATTGGTATATGTTTCAGAGGCGAGAGAGGATAATCCAGAAATAATTTTTGCCAAAAATAAAGGTATAAAATGTCTAAGCTATGCCGAGGCTTTGGGTTTGGTGATGAAAAATTACAAAAAAGTTATTACAATTTCGGGAACCAAGGGTAAAACCACTACCACTTCTATGATAGGCACTTCACTAGATTTTTCCAAACTAAATCCCACAGTTATCACTGGATCAATTGTTTTTGAGTGGGATAGTAATTTTTTGATGGGTAGCGATGATCTGATAGTGACCGAAGCATGTGAATGGAAAAGAAATTTTCTAAATTATGATCCTGATATAGCAGTGATAACAAATATTCAGAGTGAACATCTGGATTATTATAAAGACATAGAGGATATAAAAAATGCTTTCACTACACATTGCAGTAAAATAAAATCGGGAGGAATTTTGATTGCCTGTGGTGACGATGAAAATACACTCGAAGTCGCATCTAAATATACGGGAAGAAAAGTTTTTTACGGATTGGGTGAAAATAATCAGGTTAGAGCGATCAATGTTAAAAAAGGCAACCTAAAGACACTTTTTGACGTAGAAATAGGAAGAGAGGATGCTAAAGATACAATTTCTGGATTTGAGATCGGTTTACCCGGAGAGCACAACATCCAAAATTCTCTTGCCTCCATTGCAGTTATGAATGAGCTTGGTGTGGATAAAAGTTTGATGCCCCAAGCTATATCAAATTACAAGGGAGTTAGTAGGAGGTTTGAAATAAAAGGTGAAAAAAACGGCATATTGGTTGTAGATGATTATGCTCATACGCCTATTTCGGTAAAAAAGATGATTGATGGTGCCAAGGAATTTTATGGTGATCGTAGAATAGTAGTTGTCTTTGAGCCTCATAGATATAGTAGAACTAGGCATGAATTTGGTGATTTCGTAAAAGCATTTGATAGCGCTGACAAGGTTATTTTGGCTGATATTTACAGATTAAAGCAGGATTCAGAAGAAGACGTTCTGGCAGTAAATAGTAAGATGCTCGCAGATGAGATCAAAAAAAGAGGTGTGGATATAGTTCATGTGCCATCTTTGTTGGATATACCTGATTACCTAGTCAAAATATCTAGAAAAGGTGATATAATTATAACAATGGGAGCAGGAGATGTTTACAGGGTTGGCGAAGAATTTATCAAAAATAATCACTAATCTATATAAAATGAAAATAGCAATCAAGACCACGAACACAGAGCTCACACCAGCACTACGTAGCTATGTTGAAGAGAAGATCGGCTCACTCAATCGCTTTCTTTTCAAGATCAAGAATGTAAGAGTGGAGTTGGGCGTAGATAAAAATCATAATTCAGGAGATATATATAGTTCAAAGGTTATGGTTTTTGTTCCCAAAGATATAATCATTGCAGAAGAGAGAGCTAGCGATATGTACGCCTCTGTGGATCTAGTTATGCCCAAGCTAAAAAGGCAAATAGAAACCTATGTTGATAAAATGAGAGGTAGACGAAAGAGGCGAGATAAAGAAAATATATTTTCTCAGCTTGTGGATCTTTGGAAGCCAAATGATGTTTTGGAGGAGGAAGAGCCGATAAAAATTGTTAAACGAAAGAAATTTAGTATTTCTCAAAAGATAGCAGAAGCAGAGGCTATAAAGCAAATGAATCTTATAGGTCATGATTTTTACTTATTCAATAATTCCGATACGGATAGAATCAGTATTATTTATAGACGAAATGACGGTGATTATGGAATTATAGAGGCCGAATAGTATTTAAAAAATAATTCAATTTTGTGTCAGAATACTACAATCCAAAAAGGACCAGGGGAGTTTTCTCCAAAGATTCAAAAAAACCATTTAAGGTAAGTAGGAGCGGGATAGATTTATTTTTGGAGTGTCCCAAGTGTTTTTATTTGGACAAGGTTTTGGGCATAAAGAGACCTCCGGGATTTCCTTTTTCTTTAAACTCAGCAGTTGATGCTTTGCTAAAAAAGGAATTTGATATGCATAGATCCAAACAAACCAAGCATCCACTTATGAAATCTTATGGTGTTGATGCTGTTCCTTTTGAGCACGAAAAACTTGATACTTGGAGGGAAAATTTCAAGGGCGTGCAGTATGAGTATATAAAATACAATCTTCTAATAACAGGTGCGATAGACGATGTGTGGGTAAATCCCAGGGGCGAGATTATTGTCGTTGACTACAAGGCTACTTCCAAGCAGGGAGAAGTGAGTTTGGATGCAGATTGGCAGATAGGATATAAAAGACAAATGGAGGTCTATCAGTGGCTACTTCGCAAAAATGGATTCAAAGTTTCGGATACAGGATACTTTGTTTATTGTAATGGGGATGCTGACAAGAAAGCATTTGATGCAAAACTAGAATTTGATATCAAGCTAATTCCCTACAAAGGCGACGATGGCTGGATTGATAAAGCTATAAAGGATTTGCATGATTGTTTAATTTCAAAAGAGATTCCCAAAAAAGGCAAAGATTGCGATTATTGTGCATATAGAGAAGTCGCAAATAAGGAAGAGCAAAAAGGCCCACAAAAATTATTTTAATTATTTATAAAAAGAAGTAGGGATCGAGGTTAGTAATCTATTGAGACAAATTAATTAGTATTTACAAAGTTTATATGATTTGCTAGTTTCTGATAAACCGTATCCATAAGGAGGTGTTGCATGGTAGAGCAGATAGATTGTTCTGAAAGACTGCCCATTTCTCTTTTTTTCAGAAGCACAGATCTTCCCGTAAGATGGGGTGATGGAGCTTGCTATGTTGCGTTTGAAACCGTGGAAGAAGCTGGCCCAGGAAGTAAGCCACTTGAAGTGAGCTATCTCATCGAAAAGCTCAAAGCAAGTATTACACGAATTTCTGGCGGGTCTTTTTCCGTCCAATTTTAAGACCTTTCCAATCCACTCGCTCTTTTTTTCAAGGTGCCTCTTCGGGGGCCCCTTTTTCATTAGAAGAATTAGAACAAAGATACAAACGTTATTTTCTAATCCCTCTAATACTTTTAACTCAACTAATCCTTCTAATAGCAATTGTTTACATTTTGTCTTTTTTGTAATAAACTTAGCAAGCAATACTTAAAGTAATTATGGCTATTTTTGATAAAATTTTTGGGTCTTCTTCTGGACGTGAAGTGAAGAAGATTAAACCTATTGTGACAAAGGTTAATGAGTTTGATGAAAAATTCAAGTCTTTTAGTGACGACGAGCTTCGTGCCAAAACCCTAGAATTCAAAGGCAAATTAAAAGGACTTAGCGGGGATGCTTTGAAAAACAAGATGGAAGATATACTTCCAGAGGCTTTTGCTGTAGTTAAAAACGCCTGTAGGAGGTTGCAGGGAACCAAATTTGAAATAGCAGGTCAGGAAGCAACTTGGAATATGATTCCATTTGATGTTCAGATTGTGGGGGCTGTGGTGCTTCACAGGGGCATGATCGCAGAAATGAAAACTGGAGAAGGAAAGACCCTGGTTTCCACGATGCCTATTTATCTAAATGCATTGTCTGGAAAAGGTGTATATGTGGTGACTGTAAATGATTATCTATCTCAAAGAGATGCAGACTGGATGGGTATAGTTTATAGATTTTTGGGTTTGACAGTGGGAGTTACTAAGCACGGACAAACTCTTGAAGAAAAGAAGCAGGCGTATGATTGCGATATCACATATGGTACCAACAATGAATTTGGTTTTGATTATTTGAGAGATAATATGGTGGGTGAGCTTGAACAAATGGTTCAGCGCAAAAATAATTTTTATGCAATTGTAGACGAGGTAGACAGTATTCTTATAGACGAAGCTCGAACTCCTCTTATCATATCAGCTCCCGATGAAGAATCTGGCAAAATGTATCAAAGATTTGCGAGTATAGTTCCAAGTTTAAAAGAAAATGAACACTACAATATTGACGAAAAATATAATTCAGCAACTCTAAATGAAGCAGGTATCGATGCTGTAGAAAAAGCCTTGGGGGTAAACGATATTTATTCAGAAAAAGGAATTGTTTACGTACATCATCTGGAACAAGCTCTACGAGCGCACGCCATAATGAAACGAGATAAAGACTATGTAGTGAAAGATGGGCAGATACATATAGTAGATCAATTTACTGGAAGAATTATGCCCGGTAGAAGATTTTCCGAAGGACTTCATCAGGCGATAGAAGCCAAAGAGGGAGTGCCCGTGCAAAAAGAAAGCAAAACCCTTGCTACTATTACTTTTCAGAATTATTTCAGGATGTTTGACAAACTTGCCGGTATGACTGGAACAGCGCTCACTCAAGCTGAGGAGTTTAGAAAAGTTTATGGTTTGGATGTAGTAGAAGTTCCCACCAATCAGCCAATGATCAGGGAAGATTTCCCGGATAAAATTTATCGCACAGAGAAGGGTAAATTCAATGCGGTTGCTAGAGAAATAAAAGAGCTTCACAAAAAAGGACAGCCAGTGCTAGTGGGTACTATTGCGATAGAAAAATCAGAAGAATTAAGTGCTTTGCTTAAAAGAGAAGGAATTCCTCACGAAGTTCTAAATGCAAAACATCACGAAAAGGAAGCTTCAATTATCTCAAAGGCAGGAGAAAAGGGAGCGGTAACTATAGCTACCAACATGGCTGGTCGTGGAACCGACATAAAACTAAGCGAAGGTGTTACCAAACTAGGCGGTTTGTTTGTTTTGGGTACCGAGCGACATGAGGCGAGGCGTATAGATAATCAGCTCAGAGGGCGCTCTGGAAGACAGGGAGATCCTGGAAAATCACAGTTTTGTGTTTCTGCTGAAGATGAGCTTATGAGGAGGTTTGGTTCTGACAAAATGAAAACAGTAATGGAGACTTTCAAAATTCCTGAAGATGAGCCTATAGTGAGCTCATTTATAAGCAAGCAAATAGAATCAGCTCAAAAGAGAATAGAGGGTTATAATTTTGATATTAGAAGATATGTTCTTGAGTATGACAATGTTATGAATACTCAAAGAGAAACTATATATAGAAAACGCAGAAAAATTCTCAATGACTGGCACGAAATCAAACAGGCAATGAAGTCTGACTCACCAATGAATTCTCCTTTGAAAAAGGATATATTGGATCTCGTTAAAGAAGAAATTGGTTTGATTGTTAAAATACACGCACAGACAGAATTCCAATCTTCTTGGAACATAGAAGAGATGCTAGAGGTGTTTGGAACAATTTTAGCATTGCCCTCGGATGCCAGATCTCACATCAATTCTCTTAAAACAAAAACCGGAAATTCAGAAAAAATCAGAGAAGCTATCGTTGATTATGTTTTTAGTGAGGCAAAAAATCTTTATGCAGAGAGAGAAAAAGAAGTAGGTGAGTTTCACATGAGAAATATAGAAAGAATGCTTATGCTAAAAGTGATAGACTCGTTGTGGGTTGATCATTTGGATGCAATAGAGGCCCTAAGAAGTGGAATAGGGCTAAGGGGTTATGGGCAAAGAGATCCACTTGTAGAGTATAAGAAAGAAGGTTATAATATGTTTCGTAAGTTGCTTTCTGCCATAAGAACCCAGATCGTTTACAATATTTTCAAGGTGAGTGTTTCTATTGAAAGCAAGCCAAGCATCGACACTGAAAAGATGAATTATAATTCTGGCAAACAATCAGCTAGCACGGATACTTCAAAGAAAAAGGAAGATAAGGTTGGTAGAAACGATCCTTGCCCATGCGGCAGCGGAAAAAAATACAAGCATTGTCATGGAAAGTAGGCTAGATGAATTAGAAGATTTAGAAAAAATTATCAGATAATTTTTTTCAAGGTTTCAATTACTATTTATAATAAAAAATTTGAATACTAGAAAAAAAATTTGGATTACTTTTGCGTTAGTTGTTGCACTAACTGTTTTTGCATTGTGGGTTGATATGCCGGGAGGTCCAAATATAAATTTGAATAAAATCGGAATCAAACCATCAGAGGGTAAAACTGAAAGTGATTTGATAAAGAGACTTGATGTGAAACTGGGACTGGATCTCAAGGGTGGAGCAGAATTGGTTTATCAAGCAGATCTTTCAAGTATTTCTCAAGATAGCTATGAAGATGCCATGTCTGGAGTTAGGGATGTTATAGAGCGAAGAGTCAATGCTTTTGGTGTTTCCGAGCCATCTGTTTATGTAAGTGGTCAAGATAGATTAGTAATAGAACTTCCGGGAATAAAAGATCTAAAAGCTGCAGAAGATGCCATAGGTGAGACTCCTACTTTGGTTTTCATGGAAGAAAGTGAAGAATCTGCAGATGCTACCCCAGAACTCTTGGATGAAGAAGGAAATGCAATTACTTCAGAGATCACAGATGAAGAGGGAAATCCCATTGATCTTAGCGAATATGTTCAGCCTCAATTTGTGGCTACGAATCTAACTGGAAAAGATTTGGCTAAATCAAGTGTGGTTTTTGATCAGACAGGCATAGGATCTCCGCAGATTTCTCTTGAGTTTACCGCTGAGGGAAAAGATAAATTTGAACAACTCACCGAGAAGAATGTAGGCAAGAGGCTTGCGATAGCTATCGACGGGGTGATTGTTTCGGCGCCATCAGTAAACGAAAAAATAATCGGAGGTAACGCAGTCATCACTGGTAATTTTACTTTGAGCGAAGCTAAGGATTTAGCTATAAATCTAAATGCTGGAGCATTGCCCGTGCCCATAAATTTGGTTCAGGAGCAAAACATAGGAGCGACTCTTGGAAAACTATCGGTTGAGAAGAGTGTTATGGCTGGTATTATTGGAATTATTTCTATTGCAGTTTTCATGATTGTTTATTATAGGATTCCTGGTTTGATGGCGGTATTGGCCCTTGTTAGTTATATTGCTATTTCACTACTAATATTTAAACTAATACCAGTAACCCTAACACTTGCCGGAGCTGCTGGTTTTATACTTTCTATAGGAATGGCAGTGGATGCTAATGTTCTTATATTTGAAAGAATAAAAGAAGAATTGGTTGGTGGAGGAGAAACTAGGCTTGCGATAGAATCTGGTCTTAAGGGTGCTTGGCCATCAATTAGGGATTCAAATATCACAACTCTTATTTCTTGTGCGGTTTTGTATTTTCTTGGTAGTTCTGTGGTGAGGGGTTTTGCTTTGACTTTGGGAGTAGGAGTTATGGTTAGCATGTTTTCAGCTATAATAGTAACCTCTGCGTACCTAAGAGTTATGGCTATTAGGGGCATGAGCGCGAAGTGGTTATGGTGGTTAGGGGTAAATCAAAAGAAACAATAAAATGAATATAATAAAATTACAAAAAGTTTGGTTCACAATCTCGCTAGCGTCGGTTGCTCTTTGTATTGTTGCACTTTCTGTTTTTGGTTTAAATTTGGGTATAGATTTCAAGGGTGGCGTGGGGGTTGATTACAAATGGAACGATGGAAATAGGTTGTCTGTAAATGATTTCAGGCGAGAAATAGAAGAATTCAATCTTACCGATGCACAAGTTCAACTTTCTGGTGAAGACGGAATTTCACTAAAAACAAAATCTGATACCTTGAATAGTGATACCCGTGAATTAATTTTGAAGAAACTAAATGGGGGAGAATTGAATTCATCAGAGGCCGAACAGAGTGAAAATGGCTCAACTTCATCCCAAGATCTAGGTCCTCTAAAAGTAGAAGAAGCTAGTTTTGAGTTGATTGGACCCACTATAGGAAAAGAATTGCTCAAAAAATCAATATGGAGTTTAGTTTTTGTTGTGATAGGTATAGTTTTGTATGTTGCGTATGCATTTAGAAAAGTGGGGCATCCAGTCGCTTCATGGAAATATGGAGTTGCAGCTGTTGTAGCACTGATTCACGATATAATAATTGTTATGGGGGTATTTGCAGTTTTGGGAAGATTTATGAATGTAGAAATAAATACACTTTTTATAGTCGCACTTCTTACTATACTTGGGTATTCAGTAAATGACACTGTAGTGGTTTTTGATAGGATCAGGGATAATTTACACAAGGATGATAATTTTGAGAACGCAGTGGAGAACGGTGTGGAAAGTACAATGGCTAGATCTTTAAATACCACAATAACCACACTAGTTGCGCTTTTTGCTTTATATATATTTGGTGGAGAAACCATAAAATGGTTTGTTTTAGCGCTTATTATAGGTATTGCGAGTGGTGCGTACTCTTCAATTTTTTTCGCGTCCCCATTCCTTGTGTTTTGGAACAGATATGCTCAGAAAAAGGCATTAAAACAGTAATAATAAAAGCTTAAAATTGAAATGATATTCCTTGGGGTGGGCTAGTGCCCATCTTTTTGATTATTTTTCGGACTTGACATATCATAATTGGTGTGATAAAGTAAGGCGTTAACGATGATTTCTATGAATCTTTCAGCTTAAATAAGCCAAATGAAAATCACTAAATTTACAAAGAAGTTGCTTATAGCTACGCTGATCGGTGTTGTTGCCGGGTTCTTTATTACCATACTAACCCCAATTAAATACAAGGTTGTTTCCGAATTTGAATTTTCAGATTTAGAACCGGAAGATGCTGTTGTATTAGCCAAGAAGACTATTTATGATGTGGGTTTTATAAATTCTGTACAGGATGCATTTCCAACATCATATGACTTTTTTTCGCAGGATGATGATGGATTGAAGCGTGATTGGAAAAATGTAGTTAAAATAAGCTACAATCTAAAAACCAAGCACATAGAAACGGTGGTATTGCATGACAATCTTGAAAACACTATCAAGCTTTCACGTGCCATGACTTCGCAATTTCAATCAAAGGTATCTGATGTTAAGATTATTAGAAACTCAGAAGCGGATGATAGGATAGCTTCTCCCGATGTTCGTAAGATTATTCCAATATCCGTTATTACTGCAATTGTTATGTTTTTGGCAGTTGAATGGTTGGTGAATAATCAAAAAAAACAAGAGCGACGTAGTGGTCAATCAGCAAAAAATGATGATTATAACGCCAGAACTAAAAACTGGCTTAACGATAAACATTAAATAATTTAATTAATATTAATACAATGAAAACCAATTTCAAGAAAAAAGTGAAATTTGGAGTAAGCGTTGTTGTCACTGTTTCCTTAGTATTGGGTTCAATACTAAGCTTTGCCAATGCCGCAGATGCTCTCAAATTTTCAAACGCCAACAAAGCAACTCAAATGCATAAGGTTTACGAAAACCTTAATGATAAATTTGAGCTTTCTGATAATGGCGGAAGAATTTATCAGGACAAGAAATATGATCTAGAATTCAGAACCAATTTTGCCTCTTTGCCTTATCAGAGAAGCAATGGTTCAGTTAACTCTCTAGAGATTACAATCAAAAACACAGGAGAAAAAGCTCAAGAAGTAAGAGCTGAGCACTTGGCTTTTCAAATCAATCCTATTGTAAGAACCAATGGGGAATGTACATACCTAAACAACGGTCAGCCAAATGTTGCTAGCGAAGAGCTTGCTCAAATAATTGATAATCAAGAAGTTGCTTTTGATACCATAGTTCCTCCACTTTGCTATTGGGATCCTTCAATGCAAAGCGCTTGGGGTAAAGAAATAAAGATGGTTCAAAACACTTACGAGAAATATGTGCAACCTGCACAGAGTGTTTTGGTTGCAGCTCAAAGTGAGAAAACAATCAAATTCGAATATAGACTTACGGATGCTGGTTATTTTCAAGATGACGTAGCATTCTCAGTAAGTGGTAATCCTATAGGAATGGTTGGAACTTATTATAGAGTTCCTGGTTTAGGACAACCAAGTGTACAAATAGATAAAGTCGCTTCAGTTGCAGATCCTAGGACTTCTGATTCGGTTTGGAGCAAAGAAATCCAAATCAAAAGAGGTTCTGATATGTGGTTTAAAGTAACCGCGACAAATACAGGAAGCGCTGATGCTACTGAAGTTTGGTTGGGAGATATATTCGGAGAAGCTGATCAAGCTAACAAGATATTGACTCCAGGATATGTGAGACATATAGATGATAAAATTAATTTGGTAAGTGATAATTATACTACAGGTAATATAGAAGTATTTGGTTCAAATCTAAATGCCTTGAGAATAGGCAGTATATGGGCAAGCGACAACGTTTTGAATCCAAATGTGGATGCCGAAATAGTTGATATCGACAAAGATGGAATAAAAGATTTTGTTTCTGTAAAAGCTACTCACCTAAAACCAGGTGAATCAAAAACCTTCTATGTGAAAAATACCGCGAAAGCAGATCTTTCTCTTGGTGAAAAAATCATGAAGAATCAGGGTGCTTTCTTCTCATGGTATTTGAATCCTAAGTTTAAAACTTCTGAGGCTGTGGTTAAAATAGGAAAAACTGCTCCTCCAATTGTTCAACCAGGACCACATGAGATTACGCCTAGTCCAAAAGCTACTATTACCAATCTTGTTTCTGATACAAATGATGACTACGCAAAGAGCATAGTATCAAAGGTTGGTGAAGAGATAGCATATAGGATCACAGTTACAAATACTGGAAACACCAAGCAAAATGGAACTCTTGTTAATGATTATGATGAGAAATACATCGAAGTCATTGATCCTGATACAAAAGATATAGCCAAATCGTTTGTGGATTCTAAAAAGCTTACTACTTATGAATTGGGTGAGCTCAAATCAAACGAATCAGTTGTTATAGATGTAAAAGCTAAAGTAAAAAGCTCTCTTCCTACAACTGAGGTAGTTATAGATGATGCTGCTGAATATACCGAGGATCAGATTGATCCTATCTCTGCAAATGCATCTGTGACCGTTAAGGCTAGACCAGATACACAAGGAGCATATCTTATAGTTGATAAGTCGCTAAACGATGTTAATGGCGCAGCCATTGAACCAGGTGATGAACTAAGATATGTAGTTAGTGTTACCAACAAAGGAGATGCCGATGCAAAAAATGTCTTGGTTGAAGACAATATGCCAAGATATACAAATGGCTTTTCAGTAATAAAACTTCCTAGTGGAGCAGAAGATAAGTCTTCAAAAACAGGTGGAGCCAACGATACAGGTATGCTTAAAGTTATTATAGAAAAAGTAAAAGTTGGTGAAACTCAAGAAATAGAATATAGAGTCTTTGTTGACAGCAAGGTTCCTGATGGAGCTGAGATTGTGAACAAAGCAACCGCAGCATCTGATGATAAAAAAGGAACTGGAACTGTTGCTGGAACGATAGGAAAAACCAATGTTGTGAAAACAGGAGAGGTTTTGGGAGCAAGTAAGACTCCTGCTAATGTTCCAACTGGACCAGTAGAAGATGCAGTTAAATGGATACTATTCGCTATTGTTATGGGTGTTGCTGGAGTATTCTCATTTACAAAATTTACTCTTCCATTTTCTCTAGGAATTGTAGCTAAGTAAAAATAATGAATAGCAAGCTAATAAAAAAAATATCATGGCTTGCGGGTATGGCTATTGTGGCCGTAGGTATAGTTGTGTTTGCGCTTACGGCCCAACCATATTTTAATGATATTATTCAGAAACTAACCGGAAAGGTTGAGTTTAATACTGATGCAGTATCTCTTACCAATGAAAGTGTAAATGAAGAGTCTCGAGTTTCAGGGGAAACTAAAGAAGTTGAAGAAGCGAGGATTGTAACAGCCGAAGAGGCGATGAACAGCGTTTCTATTCCCACCATAGGGCTAAAAAATATTCCAGTTATTTATCCCAAGGTTAACGATTATGAAACTATAGAGAGCGCTTTGGCTGATGGCGTTGTTCATCTTTCAAATACCTCTCTGCCAGATGCTAATACTGGAGCTACTTATATCATAGGGCATAGTTCAAATTTAAGTTGGGCAAAGGGGGATTATAATTATGTATTTAAAGATTTATCAAATTTAGAGGCGGGTAATACTATTAAGGTCAATTACGGAAGAGAAAGATACGATTATGTTGTGATAGAAAAACGCTTCCTTAATTTTGATGAAGCTATAAATATGAAATTTGATTCAAGTAAAAAAGTTTTGGTACTGATGACATGTTGGCCAGCTAATTCTTCAAGGGCCAGGATAGCTATTATTGCAGAAACCAAAGCCAAGCAATCTTTTTAGGATTTAGTCAATTGACGATATGGAGGTCGTGTGATATACTAATTTTCTAAATTTATTATTAACAAATAATAGTTTTAATTTTATGGATATTAATAGCAAACAAGATTTAAGTGAAAAGAAGTCTATTCTGGATGAAGTCATGCAATCCAGAGAAGATGATATGCTTAGGGAATTCAATCCTTACGAGGTTGTTTCTGCTTTGCTTAAGAATTTAGGCAAAAGAGAGTCTCATATACTCACTAAGCGTTTTAATTTGGATGGACAATCTGCCAAAACTCTTGAAGAAATCGGAAAAATTTACGGTGTTACTAGGGAGAGAGTTAGACAGATAGAAGCTTCAGCTCTTAGGGAACTGAGAGAGCAAGAGTTCGCCAAAATGATAGAGGATCCATCAAGAGCTATTTCAGCTATTCTTGAAAATGGTGGTGGAATCATGGAAGAGAATTATCTTCTCAGGGAGTTACTTTCAGAAAAAGAACTTTCACCTATAAACAAGCATTCTACGCTTTTTATAATGAAGTTGAGTCCTGATTTTGATGAGTTTGAGGAGACCAATGAAATAAACAAGTCTTGGGGAGTTAAAGGTGCTTCGCTGGAAACAGCCCTTGCAGTCATTAATTCTTTTGTGGGAGTTTTGGAAAATCACAACAATCCAATTCATCACGACTTAGTTATTGAGCATATAAAGAAACACCCTTCATTCAATTCCATTAGCGCTGATATAAATGATGATCATGTACACATACATCTTGAGATAAGCAAAAAATTAAAGAAAAATCCTTTTAGCGAGTGGGGGCTTTCTCATTGGAGCACTATTTCCCCTAAAGGAGTAAAAGATAAAGCATTTTTGGTTTTGAAAAAGCACCAAAAACCACTTCATTTTAGAGATATCGCAAAGCATATAGACAAGGCCTCATTTGATTCAAAAAAAGCTCATCCCCAAACCGTTCACAATGAACTAATTAAGGATAGTAGATTTGTGCTTGTTGGAAGAGGACTTTATGCTTTAAAGGAGTGGGGTTACAAGGCTGGTACTGTCGCTGATGTGATAGAAAGAGCAATGAAAAATACAGGAAAACCAATGACAAAAGAAGAAATTATAAGAGAAGTTCTCAAAGAACGACTCGTTAAAAATAATACTATAGTGCTGGGGTTACAAGGCAATAAAAGGTTTAAACGCCTTGAAGATGGAAAATTCACTTTAGCATAGTAGATTTTTAGGGTACAATATAAAAATAAAAACAAAAGTGTATATAGATTTTATTACAATACTTATTCCGTTTAAAGCCGCTTTTGATATTCTTGCGGAATGGTGGTGGGTAGTTATACCTGCCTATTTGGTTTTTCTATATTCTGAGGTGTGGGTTGATTATTTTCAGAAACGCACAACTGAGAGCGTAAATTGGAAAAATTTGCTTATAAGTGTGCCCAAGGAGTTTACTAGGGGTCCAGAGGTTATGGAACAGTTCTTTGCTTCAATGTGGTCTCTGTACGCTCCGCCAAATCTCATCGATACTGTATTCAAAGGAGAGAAACAAAATTTCTTAAGCTTTGAGTTGGTTGGTATTGATGGAAATGTGAGATTCATAGTTCACACGCCAGATATTTTTCAAGATCATGTGGAGGCACAGATTTATGCCCAATATCCAGAGGCAGAAATTCAAGAAATAGATGATTATACGGAATTAATACCTGATGATTTTCTAGATAAGGGATATGATCTTTGGGGAACTGAATTTGAATTTACAAACAAGGAAAGCGATGAGTTAAAAAACATGTTTCCAATAAGGACGTATCATGTTTTTGAGCATCAATTTTCAGGAGTATCAACGGATCCTATGGCTGCGATAACTGAGTTTCTAAGCCGACTAAAAAAGGGGGAGCAAGTTTGGTTTCAAATCTTGACTAGGCCTGCCAGTCCAGGTTGGGGTAAAATTGGACAAAAATTTGTGCAAAGTGTGGTAGATAAATACAAGTGGGATAAGGATAGTGGCGGAGGAGGAATGATGCCTCCAACTGACCAAGATATAATAAAAGCAGTTTCTTCGAAGATTGAAAGACAGGGTTTTGAGTGTAAATTTAGATTTGTTTATGTGGGAAAAAAAGAAGTTTTTCAAAAAAGCTACGGGGTTACTGGGGCGATAGGTCCTATTCAGCAATTTTGCTCCAATGTTATGAACGGAGTTAAGCCAAATAAATCAGTGACAACTAGTATTGATTACTTTTTTCCAGATATGCGAGTTAAGTTTAGAAAAAAAGCTCTGTTTAGGGCAATGAAAAAAAGAGATTTTGAATTTGGTAGTGCATTTCTTGTATTTAATCCAGAAGAACTTGCTACTTTGTGGCACTTTCCAGAACCACAAGTTAAGGCAGAGCGTGTTGAAAAAATTAGAGCTAAGAAGTCAGGTGCTCCAGCGGGTCTTCCTGTTGAGCCCAAGCCCACTGATATAAAAGTATAAATATGGTTTTAGATAAAAACAAACAAATTTCTGAAGATGATGTGACATACTTTGCTATGACAAATTACAGAAGCGAGCAAAGAAAGTTTGGTATAAAACTGAACGACCGAAGAAAGCACATGTACATCATAGGAAAGACTGGTATGGGAAAAACAACCTTGCTTGAAAACATGGCTGTTTCGGATATAAAAAAAGGTCACGGACTTGCCTTTGTGGATCCGCACGGAGAAACTGCTGAAAAACTTTTGAATTATATTCCAAGTAGTAGGGTAAATGATGTGGTTTATTTTAATCCCGCTGATACAGATTATCCCATCGCGTTCAATATCATGGAATCGGTGGAAGAAAAGTATAGAAATGTGGTTGCGGATGGACTTGTGAACGTTTTCAAAAAGATATGGGCAGATTCTTGGGGACCTAGACTTGAATACATACTTCGTAATGCTATTTTGGCTTTGCTTGAAAATCCTGGGAATACATTGCTCGGAGTAACTAGAATGCTAGTTGATCCTGCATATAGAAAAAAGATAGTAAAAAATATCAAAGATCCGGTGGTAAAATCCTTCTGGACTCAGGAATATCCAGGATATAGCGAAAAGCTCAAAGCCGAAGCGATCTCTCCTATTCAAAACAAAGTAGGACAGTTTTTGGCCAACTCAATGATACGAAATATTTTGGGTCAACCAAAAAGTACAGTCAATATGGAAGATGTTATGAATGAAAGAAAAATCTTAATACTCAATCTCTCAAAGGGAAGGATAGGGGAAGATGCATCGCATTTGTTGGGAGCTATGTTTATTACAAAGATTCAGGTGGCTGCTATGTCTAGAGCAAGAATAAAGCCCGAAGAAAGAAAAGACTTTTTTCTATACGTTGACGAGTTTCAGAATTTTGCTACAGAGAGTTTTGCTGGAATCTTATCTGAAGCTAGGAAATATCGTTTAAATCTAATTATAGCTCATCAGTATATAGGTCAGCTTTCAACTACCGGAAGTACAGTGGTTAGAGATGCTGTTTTTGGAAACGTGGGAACTATAATAAATTTCAGAGTTGGAGCACAAGATGCAGAGTTTTTGGTCAAAGAATTTGAACCAATATTTACAGAAAACGATCTTGTTAATCTTCCGTTTGCAGGTATATATCTCAAGCTCATGATAGATGGTGTTGCTAGCGATGCTTTTTCTGCAAACACATTGCCACCCCTTTTTGAACCAGAAGGGTTAGAGGAAACTGTGATTAAAGTTTCTAGGGAGCGACACTCCAAAAAAAGAGAATTGGTAGAGGAAAGAATTATGAAATGGAGTGATGTGGGAGACTCTTCGTCAGAAAAGTTTACTGAAAAGCCAAAAAACAATACATATAAGCCAAATAATTTCAGAAGTCAGGATACAAAACCCAAGCCATCAATTAATTTTGCTGATAAAAGACCGGTGTCAATAGAGAAGAAAGACATCCCAACTGCAAAGGGTGTTTCTCTTGCTTCTGCTATTGGCCAGCACACAGTTGATTTTAGGGGAAAGAAACAAACCAATGATTTTGTGGCGCCACCAAAAGTGAGACCCCAAGAGAGAAAAGATTTTCCTAAAAAAAGACCAATTAGAAATACAGTTAATACATCCAATGAAAATACTCCTGAAATTGAACTATTGAAGCAAAAAGGTATTTTGTAATAATTGAATTTTAATTTTAGCTATTGGTGATCTCAAAATATAAATTATTAAGAGCGCGATTTGCCATATCTTCCAGTTTTATGGATGATAGATTTGGCAATGTGCTTGTTAGGATATCCAAATTTGAAAACCTATTTTTGCAACTTCACAGCATGCTATTGGGATTGCAAAGTGATAGGCGAGCTAGCATAGAATGGGTTTCTATAAGAGGCAAGTTGAGCCTTTATTTTTATATCCCGGTAGCATTAGAAAGCTCATTCAAATCACTGGTTTTTTCTTTGTTTCCTGATGTAAATATTATAGAAGAAAAAAATTACGAAGGACTTGAATCTGTCGGCGGAAACTTTGCCGTATCTGAAATAACTCTTGAAGCCCAGGAGCTCTACTCGATAAGAACATATAAAAGTAGCGAGTCCGTGGATCAGATGAGCTCTTTTTTTAATTTGATCGCATCTACTCCCATGAGCGAAGCTGTGCTTTTTCAGACCATAGTGGAACCCATAGACGAAAAAGTAGAATCAGGAGAAAAAGGTATTATTTATTACCAAACAGAAAAAAAGGAAGCAATAGAGGAAAAGCAAAAGTTTTATGTGAGTTCGCGAATGGTTTATTTTTCTGAGCAAAAAGAGCTAAATCCCATGCTTTCACAATTTGAACCTGCTTTTAGTGAATTTGCTTCAGATAGAAATAAGATAGTTATACTTAGTCCTTCTTATGAGAAGAAAAACCTTGTGGCTTATTTTTCAAGAGCCAGGGCGAAAACAAGATGTATTTTTAATCGTGAAGAGCTGGCTTCTTTTGTGCATATCCCAGATGCCTCATCAAAAACTCCAGGATTTGACTGGATTTTGTCTAGAAAATCAGAGCCACCCGTTAATCTTCCAACTTCATCAAATACAAAAATAGATGAGCTTTGTCTTTTTGGAGCTACGAATTTCAGAGACTCTAGGGTTCCATTTGGAATAAAAAGAGAGGACAGAAGAAGACACCTATATACAGTTGGAAAAAGTGGTACTGGTAAAAGCAAGATGCTTGAAAATCTCATAATTTCAGATATAAATTCCGGCAAAGGTGTTTGCGTGATTGATCCTCACGGAGATCTTATCCAAAATTCTCTCAAACGCATTCCAAAAGAAAGAATTGATGATGTAGTGTATTTCAATCCATCTGATATGGATTTTCCCATAGCATTTAATCCTCTAGAAAATATTTCCAAGGAATATAAACAGCAAGTAGCGCAGGGACTCATTGAGGTTTTCAAAAAATCTTTTGGGGCAGATTGGACTCCCAAAATAGAACATGTTTTCAGATTTACCGTTTTGGCATTATTGGATTATAAAAAAGCAACTATTGCAGATATTATGAAAGTTCTCACAGACAGATCTTTTAGACAGGATGTGATTTCAAAAATTGAGGATTCAGTAGTAAAAAACTTCTGGGCAAACGAATTTTCTAGTTGGTCAGAAAAGTTTGATAATGAAGCGATTATTCCACTACTTAATAAGCTAGGACAATTTTTATCCATAGAATTGGTAAGAAATATAGTAGGACAACCAAAGAATCTCATAAATCTTAATGATATCTTAAACAATCAAAAAATTCTTTTCATAGAATTATCAAAAGGTAAATTGGGAGAAGAAAATATATCATTGCTCGGGTCAATGATACTAACCAAAATTCAGCAAGCTATAATGGCGCGAGCTTATATGAAAGAAGAAGATCGCAAGGATTTTTATTTGTATGTGGATGAGTTTCAATATTTTGCTACCTCTACATTTTCTGATATTTTGGCTGAATCTCGTAAATACAAACTAAGTCTCACGCTGTCTCACCAGTATCTAGGACAGCTTTCACCTGAAATTAAACAAACAGTTTTTGGCAATGTTGGTTCGTTTATTGTTTTTAGAGTTGGAGCAGAAGATGCCTCTTTTCTAGAAAAAGAACTGCAACCAACATTTAGTGCGAATGATATTATCAATCTTGGAGTAAGAGAAGTGTATGTGAAAATGTCTATTGCGGGAGAAACCACTAGGCCATTTTCAGCTCGTACTATGGATGTGCCATCTGAGCCAGCAGATAATTCAGTGGATGAAATTATAAAGAGATCCAGGGCGAAATATGCAAATTCACTAGATAAAGTAAAAAAAGAATACGACGCATCTATCGCTTTTACTCAAGACGATGAATTTGAAAAACCAGTTGTTTGACGAACGCCCCCGCTATAATGTATTCAGAATATATGGAGGGGCTTTTTATTTGAAAAATATTGGTTTTACCGCTAGTATTGTTTTATGAAAACTAATCGTAAAAAAAAGGTACTTCTAGCTATTTCTGGGGGAGTGGATAGCTCCGTCTCAGCTTTTATATTGAAGAAACAAGGCTATGAGGTTGTGGGAGCTTTTATGAAATTCTGGAAAGAATCTAGTAAAGACACCGAGGACAATAAATGTTGTTCTATGGAATCGCTTAGGGACGCCAGGGAAGTTATGAACAAAATTGGCGGAAAGCTATATGTAATAAATTTCAAGGAGCTTTTCAAGAAGCAAGTGGTTGATTATTTTATAGAAAGCTATGCTATGGGAGAGACTCCCAATCCTTGTGTGAGGTGTAATAAATTCGTGAAACTGGGAGCGCTTTATAAAAAAGCAGAGGAGCTCGGATGTGATTTCGTGGCAACTGGACATTACGCGAGAATCAAGCGCACTAGAAATGAAGCAAAAAACTCAAAAAAATATATTTATAAGCTTTTTGCTGGTATAGATAAGACAAAGGATCAGACTTATTTTTTGTATAATCTAAATCAAGAAAAACTCTCAAAAACTCTTTTCCCTGTTGGTGATATGAAAAAAACTAAGGTTTCTAAGATGGCTAATAAGCTAGGTATTAATGCAGCAAAAAAGAAAGAAAGCCAAGAGATTTGTTTCGTTCCAGATAAAACACACTATGAATTTCTAAGAAATAAAATCCAAAAGTCACTAACACCTGGCCCAATTTTGTTTAATAACGAAAAAATAGGGGAGCATAAGGGATTACCTCTTTATACAATAGGCCAGAGAAAGGGAATAGAGATTGGAGGCGTAGGACCTTTTTATGTGCTTAAATGTGATTACAAAACCAATACTCTCTTTGTGACTGATAAATTTGACGATGATAGGTTGTTTTCAAAATCTATGAGAGTGAAAAATATTAGCTGGATTTCTGGCGTTGCCTCTGAAATACCTTTTGACTGTAAAATTAAAATTAGATATGGGCATGAGGCAGTAGATGGGAAAATTATCTCAGCGCAAAAAGATATTGTAGAGTTGGAATTTGAAAAACCAGAACGAGCTATTACAATAGGACAGTCCGCGGTATTTTATCTAAAAAATGAGGTTATTGGAGGCGGAGAAATAACTAAGAGTATTTAGTAAACAGTCTTCAAAATTCAGATTCTAATCCTATATTTTTTGAATATATTATTAATACCGAACATTGATAACTGAATACTGTCTTGATTTGCCTAAAAATAGAAAAAGTTTTATAATATAGGCGTATTTACTCAATAACAAAACAAGAACATGGGATCACTTTATGATTTTTGCGATGGTTCGAGCGACAAAGAGTATATTAAGCAGGCAATGGTTAATGTGAAGCAGATTCAATCTCAAATTGATTCAGCAAGCGCTTCTAGTGACGAAGCTCAGAAAGCGCAGGTTTCTTCTCTTCAGGAGCAATTAAAATCAGCTAAGGAGAATTGGAAGGAATCATCCAAAAAATTCGCTGAAAAAATAGAAGATTTTTTATCTAGTGATAATTGGGACGGTAACTAATGTCTGAAATACCCATAGAGATAACTAAAAAACTACAGAGAGCTTTTAGGGCGCTCGAAGCTTTTGCGTCTGCTTCAGAGCATCAGGTTTCTGAGACAGTGGGCAATAAGCCCGTGACTCGTAAGCGCCTAGAAGAGCTAGAGCAAAAAGAAAAAAACTTTCAAGAGGAGATATCTAGAATTGAGGCCGATATTTATGCTGCCAAAACACGACTCAGGGATTTGAAAGGTGGAGAGAGGGATTATGATATAGAGAAAAGACAGCACGAAACCATAACGCAGAATTTAGAAACTGAAATTCACGAGCTTGAATCTGAAAAGAAAAAACTAGAAGAAAAAATAAGACAAATAGAAGAAAAGATAGAACTGAACAAGAGCAAGATAAGCATGGAAGAAATAAGAATTCAAGAGTTTCAGTCTCAAACTGGATTGAAAGCAAAAGAATTGTCTTCTATCGAAGATCAAATAAAGGCGCTAGAAGAAGGAATAAAGAAAAACAAATCTGAAATTGAGCAAAATTCATTGGAAAAAGCTGAAGTAGCCACTAAGCTTGCCGAAATTGAGCGCAAAGCAAGACTCAATGGAGATAATAGTGGTATGAGTTTGGATAGAGTTAGAGTAATGCTTGAAGAATCTAAGCGACCGTTAGAGGTTTTTATAAATAAAGAAAAA
Organism: uncultured Candidatus Saccharibacteria bacterium; assembly: GCA_965231055.1. Taxonomy (GTDB): domain Bacteria; phylum Patescibacteriota; class CALEFQ01; order CALEFQ01. Next base: position 572,862 of record OZ246411.1, read on the forward strand.
ACTGAAGAGAGAAAATATCACAATCTGATGGCGGATGCGTCTGCCGGTGGAAGATCGTTGGCGAGTCTTAGAGCAGAAGAAATGGATGCGAATATAGATATTGGAAATGCTTCTCGTAAAGCTGGAAATATGTCACTTTCTTCTCAGGAGAGGGATGAAGCCAAGAGAGAACTCGCTGAGTTAAACATTGAACTCAACGAAATCAGAAGAAAGAAGATAGATGCTGAAAGAGTAGAGCGATCTGCCTCGGGTAGATATGATCCGAAAGAGCTCAAGAAAGCTGAAGAGTTGAGGAAACAGATAGAATTGGGTTTATTAAAAATGAGGGCATTGAATGATAAACCCGAATTTAGGGGAATTGACTTGATTGAATAGTAAAATGATTACATCAAAAGAACTTAGAAAAAAATATATAGAATTTTTTGAAAGCAAGGGGCATAAAACTATCCCCTCAGCTTCGCTTGTTCCAGAGGGGGATGCCTCTACGCTTTTTATTTCAGCGGGGATGCAGCCATTGGTTCCCTATCTTTTGGGTGAAAAACATCCAGAGGGCACTAGACTAGTTGATGTGCAAAAGTGTCTCAGAACCGAGGATATAGAGGCGATTGGAAGTGAATACAGAAATACTTTTTTTGAAATGCTAGGAAATTGGTCTTTGGGAGATTATGGAAGAGAAGATTCTATTCCTTGGAGCTATGAGTTTTTAACTTCAGAAAAATGGTTGAATTTGTCAAAAGAAAAACTTTTTGTGACTGTTTTTGCTGGTTCCGATGGAGTGCCAGAAGACAAGAAAGCATTTGAAATTTGGGAGAAGCTTGGAATTTCGAAAGATCATATTTTCAAACTAGATATAAATGAAAATTTCTGGATAACGGGAAATGGTGGACCCTGTGGACCTGATACCGAAATATTTTTTGATACCGGAAAACCAAAGTGCAGTGACGATTGTAAGCCCAGTTGTAAATGCGGAAAGTATTTTGAAATTTGGAATAATGTTTTCGTAGAATACAATAAAACAGAAGATGGTAAGTATATTCCACTAGAAAAGAAATGTGTGGATACTGGCATGGGACTAGAAAGAACCCTGTCTGTGCTAAATAGCACCAATGACAATTATAGACTTGATGTGCTTTATCCTCTGATTCAAAAGATCGAAGAGCTTTCTCAAAAAAAATATGAAGGCAATAAAAAAGAGTTTAGAGTGATAGCGGATCATGTGAGAGCCGCAACATTTATCTTATCTGATCCAGCAGGAATCACTCCATCCAATTTGGATAAGGGATATGTTGCTCGCAAATTAATCAGGAGAGCAGCGTTATTTTCTTATAAGCTAGGTATTACAAAATTATATGCTATTGCCAAGCTTTCAGAAGAAATTGTTCCTTATATGTATTTAGGGCAAGATACGTTAAATAAACAAAAGATGGAGCTAGAAGAATCAGATTTTGTTTACCCAGAGCTTTATAATAACGCACCGAAAGTAAATCTGTTAATTCAAAACGAGTTTAATAAATTTGAAGAAGCCATTTCGAGAGGATTTGCCGCAAAAAACAAACGCATGGAGGTATTGAAAAGATTTATATTTCGTAAAAACATGCTTGCTGACAGTAAGTGGATAAATAGTGCTAAGAAAGCTTCTGGTTATAATAAGGATTTCACTTCGCCGTTAGATTTAGCTGGTGCGTTTGCTTTTGAAATGGAAAGCTCGTATGGATTACCAAGAGATTTTTTTATGGATTCATTGACGGAGAGTAATTTGTTTCACGAAGTTGATTGGAAAAATCATATTGAATTATTTATTTTAAAAGCTGAACAGAGACACAAAGAGCTTTCGCGTACTGCGACAAAAGGAAAATTCAAGGGGGGCCTAGGAGCCCAGGGTGAAGAAACCAAAAGATTGCACACAGCTACGCATCTACTTTTGGCCGCTCTTAGAAAAATACTTGATCCAAATATTATTCAGCGAGGAAGCAATATAAATCCCGAAAGACTTAGATTTGATTTCAATTATCCCCAAAAACTCACCAAAGAACAAATTGGTGAGATAGAGGATTTTGTAAATGACGCGATACAGAAAAAAATTGAAGTCAATGTCGAAGAATTGAGTATTGACGAAGCAAAAAAACGAGGGGCTACGGGAATTTTTGATGATAAATACGGAAATGTGGTAAAAGTTTACACAATAGGAGAAGAGAGTGGTCAAGTGTCCAAGGAAATATGCGGAGGACCTCATGTAAAAAACACTTCAGAGCTCGGACAGTTCAAAATTAAGAAGGAAGAAGCGAGTAGCGCAGGAGTCAGAAGAATAAAAGCAGTTTTAAAATAAAAAAGTGTTTTTCAAAAAGAAAAAATACAAAGACTACGCAATATCACTTGATGTGGGAACTGAGTACGTAAAGGCTCTGATTTTTGAAGTGGATAAAGAAACAAAGAAAGGTGAGGTAATAGGAAGTGGAAAAGTTCACCAGTCTCTTACCGACATGCAGGCTGGAGCAGTAACTGATATTCATGGCGTGGTTAAAAATTCAGAAAAAGCTATAGAGATGGCTGCCGAAGAGGCTAGAATTATTCCAGAAAAAGCGGTGATTGGTATCGCTGGAGAATTGGTAAAGGGTACTACTACGGTTGTGGAGTATGAGCGCGCAGATGCGAAGAAAAAGATTGATGAAAAAGAGCTTCAGATGATAGTGGAAAGAGTTCAGAGAAGAGCGTTCGAAAAAGTAAAAGAGCAAGTGGCTTCTGAAACAGGAAAAAAAGAAGTTGATGTGAAGCTTATAAATGCAGCGGTTGTGGATGTAAAAATTGATGATTACAAAGTAGTTAATCCCATAGGATTTCAAGGCAAAAATATTTCCATGGGAGTTTTCAATGCTTATGCTCCATTGGTTCACCTCGGAGCACTTCAAACCATAGCTGAAGAATTGGAATTGGAATTAATCACGATAGCAGCAGAGCCATATGCTGTGGCAAGGGGATATGAGGGATCCGAAACTTCTGATTTCAATGCTATATTTATAGATATTGGTGGAGGTACCACGGACGTGGCGGTAGTTGAAGAAGGGGGAGTTTTGGGAACAAAAATGTTTGCCATAGGTGGACGCGCTTTTACCAAGAGAATTGCCAATGAGTTTGATATAAATTTCAAAGAAGCTGAGGCGATGAAGCTTGATTATTCAGCTGGAAAACTTGCGCCAGAGGAAATGCAACAAATCAAAGATCTGATGGATGGGGATGTAAAAGTATGGCTTTCGGGGGTGGAGCTTGCGCTATCTGAGTTTGATGTAGAACTTTTACCTTCCAGAATAATGCTTTGTGGTGGTGGCTCTGATCTTCCAAACATAGCTTCAATTTTGAAGAGTGATGGATGGCAGGGAAACCTCCCTTTTGCTAAAAAACCAAAAATTCAATTCATCACAACAGATGATATAGCAAACATAACTGATGCTACGAAGACGCTCACGGAAAGTCAGGATGTGACACCGATGTGTCTTGCGAGCGTTGCGCTAGATGTTATCGAAGAGCCAAACAATATTCAAAAAATAGCCAAGAGAGCGATTAGGGTTATCCAACAATAATATACAAAACATGTCATCAATTTACATAGACATAGACGATGAAATAATTGCTGTAATAGATAAACTCAAGAATCTCAAAGATGATTCGTGTATTTTGCATATTCCAAAAGATGCCATGCTTTTGCAAAGTGTTGTTAATTTGAAATTGCTCAAAAAAGAATCAGATAAACTTGGTAAAAAAATCAAAATAAAAATAGCCAGTGAATCTGCAAAAAAGATGGTGGCCAAAGCTGGAATAGAAGTTTTGGGCGGAGTGAAGCTTGATAAAGTAGAAAAAGTTTCTGAACAGCAGTTTCATGTAGAAAAATTTGGTGAAGATGCAGTAGAGATAGATTCTCAAAAAGGTAAAAACTCACTTGAAGTAAAAAGCTACAAAATAGATACCCCCAAAAGACCTGAAATCGAAGACGAAAGCATTGATGAAAAAGAGGATCAGCCGGATGAGACAGTAAAGAGCGTAAAAATAGGTCCTAGATTTACATGGAAATGGTTTTTGATTATTTCCAGTATCGTAGTTGCTGGCCTGGTGGCTCTTTGGGTGTGGCTACCTAAAGCTAATATAATTATAGAACCTAAAAAAGATGAAATAGGAGCGATAGCAAATATCACTGTAGATAAAAATGTTACGAGCCTTGATTTAAACAAGGGAATTATTCCGGGTAAGGAACTTGTGGTTGAAAATGAGGTTTCGAAAACATTTGATGCCACGGGAGAAAAAAATACTGGAAACAAGGCTTCTGGAAAAGTTACAGTCTATAATGGCTATTCAACTATAACTCACAAGATTTTCGCCAAGACAAAGATCAAGGTTAATGAAAAAGTTTTTCTAACTACACAAACAGTTTCGGTTCCTGGATACACTGACGCTGGTGGAAAAAAGACACTTGGGCAAGCAGAAGTTTCGGTTGAAGCTATGGATCCGGGAGAAGACTATAACATAGGACCAACTACTTTTATATTTCCATCACTAGATGCTAACACCCAAGAACAGCTTTATGCAAAAAGCAACTCAGCATTTACAGGTGGTTCAACTCAGATGACAAAAGCAGTTTCCGAAGACGATCTCAAAAAAGCTGAGGAAACTTTGATTTCTGAAGAGGGGAATAAGCTCAAGCAGAAATTAAGAGATGACAATGAAGGATATGTGGTGCTTGATAACGCTATAGTTTCTGAAGTTACTGACCAAAAATCATCAAAAGAAAAAGATGAAGTAAGCGATCAGTTTACATTTACCGCAAAAATCAAATTCAAAACAATTTCCTTTACAGAAGAAGACAAAGATAAAATAGTTGAAAACAAAGTACAAGTTTCAGTTCCAGATGGAATGACTATAGCCGAGGGTAGCGAGGTTTTGGATAAAATAGAAGTGAGAGATGCAAAAATAGATGAAGGAAAAATTAGTGCTTTTATACATATCACTAGAACATCAGTCGCAAGTATAAAAACAGATGAAATCGCAAGTTTAGTAGGCGGTTACGGAAAATCAGAAGCGGAAGAGATGATAAAAAATAAATTTAACGTAGCTAATTCCGAAGTTGTACTCTGGCCATTTTGGGCTACAAAAATTCCAAGGATTGCTTCCAGGGTGTCAGTGGAGATAAAATAGTTTTTGACAAACTATAGTAATTATATATACTTTAGCACGCACAATAATGTGCCACGTTCATTTCAGGAGGGTATTTTATGGCAAATGATGGTATTTCTGATATTGCGCAGGAAGGAACTCGAGGCACGAAGATGTATGAGCTTTTATCCGGGATTCAAGCATTTGGTCGTGATCGTTTTTGCGGTTTACCTTTGTTCTTAGGTGAAGAAAGAAGAACTGATCCCGATACGATGCCTGCTCAAGACAAATTGCATTTTGCAACATCCCTTCGCCTTTTTGGTGAGTAAATCACTCTGCGGGGTAGATTTCAAATCTGCCCCAACACACCTCTTGACACAAAAAGCAGTCTTTGGTAAACTCGCTATGTTAATAGTTTATACACGAACTCGGGCTGAAACTCCAATTACGCGTTTTGAGCCCTTTAATTGGGCTTTTTAGTTATATTTATGGCGAAAAAACAGGATATTATAGAGGTAAAAGGAACCGTACTGGAAACACTTCCGAGTACGATGTTTAAGGTGCGCCTTGAAAATGGACACGAGATATTAGCCCATATATCGGGTAAGATGAGAATGAACTATATAAAAATACTTCCTGGTGACGAGGTGATGGTGGAAATGACACCATATGATCTTAGTCGTGGAAGAATAACTCATAGAGGAATAAAATAGTTTTTGGACGTGCGTTTTAACCGATAAAACGCATCGCTAAAAGCTAATTTAAATGAAAGTCAGGACTTCAGTCAAAAAAATTTGTGATAAATGCAAAATCATAAGACGCAAAGGAGTTTTGCGAGTTGTTTGTGTGAATAAGAAACACAAGCAAAGACAAGGTTAAGCTAATCTAATTATTATAAAATGGCTCGTATAGCAGGAGTACAACTACCAAATACAAAACGCATAGAAATAGGACTTACCTATATTTATGGTATTGGCCCGACTCAGAGTAAAAAAATTCTTGGTCAGGTTGGAATAGACTCAAATATAAGAGTCAAAGATCTTAGCCCCGCTGATGAAGGAAAACTGAAAGATTTTATTGAAAAGAATTACAAAGTAGAAGGAGACCTTCGAAGAGAGAAAATGATGAATATCAAGCGACTCAAAGAAATTGGTTCATACAGAGGAAGCAGACATGCCAAAGGACTTCCAGCAAGGGGTCAAAATACCAAAAGAAATTCTAGAACTGTGAGAGGAAATGCAAGACATACAGCTGGTAGCGGAAGAAAATCAGCATCAGAAAAAACCTAAACAATAATTCTTAAATAACTAGATAAATGGAAGAAAAGAAGACAAAGACAACTGAAGATAAAAAACCGGCTAGCGAAGTAGCCGAAGCGCCAACAGCCAAAGGAAAAAAGGCAAAGGCGGAAAAACCTGTAGCTGAGAAAAAAGGCTCGGTTTCTTCTAGTTATGCCAAGAAAAAGGCAAAGAAAAAAGGTAAGCCTATTAGAAAAATTTCGAGAGCAAAGGTTTATATAAAAACTTCTTATAACAATACTATAGTTACCATAACCGACCTAAATGGTTCTGTGCTTGCATGGGCGACTGCTGGAAACGCTGGTTTCAAAGGTGCTAAAAAATCTACACCTTATGCCGCAGGAATAGTTGCTAGAAATGTTGCAGAATCAGTTGTGCCTTATGGAGTAAAAGAACTTGATGTATATCTAAGAGGAGTTGGAATGGGTAGAGAAGCTGCGGTTAGAGGATTGCAGACTTCAGGACTTGAAATTTTGAGCATGAAAGATATTACTCCTATTCCTCACAACGGATGCAGACCAAGAAAAGCACGAAGAGTTTAGTATAAAAAAAGTATTAAGGGAAGCGAGATATTAAGAAGTTAAAGAATTACATTGAATGAATTGTCTTAGTATCTCGATTCTCTTAATACATTACGTTTAATCACCTAACAATTTTAAACAAGTGGCAAGAAATATAGACGCAAAATGTAGGCAGTGCCGAAGGGCAGATGAAAAACTCTTTTTAAAGGGTCAGCGTTGCGGTACAGCAAAATGCGCAATGGTAAAGCGTCCTTATGCGCCAGGACAACGACACGAAGATAGTCATTCTAGATTGTCAGAATATGGTTTTCAGCTCAGAGAAAAGCAAAAGCTCAAAAAGATTTATGGAGTTTTGGAAAGACAATTCAGAAAATATTTTGATGCAGCGAGCAGGAAAAAAGGAGTAACAGGAGAAATACTTTTGAGAAATTTGGAATTAAGACTTGATAATGTTGTGTATAGACTAGGTTTCGCATCCTCAAGAGCCTCAGCTAGACAGCTAGTGAGACATGGCTTCGTAGAGGTCAATGGAAAGAAAGTGAACATACCTTCTTTTTCAGCAAAAAAAGACAATACAATTATCTTTAGAAAGAATAAAGAGAAGAAAAAGAATGTTGAATTGGTTTTGAAGTCATTGGACAAAAAAACCGTTCCTTCTTGGTTGTCTCTTGATGTAAAAAAAGCTGAAGGCAAGATTTTAGAACTACCATCCAAGAGTCAGATAGATACATCGGCAGATGTAAAGGCGGTAGTTGAGCTCTACTCAAAATAATTCATTTTAGTGGCTATAGCCAATTAATATAAAATTACATGGAAGAAATCAAAACCCCTAATAAAATATTTTTTGAGAAACTTGAAGGTGACAAGGGTACTCTTATTATTTCTCCTTGCTATCCTGGATATGGAACCACTATCGCAAACTCACTAAGACGAGTTTTGCTTTCTTCACTTCCTGGAAGTGCTATTACCTCAATCAATGTCAAAGGGGTAGATCATGAATTTTCAACAATAGACGGTGTCAAAGAAGATTTTATAGATATTATTTTGAATCTTAAACAGGCTAGAGTGAAGGTTTTCTCAGATGAGCCAGTTAAGCTAAATTTCAAGGGCAAAGTGAAAAAACAACTAACGCTAGGAGACTTTAAGGCCGGAAGTGATGTGGAAATAGTAAACAAGGATCTTAAAATTGCTACAGTTTCAGATAGCGGAATCGAGCTTGAAATAGAAGCTACTGCTCAAAAAGGCAGAGGATATGAGGCGGTAGAAAGCAGAGAAAAAGATTCTCTCACTGTTGGCGCTATTGCTATTGACGCTGCATATACTCCTGTAAAGAGAGTTAGCTACAAAGTAGAAAGCGTTCGAGTAGGACAAAGAACTGATTTTGATAAAATAGAAATGGAAGTTATTACGGATGGAAGTATTAGTCCTAAAGAAGCCGTAGAACAAGCCGCCAAAATTTTGGTTGAACAATTTTCAAGTGTTTCAAAGATTTCAGAAGATTCAAAGACTGAAGGATTGGAAATAAGCAGTGAAGTTAGTGACGTTGTCACTTCGAAGAAGCAGAAAGAAAAGGTTGAGACCACGGGTGACTTGATTGAAGAGACAAAGTTTTCAACAAGAACTATGAATGCACTTCATGCATCAGGACTAAAAACATTGCAAGAAGTAGCTGAAAGATCTGAGCCTGAATTACTAGCTATTGATGGTGTGGGAAAGACTTCCATAGATGAAATAAGAAAAGCATTAAAGAAAAAATCACTTAATTTAAAAGACGATGCAGCATAAGAGTTCACATAGAAAATTAGGTAGAACAGCCGATAAACGCAGACATCTTTTGCGCCAGCTTGCTGCGGGTCTTGTTTTGAATGAAAAAACAGAGACTACGATAGCAAAGGCTAAAGAGTTGAAGCGCTACGCAGATTCAATGATCTCAAAGGCAGTTACTGCCAAGGATTCAAAAACCGCTAAGGATAAGATTTCTAAGTTTTTGGTTGATAAAAAAGCTATTGTAAAGTGTGCCACAAAGCTGAAAACAGAATTGAAAGATAGAAGAGGTGGTTATACTAGAATAATTAAAATGGGAAATAGACTAGGCGACGGAACACAGATGGCTAAAGTAGAAATAGTAAAATAAACTCATGAAAACAACGATATTGAAAAAAGAGACCCTAAAAAGAGAAGAGCATGAAATAGATGCGACTGGTTTGGTTTTGGGTAGACTTGCTACAAAAATTGCAGTTGTGATTATGGGAAAGAATAGAGTTGATTATACTCCTCATGTCGATTGCGGTGGATTTGTTAAAATCAAGAATTTGGAAAAACTAAATATATATCCTCAGAAAGAAGAGAAGAAATATTATACTCACAGTTTGTATCCTGGCGGACTAAAAACTACAACTCTTAAGGATTTGTGGGCCAAGAGTCCAAAACAGGTTATTATGCTTGCAGTTCGCAGAATGTTGCCTGACAATACCCTTAGAAAGGCTAGATTGTCTAGAATTTCTTTTAAGTAAATTGAATTATGAAAAAAGTAAATTATACAAAAGAAGTAAGTACATCTGATCCTATCTTAAAGGGTAAGTATTTTTATGGAGTAGGCCGCAGAAAACGATCAGTGGCTCAGGTCAGACTATATCCTGAAAAGTCAGGTGTATTTGTGAACGGGAAAGAAGCTGATAAGTTTTGGAGCAAAGGGCTTTTGGAAGATGTTTTGAAACCATTGGTTTTAACTGGTCTTGATAAAAAATTTGGTATTGTGGCAAATGTGCACGGTGGTGGCAAGTCAGGTTCATCTATTGCTGCGAGACTTGGAGTCGCTAGGGCACTGCTTGTTTATGATGCCAAGATAAGAATTCAAATCAAACCACAGGGAATGCTAAAGAGAGATTCTAGAAAGAAGGAAAGAAAGAAAGCCGGTTTACACAAAGCCAGAAGAGGTCACCAATTCTCAAAGCGTTAAAATTTTTGATAATTTCAGTTTATATAGAAAATTCGCCTATCAATTTGTTGGGCGAATTTTATTTTGATAATAAGATCTTTTGAGATATAATATCTAATATATTAAATAAAATTAATTTATGTTTGGAAAAAATCGAGAAGCGTTTGATTTGAAACCCGAGTCCAATGATCTTAGTTTTGAGAAACAGATGGGGCAAAAAATTGAAACCAATTTTGGTTTTGTTGTAGACGCTAAGCCGTTGAACCCCAAAAGCGAAGTTCCTGTTTTGGTGGCTCCTGGTTGGGCCGGCACACCTGAAACATATAAAGCGACAGCTCGTGAACAATTTATTGCAGGTAGGGAGACTTTGTCTATCAATCATTCTCGTATAAAGCCTAATTTAGAATCAAGTAAAGAAAAAACTGACTTGCCGATTGCTCAGTTTAAGCGTGTTTTAAATATCATTGAAGCAATAGAGAAGACTGGTCATGAAAAAACTGATTGTATTGCTCATTCACAGGGTGGAATAGATGTCGTAATTGCTGCGAAAATTAGACCCGATTTATTTCAAGGACGAAATTTGGTTCTTATGAATTCAGCGGGTCTCGTGGGGGAGTTAAGCTTTTTTGAGTTGTTTAATAGATTTGCCATTGAGCAAAGTATTAAAACTACACTAAAAACTTTTACCAAGCCTGCGTCTATGAAATACGTTGCTCTTTATATGAAGGAGTTTACTAAGTATGTAGCATCAAATCCCAAACTTGCGCTTGAGGAAGTTCGAGCGATAACAAAAGCTGACATATACAAGGCTCTGGCTGAAATTCACGAGGCTGGCGTTAAAATTGCCGTGGTGGCTGGGGTTGATGATCCTGTTTTTCCGATGAATGAAATTCAGGAGAAAACAAAACGAGAAAAGTCAGTTGTTGATCATGATGGAGAACCAATAAAATACGAGCCAAGTCCAGCTATAGATGGCGGTTTTTATCACAACGGAAAACTAATTATAGATGGTTTTTATTCTGTCAGAGGTGATCACGCAGAGCTTTTGTTTAATCCAAAGCAATATGGGGCTGCGGCAGAAAAAGTTTTATCGGCCTTGGAAAAAAAGCGAGTATAGTTTATGTCAATCTTTCTATGACTATATTTAAACCAGCCCATTTGGGCTGGTTTTTTGAAGCTTTAGTGTTGCAGTTTTATTCGTTAAGAATTTGAGGGTTTACTTTGTGACTACCTAATTACTGCTGACTTAAATGTATTTCCATCAAGTAGGTAGAGCGTACTACTTTCTTCGTCTTGATTTAGAATTATAGGATTTGACTTAGAGGTTGTTACTAGGTTGTTTGTGATTCTGCCTCCATTTTCATCTAGTTCTACGGATTTGACCTGATTGTTTACGCTAAAGATTATGTGCTTGTAGTCGCTATGAAGCCACGTGATATTGGCTATTTTTTCACCGAATCTGGTGATTTGTTCGTTGTTTTGTATTAGCGGATCAAATATGGAAATTTCGTTATTACTTGCGAAAAGTAAGATTTCCCCGGTAGTTGTTTCTTTGTCGACATCTTTACTCCAATCGAAAGTATTTATATCTTGAGCAACTTTATGAACTAGACTATCCTCTCCCGAATAGTACAATATATGGTTTTTTGAAAGTATGGCTACTTTGTCCCTTTCTGATATTTTTAGTTCAAATGAGTCGTCTTTGGGCAGATTGGTGGCCAAGATTTGCTCGCTTTTTCCGTTTTGGGAAATCTTTGACAGCGTATATTCTGCCTGATTTATATACTCTGATTTTTCAGGAAGTTTAACTATGTATATCGAGTTATCTGAAACTTGATAATCAACTATGTTTTCAGCTACTTTTATTTTTTGCTGATTCTTTGCGTTGTATTTGTAAAGTATTTTTGCTGACGTGAAAAAGAATTCGTCGTTGTTTTTTGGGTTAGCTTTAATATTCTGGGCTTCTGAAATGTTTTTAAGCTTCTTTGTGGATTGAGATTTGAATTCAAAAACTAAATCATCTTTTTCAGCTAATTCAAATGAAACAAAAACTGCATCAGTATCATTACTGAAAGCTAGCTGTTTTAGTTTGTAGTTTTTTAGATCGTCTATATATGAATCTGTGTTCAGTGTAAACTTGGAAATTCCCGATTTGGTATCCAAAACTTCTATTACTGGTAAGTTGTCGTTGTATTTTAGTAAAGCTATTTGGTTTTTATCTTCAGATACGATTTTTTCAGAATAAGTATCGCTGATCTCCGACAGTCTATTTATCTCAGCTTCATTTCTGAAAAGCATTACGTATCTCGCCATGGTTGCTATTTCTGGTTGGACTCTCAGTTCCTTTTGCCAATCTTGATAGCCTTCTTTTGAAACTTTGACATTGTAAGTTCCAGGCAAGAGGTCTCTCATCCTGTCTGTGCCCAAAAATGCGTCCAGGGTGGGTATTTGCTGGCCATCCACAAGTGTTTGAGCGTCTCTGGGCGAATGAGTGACTACGATGATTCCTACGCGTTGTATTCTATGCTCTTTGAGATTGTATCTATATCCCATCGAATAGAATACTAGAGAAGGGGCTAGAATTAAAAAAACCAATATGAGCGTTATAACTATGAGTCTTCTTTGCCAAAGTGAGGGCATATTTTTTGTTTAATAGTATCAAATTTATACCAGAAAACAGGGTATTTGTCCAACTAAAAATAGACTATATCCTCCTTTTAGATTATAATTATCATTGATGGCAAATAGAATAATCACAATTAGGCATCCCAAGATTTCCGAGTGGAATGAAAAAGGGGTAAGCAATAAAAACATCCCATATGGATCAAATTCAATGGGGCTTGTTATGGCTGAAAAAACTAGAAAGCTTCTTATGAAAGAAAAGCTTGACGCTATTCTTTGTGCTCCGCATTTAGGCGCTATTGACACTGCTAAAATTATTAAACGAGGGCAGAGTATTGATTTGTATGTGGTGCATTTTTTGGCAGACCAAAATCTCAATGAATATAAAAATGAAGAGTTGCACGAACTTGATAAGCGAGTTATGGCAGGATTTGAAGAAGCTATTTCTCAAAACAACAATAAAACAATAGCGATAATAGCAGGAGAATATCCGATTCGAAGTATTCTTAGTTGGATTAGGGATATGAGCCACGAAGAAAAAATGGCTACCAGAATATTTGAATCCTCTGTGTCTGATTTTGATATTCACGGATTTGAAAAATCAACTATAAAAATAAGGCTATTTAATAGCATTAATCATCTAAACTAAAAACATGTCAAAATTCATAATCAATGGAGGCAAGCAACTCAAGGGAGAAATTGAGGTTATGGGTTTTAAAAACAACGCAGCTGCTATTATTCCAGCGACTCTTTTGGTTAAAGGACCTTGCAAAATAACAAATGTACCTCAAACCACAGACGTGCAGGGGCTTATAGATATTATAGAGGGCATGGGCGCAAAAGTTGAAAGAGGTGATAAAGAAGTTACGATAGACTCAACCAATATAGATGTGACAAAGATGGATCGCGTCAAAGTTTCTAGAATGCGTATGTCTATACTTTTGATGGGTTCTTTGGTTACTAGGTTCAATTCTTTTTCTATAGCAGAGCCAGGCGGATGCAAAATAGGTGCAAGACCAGTAGGAACTCATTTGGATGTACTGAGGGCTCTAGGTGTTAGCGTTGAAAGAGAAGGAAAAGATTTCAAACTAGAACGCCAGGGCGATTTAAAAGGAAACCTTATTGTGCTTGATGAATTTAGCGTTACTGCTACTGAAAATGCATTGCTTGCAGCATGTCTTGCCGATGGTAAGACAGATATTTATACAGCCGCTGCTGAGCCACATGTATGTGATCTCGCGAATTATCTAGTTGAGATGGGTGCCAAGATTTCAGGAATAGGAACTCATCATCTCGTAATAGAAGGAGTAAAAGAATTAACTCCAAAGGATCACAAGCTTCTTTATGATTATACTGAAATGGGTACTTTTGTTTGTTTAGCTGCTGCCACCAAGAGTGATATCAAGATTAAGAACTTTGATGCTTCGCTACTTAGACTTGAAATGGAGTATTACAAAAGAGCGGGGATCAATATAGAATTGCATGAAGATTATGCACACGTGAAACCTTCCGCAAGTCTAAAAGCAATAAAAAAAGTTCAAACTCAGCCATATCCAGGACTAGGCACGGATCTTTTGGCTCCATTCGCTACACTTCTTACTCAGGCCGAGGGAACTACTCTTGTATTTGATACTATGTTTGAAGGAAGAGTTGCAAACTATATTCCAGAATTTGCAAAAATGGGTGCCAATGTAACTTTGTGCGATCCTCATAGAGCTGTGATTATGGGACCCACTCCACTTTATGGAGACAAGATTACTAGCTTTGATCTAAGAGCCGGAGCCGCACTTATTATAGCCGCACTTCTTGCGCAAGGAAAAACTGAAATACAAGGAGCCGAGCAAGTAGAAAGAGGATATGAAAAAATTGATGAACGATTGCGCGCTCTTGGTGCTGATATTACAAAAGAAGAATAAATCAAATTATAATTTCTTGATCAATACAAATTCCATTCATTCAATTTGGTTGCGCTTGTTGATTTGAAATGATAGAGTTTTTGTGTTGTAAATAATAATTACTATGTTTGTAAAAAAGCTTGGAATAGATTTAGGAACTGCAAATACTCTCGTTTATGTACCCAAAAAGGGTATTGTTATCAATGAGCCGACTGTTGTAGCTGTGTCACTTGATGATAACAAGGTTTTGGCAGTGGGAGACGAGGCCAAAGAAATGATAGGCAAAACTCCAGATACCATAGTTGCCTGCCAACCACTCAAAGATGGTGTAATAGCTGATTATAGAGTGACCCAGGTGATGCTCAAATATTTCATAAACAAGGCAACTGGGGGGATTAGATTGTTTAGACCCGAAGTTATGATTAGCGTTCCTGCTGGAATTACTTCCACTGAGCGAAGAGCTGTGGAAGATGCTGCCATGCAAGCAGGAGCCAAGGCCGCATACATTATCAAAGAACCAGTAGCGGCAGCAATTGGCGCAGGAATTCCTATTGCCACAGCTTCTGGAAATATGGTTATTGATATAGGTGGAGGAACCAGTGAAGTGGGGATTATTTCTCTTGGTGGAATTGTGGCTTGTGAATCTGTGAGAGTTGGTGGAATGAAACTTGATAAAGCCATAGCAGAATATGTGAAAAAAAAGCACGGACTTGCGATAGGAGATCGTACTGCCGAAGAACTCAAGATAAATATTGGCAATGCTCTTCTTCCTGAAAATGAAAAAGAAGCTGATACTATGGAAATAAGAGGAAGAGATATGATCACGGGACTTCCCAAAAATATTATCGTTAACTCAATAGATATCACAGAAGCAATCCAAGAAGAGCTTCATGAAATATTGCAAGCAGTAAGAGCTGTGCTCCAAAATACTCCTCCCGAGCTTGCTGCTGATATTATGGACAAAGGAATGATCCTAACTGGCGGAGGAGCTCTACTTCGCAATCTAGATAAACTCATTACCAAGATTACTGGAGTGCCTTGCTATGTGGCAGAGGACCCTATGCTTGCGGTTGCCAGAGGAACTGGAATAGCACTTGAAAATCTCGATTCATACAAGCGTAGTATTTTGTCTACGAGATAATTACTGGGTTTCGATTCGTGTTTCAAAATTATCGTCATCCCCGACCTGATCGGGGATCCAGACGTCATCACGAAGTGCTTCGCAGAGTTACTTTTCATAACTAAAAAGTAACCAAAAGGTTTGTGGGGTGTTCAAAAGTCGCTAGTTGCAAAGATATAACACTCCATGACTCTCAAGAGGACGCTCCAACAGTTGAACACCCCAAACCCCATTGATACATGAAATATACTATTCGTTAGTATCTACAACCCAACACCTATTCCCTAAAACAAAATGCTAGAAGAAAAAAACAAAATCACAATTGGAATAGATGCATCTCCAGTAGCGAGAGATTTTATTAGTGGCACTGAAAGATACACTAGAGAAATAATAAAAGCGATAAGTGGTATTGATCATCTGCGCGAATACATTTTGTATACCCCCAAAAAACTTCCAGAAGATTTCGTGAGCGAGCTTGGGGAGAATTTCAATGAAAAAGTAATACCTATGAAGAGAATGTGGACGCAGGGTCGTCTTGCTTTTGAAATGATGTTTGGTGGTCCAGATATGCTTTTTGTGCCAGCTCATGCTTTACCACTCGTTCACCCCAAAAAAACTATAACTGCGATACATGATGTGGGATTTAAAAAGTATCCAGAAAATTATACCAAGTTTAATTATTGGTATTTAGATTTTTCTACGGACTATGCTTTGCGTCGTGCTACCAAAATTATCACTCCAAGCGAAGCTACGAAAAAAGAAATTTTAGAGTTTTATCCATTTGCGGATCCTTCCAAAATCGTAGTTATCCCGCTAGGACTAACCAAAATTGCAGATCCAATTCCTCAAAATATAGTGCCCTCGCCATTCATTCTTTATGTAGGAAGATTTGAGGTTAGGAAAAATATTTTTAGAATACTTGAAGCGTTTGAGAATATTAAACCAAGATTTCCTTCTCTTAAACTAGTGTGCTCGGGCAAAGTTGGCGTAGGGGGAGAACATTTTATACAAAAAACAAAAAACTCAAAATACTCACAAGATATTATTATTTTTACAAATACCAAAGAGCAGGAACTAGCTACTTTGTATAAAAATGCAGAAATGCTAGTTTTCCCTTCGCTGTATGAGGGTTTTGGACTTCCCATATTTGAGGCATTTTCATTTGGACTTCCTGTGCTCACTAGCAATATCACGGCTACTGCGGAGGTTGCTGCGGATTCCGCGCTATTGGTAAATCCTCTGAACACGGATGAGATTGCAGGTGGGATAGCTGAATTACTATCAAGCAAGAAACTGGCTGATGATTTGAGGCAAAAGGGACTGGAGAGAGTAAAAAATTATACATGGGATAAAAGTGCTACTAAGGTGATTGATGTTTTTAACGAAGTGCTCAGCGGTCAATAGTCAGTATTCAGCACTTAATTGATTTTCACATATTAGGAGCTTGTGAAAACTGAATACTGATAACTAAATATTCCTTTGTGTTTGGCACTATTATGTGTTATAATTTTTTATTATGTCTGAACTTGAAGACCACAATAAAAGCGATAAAAAAAGCCAGGAATGGTCTGTTTTTGGGCATGATCAAAACAAAGAAAGATTTGATAAAATTATTGAGAGAAATAGTTTTTCACACGCATATATTTTTGAAGGACCCAGTAATATAGGCAAAACTACCTTCTCAATAGATCTTGCAAACAAAATCATAGGTGACGTACAGATGATGAGTAGATCAATGATGCATATATCTGACGCTACGATAGGGATAGATCAAATACGCACAATTGAAAAGAAAATAGCTATCAGGGGTATTCGGGGAGAAAATAGAGTTATCCTGATAAGCAACGCAGACAATATGACTATAGAAGCGCAGAATGCTTTTCTTAAAACACTAGAAGAACCACAAGATAAAGTGGTGATAATCATGACAGTTTCAAATTCGAGAAAACTTTTGCCAACAATAGTTTCAAGATGTCAAAAAGTTTGGTTTTCACCTTTCAAGATTAAAAAAGTCAAAAACTACCTCAAAAAATCGGTAGATACCAAGCTTAGCGAGGAATTGAGTGTTTTATCTGGAGGAGCAATAGGAAAAGCCATAGAACTCGCAGAGGATAAAGAAAAACTCAATGAGCTAAAATCGGTATTACGCATAATGTCGGATACTAAGATAAATAAAATGAATTGGGAGGGTGCTAGAGAGATGAACAAGAAAGAAGCGATTGATTTTGTTTCAAAAATTATTCTGATTTTGAGAATTATTTTTCTTACTGATAGGGGTGTTATAGATAAAAAAGAAGTGGAAGGAGTTTTGCCTAAATCTCTTTTTGAGAAAAATTTAAACAAAACTATTTTCAAAATCAAAATGGCTTCGTTTATCAAAAAAGCGCTGGAACGAAATGCAAATATTAGACTGAGTTTGGAAAATTTATTTCTATCAATATAAAAAAATGAAAAAAATCACATTGGTATTAGCTCTTGTCTTAATAGTACCGTTTATAGCGGGATTTTCTATTATTCCAGGGTGTGATGGATTTGCAAAAGATGGTGGAATCTATAAAAGCTCTGATATGGGAGAGGGTTTTGAAGAAATAAATAGATTTGGAGAAAAAAAGAGTCTCTCAACTTACAATGTGAGTGTTCTTAAGATGGATCAGAGTAGTCCAAATATAATTTATGCAGGAACCACTAGAAAAGGACTTTTTAAAACAGAAGACAGCGGAGAGGTTTGGAGAAATATGCTTTCTGGTGTCTCAGTGAGTGCTGTAGCAATAGATCCAAAAGATAGCAACAGAATATATGTTTCAGGAGTTGCCGGTTCAAATTCTAGAATTTTTATAAATTCCGAGGGAGGCGAGGGGCCATGGGAAGAGATTTTTCTTCAAACAGATTCAAAAGAAGAAATCGTCGCTATTCAGATCGATGTCAATAATGAAAATATAGTATATGCCATCTCAGCCGAAGGACATCTGTACAAAAGTTTGGATAAAGGATCTACTTGGTCATACTTAAGTTCTGTGGAGGCTGCTGTTTCAAAAATGATTTTGAACAAGCACAAAACCAACGAGCTTTTTGCAGCTACAAAAGGAGGACTCTATGTTTCATCTGATTACGGAGCTAATTGGAAAAAAACTGAATTGGCTAGCAACTCAATAATCAACTCTGTGGTGGTAGACCCAAACTCTCCCCAAGTAATCTATGCAGTTGCCAAGGATGCCATTTATAAATCTACAAATTCTGGTGTGAGCTTTGATCGTATAAATACATTGATCAAACCCGGTTCTGTAGAATTTTGGGATTTGGCGGTGGATCCTAGTAACTCATCAAAGATTTACTTTAGCGCAGGGTCATCAGTGCATAGAACTTCAGATGGCGGAGTTTCGTGGGCAGCAAAACTTATTCCATCTACAAGATCTGTAAAAAATATAGTAGTAGATAATATTGACGGAAGTAATATTTACGTAGGATTATCAAAATAATAAATTAAACAATATATATGTTGGATCAAAAAAAACTAAAAGACGAATTTAAAAAAGCGATAGATTTTTTACAAAAAGATTTGGGAACTATAAAAACAGGCAGAGCTCACCCTGGACTAGTTGAAGATATCGCTGTGGAAGCTTATGGTTCAAAAATGAGAATAAAAGAATTGGCAACGGTATCAGCTCCTGAGCCAAGAACCATAAGGATAGAGCCCTGGGATAAAAGCCAGATTTCCGCGATGGAAAAGGGTCTTATGAGCTCAGACATGGGATTCAATCCTTCAAATGATGGTTCATCAATTATTATAAATCTACCCGAGCTAACGGCCGAAAGAAGAGAAGAGGTGGCAAAGCTTGTCGATAAAAAAGCTGAAGAAGCTAAGATTTCAATACGAAAAATCAGAGAAGAATTTATGAAAAAAATGGATGACGCGAATGATGCAGGTGAACTTTCAGATGATGAGTTCGAAAAAGATAAAAAGGATTTGCAAAAAGCGGTAGATGAAAACAATAAAGAAATAGAAGCGTTGAGTGAAAAGAAACAACAAGAAGTAAAACAAATCTAATATGATTTTAGTCACTATTATTATTTTTATCGCTGTCCTTGCTGTGCTTGTGCTGGTTCACGAGCTCGGACATTTTGTGGCAGCAAAAATATTGGGAGTAAAGGTTGAAGAATTTGGTTTTGGGTTCCCTCCTCGTATCTGGGCGTATAAAAAGGGGGAAACAGAATACTCTATAAACTGGATACCTCTCGGAGGATTTGTGAAGATGCTTGGACAAAGTGATTTTGAGGTGGTGGATCATGAAACTACTTCCAAAAACAAAAGAAGTTTTACAGCTCAAAAAGCATGGAAAAGAGTGATAATTTTGGTTGCCGGAGTAAGTATGAATTTTATTTTAGCTGGGGTGATTATGTCTATTGGTTTTGGTGTGGGACTTCCCGCGTCTATCGGAAGTATTATTCCAGACAATGCCAGAGTTAAAGATCCCAAGATTCAAATTATAGAAGTGGCTTCTGATTCTCCAGCAAGTATGGCGGACATGCGTATCGCAGATGAAATGGTAACAATAAACGGAAAAAGTTTTACTACTGTCGCTGAACAATCAAATTACATAAAAGAAAATGCAGGAAAAGAGATTGATGTAAAAATCAAGAGAGGGGATGAAGTGATAGATAAAAAAGTTACACCGAGATCGGTTGCTCCCGAAGGAGAGGGGCTCATGGGAGTGATGCTTTCTCACACCGCGCTAGTATCTTTTCCTTGGTATGAGGCTATATGGAGAGGATTTCAAGGAGCCGGAATTATGATTTGGGATATTCTAAAAGGTTGGGGCACTATTATCTCTAGACTTTTTGCGGGTGAATCTACCGGAGCTACTATTGCAGGACCTGTGGGGATTGCAGTACTTACCGGACAAATGGCGGATTTGGGATTTATTTATCTCATGCAGTTTACGGCACTTTTATCATTGAACTTAGCTATAATCAATATATTGCCATTTCCAGCGCTTGATGGTGGACATCTGCTGTTTCTTTTGATAGAACGGATGAGGAAGAAAGCTACTGCAAGATACCTAAAAATTCAGAATATTATTCAGCTTGTAGGGTTTGGAATTATTTTTGCGCTTCTCGCCTTTGTTACATACAAGGATATAGCAAAGATTTGGGACAAAATCATCGGGATTTTTAAATAGAGCGTCGCCGTTGTGCTTCGCAGAGTTACTTTTCATAACTGAAAAGTAACCAAAAGGTTTGTGGGGTGTTCAAAAGTCGCTAGTTGCAAAGATACAACACCCCGTGATTCTCAGAAGGACGCTCCGACAGTTGAACACCCCAAACCCCATTGATACATGAAATATACTATTCGTTAGTTACTAGAGTCTAAAACCTAACCCCTAATCCTTCTAACTTAACACCTGAAACCTATAACCTAAAACCTAACATATGAAACTTACAAACCTATTCACGAAAACTAGTAAAGAGGCGCCTAAAGGTGAAACTACAAAAAACGCCAAGTTTTTGGTGCAGGCAGGTTTTGTAAACAAGCTTATGTCAGGAGTTTATACTTATCTTCC
This sequence comes from uncultured Candidatus Saccharibacteria bacterium, assembly GCA_965231055.1. Classification (GTDB taxonomy): domain Bacteria; phylum Patescibacteriota; class CALEFQ01; order CALEFQ01. Next base: position 593,953 of record OZ246411.1, read on the forward strand.
ATTGGGACTAAAAACACTTGATAAAATTAAAAATATTATAAGAGAAGAAATAAATGCAGTGGGCGGACAAGAAATACTTATGCCAGCGCTTACTCCAAAAGAAAATTGGGTAAAGACCAAGAGATGGGATGAGATAGATGTACTTTTCAAACTCACCGGTTCTGACAAAAAAGAATTGGCGTTAGGATCTACTCATGAAGAAATAGTTACTCCACTTGTAAAACAATACGCCTCTTCATACAAAGACCTTCCTGTAGCTGTCTATCAAATCCAAGACAAATTTAGAGATGAGCCCAGAGCTCGCTCAGGAATGCTACGAGGCAGAGAATTTTCTATGAAAGATTTGTATTCATTTCATACTGACGAAAAAGATCTTGATCAATATTACGAAAAAGTCGTAGGGGCATATCACAAAATTTTCAAAAGATTGGGAATAGGTGATATTACACTTCTTACCTATGCTTCGGGTGGAGTATTTTCAAAATATTCACATGAATTTCAGTCCATCATAGATTCGGGTGAAGATACTGTTTATGTTTGCGATAAATGCAATGTGGCGGTAAACAAAGAAATTTATGATGCCAAAAAGGGTTGTGAGAAATGTGGAAACAAGGAGCTCATAGAAAAAAGAGCCATAGAAGTGGGAAATGTATTTAAACTTGGAAACAGATTTTCTGAGGCTTTTGATTATAAATTTATAGATAAAGATGGAAAGCAAAAGCCAGTCGTGATGGGATGCTACGGTATGGGACCAGGGCGAATTATGGGAACTATAGTTGAGCTTTTGGCTGATGAGAGGGGACTTGTGTGGCCAGAAGAGATTGCACCTTTTCACATTCATTTGGTAGCAATAGGAAAAGATCCAAAAGTTATGGTAGAAGCCAACGAGCTCTATAAAAAGCTATTAGACAAGAAAATAGAAGTGCTATTCGATGATAGAGATATTTCAACTGGAGCAAAACTAGCTGACGCTGATCTCATTGGAATTCCACATAGAATAGTGATAAGCGAAAAAACACTTTCCGCAGGAAAATTTGAGTATAAGAATAGAAGTGAAAAAGAAGTGAAGATGATAAGTGAGGACGAGGTTCTTGGGTTGTAGGTGTTAGACTATAAGAATTAGTGGAGTTAGATGGATTAGAAGTTTTAGACCATAGCTGACTTAGACCCTGAAACGAGTTCGGGGTGACAGTAAGAGTGGGCGTGTCGATAAAGCAAATAGAACATATGAAATTTTTTAGAAAATTTTCAAGTAATATTGGTATAGACCTGGGTACTGCAAATACCTTGGTTTATGTTGATGGAAAAGGAATAGTTATAAACGAGCCATCAGTCGTCGCCATGAATACAAAAACAGGACAAGTTTTGGCAATAGGAAGTGAGGCCAAACGCATGGTGGGAAAAACTCCTGCTCACATAGTAGCAACGAGACCTCTCGTAGATGGAGTGATTTCAGATTATGAAGTGACAGAGCAGATGCTCAAATATTTTATAGACAAAGTTCAAAGTTCTCGTTTTGCCTTGATCTCTAGGCCAATGGTAGTTGTCGGAGTTCCATCGGGTGTTACTGAAGTAGAGAAGCGTGCCGTAGAAGAAGCGACACTAAGCGCTGGAGCTAGAAAAGTATTTCTCATAGAAGAACCAATGGCAGCAGCAATAGGAGCGAAACTTCCAGTGCAGGATGCTGCGGGAAGCCTTATCGTAGATATTGGTGGAGGTACTACCGAAGTAGCTGTTATTTCTCTTGGTGGAATCGTGGTTAGTAAATCTTTGAGAATCGCTGGAGACGAACTCAATCAAGACATTATTGACTATGCCAGGGAAGAATTCAATCTGCTTTTGGGAGAGCGCACTGCTGAAGAAATCAAACTTGCGATAGGCTCAGCCGTAGAACTAGAGGAGCCTCTTGAGGCACAGATGCGAGGTCGTGATATCGTCACAGGACTTCCCAAAGAAATTACAATTACAGATGAAGATGTCCGCCAAGCTATGGCGCGATCTATCCGCACTCTCGTCACAAATATCAAAGCTACAGTTGAGGAAACTCCTCCGGAGCTAGTTGCTGATATCATGAAGCGAGGAATAGTGCTAGCTGGGGGAGGAGCACTTCTTCGAGGTCTAGACAAACTCGTTGCCGAGCACACCCAAATGCCAGTACATATCGCAAACGATCCTTTGACCGCGGTGGTCAGAGGCACCGGTATTGTTCTCGAAGACATTGAATCTTTGAAAGATGTATTAGTCGCCACAGACTTCGGTAAACCGATAAAATAGTTTTAATGCGACGAAATAGCAATAAAACAACCTATATACTCGTCTCAATCCTAGTAGCGCTGATATTGGCTACTCTGGGGGCTTTTGGCGTGCTAGAGCCCGTAAAAGGGGCCTTTTTGGCTGTAGGCGGGGGGATAGTGAGTGTGGTGAGGTGGCCATTTGATAGGGTTTATGATTTTGTGGTGGTGATAGGATCTATAGGACATCTCAAGACTGATAAGGTGAGCTTGATGGATGAGGTGGAGTCACTCAAAGCGCAAAATGCAAAACTAACTGAAGAAAACAAAGAGCTTGGTGATCTTCGCGAGCAGTTTGATTTTAGACAAACTTTTAAATCTGAAACAATAGAGGCAAATGTGGTGGGGCGCACCGCCGATGAGTCTAGACAAATTATAATTATAGGAAGAGGAAGCAGTGGAGATGTGGAAGAAAATGATGCCGTGCTGACTTCTTCCGGGTCTCTTGTTGGAGTTGTAAAAAAAGTTTATCCGATGACTGCGGAAGTAGTACTTATCACTGATCCAGGAAGTACGATAAATGCAAAGATTCAGAAAATAGAAAATGGACTTGGACTTGTAAAGGGGGAGCATGGAGTAAGTTTGACAATGGAAGCGATAGATAAATCTGCTGAAGTAAAAGATGGACAAGTGGTCGTGACTTCGGGACTTGATGGGATGCTTCCAAGCGGATTGGTAGTTGGTACGCTTTCACATATTGTTGACGCAGAAAGTGATTTGTTTAAGTCCGCGCGAGTGAATCCCATAGTTTCATTTCGCAACCTCACAAGAGTTTTTATTTTGAAAAAAGTCAATTAGGTTCTAGTGGATCTAGAAGTATTAGATGAACTATGAGTTAACCGGTTCTTCTAATGCCTCAAGTGCTTCTAAAACCTAACATGCTAAATATATTTTCCTCACTATTCTCTTCAAAAACAAGACAGAGGATTGGTTCTTCTGCTAAGGAGAGTAGGTGGGGGCTTTACATTTTTATAGCTATACTCGTGGTGCTTCAAATAATCGTAGCGCCTTATTTTGAATTCAAGGGAGTTGGGTTTAATTTGATTTTGGTATTTTTATTGGTTTGGGTTTTTTATTCGGAAGGCAAAGAAGTCACACCTCTTTTATTTGCTGGAATATTACTTGATTTGTTTAGTGCTGAAAGATTTGGTATCTGGACGCTTGCCTTGGTTCTTGCAGTTTTGGTTTATCTTTTCTTGGGACTTTTTATTTCGAATGTAGGAACGCTGATTTCAAAAACGATAATTGTTTTGGTGCTTGCTGGTTTTTGCGTATTTGTCCCTTTTTTCCTTCAGCAACTTTTTATGCTAATTAGTAAAGAAACTCCGATTGTGTTTGGCGGAACTATGGTTTGGATTTTGATTTTTGAGATGCTTTTCAATCTATTGGTTTATGTTATCCTTGTATTACCCATGACAAGATTTTTGGACCGCTTGAGTCCAAAGCGCGTAGTACTTTATAAATAGACGAGCGAAGTGTTAGGTTCTAAGTTTTAGAGGTGTCAGGAACTAACGAACATAATATTTCATGTAGCAATGGGGTTTGGGGTGTTCAACTGTTGGAGCGTCCCTCGATGAGTCGCCAGATGCTCTATTGTTTCGATTAGCGACTTTTGAACACCCCACAAACCTTTTGGTTACTTTTCAGTTATGAAAAGTAACTCTGCGAAGCACTTCGTGACTACGTCTGGATCCCCGATCAAGGTCGGGGATGACGACGGGATGTGCGGAATTACAAAAAAACCTAACACCTATAACCTACAAATAATGGCATTATTTGAATATACAAAAGATGATAGAGAAACCAGCAAGCTTGGAATATCCAGGAAGAATTTGGATTGGGAGGAATCTCTGATATCTGGCGCCAAATCAAGTGATGGTGAATCTATGGATGTTGTAAGTAAATTTAAAAAAGGCAGAATGATGTGGTTTGTGGTGGCTGTGGTTTTAATCATGGGAATGCTTGTTTTTAAGACTGCATATATGCAATTTGTGGAGGGAAAAAATCTCAGAATAGCCGCAGAAGAAAATAGAATCCGAACTATTCCAGAGCTTGCACCTAGAGGTGTGATCAAGGATAGAAATGGAGAAGTGATCGCTCAAAACTCACCAAGCTTCAATTTGGTTTATGTGCCTTCAGATATTTCAAGTGACGAAGCAGAGATGGATAAATCGCTTACCAAAATTTCTGAAGTAGCGGGGGTTTCTCTTGATGAGCTTAAAAAAACTATTGAAGAAGCGCCTGACAATTCATTTGAAGCTTACATATTGATTGCAGATCTTCCCAAAGAATCTGCGCTAAAACTTATTTCTATAAAAGATTCGCTCGGAGGTTTTTATGTACAAGATGTGGCTATAAGAGAATACACTCAAAAAGAAATTTTTGCGCATGTGCTTGGTTACACTGGACTTATTTCAAAAGAAGAATATGAGGAAAAAGCAAATGGAGATATAAAATATTATTTCAATGACTATATCGGAAAATCCGGAATAGAAAAAACTTATGAAAATTTCTTGCGAGGAGAGCCGGGTATGCGACAAATAGAAGTTGACTCAATGGGGCGAGAAGAAAAAGAGCTTGCCTATAAAGAGCCAGAAAGTGGATCAGATGTGGTGCTGGGTATAGATGCAAAACTCCAGAAATTTTTATATGAAAGACTTTCTGAAGTATCCAAAGAATCCGGGAGCGGAAAAGCATCTGCTGTGGCGATGAATCCCAAAACCGGAGAAATACTTTCTATGGTTTCTGTTCCATCGTATGACAATAATCTTTTTTCAAAAACCAAAGACAAAGAATACGCAAAACTTTTTACTGACGAAACGAGACCTCTTTTAAATAGAGCGATCACCGGAGTCTATCCTCCTGGATCCACCGTGAAGCCCGGAGTGGCTGTCGCAGCCCTTGAAGAGGATGTTATTACTCCAAATACCACGATTATGGACAAGGGAGAGATTTCCGTTGCACATAAATATGATCCAAGTATCGTTTATAAATTTGTGGGATACGAGAGATCTGGTTTGGGCTTGGTTGATGTTTATACATATATATCAAAATCTTCTGACATTTTTTCATATTATATTGGTGGAGGATATGGTGATTTTAAGGGGCTTGGACTTACAAAACTCAAAAATTGGTATGAACTTTTTGGATTTGGAAGTGCCCTAGGAATAGATATAGAAGGAGAGGCTTCTGGTCTGATTCCAGACGAAGAATGGAAGCAGAAAGTAAAAGGAGAAGCTTGGTATCTGGGAGATTTGTATCACCTTTCAATAGGTCAAGGAGACATGTTAGCAACTCCGTTGCAGCTTGTTTCTTATATCTCAACTATTGCGAATGGAGGGAGTTTGGTAAAACCGCATCTTGTTAAATCTATTGTAAATCTTGAAACTCAAAAAACTACTACAATAGAAACAGAAGTGATACGCGAAAATTTTGCTAGTAGTGAAAGCATCTCGGTGGTTAGGGAGGCGATGAGACGAACTGTGACTGATGGTTCGGGAAGAGCTTTAAATACTTTGCCCTTTACATCTGCTGGAAAAACAGGAACAGCGCAGTATGTAGAAGATGGAGATAAAAAAGAGCATGCTTGGTATGTGAGCTTTGCTCCATATGAAGATCCTGAAATAGCACTTGTTATACTTGTGGAAGGTGGAGGCGAAGGTTTTAGAACAGCAGTTCCAGTTGCCAAAGACGCACTTGAACATTATTTTAATGAAAAGCAGGACTAGGGATTAGATGGAATAGTTGAGCTAGATGCTTTAGATGATATATTTTAGAGTTTTGTGGTATCATCGGTATCTCTAATTGCGGGATGCGTAGAATGATCTCTTGTAATAAAGCCTAATACTTAAAACCCCTAATTCATTTAATTCCACTAATCCCGCTAGCCCATAATCTCGTTAGGCTTGACACAATCTACTAGTGTCGTATAATAGCCCCTTAACTAAAAAAGTTAGTTATTTTCGTTTAATAAGCCACTTAAATGCCAAAGAAATTTGTAACCGCTTCTGGACGCAAAAAACTTGAAGAAGAGGTAAAATATCTCAAAGAAGTAAAGCGAAAAGAAGTCGCATCTAGAATAGATGAAGCCAAGCAGCAGGGAGATCTCTCTGAAAACGGCGAATACCAGGATGCTCGAGATGAGCAGGCCATGATTGAGGGTAGAGTTAGAGAAATTGACGCCATGTTGAAGGAAGCTATTATCATTGATGACAGACATAAGAAATCTGACAAGGTTTGTCTTGGTTCAACTGTTATGGTTGAAATCAATGGTGGAGACGCTAGAAGTTTTACACTTACAGGGTCAAAAGAAACTGATCCAATAAGTGGTCTCATTTCAAATGAGTCTCCAATGGGTCAAGCGCTTCTTGGTTCCAAAGTAGGTGAGATTGTTAAATATAATACTCCTGAGGGAGAAGTGAGCTGTAAAATCACCGAACTTAAATAAATGAATCACAAAAGCGCTCTAAATCTAAGGGCGCTTTTTTGTTAGACGTAGGGCTATGTGATGGGGATTAGGTCCTAGTGAACCTGGGAGTATTAGAGGGATTAGAAAAATCTATTAACTCATAGTTCATCTAAATCCTCTAATACTTCCAAAACCTAGCACCTGATAACTAAAACCTAATCCCTCTGATTCTTCTAGATCCTCTGAATAGTTGTCTAGATAGCTAATATCTGGTAAAATATGGCCATGCAAAATTTAAAGGAAAAGCCTTCGGAAAACTACATAATTAAGGACAGAAAAGCCAAACTTGGTAAACTAAAAGAGCTTGGTTTGGATCCTTATCCAGCAGTAACTTCGCGAAATACTTCGTGCAAGTCTTTTTTGGATAACTTTGAAAAACTAAAGGGCAAAGAGGTTATCGTTGCTGGAAGAATCAGGGCAAAAAGAGGCCATGGCAAAATTTCGTTTATTGATATTCAGGATGAAGGTGGAAATATTCAGATTATCGCGATGGCAAACAATATGGGAAAAAACTTTGATTTGGTTAAGCTTTTGGATATGGGAGACTTCTTGGAAGTCTCCGGAAAGGTGATTTTGAGCAAAACCAACGCGAAAAGTATTGAAGCGAGTGCGTTTAAAATCCTTTCAAAGTCAATTAGACCTCTTCCAGAAAAACGAAAGGGGTTGTCAGATATAGAAGAGAGATACAGAAGACGCTATTTGGATTTGCTTTCTCATCCAGAGATCGCAGAACTCTTTAGGAAAAAATCCAAATTCATTTCTAGTATTAGAGAATTTTTGAGCTCAGAAGGATTTTTGGAAGTGGAGACTCCTATACTCGAAGCTATTCCTGGTGGAGCCGATGCAAATCCTTTCAAAACCAAGCACGATGTGCTTGATATGAATTTTTATTTGCGTATTTCTCCAGAACTTCATCTAAAGCGATTGATAGTGGGTGGATACGACAAGGTTTTTGAAATAGGAAGATTGTTTCGTAATGAGGGAGTGAGCACTCAGCATCTTCAGGAATTTACTAATATGGAATTTTACTGGGCATATAGCGAGTACGAAGAGCTCATGAAATTTACTGAAAAGTTTTTTGAAAAAATACTGATGCAGACTTTTGGTACACTTGATTTTTCATGGAAAGGTAAGAAGTTTTCATTCAAATCACCTATAAAAAGACTAGATTATGTAGAAGCATTTAAGGCAGAAACCGGAATTTATCTAGACAAAGTGAAAGATGCCAAAGAACTTCACGAATTAGTAAAAAAACTCAAACTCAAAGATATCGATCCAAAATTAAACTATGGAAGATTGGTGGATGCAGTGTACAAAAGAACAGTACGTCCAAAGATAGTTGGTCCAGTGTTTTTAATCAATCATCCAGTTGAAATTTCTCCTTTGGCCAAAAAACACAGAAGTATGCCCGGAAGAGTGGAACGAATGCAAATGGTTTTGCTTGGTGCCGAAGTGGTAAATAGCTGGTCCGAGCTCAATGATCCAGAAGAACAAAGGATGCGGTTTGAAGAACAAATGAAGATGCGTAAAGAGGGGGATGGTGAAGCGCAGATGATGGATGAAGATTATGTAAGGGCTCTGGAATACGGCATGCCACCTACATCTGGATTTGGTTTGGGGCTTGATAGAATATTTACATTTTTATCAGGACAAGAATCAATAAGAGATGTGGTATTTTTCCCAATGGTGAGAAAAGAAGAATAAATTATTTCAAAATAATCTAATCAATAAAAACAAATGAAAAAATTATCAATCATAGCGTCTATCGTCTCTTTGGCGGTACTATTCGTTCCGTCAGTTGTAGGTGCTGCCCATTTTGAGGGTAGCGAAGCTGTCCAGACCTCATCTGAAATTTCTGAGGATACTTATCTTGGGGGAGGAACTGTAAAAGTCACCAAGAGCATAGACGGAGATCTATTTATTGGAGCTGGCACAGTTAATTTAGATAAAGATGTGGTGCTAAAGGGCGATGTTTTCGTGGGAGGCGGTAATGTGAATATAAATTCAAATATAGAGGGAGATCTCAGGATCGCTGGAGGACAAGTATTTGTAGACTCAAATGTTTCCGAAGATGTTTTTATAGCAGGTGGATCCGTACAATTCAATGGTGTTGTTGAAGGCAATGTATATGCTAGCGGGGGAGATGTGATAGTTAGTGGAGAAATAAAAGGAGACTTGGTGTTAGGTGTAGAAAATGCTGTATTAAAAAACCTAGCTGTAAATGGAAATGTATCTGGAACTAGCTATACTGAAATCAAAAAAGAAGGTGACGTTTCTATTTTGGGTGAACAAAAAGTCACACTGGTGAACAAGGAAGAAATGAAAAATAAATTCGGTTATGCAAATGCATTCGGAGGATTTGTGCTTGCTGTATCTTCACTGATAGTCACAATGCTAGTGCTAACTGCGCTTATGCCTTTGAAATCTAGAGATGTAGTTACCAATCTTATGAAAAAACCATGGAGAAGTTTGGGATTTGGATTTGCATGGTTGATCTTGGTTCCTTTTGCCTGCCTTCTACTTCTATTCTCAATGGTTGGAACCCCACTTTCTCTAATAGTTGGCGCTATGTACCTTATTTCGCTTTATGTGAGTATGGGATTTTTCGGAATCTTTTTGGGAACACTTATTGTGAAACTTTTCAAAAAGAATATTGATCAGCGAAAACCGGGATTTCTTATTGCTTCAATAGTTGTCGGAATGATAGTTTTGGGACTTATTGGTATGATTCCTTACGCTGGTGCAATATTCTACTTTGTGGGATTAGTATTTACTCTTGGAGCTATGTTTGAAGTATTCAAGATGACGAGTCTCAAGAAAAGATCGTACTAGTATATTAAAACAAGATAGATTATGTTTGACATAAAATTTGTAGAAGAAAACAAGGACCAAATCATAAAAACTCTAAAGAATAGAAATATCTCTTCGGATAAGGTTGATCTTGATAAGCTTTTTGAGCTCGTAGCTCTTTATAAAAAATCTCTAGCCGAGTTTGAAGAGCTAAGGCATGTTCAAAAGGAAGCCAGCAAGAAACTTTCTTCAGCCGATAAGGATGAAAAAGCAAAAATGCTCGCAGAGCTTAAATCTGTTTCTGAGAAAGCCAAAAAGCTTGAAGCTGAATCCAAAGAATCCAAAGCCAAGATGGATAAAATTTTGGTTTGGATACCAAATATCTTGTCAGAAGATGTGCATGCTGGAAAAGGAGAGGAAGATAATATGGAACTCAAGGTTTGGAATTCTGAAAAAGGATATTTCAAAAAAAATGAAATTGGTGACTTCAATGCTTCTACAAAATTACAAAATAGAGTAGGCGTAGCTGAAAAGGATGATGGTTTCAAGCCAAAGCATCACATAGATATTGCCGAAAAACTTGACCTTATAGATGTAAATCAGAGCGCAAAAGTTTCAGGATCAAGATTTTCTTACATAAAAGGCGAGCTTGCTGTTTTGCAGATGGCCTTGTTTAATTTTCTATCAAAGGAGCTTATTAGGCGAGGATTTGTACAGTATATTCCTCCGCTACTTGTGAAAGAAAGAGCGCTTTTTGGTACTTCTCATTTTCCAGCAGATCAAGATCAGATTTACGAAATACAGACAAAGGGAAAAACGCAGGAAGAAGAGGCTTTGTATCTTGTGGGTTCTTCTGAGCCATCACTTTTTTCGTATTTTGCAGATAAAACAATTGATAGCGACGCATTGCCTCAAAAAATGTTTGCAATCACCACTTGTTTTAGAAGTGAGGCTGGATCATGGGGTAAAGACACCAAAGGCATAAAAAGAGTTCACCAGTTTGATAAGCTTGAGATGGATGTGGTGTGTGAGAAAGATCAATCAATTAAAGTATGGGAAGAATTACTTGAGGTCAACGAATGGATGTTGCAAGAATTGAAATTGCCATATAGAGTACTTGCGAAATGCAGTGGAGATTCTGGATATTTTGCGACCCATAAAGGATATGATTGGGATTACTGGTTGCCGGCACAGGGTGTTTATATGGAAGGTGGAAGTCTAACCAATACCTCTGACTACCAGGCTAGAAGACTCAATATTAAAGTCAAAAACAGTAAAGGAAAAAATGAATTTGCATATACTCTAAATGATACGGGTGTTACTACGAGAGCTCTCATAGCTATCCTAGAAAATTATCAAACAAAAGACGGGTCCATAGAAGTTCCGGAAGTGCTTAGAGAATTTTGCGGATTTGATAAAATTGTAGCCAAAAAGTAAATGAAAAATTTCCAAGTTGGAAAAAATCCCAAAATCCTGCGTGGCTACGAAAAGATAGATCGTGAGCCACGTTTCAGTTTAAGAAAGATTCTCTTTTTGATAATACTGCTGATTGCTGTGGGAGTGATAATTTATTTTATGCTGTTCTCAGATTTTTTTGTCATACGAAGCGTTGTTTTGAAAAATGAAACAGATACTATATCTGCCGATGAAATAAATCAGACCGTGGATCCTATTCTCAGAGAAAAAGTTTGGTATATTTTCCCGCGAAATAATTTTTTTATATTTTCATCAAACAAGACAGAGGATGAGATTAAAAACAAGATCCCTCAAATCAAAGATGTCTCTATCAAAAAACTTATTAGCGGAAATTTGGAACTCACCATAGAAGAAAGGGCTCCGATTGTGTTGCTTTGTGCTGACGGAGTTTTTTATGAGCTAGATGCGAGCGGGGCAGTAGCCAATATAAGTTTTGTTGAAAGAACCGGTATGCCAAAAATTTCATCAAAATCTTCGGAAAAGTTTACACTACATGCAAAGGCGATGGAAAGATATATGCTTGATTGCTTCATAGAGCTCAATGATAAATTTTCCCAAAAAACTTCCATAAAGACCAAGGCGTTTTACACTCCAGCTACTGTGTCTCAGCAAATAAGGATAATTACGGAAGAGGGGTTTGAGGTTTATTTTGATGCTACTAAGGACGTGGATCAGCAGATTGAAAATCTTTTGGCTGTACTAAATCAAAAGATAGACAAAGACAAACGAAATAAAATAGAGTACATAGATCTTAGTACTTCCGGATGGGCGTATATTAAATAGGGTTTTAGAAGTATTAGAAGGACTAGGTATTAGAAGCTAAGAACTTAATAATATTATTTATACAAAATGGAGAATGATAACAAGGCATTTTGGAAAGATAAATTAGTTACAGTTTTTTTTATTGTCTCGGTTTTAATTCTTATTGGTGAATGGGTCGTGCTTTTGTTCTATATTCCTCATGAAACTGAGATAGCACTTCATTACAGTGTGTATATCGGAATAGATACTATTGGATACTGGTATGAAATTTTGATTATACCAATTATAGGGAGCACAGTTCTTGCTATAAATTTCATTTTGGCAAAAATGGTTATTCAGATTAACCATTTTGCTTCATTTATTTTTACGCTCAGTACTATTTTTGTAGAAACATTTCTTTTTGTTAGTTTGATTATGCTTTATATTGTAAACAAATGAAGACAATACCAACTCCGCGACCAAGAATATATAGATTTTTTGAAATCATGCCAGGGCTTGCTGCATGGTCTGCTTTGGTTTTATTAGTTTTTGCCGGTATATATTTGCCTGTTTGGGCAGCCGTTATTATTATCGTAGTTGATCTGTATTGGCTTTTTAAGATTACATATCAGTCGGCGTATCTTATTGCAGGATACCGAAAAATGAAATCAAATCTTGGAGTTGATTGGTTGAAAAAAGCTAAAAGCATAAAAAATGCCAAGGCAATAAAAGATTTAAATTTTGATAACCTTTATCACCTTATTATCTATACGATTTACAACGAGCACGAGGTTATTGAATCTACCCTTGAATCCTTGGCAAAATCCAATTATCCCAAGGATAAAATTATGGTAGTGGTAACTGCCGAAGAGAAGGGCTACGAGCAAACCAAGGAAGTTTTGGAAAGAATGGAACAAAAATACAAGGGTTTTTTCAAGAAATTTATGATCACGGTGCATCCATCAGGTATCCCTGGAGAATTGGTTGGCAAAGGATCAAATGAAACTTGGGGAGGTCAGAGAGCCAGGGAGTTTATAGATCAAATGAAAATTCCATATGAGAATATTTTGATTTCTGTTTTTGATATTGATACTCAAATTCACGAGAATTATCTCGCGAGAGTTGCGGAAGCATATTTGAGCCATCCAAATCCTTTGCGTGTAAGTTATCAACCTATTCCTATATTCATGAACAATGCATGGGATGCACCAGCTATTGCGCGAGTAGTGTCTTGTAGTACTACTTTTTGGCAGATGATGGAGCAGGGAAGACCAGAGAGAATGGCTACTTTTTCTAGTCACTCCATGAGCTTTAAAACTATTGTGGATGTTGATTTTTGGAGTACTGATGCGGTATCAGAAGACTCTCGAATTTATTGGCAATGTTTATTGCATTACAATGGGGACTATGAAGTGAGTCCATTGTTCTTTCCAGTTTCTATGGATATGGTTTTGGACCATTCGTATATGAAAACGTTGGTAAATCAATACAAACAGCAACGCAGATGGGCTTGGGGTGTAGAAAATCTTCCGTATTTGTTCTATGGACTCATGAAAAATAAACTCATCCATCCATGGATAAAATTCAGATCAGCATATAAATTATGGGACGGTGCATTTTCTTGGGCGACTACAGCTATAATTATCGCAATACTCGGATGGCTTCCTTTGCTTTTCGGCGGAGATGCTTTTAATAATACTGTTTTTGCGCAAACATTGCCCGTAATCACAAGAACTCTTTCAACTCTTGCAATGATCGGACTTTTTACTTCCACTATTATAAGTAATGTTTTGCTTCCCAAAAGACCTGCCCATGAACCATTCTGGAAAAGCATAGCCATGGTGTTTCAATGGTTTTTGCTTCCAATAACAACTATACTTTTTGGTTCTGTGGTTGCTCTTGATGCTCAGACTCGTCTTATGCTTGGAAAATATATGGGATTTTTTGTAACACCCAAAGCCCGCAAGCAGCACTAGCCTTTAGGTATTAGGTTTTAGGTTATAGTTTTTAGGTTACAGGAGCTAGATTCTGAGTTTCATTGAGCTAAGAATTAAAAGCCTAACACCCATAACCTAATCCCTAAAACCTATCCTCTAACACCTCGCTATGGTAAATCCATTTACATTCTATTTTCTCCCATTTTTAATAGCAATAGCTATCTCTTTTTTTGCGACTCCACTTTTTGCCAAGATAGCAAAAAAATACAACATAGTAACTAAGCCCAAGCCATCGAGTGAGGGAGGGCGTAAGCAGTGGCGCAAGGTTCCTTATCTTGGAGGAGTCGTGATTATGATTTCTTTCTTTCTGCTTGTTGCTTATTATGCTTTCTTTTCTGATGATTTGATTGGAGGAATTTTGCGTTCCAAACATCTTTGGGGAATTTTTGTAGCAGGAATGATAATAATGATTGGAGGAATTTTGGATGATAAATACAATCTTTCACCTAAGGTTCAGTGGATACCTGGTTTTGTCGCCGCGCTTGTGATAGTTGCAAGTGGAATCGGGATAGAATACATAAACAATCCTTTTGATGGAGTTTGGAGTTTGAGAAATTTTAGTTTTACATTTTTCTCAATAGGGGATATTCCATATAATATTGTTTTATTTGCAGATATTTTTACTATACTTTGGTTATCTGGTATGGATTATTCTATGCAATGGATAGATGGCTTTGATGGTTTGGCTCCCGGAATTGCTATTATTGGTTTTATAACCTTATTTTTCTTAAGTGCCTCTAGGGAAGTTATGCAACCAGAAGTAGCTTTTCTTTCAATAACTCTTGCTGGAGCTATTGCTGGATTCTTACCTTATGCCTGGCCCCCTTCAAAAGTTTTTGGAGGTCAGTGTGGATCTCAGTTTTGGGGTTTCATGCTTGGCGTACTTGCCATAATAAGTGGGGGAAAGATAGCTACAGCTTTACTAGTACTGGGGATTCCGGTGCTTGATGCTTTTAGGGTGATAATGCTTAGAATTAAGCACAAAAAAAGCCCATTCAAGGGGGATGCTGAGCATATTCATCATTGGCTACAGCGAGCTGGGCTTTCGGAAAAGCAAACTGTTATCTTCCTTTGGTCACTTACCGTGGCACTCGCGGTGACGGCTTTGGCTTTGCAAGGATTTCAAAAGTTCATAGCGCTTATTCTTTTGGTTTTGGCGGTTGCCTTTATGGTGCTGGTTTTGGCGCTAAAAATAAAGAAAAAGGAGAGAAAGGGTCGTGCTTGACCTATTGCACTTATTTTGGTAGTATTCGTTCGTTAATTTGTTTTATTATAACTAATTTTTATCAAATGTTCGCAATTATTGAAGCAAGTGGTCATCAGTATAAAGTAAACAAAGGTGATATTTTTTGTGTAGATTTTACAGATCAAAAAGAAGGATCTACCTTGAAATTTGATAATGTGTTGGCTTTGGGTGATGACAAGGGTACTATGAAACTTGGAAGCCCATACATAAAGGGATCCGTCGTGGAAGCTAAGGTTGTCAAAGAGAATGTTAGAGGTGATAAGCTAAAGATTATCAAGTATACAGCTAAGAAAAGACACAAGCTTACTAAAGGATTTAGACACACTTACTCTGAAATCGAAATCGTAAATATAAAATAGTCCAAATAAAAATCACCCTCGTTATGGGGTGATTTTTTTATTGTAGGTTTTTTATCTCGTTCCAATTGTCTTTTAAAAAAGTGCCCATTTTACTTGGAAGCATTTCTTTTGAGAACGCGTAGTGTTCTGACTGAAAGGTTTTTAGTTGACTCTCTAATAATCTAATTTGTAAAAACTTTTTTTGCTTATTTAAGAAGGTTTTTTTGTTTTTAAGTTTGATTTTGATGTGGCTGGAAATGCTATTGATCGATTTGTAAATATTTTCTATGCTCCCGTGGTTTCTTATCAGTCTTGATGCGGTCGTATGACCTATTCCTTCAATTCCTTTTATGTTGTCAGAACTATCTCCTTTTAAAGCTAGATAATCTACATATTGGTGTGGATATATACCGTAACGTTTTTTTGTCTCGGCTCTATCTAAGACTTTATTGGATCCGTGGTGTTGTCGTATTAAAACAGTGTTGTTATCTACTAGCTGTGTGAAATCGTGATCCTCAGAGCATATGTATACTTTTTGATTGCAACGCGAAAATGCATTAGAGTATGTGCCGATCAAATCATCTGCCTCATTTTTAGGATCCTCTATCCATTTTATTTTGAGTAGATCTAGGCACCTCTTGATAATTGAAAGTTGATCGTAGATAGACTCGTCAACCTTTGGTCGATTAGTTTTGTATTCTGGTTTTTGTGTTTTTTTATTTTTTGTTCCTGTTTCAGAGTCGAATAGTACTAGTGCGTGATCGGGATTCATAGTAGTGGCAACTGCTCTTGCTAATGCAAAAAAACCATAAACCGCATTTATTGGTGTATCGTCATGCATTTTTGCTTCACAGGGTACGCCATAAAATCCCTTAAACAAATAATTATGTCCATCAATGAGGATGACCTTTGATTTCATATTAATTTTTTATGCCTCTCTTCTTCCTTTGAGTGCGAGAGTTAGAGTTTGTTCGTCAGCATATTCTAGGTCTCCTCCAGTGGGAAGACCTCTGGCGATTCTTGTGACTTTGATATCTAAGGGTCTTATGAGTTTTTCTATGTGCATTGCCGTGGCCTCTCCTTCAAGCGTGGGATTTGTTGCAACAATTACTTCACTTATTTTTTTGGATGTGATTCTTGTTTTTAATTCTTTGAGTTTGATATTTTCTGGACCCATGTTGTCGATGGGGGAGATGTTTCCGTGAAGTACATGGTATAGCCCATTGTAACTACCAGTTTTTTCTATAGCGATAAGCTCAAGTGGATGGCTCACTACGCATATTGTAGAAGTATCTCTATTTTTGTTGGTACATATTTCACACACATCTTTGGTAGTGATATGAAAACACTCTTTGCATTGTTTTAGGCTTTTCTTTAATTCGGTGAGTGCTGATGCAAACTTATCTAGTTCCGCTTGATTTTCAGAGAGCATGGCAAAAGCAAGTCGTTCTGCTGACTTTTGGCCAATTCCAGGAAGCTTCTGAAATTCGTTTATTAGATTTTCTATTGGTTTTGGTAGTACTTGCATTTTACATTGAAATTTCTCCGGAACTTATTTTGCGTATCATTAGTTGTTGGAGTTTGCCCTGGGCATCATTGAAGGCTTCTTTGATTCCGTTTTGGATTTGATCTTTGTTTTCTGGTGTTAGTATTTTTTCGTCAAGTTCGACTGACTGCATTTCTAGGTTTCCATTTAAAATTACTTTTATCATTCCATTTACAGCTACGCCCTCCAGTGTTTCCTGTTCTAGTGCTGATTTGAGTTTTGTGGCCTGCTCTTTGGCCTTCATCATGTCGCCAAATTTTCCAAACATATTTTTGTATTATATTTATCTAATTATGATTTGTATCTAGGTTTTTGAAGCTAGCTTGGTTTTCTTGGAAGAATACTTCTACTTCCCCCGTGGGTCCGTTTCTGTGCTTGGCAATAATTATATCTGCTATATTTTTTCTTTCCGTATCTGGTTTTACTTTGTCTTCTCTGTAAATAAATAAAACAATGTCTGCGTCCTGTTCTATGGTACCGCTTTCTCTTAGGTCTGATAGTTTGGGTCTTTGATCTGGTCTTGCTTCCACGGCTCTAGATAGCTGGGACAGGGCTAGCACTGGAACATTTAGTTCTCTGGCTATTCCTTTGAGCTCCCTCGTGATTTCTGAAATTTCTTGAACTCTATTTTCTTTTGTTCTGCCTTCAAGTAGCTGTAAGTAGTCTATGACAATGAGTCCTAGTCCGTGTTCTGATGCTAGTCTTCTGGCCTTGGTTCGAATTTCCATAGCATTACTGCTTCCGCTATCATCAATCCAAATTGGAGCTTCGGAAAGTATTCCCATTGCTCTTCCTATTTTGGGAAAATCATCGTCTTCTTCTTTGTTTCCAAGTTTTCCAGTCCTCATTTTCCAAAGATCTACACCTGCTTCCGCGCAGAGTAGTCTATCTACCAATTGCTCCTTTGACATTTCAACGCTGAAAATTCCAACTGGTACTTTGGTTTTGACCGCGGCATTTCTCGCCATGTCTAGGGCTAAAGAAGTTTTTCCTATGCTAGGTCTTGCTGCCAATATAACAAGATCCGATTTTTGTAATCCCGCAAGGAGATTATCTAGCTCGGTAAATCCAGTGGGTACTCCTCTTAGTCTTCCTCCAGCTTTGTGAAGTTCGTCTATACGATCAAATGTATCTACGAGTACGTCTTTTACTGGCACGAATTTTTGTTTCATGAACTGCTGAGACACAGAAAAAATTTGTTGCTCTGCGTGGTCCAGTAATTTCACTGTATCTGCACCCTCATCATATCCTATTCTTTCTATTTCATTTGCTGCCTTGATGAGATTTCGTAGTGTGGATTTGTTTTTGACTATCTTTGCGTAGTGTTCAACATTTGATGCAGTAGGCACCATATTTACAAGAGAAGTAAGAAACGTGGAACCTCCTATTTCTTCTAATATTTTTTTGTTTTTGAGTTTATTTGAAAGACTTAGGATGTCTATTGGTTCTTTGCTTTCATATAATTCAATCATGCATTCATAAATCTTTTCATGCACGCCATGATAAAAATCAGAGGCATGTACCATGTCTGCGATTTTGACTATTGCATCCTTGTCCAACATAACAGAGCCCAAAAGGGATTTTTCTGCATCTAGATTTTGTGGGGGTATTTTTACGGAGGTCACGGAGGTTTTTATTTAATTAGATATGTCTTATTAGTATATACTTTTATTCAAACTGCCTCAACCCCCAATATTTCACAAAAATGGCTTAATCTAGTAATATGATGTTGATATCCTGTTAATCAAATTGACTTGAGTCTATCTACCAAAATCCAAAGCGATATACTCTATTTTTTGGACAAAAGCAGTCGAGAGTTTGAAAAACACTCCTGGGACTTGTTTTTGCGCCCAGAAGTGCAGAAATGCTCAGAAATCAATCATCACGGGTATTATAGTAGGCTAGAACACATGATACTGGTGGGAAAACTAGCTGTACACATAGCTGACAAGCTTGGCGCTGATAAAAAGACATGTGCTAGGGCAGGTATTCTTCATGATATAGGTCAGTATGGCAATGGACTAAAAATTGAAGGCAAACGCAGGTTTGATACCAGTTGGGCCAAAAAATATGCTGAGGAAATAGGCGAGAGTCAGGAAGTACAAAATGCTATCTTGTCTCACCATCCTTCTTTTCGCTGGCCCAAAACCAGAGAAGCATACATTATTGTTCTGGCTGATTGGTTTTCTAGTATCATAGAATGGTCGGCAATATTTGGAAATAAACTAAAAGACTGGGCCGGGAGATTTGGCGCCAATGTTCATCACAACGTAAGCTAGTTTTAGTCCAATACTTTTTTTAGTTCGTCAATAGAATCGATTTTCACGAGCTGGCTTCTGAGTTTGGATGCGCCCTCATACCCCTTGAAATACCATGCTAAGTGCTTACGCATAGGGAGAAAATAAGAGTCTTGTTTTAAATATAATTGTGAATGGCGTATCGCCATTTTTTTGCGCTTGGAAAAATCTATCTCGCGATCTTTTCCTTTCTTAATATTTTCAAATACCCATGGATTACCAAAAGCACCTTGTCCTATCATCACTCCATCGCATCCAGTTTTTTCTATCATCTCACGATAAGTTTTGTGATCTTTAACTCCGCCATTTCCTATTACTATAGTTTTTGGCATATTGGTTTTGACAAAATCTACTACCTCCTTGATTGCGTCAAAATCTATGCTACCCCCAAATCCTTGTTCTAGGCTCCTTCCGTGAACGGCTATGGCAGAAAGGTTTAATCTAGATAACTCTTTTACAATATCAATAGCTTTTATTGTCTTGTTATCTGTTTTGGCGGAGGCTCTTAGCTTTATGGAAACGGGTAGTTTGGTGCTGTTAACTACATTTTCAACTACTTGCCTTGCGAGCTTTGGATTTTGCATGAGTACAGATCCAGATCCACTTTTGCGAATCTTTTTGGCAGGGCAGCCCATGTTGATATCTATTCCTTGAGGATTTATCTCTTTTTCTATGATTTTTACGGCCTTGCCGAAATACTCGGGACGTCCTCCAAATAGCTGAACTATATAGGGCTTTTCCTTTTTAGTGTATTTAGAAAGCTCTAGTGTTTTTTCTGAATTATGACAAAGTCCCATGACGCTTATCATTTCAGAGTACAAAACATCTGCACCAAAATCCTTACAGATACCTCTAAAAATACTATCAGAAATCCCTGCAAGGGGAGCGAGACATAAAAATCCTTTATTTAGTTTTTGCCAAAAATTGGGTCTTTCCATTGACAAAATATGAGATTAATGTTATAAGTGACCTCAGTTCAACATCTAACGAGGAGGTGGGTAATGGATCGAAGAACGGTGCAAAATTGTATCAAGGCTCTTGCAGCTCAGGGAATAACTGCAGACGATGCTTCTTTCCTCATCAAAACAACTTCTCAAGGAGACCGTATAAGTGAATATGGTGAAAAAACAGAGCTGACCAAAATCTGGATCGAGCGAAAAAACAGATTTATTATTCAGCTCATCGGTCGAGAACTCGGAATTGGGATGGGTGATTTTCCGAATGTTGGTTTGCAGATTAAAAGCGAAAATGAAGAAACAAGCGGGAAAATCATTAGTTTTGTTGAAGACTTATTAAGTGTTGCGACAATGGCGCTCAAATAGCGGCGACAGATGCTCTTTTATGAGTCGCAGTCGGATGCACCTCATGCGTTCGACTGCTTTTTTATTGGTTGTTGTCTAAATGGACAATCCAATTTTTGCCAGAAACATTTCTGCATTGATTTTTTTCTACTACAATATGTAGATATACTAATTTGTTTTTGTGTTTTTATCAAATTTGCCAAAAATTAGGCCTTGCTATTGACATTTTTACTAAAACATGTTAATAATATAAAAAATGACCAAAACTGTCTTTTTACAAGGAGGAATTATGACTTTGCATTATAAGGCTATAAAAAACGTGCTTGAAAGATTGTCGGCCATGGGTGTGAATGAAAGAAATGCGGATCTCGCATTTACTGTCGTCGTGATTGAGAATGATTCGTCTATAAAATTCGCAAGTCTAGAAGTTGAGTATCTCTTAGAGTGCCTTGTGAGATTACTCGGGTTGAGATGTTTCGATGGTGATCTTATGAGCGTTAATAGCGCAATTGAAAACGGAGACCGTCGAGAGTTAGAAGTAAATCGAAAAATCATGGAAAAAAGTTGCGCTCATTTTCGAGCAGTGATTGCTGTCGCAAAAACAGTTATTGGTGTTGACTAACAGTCTCTATTATTTCCGATCATTTGGTGGCTAGTGCTTCTTGCGCTAGCCTTTTTTATTTCTCTTTTTGAGTGTGCGATACTGTGGTAAAGTGAATTATATATACTCTAACTTGTTTATCGTTTATGGTAAAGTCTGTTGTTATAATTATTGTTATCACCGGTACTGTGTTTTTTTGCGTATTGGGAATTTGGATTTACTTTAGCTTGTTTGCATCAAAAAGGATCTACGTTTCAAATGACAGTTTGCCTGAAAAATACGTTGCCATAGTGCTGGGTGCTAAGGTTTATTCAAACGGCAATCCTTCCGATATGCTCGAAGACAGATTGCTCACGGCATTTGATTTGTATAAAGCGGGTAAAGTTAAGAGATTTTTGCTTTCAGGAGATCATGGGACTACTTCTTATGATGAAGTTGACGGGATGAAAAATTATCTCACGAAACTCGGAGTAAAAAAAGAAGATATTTTTTTGGATCACGCTGGGTTTGATACTTATGATTCTATGTATAGAGCTAGAGAGATTTTTGAGGTTAGGGATGCGCTTATCGTAACTCAGGGGTATCATTTACCAAGAGCGGTTTTTCTCGCGAGGAAGCTTGGCATAGATGCCGAAGGTGTAATTGCAGATAGAAGACCGTATAGGAATTCAAATATCTTTAAAGCGAGAGAGCTTGGTGCTCAAGTTAAATCGTTTTTTGAGTTGGTATTTAGAATAAAGCCTAAGCACCTGGGTGAACAGATTCCGATCACGGGTGATAGTAGTGCTAGCTTTGATGATAAATAGATAGTATTAAAAAAATCGACTCGTTAGAGCCGATTTTTATTTGTATTATTTAGTTTTCCAAGTGGTTCCTTTGTCTGTGTCTTTTATTTCTACTCCCATTTTAGATAGCTCATCTCTTATTTGGTCAGAAGTTTCAAAATCCTTATTTTTTCTCGCATCGTCTCTTTTTTTAATGAGCTCTTCTATTTTTATTTCGTCTAGTTGATTTAGTGGTTTATACTCAAGAATGCCAAAAACTTTATCTATTTGAGCTAATGAGCTTAGAATCCTGGATGCTTCTTTTGGTTTGAGATTATTTTCGTCTATTTTCGCATTGGTTTCTCGCATAAAATCAAAAAGATTTGCAATGGCGAGTGGTGTATTTAGATCATCATTCATAGCCTTTATGAAGGGATCTACCAGTGATTTATCTAGTTCGTTATCCGATTTCTTGCCACTGACAGCTATTAGTTTCTCCTTGAATTCAATAATTCTTTCCAATTTGGTTTTGGCTTCATTCATCGATTCCCATGTGAAATTTAGATTTGATCTGTAGTGGGAGGAGAGAACAAAAAATCTAAATACAATAGGGGAATATCCTTTTGCTACTATGTCTTCTACGAGCATGGCATTGCCTTCTGATTTACCCATGCGCTTGCCATCAACCATCATATGTCGTTTGTGAATCCAGTAATTTACAAATTTTTTGCCTGTTGCGGATTCTGTTTGGGCGATTTCACATTCATGGTGTGGAAAGATATTGTCCTCGCCACCCGTGTGTATGTCAATCTGCGAGCCCAGATATCGCATGCTCATGGCGGAGCATTCTATGTGCCATCCTGGAAAACCTCGTCCCCATGGAGAATCCCATCCGAGTGGATAGTTTTTGGGAACTTTCTGCCAAAGCATAAAATCGAGTGGATCTTTTTTGTCGGGATGTGGCTCTATGCGATTTCCAGTTTTCAAGTTTTCAAGAGTATTTCCGGAGAGCTTGCCGTATTCTTTATATTTTTTGGTCACAAAAAATACATTGCCGTTTGCTTCATATGCAAAATCTTTTTCTATAAGAGTTTTGATGAGCTCTATCATGTCTGGTACGTGCATTGATGCTTCTACAAATTTTTGCGGAAACTTTATATTCAAGGCCGTCAGATCTTTCTTAAAAGCCTCTTCATAGAAATTTGCTATTTCTTGCGGTGTCTTTTGTTGTGTTTTTGATGCTTTTATCATCTTGTCCTCGCCAAATTCTGAATCTTGGGTGAGGTGTCCGAAATCTGTAAAGTTCATTATGTGAAGCACCTCGTATCCAGAAAATTCCAAATACTTTTTGACCACGTCTACCATAAGATAAGAGGTCATATTTCCAAGTTGTGCATACGAGTAAACAGTCGGACCGCAACTGTAAATTTTGACTTTACCTTTTTCTATTGGCTTGAATTCTTCCTTTTGCTTTGTGAGCGTGTTATATAAAAGCATTCGAGTGTTTATTTGGATCTAATATGCTCAATTTTAATCCACTTTTGAGCTTTTGTACAGAAGATTTATATGTTATAATATTTAGGTTAAAAAATACTATGCAAAATCAAAACCAAAACTCAAATATCTCCATTGAGGATTTACTAAAAGAACACAAAAACGATCTCAAAAAACCGTCTCCAGTTTCTGCTCCACAAAAAGACAAACCAAGTCAGGTGCTCTCAGATGATCCTTCAAAAGAGTCTATTTCAAAAACACCCCAAGCTCCAAAACCAGTGGTTAATCAACCAAAACCCGCCGCTTCTTCAAATTCACCAATTGCTCCCAAAAAAGAAGCAGCGGATAATGATTTACCGGATCCCTCAAAAGTAGCAGAGCAAGTAATCCAAAAAATAAGACCAAAGGAAGATGATGCTGTTGTGGATTCAAAAGATCAATCAATAAATAAAACAAAAGACAGCAGTGTGTTTTTTGATACCAAAATAGAGACAGAAAAAAATATGAATTTGGGAAGAGTGGATGCTGAACCTAAAAAAGAAACAAAGCCAAACGAAGCACTAGCTGAAAATGCTATTGAAAATACCAAATTTGAATCTCTTAAAAAACTTGATGAAGCTGATATAAGGAAGAAGATAGAGCAGCTCGAGACGGAGCTAAACGAGAGAAACAACATAGGAGAATCAAAAAGCGTAGAAGCAAAAACAGAATCACTTTCCAGTGATATTCCAGAAACAAAAAAACCATTAGAACTAGAGAAAAAAGAAGATGAGGATATACGAAAAATAGATTCTCAAGTAAAACTTCCTGATGAGCTCAATATAGATTTACTAGGTAAGCTTCCCAAAGAAGATCAAGTAAAAGTTTTGACCAACGTAGTTTATAAAGATGGTTTGTATAAGGCGATAAATACAGCTATCAAGCTTGGAGATCCGTACCTTATGGATTTACTTCACGACGCTTTAGTGGATGAGCTTTACGCAAAATTAAAAGCAGGTAAAAAGAGTTAATTATTAAATAATACTCAAAGTTGGATACATCATTGTTTTATCAGCCCGATTCAATAGCGATAATGTTTGTAGGGGGAGTTATTGCAATAGCTTTGTCTATTGTGTTTTTTAAGATCTATAAAAAACAACAGAAAATTGATGTGGCGCTAGATACCGAATTACTCCTCATAACAGTGCCCAAAGATGTTTCTGAAAAAGAAGAAGAGGGAAAAAAGGACATAAAAGAAGTTATTAGTTTTTCTGAGCAGATGTTTGCCAATCTTTACAGCATTTCCAAACCCAAGAAAAAACTTTTCAAACTGAAAAAATATGTGACATTTGAGATAGTTGCAAATGACAACAAAATTTCTTTTTATATTTCTACTCCACGAAACAAAAAAGATTTGGTGGAGAAAATAATTACTGCGCAATACCCCAAAGCAATAGTTGAGCGCGTGGAAGACTACAATATATTCAATCCAGGAAGCAGTGTTTTCGCTGAAGAACTTAGGCTTGCAGAAGCTCACATCTTGCCTATAAAAACATATAAACACCTAGAAACCGATCCTTTGTCATCGGTCACTAACTCTTTGTCAAAACTCGATTCAGACGAGGGCGCTGCCATACAGATTCTGATACAGCCCGCTGATCCTAGGTGGGGAAAAAATGCCTCTAAAATTGTTTCAAAGATGGTAAAAGAGGGAAAGACCCTGTCTAGTGCTATGGGTGGAGGAAGTATATTGAAAGACATGGGATCCGAGCTTGGGTCTGGACTAAAAGCTTTTTCTAAAACCAATAAGCCAGACTCAAATCAGCCACCTCAATTATCACAGTATCAGCAAGAAGTTTCTAAAATGGTTGAAGAAAAGGCGAATAAGCTTGCCTTTGAAACCAAAATACGAATCGTAGCATCATCTAGCTCAAAGGAAAAAGCAGAGATGCTGGTTACAAATATTATCTCTTCGTTCACTCAGTTTTCAAACCCAGGACTCAATCGTTTTGATAAACCAAAATTTGTTTTGAATAGAAAACAGATAGTGCAGGACTATATTTTCCGTAGATTTGGAAGTGATAAGAAAATTATGACGCTCAATACCGAAGAGCTTGCTAGTATTTTTCACCCACCCACGAGAGCGCTGGAAACCCCAAATCTAAATATATTGGAGTCACGAAAAACCCCAGCTCCAAACAATCTTTCAAAGGACGGAGTTACAATGGGAGAAAATAATTATCGAGGAGTAGCTACTACTGTCAAGATTTCTCGTAAAGATAGGGAGAGACATTTGTATACAATAGGCACCACCGGAAGTGGTAAAACCACATTACTTGAAAATATGTGCAAGCAAGACATTCTAAATGGAGATGGTGTTTGCGTACTTGATCCTCATGGAAGTTTTGTCGAAGATATTTTAAGTATAATACCAAAAGAAAGGGCAGAAGATGTTGTGCTTTTTGATCCGGGAGATACTGAGCGTCCCATAGGCCTCAACATGCTTGAATGCAATTCAAGTGCCCCTGAACAAAGAGATCTGGTGGTAAATGAAATGATTGCAATATTTCACAAGCTTTTTCCGCCTGAAATGACCGGACCTATTTTTGAGCACAACATGAGAAATGTGATGCTTACTCTTATGGAAGACATGAATGATCCGGGTACCATAGTAGAAATACCTCGCATGTTTACAGATGAGGAATTTGCCAAAGAGAAGTTAAAGCATGTAAAAGATCCTATAGTGCGTCAGTTTTGGGAAAAAGAAATGGCGAAGACCTCTGATTTCCATAAATCAGAAATGCTTGGATATTTGGTGAGCAAAGTGGGACAGTTCGTAGAAAACTCACTGATGAGAAACATACTCGGTCAGCAAAAATCAGGACTTGATTTTGCAAAGATTATGAATGAAGGCAAAATCTTGCTTTGCAATCTTTCAAAAGGAAAAGTGGGTGATATAAATAGTTCTCTACTTGGACTGATTATTCAGTCTAGACTCCAAATAGCTGCATTTGAACGCGTGAAAATTCCCGAAGAAGAGCGCAAGCCATTTTATGTTTACATGGACGAGTTTCAAAACTTTGTCACTCCTACTATTGCCACTGTGCTTTCTGAGGCTAGGAAATATAAATTGATTCTAAATTTGGCTCATCAATACATCGCTCAGCTTGTAACTGAAAAAGGATCAGAGGTGAGAGATGCAGTTTTCGGAAACGTGGGAACTATATGTGTTTATAGAGTTGGTGCTCAGGACGCAGAGTATTTGGAAAAAGAATTTCATCCAGTTTTTACTCAGAGTGATTTGATTCACACGGAAAGATTCCATGCCAATTTGAAATTAATGGTAGATGGAACTACCAGCAGGCCATTCACGATGAAAGCATTTGCATTTGAAAAAGGAGATGATAAGAATAGAGAAATCATAAGAGAACTTTCAAGACTCAAATACGGTAAAGCCAAAGAGCAAGTAGATGCTGACATAGGAAGAAGAGCGAAACTTGGAGGCACTGCACCCGCAAAAGACAGGATTCCCGAGTTTTAGTTTTTTTGACACTATAATGAAATAAAAAACCGGTGTGGAAAAACCCACGCCGGTTTGTAAAAGATCAGTTTGAATTAGCTATTTTTTGTGTTAGCTTTTCTGTTTGAGTGTCTGGATACTGGTCTGGAGGGCATTCGTAATTCTGCATATTTTTGTCGTAGTCGGTGACCATCGGGGAGCTTATCTAGCATTTCCGAGACTAAGAAGCTCAAGATATCCCAACCTTCGATTTGTTTTTGGAACCTTGCGGTTCTACGAATCTGCTGGAATATCTCGTCGGTTATGCCGATGAACACATTGGGGTCCAAGGAGTCTTGTCGAGATACCATGATGGATCTCACGGCATTGCCAATTCGGCAGTGACTGAATATCCATTCATCGTGTGCGAGAAAGCATAACATTGTTTCAATGGGTAGTTGTATTGCGCCGTCATTTGTATCGCTTAGTTTGGCAACAGTACCTCCTTTTGTAACTTCAAGTTTGTCCAAATATGACAATACGCATTTCTGTGTGCAAATTACGTTGGGGTCATCTTTGACTAAAACTGAGGTTTTTGCAAACCATCCTCCCCATGGTACTAAGATCCAAAAGAAAACTGTTTCACCAGGGTACTCATCTGATCTTAAATCCCTGATGATAAGTTCTTTTGTTTTCGAATCGAGTCCCCACCATCTATATCCCGCGCATTTTATGTTTGCATTATAGAAGTGGGAGAGCCATCGAAAGGGGTTGTATCCTGAGGGTTGACTGATGTACTCGAAAATACAGTATGCTATAAAATACCAAAAAACGATGCATACAATAGCGATGATTCGTTTTGCTGATAAGACATCCACATCTGGGTCGTAGTGATTGGCTTCTGGTAGCTCCGCGGTCTGCCATATGCCAATTGGTACACAAGCAAACAAAATGAAGATGAATATGAATGTTGGAATCAATTCACTAATGCTGAATGGCAATAGTGATTTCTCTAGAGCCTTGCTTAGATCATTTACTCTGCAATAATAAGTTTTCATAGAACGATCCTTTCCGACACCTCGAATATTGAGGTATGGGGGCAAATGGAGCTTAACTGGAGTTTCCAGCTAACTCGAAGTGCCTAAGATAAATACTTTGGATAGTCCAAAGATTGTGGTAAATATAGCAATAAAGGTTAGTATTTGCAAGAATTTCGATCCTTTGTTAATTAGTGGAGTATTTAGATTGTTTCTATTTATTTGCACCTGTGTATTGTCAAAAATAGACTATGTGTTATTATAGAAAGGTAAATTGGCTTAAAAAAATCAAACAAAAACAAAAATGGAAACAGAAAACAAAGATCTACCAGATCAATCAGCTCTGCTTTTAATTAAACAAAGAATTGAAAGCGCAGAAAAAAGTATAGCTGCCGCAAAAAAACTTCTAAACAAAGCACTTGGAGGTGATTTAGGTAATGTAGATAGTATAGAAGAAAGAGTTCAGGATCTCACGATAAGCAATGGAGGCAAGATTGTTGAAGGTATTTTTGACGGACAAAATATGATAGGTCCCGACAAGAGGCAGTACCCAGTACCTGCAAATTATGCAAGCAAGTCCAAATTAGTTGAAGGAGATATTCTAAAGCTTACAATATCCGATGATGGATCATTTATTTATAAACAAATAGGACCAGTTGAAAGATTGAGAGTCCAAGGTGAACTCAAGACAGGAGATGGTGGAGGATTTCTGGTTCAGGCTGAAAAGAGAGAGTAT
Organism: uncultured Candidatus Saccharibacteria bacterium; assembly: GCA_965231055.1. Taxonomy (GTDB): domain Bacteria; phylum Patescibacteriota; class CALEFQ01; order CALEFQ01. The sequence goes on from OZ246411.1 coordinate 622,554, forward strand.
AGAGTGCTCCTGGCTAGCGTCACTTATTTCAAAGCAAAAGAAGGAGACAATGTAACTCTTATAGTTCCTGCATCTGACAAGGCTACATGGGGTGCTATTGAAAATGTTTTGAAACCCGAGGTCGGAAAAAAAGCCGAAACGCGACCCGAAGATGATTTGTCAAAATTTGAAAATCCAGTAGACGATTTTGCTTTAGAGAATTAATAATTATCATGAGTATTATTTCAAAAATAGAAGGAAAATTTCCAAAGCTAGTTCAGTTTGTAAAATTTGGATTGGTGGGAGTAATGAATACCGTAGTTGATTTTGCGGTGCTGAATCTAATGTCGTGGATGACGGGGATAAAAAGCGGTGGAGAAATTTTTGTGATAAATTCAGTCTCTACTTTCGTAGCTATTTTGAACAGTTACTTTTTTAATAAGTATTGGACATTTAAGGCCAAGGATACAAATACAAAAAAAGGTGTGGAATTTGTTCAATTTTTGGTAGTAAGTCTTGTTGGCGTCGTGATAAATGGTGGAATAGTCTATTTGGTTACGACTTTCGTTGATCCTTGGTTTGGTTTATCCGAGACACTATGGCTAAATGCTGGCAAGATTGCAGCTACGATTATATCATTGGTTTGGAACTATATAGGTTATAAATTATGGGTTTTTAAAGGTAAATAAAAAATATGGAAACCACAACGCAAAACACAGCTACAAACACACCATCAAATTCTGAACCAGTTAAGACGGGGGATTGGGTACTTACCATGCTTATCATGGCTATTCCGATCGTGGGATTTGTGATGTTGTTTGTATGGGCTTTTGGTTCTGGTACCAAGCCAAGCAAGGCAAATTGGGCTAAGGCGTCGCTTATTTGGATGTTGATAGCTGTAGGATTTTACGCTATTTTATTTGCGAGCTTCGGCGTAGCCTTTTTTACGGGGTTTTTTAGTTAATGAGCTTTATAAAGAAAGTTTTCCCCTTTTCGGAAGACTTTTTTTGTGGTAAAATTATCTAATTTACAAAAAACAAAACTGTTCTTTGCTGGGGAAAATCCCAGCAATTAAATTTTATCATGGCAGAAGTATTGTATAGAAAACATAGACCAAAAAAGTTTTCAGAGATAGTGGGGCAGGATTATATCATCACTACACTCAAAAACGCTCTTAAGGCAAAATCAGTTGCCCATGCTTATCTTTTTGCGGGACCCAGGGGGGTTGGTAAAACTACTATCGCTCGCATTTTGGCCAAAGCGGTTAATTGTAATTCTCTCAAAAATCAAGAGCCATGTGGCACTTGCGCTTCTTGCAAATCTTTTGATCAGGGTAAATCAATGGACTTGGTGGAAATAGATGCCGCATCAAACCGAGGAATTGACGAAATTAGAGAGCTAAGAGCAAAAGTCAGATTTGCTCCATCAAATTCCAAATACAAAGTTTATATTATCGACGAGGTGCACATGCTCACCAAAGAAGCTTTCAATGCCTTGCTAAAGACTTTGGAAGAGCCACCAGCGCACGCAATTTTTATTTTGGCGACTACCGAAATACACAAACTTCCAGCTACGGTAATTTCTAGATGTCAAAGATTTGATTTCAAGAAAATGACAGTGGATGAATTGGTTTCGAACCTTAAAAGTATTATAAAAAAAGAGGGGATTGTGGCAGAAAAGGGTGTTCTGGAATTTATCGCAAGAGAAGCAGATGGTGGGGCCAGAGATTCTATAAGTCTACTTGGTCAGGCAACTGCTTTTTCTGACAAAGAAATTACACTCGAAGACATACTCAAGGTCATAGGTATCACAGATATAAATCTGATTTTTGAATTTGCCAAAGATCTCGCCAAAAAAGATGGCAGAGCTGCGCTTCAAAAAATCCAGGATATTACTGATAAAGGAGTAAACCTAGAGCAATTCATAAAAAGTCTGATTCAGTTTTTTAGACAAAGTCTAGTTTTTTCTATAAGACTTGAGGGTGAGGAAGAGGAGAAAATTAATTGGATAAAGAACAATTTTAGCAAAACCGAAATACGCAAGATTATAGAACGCCTCCAGGTTGCCTATAGGGAACAGAAAGATTCTGTTCATGTTCAGTTGCCCCTTGAGCTCGCTGTAGTAGATCTTTGCGTTGATCAACCAGAGAGTATCGATAAAAAGATAGATCTTCCCAAAAAAGAAACTGACGACAAGCCAAAGCCAAGCAAGATTTTTAAAGTAGTTGACAAGCTTGCAGTTAAGAAAGAAAAAGTAGATGATTCAGAGAAGCTCAAGCTGGTCAAAGAAAACTGGTCAAAAATCATTGAAAATATAGAGACTTCCAATTTTACGCTAGGTTCTCTCGCTCGAATGGGTAAGCTTAGTTGCGGAGAAAATGGATGTGTTGTGCTTGGTTTTTCTTTTAAGTTTCATGGAGATCAAATAAATACACTCAAAAATAGAAAACTCATAGAATCATCTATAGAAAAGGTTTGTAATGAGAAAATCAAAATTCAAGGTATTTGTGCGCCCGAAGATGCTTCTAATTCATCTATTTCCAGTGCCGTTATGGAAAAACAGCAGGCCCCTAAAAAAGAAGAAGAGCAAGAAAAGGTTCCAGAAATGGTCAATGACGCCATAAATATGTTTGGCGGTAAATTAATTGATTAATTAGAAATTATATTGTATAGTAAGCCACGATGGCTTATTTTTTATTAAATAATTACTATACTCTAGATCATCTAATATCTTCTAATCCTTCTTGCGCAACTAATCCATCAGCATATTCCGGGATCGTCTAACGGTAGGACAGCGGGTTTTGGTCCCGCCAATCTAGGTTCGAGTCCTAGTCCCGGAACCAGACATTTTCCCTCTATTTCATCACGGGATTCGGTCTGTAAATTTTAAGAGAAAATCAGCAAAGCCGAGTGGCTTTATTTTTTTAGAACGAACTATGTAAGTAATTCGTGTTTAATACTCAGGAAATAGTCAAATAATTGTTTTGAGAAGAGCTTTTTGATTTCACACTCATCTGCCCAAATAATTCTATCGCTCAAATGTTCTGTTTTTAATTTGCCAGAGACGGTTTCGAGTAGATACATGTGTATAATGTTATTTTTCCCGGTGCGTTGGTTGAAATATCTGTTCGGCGTTAGCCTTTTTACTGGTTCTACTCTTAATCCGGTTTCTTCAAAAAACTCTCTTTTTGCGGCATCTTTTGCGAATTCATTATTATTAATATGACCCTTAGGAAAAGAATAGTCTCTTTGGCTTTCTCGAAATAGAATGAGGTATTGTCGTATTCCATTTGTGTCTTTGGGTAATATTCCTCCAGCTTTTTGAACTAAGTTTGTGTTTTTTGTTTTCATTGTTATAGATTTTTTAAATACCTTGTGAATTCTATTATGATATCACAAATCTTACCAACATCTTGTGAAAAAGAATAGTCTTGTGGGGTTGTTTTTTTTGAGTTCATTATTGTATTCGTTATTGGAATTAATGTCTAAATAACTGTATTAGTAGCAGAATTATTTAATTTAAGTATAGTTTCATTGTGTTTTACCAACAACCGGTATCGTGGTATTATATATAGGTAAAACTTCAAATGAAAAGACACAAACAAATAAAAAGCTTATTATCGACTATTATGTGGGGTGCAGTAGTATTAGCTGCTGTGGCTGCTATTATAGTTTTTACTGTAAGCAATCTCTAATTTAGCCATGAAAACAAGAATAGTTCTCATACTATTATTGCTATTTTTAACACCAATTCTTTCTGGGTGTAGTAATATCGGAGCAAATGCGTCCGAAACTTTTAAAATAGTTAAAGATAATGATTATTTACTTTCAAAGTTTGGAATATCTGTTGCCTTGCAAGATTCTGAAAATAAGAGCGAGCATCTTAAATGGCAAAAAGAGCAAATAGGTTATTTTGTTTGGGGAGATATAGAAAAAAGTAATGGTAGTTTTGACTGGAGCAAAGCAGATAAATGGATTTTGGATAGACAAAATAATAACATAAATACGATTATCACTATTTGGCCTTATGCTGATTTTGATGCCAAAAAATGTCGTGATGCAAATCAGTTTACCGATGATCTAGTTAGTCTTGGGCAATATAGATCCAAGCCATGCGATATAGATGATTATAAGAGTTTTGTCACGAGTTTAGTTGAAAGATATGACGCAGATGGAGCTGATGATTTTGATCAAATTAAATTTCCCGTAAGATTCTTTGAGATAATGCAAAATCCAGCGAATATTGTTGCGTCGTATGATAGTGCGGGTAAGACTTTTTTCAATGGAAGTGCAAAAGATTATTTCGAAATACAAAAAGCTTCTTATGAAGCCATAAAACAGGCGGATGAAAGTGCATATGTATTGCCTGGAGTACTTGTTTGTGAGGGAGTAGACGGTGATTTTTGGAAACAATTTATAGAACTAGGTGGAAATAGTTATTTGGATTTTTGGAACTTCGGTGCTGTTTATTCAGGTGATAATTCGTGTTTCGATACTGTTAAAAATTTTCTAGCTATAAATGGTGTATATAAAGGGTTTTTGATTTCTCAGTTTAATATCGTAGTGTCTGATGAAAATATTTCTCAGATGCAGGATGAGGTAGTAGCCAAGGTTTCTGAAGAATTAATCAAGGGCTACTTGAAGGCGCTTTCTTCTGGCTCAGAAAAAATCTTTTTTGATAATGTATTTTTGAAAAGCAAAGCTGAAGGATCTGAAAGCGAGTTTGTTTATAATAGGATGGATCTGGATTATAATGTTATTTTTGAAAAAATAGGTTCTAATATAGAGATTTTGGATGGGGCGAAAGAGATTTTGGCAGTGTCAACATCTCAGTACAGAATTAAGTCAAAAAATGGTAAAATTATTTATGCACTTTGGGGTGAAAATACTACTGTCGCTGAAGACATAAAAAACGCTAAAAATGTCAAAGTAAGTGAAACCAATGGAGTATTTTCTACCATTTCCGGAGGTGATTTTCGTTCAACCAATTCACTATTATTTATTGAAGCTCTATGAACTATAGAAACCCTAATTTTGGAGTTTTTGTAACTGTCGCAATAACTTTTGCTATAGTTGTTTTTATGGTGATTTATCTCATACGAGATTATATTAAAAACAATCCAGAGCCCAGTAGCGAGGTGGAAACTGAAATAAGTACCACTGAAAATGACACAGAAGGAGAGCAAATAATATCTACCGATCTATATGAGCTTTTACCTAAATATGAAGAAGTAGTTACTCCCAAAAAAACTGCAGAATTTAGTTATTTAGAAGCTGGAAAATATGAAAATCTAAAAATAATAGCCAAAAACGATCTAATTTTTGATGGTAATGTTGAGTTTGAAAATGTTTATCTGGAACTTGCCAACAATTCTTTAATTTTTGGAGAAAATAGTGAAGCTGTATTTAAAAAAAGTGTTATTGCGCATAGTCCAGCTTTTGATAAAGATTCTGGTTTTATGGTAAAATCCAAAAAATTCAGTTTCTTGGAGTCAGCTGTTTTAGAATCTTTGGGATTCGGTGTTTATTTAGATGGAGCAGATGAGGTAAATATTTCCAAATCTCAGTTTTTTGACAATAGACTCTCTGCAATTTTTGTGAAAAATGCGGGGAATATAAATATTACTGAAAATAAATTTATAAACAACGGATGCACAGATCCTTTTTATGGAAGAAAGAGGCAGTACTGCATAAAGGACGATCAGAAATATCGCAATATTGAAATAGATTCTATTTCAGATAGCTTCACTTACAATACAAACGAAATGACCGGGTATTTATTTAGCGATGATGACGACATAGCTTTGAACATAAACAATAATAAATTTTTATATAATGGAGGAATAGAGATAGCGGCAAGTAAGGCGACTGGTTTAATAGAGAGTAATATTATCAAAAGTGGCTCGGTGATACTTGATATAAAAAATGCACTAGGACTAAGGATTGAGCAAAATGAAATAGGGGAAACTTTGACGTGCAAATCATCCGAATCTATTTCTCATAACTGGGCTGATGTTTTGGGACTCAATTATGTTGCCGGGAAAGAAGTTAGCGGTTACTGTTCAAAACTAGAATAATGATTAATTTTCAAATATGATTTTAAAAAATTATATAATTCCGATAGCTTTCTCTGCCATTTTGGTTTCTCTTTTTGAGTATCTAATATTCAATCCAAGATACTTATGGTGGATTATTTTTACTTGTTTTTGTGTCTTGGCTTTGCAGGTTATTATGATAGGTAAAATTTTTGAGAAAGAAACCATAAAGCAAACTGCTCTATACTTGGTTTTGCCTGAGTTATTTATGCTTGGGATGCTACTTGCTTTCTCGTTTCTTTCGAGTGAACTTTTTCAGCACTTTTTTGTGGTGATGGCCTTTTTCCTTTTCTGGATGATGTTTTATTCCCTGGTCGAGAGGCACAAGTGGCACAAAGAAGTTTATCTATTTCTTACCATTGTAACGTCTTTTGTTTTATTCTTCGCATTGCTTAGTTTCTTGGTGCTTACGGGGCCTAGAATGTTTTATTATATTGCATTTATGGCATTGTGTTTGGTTTTATTCTTCCAGCTTTTTTGGTACTATAAAGTCATAGATAGAAAAAATTTGATACTGATATTTGTTGGCCCTCTTGTCCTTTTTGAGCTTTACTGGGCTGTGAGTTTTCTGCCACTAAGCTCAATGGTCGCTACTATTATTCTTTCTACTGCTTTTTATCTTTTTGCTGGACTTTCTCTTGATTTCGCCAGAAAGACCTTGGATAAAAAATCTACATTGGAATATATTTTGATTTCAGTTGGAGTGCTTTTGGCAACTCTACTTACCACTACTTGGCTTCCTATTTATTAAAAATATTCATATGGAAAACACGACTACAACTGACGCAAACATAAAAGTAAAAACAGCAAAATACATCGCCACGACAATTATTTGTTCTGTAATTTTTGGTGGAATTGGTGGTATTGTAGCAGGTTCGCTAATCTTTCCTTGGATGGGTAAAACTTTTCCAGTACTTCAGCGATTTCAAGTTTTTCAAGGTGGGGCAGAAGTGCAGATGATAGAAAAAACCCAGAAACAAGTACTCAAAGAATCAGATGCGGTGATCGAATCTGTAAAATCGGTCCAGCCATCTGTCGTGAGTATTATGAAAACAAAAGATGTAACAGATTTTTTTGGTAGAACTTACGAAAGTACAAGTGGTGGCACAGGATTTATTGTGACTAGTGATGGATTGATAATTACCAATAGCCATGTGGTAGCTGAAAATGACGCAGAGTACACGGTAATAACGGATAGTGGAGACAACTACAAGGCTCAGATCAAGGCTATCGACTCTACCAATGACTTGGCGATAATAAAAATCGAAGCGGACAATCTTCCCGTGGCATCTCTTGGATATTCTGACACAGTAGATGTAGGACAACAGGTGATAGCCATAGGTAATGCTCTTGGTGAATACTCAAATACGGTTACTTCAGGAATAATAAGTGGAATCAATAGAACAATTACCGCTGGTACTTACGGTTCCTTGAATTACGAAACATTGGAAGGCGTTATTCAAACTGACGCAGCAATAAACTACGGAAATAGTGGTGGCCCATTGGTTGATCTCGCTGGAAATGTAATAGGTGTAAATACTGCGATTGATAGCAATGGTGCGCTCATAGCTTTCGCTATACCAGTTGGAAAAGTAAGAATAGCCCTAGAGAGCTATGTGGATTCAGGACAAATAGTAAAACCAATGATCGGAGTAAGATATATAAACATCACTCCAGATTTTGCAAAATTCAATAATCTACCAGTAGAATACGGAGCCCTTGTCTATTCAGCAGATAGCGCCACGCTATTACCGGTTGTGCCAGGGGGACCTGCAGATAAGGCAGGAATAAAAACTGGAGATATTATCACCAAAATCAATGGCGATGCTGTGGCTAAGGGCAAATCACTCGCATCCATGATAGATAAATTTAAACCAGGAGATAAAATAGAAGTTACATTCCTTCGCGATAAAAGCGAGGCGACGGTTACTGTTACATTGGATACATTAAAACAATAAAATAATGATAAAAACAAACACAAAAATACTTCTGACACTTGCTGTAACTTGCATTGCATTTGCATTTCCAATGTTTTCCAAGGCAGTGGATGTGAATTATATTTTATCTGATTATGATTTGGTCAAGCAATCAATGACACGCAGTGAAATTCAGAATTTTCTAAATGCTTACGATAGCTGTCTCGCTGATTACTCTGCCAATGGACACTCGGCAGCTTGGATGATCTATAATTATTCCAAAATTCACAGTATCAATCCCCAAGTGGCCCTAGCGACTCTACAAAAAGAACAAAGCTTGATCACAAGTACGAGCTGTAGTGCTAGCAGACTTGCATGGGCGATGGGATGGGGAGATAGGAGTAATTTTGCAAATCAAATAGAGATGGGTATTAGACAATTTAGACGCTACCTGAGTTATCCTGAAAACTATACCTTTCAAGTGGGTAAGACCAGTACGGTTGACGGATCCGTGAAAGTGAAACCAGATAACGCCGCAACTGCTGGACAATACAACTACACACCACATGTTCACGGAACTCAGCTATTTAAAACTATTTACAATGACTGGTTTGCAGCAAATCTTCCTGAAGGAATGATAGTAAAGAAAAAAGGTGCCGAGAGATACTATAGAATCCTTCCTGATGGTGAGAAACAGCCAATAAAGAATTATCAAGTAGCTTCCTCGTATGTTGATTCTAGAAATATAGTAGAGCTTACCTCTGTTCAACTTGCGAATTATGAGACCACTACAAATTATCTGCCTTTTCCTGATGGTGTCCCGATGCTTGCGAAATGGGGAACTTTTTATGTTACCCAAAACGGTATGAGACACGGGGTGCCAAGTCCGGAAATAAGAAGCATGATGGGGTATAGGACTGAAGATGCTTTGAAAGTTGATAATAGTGGTGTTATCGTACAACACCCAGAAGGCAATGCGTTTACCAGTAAAAAGCTTTATGTGAATGGTACCTTACTTCGAGCCGAGGGTGAATCAGGTGTATGGTATATAAATGAAACTACGAAAAAAAGATACGCTTTTTGGTCGCCACAACTCAGGGATCATTATGGTATAAATCACACCGTAGTGGTAGTAAAAAGAAGCGTAATAGATAAATATAAATTCGTTGCTTCAAATCCGATGAAATACCGACCAGGAAATTTGGTAGGGCATGACGGACAAGTGTTTTTTATTGATTACTATGGCAAGAGAAGGCCGATTACTAATAGGGAAACACTGGATAGCCTAGGGTTTGATATCAATGCCGTAAATTGGGAGAATGAAGATGTTTTGAAGCTCCATCCGCTAGGAGAAGCGATATAATATAGATGCATAAACAAAAACTACTCGTATTTTGCTCATCTCATCACTAGGTGGTGGTAGAAGCAGGCGAGTAGTTTTTTTGTATTCTATTCTTCTATGATCTTTATTCCCTTTATATAAATCTGATCTTCTAAGGGACTATTTTGCTGTATCGTGAGGGTGTGTATTCCTGGATCAAGATTTGGAAGTGTGAATTCTACATCTTTTTGATTTTGGTCAATTTTTTCAAACGCAGAAAGTTCATTTAGATTAATTTGAATAGTAGATTCGTTTTGGCAATTCACCGAAAATAGTATTTTATATTTTTTGTTGGGATTTGTATTTGAGTAAATTAGTTTGATTTCTCCGACTCCTTCAATTGGAGCATAAGGATTATCTGACCCCGGAGATTCTAATCTGCCCCAGCCATCCGAGGTTATAGCCATAATACCACTATTTTGCTGGTTTAATTCAAGTATTTTATAGCTCTCATCGTCTCTTGTGATATTGCATCCGAGGTTTTTGCAGATATAATCTGAAAGAAGTTTGGTTTCCTCTGGGTAAGCTACATTTTTATCAAATACGAAATATTTAATTCCAAGGCTTGTCAGGAGTGCCGTTTCGTTTGAATAGGCGAATTGCTTATTCAAGATGAAGTAGTCCCAATTAAGTCGCTTTTCCAGGCCTTCATCTATAAAATACCAGTGTCTAATCATGGGATATCTCAGTGCCAGATCTTTTTTGTCATTGATAAATCCAGAAAGATCAAAAATAGAAGCATTTAGTTCTCTGAGAACTGCGTTTTCAGTGTTTGGCAGTAGTGCTTGTTTGTAGAATAATGCTTTATCATTTCGTTCTGAAAAAGTAAATTTATCACGATCAATAGATTTATTGAAGAAGTACTTAATATCCTTTAGAACAATTGATCCATCACTTTGACCCTGTATTTCTGAATTTTTGGCAGCTAGGTCTAGTACTATTTCACTTTCTCCTTGATTAGTGAGAATTTGAGGAATTTGGACTACTATTTCTTTTTCTCCGATTTGATACTTTCCAATTTCTTGGTCGTTGTATTTGAGGGTAAATTCGCGGAAAAAATTAGTAGAATAAGGATCGTCTTTTTCTAGTCTAAATCTTAATTCAGCAGTTAGATATAAAGAAGCATTGGATGAATTTTTTATCACGATGCTTGCTTTTTCATCTGTGATTTTTTGTAAGTCTTCGTCTATTCTCTCAAATCCACCCCCTAGTCTTATATAGTTAGCGTTTTCATTGTTTGCGAATTCAGGTGTTTTATATACTGTAATATTCGGTTCTTCGTAGTAAATTTCACACCCAGTTTTTTCTAGGTAACGTTTTAATCTAGATAAATCTTTTGGTAGATTTCCAAAGTAGTCTTCGTGGACAATGATGTATCTAAGGTTCTGTTCGGCGAAAATAGCGGGGGCAATATTTGGTATATCGTGATTTACCATATCTTCAAGTCTTCCTTGTGGAATATCATAAAGTATATCTCCAAGTATCGGCATATTTTCAAGCCAAGTCCAATTGGTTTTACCCTCCCTCGCGAAGTCTCTATTGCTGATGGTTTTATGATCGTGAAAGGTGTTGTAGTAAAGAAATCTAGAGGCTGAGCTATATTTATAATTTCCTGGGATTTGGGCTATTGTAAAATCTTCATCGTCATTTGCCAAAACTTTAGAATAGAATTCGGGTACTTCCATTTTTGACATAGGAATTTGGAAGTAACCAAACTCCAAGCAAGCGACAAGTAAAACTGATACAAAGATGGGATAATAAAATTTGGGTTTCAGTTTTTGTTTGGCAAGCGACAAGAGCAGTCCAGCGACCATTGAAAATCCCAAAATCCCCACGATAGCAAATCTCGAAACTGTTCGGACTATATCCGCGTAAGGAATATACTGATATACGAGGAGATAGGGTAGTGGAATGAATCTAAGTTCTTGATCAATAAACTTGGCGACGGGGCCAAAAGAAAGCACGAGAAAAACGATCCCCATATAGATCCACACTCTTTGTTTGTTTTCGGTTATATGTTTTGAGAAAACAAAAAACAAAACAATGGATGCAATCATTACTATGCCCAAATAGCCCCTATAATCATCAAAAAGTTCCGGCAATGATTCAGACGCTTTTAGTGCAGTTGTAAGAGTTTTACCTAGTATTAGGCTGTATTCCGGAGCTAAAACAGGGGAAATAAGGTCGCTAGAGTATTTGATTACTTGGCTAATGCCTGGATCCAAATAGTTTTCTTCCGAGTTGGCTACCTTCAAAGAACCGACATGAAAGAGTGCGACTATTGATGCAGCTGATAGTGCTATAACAATAAACTGAGTCCACGTGCGTTTTGAAAAAAGTATTTTTTTGTTTGCGATATAATAAAGGAGAAAGAAACCGGCAATTACGAAAGCGAAATACGTAAGATGGTGTTCGGTCTTGGCAGTTACCGCAAAAACCATGATAAGCGGAATCATTTTTTTCCACTCCATTTTTTCTAAATATCTCATCAGAAATAGAACAAAAAAAGCCAGTATTCCATAAAACATGGTGCCCCTGTGTCCGTTGTGCAGAAAATGAAAAGGAACCATTGCAAACAAAAAGGCTGTGAGGAATGCTGAAATGTGATTTTTGGTTATATAGTGCTGGAGTAAGTATCCACCAACAAAGGCGAGCAAGAAGCTTAGAAAAAACCAAATATTATACGAAAGTGCCTCGTTACCTGTCCATATCTCAAGTATCGCAAGTGAAGTTGTAGGTAAATCTTGATTCCATGCGAACTGCAAAAAGTTTTGTTCTCCGGTCAATATGGTTTTATATCTACCCAAAAATTGATAAACATCAGGATTCAAAAGTGGAAACTCACTCGTCATTTTGCTGACAAGGGGAGTTGTAAGTAAAACAAAGAGTACTATAAAAATAGCGCATGAAATTAAAAAACCCATCCAAAATTTGATCGGTTTTTTCCCGGTTATTTTGTGAGAATCCATTTTTGTAGGACTAGTCTTTGGCTGTAACTCAGTTCGCTTGATTTGGTTTTTGAGAGAAATATCAAGTATTTTTGTGTGTGTTTTCATTTTTGACAGATAGTGGTTTTTGAAGTAAAATCATAGCATAACTTTCCGCAATAATACCACAAAAACAAAGCGTTATCAAATAAACCAAGGCATTGAAAATCCTTTTTTTAAATTATGAATTTCCACCTCTTGGAGGGGGAGCGGCGAACGCCACTTTGAATATTCTCAAGGAGCTAGGAAAAAGAGAGGATTTGGAAATTGATCTCGTTACTTCCTCAACTGACAAATATAAGGAAGAGCAGTTTACTCCAAATATAAAAATCTATTATTTAGACATAGGCAAAGCTGGAAATATTCATTTTCAATCTCAGAAAGAACTTGTGAAGTACGCTTTCAAGGCTTTTAGATTTGCAAAAAAACTCAAAAAAACCAAAAACTACGATTTGGCACATGCTTTTTTTGGAGTTCCATGTGGTTTCGTTGCAATGCTTTTGAAAATCCCATATATTGCATCTCTACGAGGTACTGACGTACCTTTTTACAATGAAAGATTTAAAGTTTTGGATAAGCTGATTTTCAGGTGGCTTAATAAGAATTTTGTTTGGAAACGCGCTCAAACGGTAGTTACTAATTCAGAAGGATTAAAAAATCTAGCGCTCAGGTCTAGTCCTGGTCAGAAAATCGGTGTAATATATAACGGCGTAGACACGGGTAAATTCCATCCAGATGAAGCGATGAAAAACAAAGATTTTACCATTCTATATAATTCTAGATTCATAGAACGCAAGGGAATCCGATATTTGATTGATGCTTTTATAAAATTCAACGGAAAGTATTCTGAATCTAGGCTTCTTACTATTTCATCTGGAAATTTGGAAGAAGAAATGAAACAAAGGGTTAAAGAGGCGGGAATTAGTGATGCAGTGGAATTTCATGGAGCGTTAAGCCCCAAAACCAATGAAATAGCTGAAATATACCGAAAATGTCATGTTTTTGTATTGCCTTCCTCAAATGAGGGCATGAGTAATTCACTTTTGGAGGCGCTAGCTACAGGTATGCCCATTATCGCGACAGATACAGGCGGAACCCAGGAACTAGTGGGTAGTGATAACGGCATAATCATACCGATGCATAGCTCAAAGGCGATTTTTGAGGCGTTAGAACGACTTTATAAGGATCAAGGACGGATGAGTGATATGGGCAAAAAAAGCAGGGAAAGGGCCGAGAAAATGAGCTGGGCCACTACTGCTGAACAGTATTATCAAATTTATAAAAAGCATGAAAACTGTTAATGAACTCATACTAAGAGTGCTTGCCAAGATTCAGAGCAGAAAGGTTTTTGAAAATCTCGATCTTATCGAGAATGTTTTTGAATCTGGCAAAGATAATATGAAAAAGTTTCAGGACGATGCCTTGAGAGAATTACTTATTCACGCATATAAAAGTGTCCCGTATTATTCAAAAGTATTAAAAGAGTGTGGAGTGATCTCGGGGGATCTGAGCGTGAATTTGTCTAAATTTGAAAAAATTCCAGTATTAACCAAGGAGGTTATTCGTCGAGAAGGTAAAAACTTACAATCCAAAGATATTGAAAAAAGAGGTGCCTATAAAAATACTTCTGGTGGATCTACTGGTGAGCCAGTAGAGTTTTGGCAGGACAAAAATTATGATGATTGGAATAATGCAACCAAGCTATTTTATTTCAATAGGCTTTTGGGAAAAAAGATAGGGGAAAGAGAGATTAAGCTTTGGGGTTCCGATAGAGATATTATTCAGGGTAATTTAGCTTTTAAGGATAGAGTGTTAAACAAACTTTACAATCGCAAATTTTTTAATTGCTACAATTTTGGTGAAAAAGATATTAAGGAACTAATAAAACTGAATAACACATTTAAACCGGCGGCATACTGGTCTTACATGGAAGCTGCTGATGAGTTTTCGAAATATTTAATAAAAAATAACATCCAAACTCATCACCCAAGATTCATTGTTTCATCCATAGGGCCATTATATGAAAAAACGAGACAGAATATCGAACAAGCTCTTGGATGTAAAGTTTATGATCAATATGGATCTAGGGAAGTAGGTATTATTGCTGGTGAAAATCCAAAATCAGATGGAATGATGTATTTTTCGTGGTACAACAAAGTTGAAGTATCCCCTTATCCAGAGGGCAACGCTATAATTACAAATCTTAGAAATTACTCTATGCCACTAATAAGATACGATCTAGGTGATGTGGTTTTGGCAAAAGATGAGTCGAGTCTAAAAAAAGTTATGGGAAGGACATTGGGGTACTTTAAAAAGGCTGACGGTTCTCTTGTTAGCACGCATTTTACCGTTCAGGCTCTGTTTTTTAAGGATTGGATAAAACAGTTTCAGTTGATTCAAGAAAAACTCAACGAAGTAATATTAAAAATAGAAATAAAAGAGGGGTTTGGTAAAAATGATGACGATATGAAGGAAATTAGCGATAAAAATAAAATACTTTTTGGAAATGAGTGTGAGACAAAATTTGTTTTTGTAGATAAAATTCTTCCTTCAAAAAGCGGGAAGTACATATACACAGTATGCAAAATTTGAAAAATATCAAAAAAAAACATATTTGTTTTATTTGTCCAAAGGCATATCCACTTTTTAATTCTAAAATTTCTTCAACTTTCGGCGGAGCAGAGGTCCAGATGAGTATGCTTGCGCGTGAACTAGCTAGGGATTCTAGTTATAAGGTCTCTATTCTGGTCGGTGATTATGGACAAAATAAACATGAAACTATCGATAATGTAATGTTGATAAAATCATTTTATTTTAAAAAAAATATATTAGCCTTTATTGCACGTGCTTTTTCTGAAATGCTTAAGGTCGGGGCCGATTGCTATATACAACGCTCAATGACAAATTATACATTCTTGCTGGCGTTGATTTGTAAGATATATAGACGTGGTTTTGTTTACATGGTAGCTCATAACAACGAAGTTGATGGTGGTAAAACAGTGAGGCGTAGTAAAATATCAACGATTTTGTCGTGGCTGGTTTTTAAAACGTCCTCGGCTGTTATTACTCAGAATCATTATCAGCACGACAAGGTTAGTCGTGTAACGAAACGTGCATATGCTATTAAGTCAGGATACAGAATAAAAGACAATGTATTAAATCATGATCGCAAGCATTTTTTGTGGGTTGGTAGGAGTGAAAAATGGAAACGACCAGAGGTTTTTATTACTCTTGCGAGAAAGTTTAATAAAAATAAATTTGTTATGATATGTCCTCGTGCAACCAGAGCATCACATATCTCCGATGATGTTAAGAAACTAGCAAGCAACGTGCCCAATGTTGAGTTTCTAGATTTTGTACCTTTTGACAAAATCGGAAAATATTTCGAAGATGCGATCGCATACATAAACACCTCTACGCAAGAGGGGTTCCCAAATACGTTTATTCAGTCCATGATCGCTGGTACTCCCATAGTTAGTTTAGCTGTAAATCCGGACAATTTTTTTGCTAAAAGCGGAGCGGGTATTTTTTGTTCTAACGAGATTTCAAAAATGATTCAAGGCGTTAAACAAGTCAGTGAATCTAAGATAATCTTTAGTAATTTCAGCGGTAATGCTAGTAAATACGCAAAAGAAAATCATGATATGTCTAAGATAATAGAGCAATTTAAAAAAGTAATTTTAAAACATGCGATACCTTCTTCTTAAGCTCAGCTTGATGCTTTCAAAAAAGAACATTTTTAGAGAGTATTTGCTATTGAAAAAAATAGAACGCAATACCATAGCGGAAAACAAAAAAATTCAACAGGGCAA
This sequence comes from uncultured Candidatus Saccharibacteria bacterium, assembly GCA_965231055.1. Classification (GTDB taxonomy): domain Bacteria; phylum Patescibacteriota; class CALEFQ01; order CALEFQ01. The sequence continues at coordinate 638,723 of OZ246411.1, forward strand.
ACTTGTTGCCTTATTGGAACATGCTTATAAATATGTTCCTTATTATCGAGAGGTTTTACCTAAGTCCGGAGTTATTGAAAAGACTAGCGATGGATCAGTGCAAGTTAATCTTGATAAATTTTCAAATATTCCAATTTTAACAAAAGCTATTATACGAAAAAGATGGAATGATCTTTTATCCGAAGATCCAGGATTTAAAGCTCGCATGCCCTATAAAAATACATCTGGGGGATCAACCGGGGAACCAGCTGAATTCATGAGAGATAAAACCACGTGGACTGAGGGGATGGCTGGCAAGTGGCTGTTTTTTACTTTCGGTGTAGAAAAATTTCCATGTAGGCTTTTGAAACTTTGGGGTGCGGAGCGAGATGTTTTGCTTGGGGGCATTGGTTTCTCTGCAAAATTTAAAAACTGGCTTTATAATAGAAAGATTCTTAATACTTTTAAAATGTCTGAGTCCGACATGGAAAAATATACTGAGACTATTAATAAGTATAAACCAAAAATCATAGAAGCTTACGCACAATCAATTTATGAATTTTCACTATATATCATTAAGCATCAGTATCATTTAAGTAAACCCACAGCTATTTTTACTTCAGTGGGGACGCTCACTGATCAGATGCGAAATGTTATTGAAAAAGCATTTGGATGTAGGGTTTATAATCGATATGGTTCCAGAGAAGTGGGCGACATGGCATGTAGCTGCAAAACTAGCACTGAATTACATGCAAATATTATTCACTATTTCATAGAGGTTCTGGATGAGAATAAGTTAAAAGTGAAGCCAGGTAATACTGGTGATATCTATGTAACTTCATTGAATAATTATTCAATGCCATTAATAAGATATGAAATAGGGGATATGGCAATGATTGCCAAGCAAGAATCGTGTAGTTGCGGGTCGGGTTTTCCACTGCTAGGCAGTGTGATTGGAAGAGTGGGGTCGATGATCACAACAAAAAACGGTACACTTGATGGTATTGCTGTTAGTACTTTGTTGTATTATTATAAAGATCATGTGCCCTTTAGTTCATTTATGCGCTATCAATTAATTCAAGAAAGAAAAGATCTAGTTATACTTAAGATCGCAGTTGATAATCAGAAAAAATGGTTATACGAAAAGCCACGCGTAATAGAAAAATTTTCAAAGGCACTTGGAGATGGCGTGCGATTTGAAATAGAAGAGGTAGAAAAAATAGAGCCGCTCAAAAATGGAAAATTTATCTATATTATAAATAAAACATTAAAAAAATAAAATGGAAAATACAGATTTACAACGCAATATAGAAAAAATGGGCAAGGAGAGATTTGAAAAAATCGGTCACGAATATTATGGTGACAAATGCGCTAGGGTTTTGGCATCAATTACTAAGCATTTTATTAAAAACGACATACTTGATTGCGGCGCCGGTACTGGTGCATTGATGTTGGAACTTAAACGACGGGGTTATACAAATATTAATGGCATAGATCTTTATCCAAAAGTAGATTTTGTGCAGCAAGGTGATATTACTAATTTAAAATTCGCAAACGCTAGTTTGAACACGGTGTTTTTTATGGAGGTCATGGAGCATCTTACTGATGAACAGATATTAAAAACGCTTAGTGAGTCATCAAGGGTACTTAGAAAGGGAGGCCACCTAATTATTACTACGCCTTTTAGTGAGCAGCTACTAGAGAATACAATAAAATGCCCGTTTTGCGAGCAGTCATTTCATCGTTATGGACATCTTAGAACTTTTGACAAAAAAGTAGCGATTGCTACTTTTGAAAAATATGGCTTTAAAACTAAATTTTTTGGAGTTTATGCTCTTGGCGCAATGTCAAAGCTACCTATGGGAAGATACCTTAATTGGTTTTTTAAGAAATTAAAGTACAAATCTATTTCACAAAGCCTAGTTTTGGTTTTAAGTAAGACCTAAAATACCAAAGATAACAGAAAAACCCTACCCAATATGCTATTGATGTAGCTATGGCTGGTCCTATAACCCCCAGCCTTTTTATTAAAATCAAATCAAGAATTAGATTTATTATTACGACTATTGTATTAATTACCTGAGGTGCTTTTTTTCGTCTCAGTGAATTAATAATCGGTATGTAAAAAATAAAAAGGAAATGGGCAATCAATCCAATCATCAATATCTGTAATACTGGGATAGATGAATCATATTTATGGTTATAAAAAATCTGAATTAGCTTTGGAATAATATAGGTGGCTATGATTATCAATGTAATACCTAATGCCCATAATCTCATTCTGGTGTGATTTAGGTATCGTTTAATCTTTTCATTGTTATTTATATCCCGAGATATAACTGGCAAAAAGAAATTATTTACTATTAATGAAACACCAATGAATCCCTTGAAAATCTGATAAGCTATGTTGTATATACCGACATCCTCAAGCGAGGTGTAGAATTTTAGAATTATACTATCTCCCCAGTTTATTAAATATATTGATATCAGGCCCAAAACATTCCATAAAGACCAGTTTAAAGTATCTCTAAATAATGTTTTATCGAATACAAGCGGAAATAGCTTTTTCATATCTATGAAAAAGATAAAGAGTACAGATCCAGCCAATGTTGAGATTAGATAGCTGGCGAAAACCTTATCTAGATCAATCGATCCCGCATTGACAAAAAACAAAAATACCAAAATATTTAATACACCCACGACAAGGGAATAGGATGCCCCCGTTTTCTTTTTGTTAAGTCCGGAAAAAAGATTTTCAAAAAATCTTTTTAAAAGGATAGCTATGTAAAACAAAAGAATAAACAGGACTAGATTTGTGGACACGCCAGTTATCTTGGAAACAAAATTTTTGAAAAATAGCATTATAACTATGCCAGCAATAAAAGAAAGACAAAAAAACAAAAGCTGTACTGTAAAACTTCGATTTATTTTTTTTGATTCGTTTTCTTCCCGCGCGGCATTTACTATGAAGGGTGTCTGAGATGATGTCATTAAAACAGTAATTATGATTAAGGAAATCATTTGACTCAAAGAAAATGCTCCATAATCAGACACGGATATAAATTTTACAATAATTAGTGGGAAAATATAATACAAACCCTCGCCCAAAATTCTTAGTGAAGAAAAAATTATAAGATTTTTAGATTTTTTAAATATTCTTAGTATCACATTTTTCGTTAAAAATTGAATGATTGTTAATGATTTTATGAAACAGGATTAATCTCAATAGTAAACAATCATTCGTGGGTTAAAATTGTTTATCAGTTTCATCTAATTTTATTGCTCTTACGCAATTATACCCTTTATTTAAGCAAAATTCTATATCAGGATTTTTGTCGTAATATAAAAGCAATGCTTTAATATATTCTGTTGTTTGATCATCAATAGAGTCTTTTTTTAAGTAATTATTGTATATCTTCTTACCTCCAGGGGTCAAAACTATATAATTAGTTTGACTTTCTTTGGATAGAGGATTTATATTATTCCTCCATTGGGTGTTTCCGACAAAAAACTGAGAAAATCCTTCGCGGTCAACCCATGCATTTAACAACGTTGCGTCCGGTAACTTATTTAATTCCTTTGCGATTTCATATCCTCCATAACCCCATGCTTCAGTTATGGTTGTTGGTTTGTAATTTAGCTCATTGCTGTATTGGATATAAAAAGGAGATGCAGATATAGTTGTGTATGCCATAAAAACCATAATAGATATAATAAACGTTAGTCTGTATTTTCTCAACGCTAAAAATGCCATAGCAGCACAAAAAGTATAAAAAGGTATTACTAAAACTTGATATCGCGCTGTTGCAAGAAAACCTTTTAAGGATGATCCACCTAAGAATATTAGGATAGTTATAATTGCAGTAACTAGGGATATTTTAAGAATTTTATTGTCTATATACATCTTCTTTCGGCATTGGAATAGGAAAATCATCAATCCAATCAGAATGGGCAATGGTAAAAAAAGAATTGTCATAGTGCCACCAGCTAAGAGCATGTTGTAGGCATTACCAGCGCGAGCAACAAAATTAGCAAACACATTTTCAAAGTCAAAAAGACGATAATTAAGAAAAATATTAGCTATTAAAAAAATTATTCCAGAAAAAAATATCGTGACAGTAACTTTCTTAAACCAGTTGCTCGCGATGTAGGATCTGAAAACAATCTTTCTAAAAGCCTCACTGTTCAAAAAAAGAATATCAAAAAACAAGACAAAAAAAGCTATCAAAATCAATCCGCGGGCGGGCGCAATTAATGGCGCACCCACGGTGCCGTTAATAACCAATTTAAATTTACCCCACGTCGCAGGAAATAATAACGCATACACCGCCATTGAAATAAGCGATATCTTGCCAAAATCCCAAAGACGGCGAAATGTTTTTTGTGTATCGAGTCTACACATGAAGTATTCCAAAGTTATAGCTAGGAAAAACGTTATATACAGAACCGATGCAAAAAATTTGGATGTTAAGGCTAAACCTAAAAATATACCGCTAAAATAAAGAAATGATGTTTTATTAGTTTTAAGATAGGCGAAGAAAGCAAAAAAAGAAACTATGGCAGTACTCCATAGCGTAGAATCAGGATTTATGATTTGAGAAATCCCAATAATTATAGGGTTCAGGGCTAGTAATGCAATAAACACAAGAGATGCCTTGATTCCCAAGAACTTTTTGCTCATAAAAAATAGTAAAAATAGCATCGCCGTATTAAATATAAGTATCGGTAGCCTTGCAAAAAACAAATAGCTCTCGAAATTAGATGCATTAAAATTTTCTTTATCCAAGAAAAAATTAGTTATCCCAGAAAGAAGAGAAGGTAAAATTCCTGGTTTATCATTTATATAAGTTTTTTCCCACTCACCGTTGCTTAGAGAGTCATAAAGCTGTGGCACCCTAGTGTAAACCCACTTTGGTTCATCTACGCTCATGAATTTCCCCAAATGAATTGTGCCTAAAACAAAAAAGCTTACACATATAAGCACTAATACGATCAAAATTAGACCTTTTCCATATTTTTTATTTACGTATTTTTGTTCAAGCTTTTCAGTAGTTTGGATAGGTGAAGATTTCTCTTTGAAAATAAATATCGTAACTCCACAAACAAAAAAAGTAACAAAATATAGTGGAGCAGTGGCTGTGCTTATTTTTTCAATATAATCACTGCTGATTCCAGGTAAATAATTAATAATTTCTAAAGCACAAAGCAATAAAATAAGAAAAATAGAATATAGCGATATGTTTTTCTTAAAACTAACGGTAAAACCACCGCCACGACCAATATAGGTCACGATAAAAATATTGATTACAACAGCATAGAGTACAACAAAAGTTGAGTCTGAATTGAGTCCCAAGGTGTATTCTGACGCAGTCATGAGTAGTAGGCTTAGGGCACTCGCAATGATGGTAAACCCAAATACTTTTGTAGCATTGGCCATACATTTATCTAAAAACGCCTTTATTGCCAGGATTGTTATTATAGAGACAAAAATTAGTATAGCTCTCTCTAGTGGACTTACGGATAGATTGCATAGCGGTGTATAATCGCAAACTAGGCTAAAAAAGATAATCACCGTGGTAATAACCAGTATCGTTTTAAGAAGGAGATCTAGATGTGCTCTTTTTTGTATATAGACAAGAGCTAATGTAAAAACAAACCCCAACAAAAATAGCCACTGAATAATATTAAATTGACCAATAAAAACAGAATGCACCAAGTCAAAGGCCACTATAAACATGATGATACTGAAAAGAGTTTTATTTTGCATCCAAGGTTTTTTTATCAGATAACCTGTGGTAATTTCTTATAATCAATAATACTAAAAGCGCCAGCAGAGAAACAAAAAAGATCGATTCCGTGCCCCAAAACATCACAATAGAATAGGGGAATGCGATATCTATAATCTTTAGCAATAAGAAAAAAACCAAAAACCACAAAAACACCTCTTTACTTATAATCTGAATGGTTTTGATAAATTTTAGGTTGGTATTATTCATTAAAATATTTTTTTGATCATTTTTGATACGTAGTCTTTAAACTCGGTAGATGTAATTGGTTCGCGCTCTAGCGTAACTTTTACTGATTTTATGTAAACCATCTCTATCTCTTCCGTGGGAATTCCCGGATTGTGACTAATTTTGAAGCTGTACTGAGGGCCATATGGTTTTACTTTTTTGAGATCTATAACATCTCCACTCTTTACAGCAAAATCCTCTCCGTCATCCGAAGTATCCACCCAAATATCCTCGTTTATGGGTTTTGTTTTTATAAATTCCACTTCTACTTTTGCAGTGTCAAATGGACGAACCATGTTACGGGCGTTGATCGGAAGTCTTAGCGCGTTTCTTCTTATATTGTAAATAGGAGTTCCGTCATCCATTTTTTCGACCGAAACTTGCTTTGCTATTTGATGAGCAAAGGATTTTCCGGGAGAATAATCGTACACAATCTTACTTGCGAATGGTTTGGAGTAGTAGATTATCCAATAGCAAATAAAAATAATTATCGCTATTATAATTATTCTTGTGACTATTAGTATTCTTTTTTCGTCGTCTTCGTTTTGCATTAGCTGATTATACAACAAAATCAAATTATATATAAGATATTAAACCACATTTTCTGTGGATTAGCTAGTTGCATTGCCATTTTCAAGCAAGTATAATTGAAATTCGTATAATACCTACTAAAACACACCCATGGCGCTGACATTACTTCAGAAGATAAAAAACAAGAAAGCTAGAATAGGAATCATTGGAATGGGATATGTGGGACTACCTCTCGCCATAGCTTTTGCAAACAAAGGTTTTAAAGTGACCGGTTTTGAAAAACATACTGAAAAAATAAACAAACTCAAAAAAGGAGAGTCTTATATTGATGATATCAAAAATGAAACACTAGAGCCCCTAACTAAAAAAGGTAAGATCATACCCACCAAAGATTTTAAACTGATCGCAAATCAGGACGCTATGCTTATCTGCGTACCAACCCCCCTTGATAAACATAAAGTTCCTGACATTACATATATTGTTGATGCGTGTAAGTCAATTTCCAAATACTTGAAGAAAAATACCCTAGTTATTTTGGAAAGCACCACGTATCCAGGTACTACCGAAGAAGTGGTTATACCAGAAATAGAAAAAAACGGAAAAATTGCAGGCAAAGATTTTTTTGTAGCATTTTCTCCGGAAAGAGTTGATCCCGGAAACAAAAAATTTAATACCGAGAATACTCCTAAGATTGTAGGGGGCATAAACCCACAATCATCAAGGCTCGCACAAACGCTGTATCATAGCTTCCTGAAAGATGTGAAATGTGTTTCATCTCCAAGGGTTGCTGAAATGGAAAAAATACTTGAAAACACATTTAGACTTATAAATATCTCTATGATCAATGAGTTGGCAATTTTGGCGAATAGGATGAATATAGATATTTTTGAGGTTATAGGGGCGGCGAGCACCAAACCATACGGTTTTATGCCGTTTTATCCAGGCCCTGGAATAGGCGGACACTGTATCCCACTTGATCCATTTTATCTCTCATGGAAGGCCAAGGAATATAATTTTAATATGCAATTTATAGAAACTGCGGGCCAAATAAACGATTTTATGCCCGAATTCACGGTACTTCATGCTTCGGAAATACTTAATACTGCCAAAAAAAGCATAAAAGATGCTAAAATACTTATACTCGGAGTGGCTTATAAGAGAGATATTAGCGACCCAAGGGAATCACCAGTAATTGATGTAATCAATAAACTAGAAAAAATTGGTGCAGAAATATCTGTAAGTGATAGTTATATTTCCAAATTTAGTGTGCACGGCAAAGAATATATTTCAAAAGAACTAGATAAAAAACTTATAAAAGAGCAAGATCTAGTTATAATAGGAACAGATCATTCCAATGTTGACTACGATTTGGTTACTAAAAATGCAAAACTAATTTTAGACACTAGAAACGCCATAAAAACAAAATCAAAAAACTTATTTAAGCTTTTTTAATCAATGCTTAAAAAAACAGGTTCACGAATCACTAAGGATTTGCTAATAACATATAGCGGAATTGCAGTTACCTCTGTAGTGTATTTTGTTTATACATTGGTGCTCTCGAGACTAGTAGGTCCGTATCAGTGGGGACTTTATAATCTCAGTAAGAGTGCTGTTTCTATCTTAATGACCATTGCGCTCATAGGAATAAATACCGCGCTAGTAAAATATATTCCAGAGCTAATTTCCAAAAAAGCTGAAAAAGGTGCCATAGATAAAATAATAAGCTCGGCTACTTATATCGTGCTCATCTCAACTCCTATAGTTGCAATCATTTGGTACTTTATATCTCCTTTTGTGGCTGACTTGATGCATGATTCTAGTTTGGTTTTTTATTTTAGATTATCAATTTTGTGGTTTGTTACCGGAGTGATGTATAATTTTGTTTCTGATATTCTGAGGTCGCATAAGTTTTTCAAACCCTATAATTTCATTAAAATTATAAATGTATCTGTGCTAGGAATTGGCGCAGTGATTTTCGCCATCGTTATTTCAAAAGATGCTAAGTGGTTAATCACCGCCGAGATGCTTTCATTTGTTGCGGCCGTACTTTTTGGATTGTTTTATGTGATCAAACAAGTGCGACCAAAACTAACTGCGTGGGGAAGAGATGAGAGAAGAAAGCTTTTTGAGTTTGGAATCCCTATGGCACCAAGCGCATTGCTATTACTCCTTGTTAATGCTTTGGATAGATTTTTCATCGGACACTTTCTCAATGTAGAAAACGTAGGATATTATGCCGTAGCTGGAACATTCATACTTTCAACCGCGATTATTTTTGATCCTATTAGTATAGTTTTCTTTCCAAATTTCGCTTCGCTTATAACAGATAGCGCCAATCACGAAAAGATTAAAAAATATTTATCATCACTAATGAACATAGTGCTATTTATAGGCATAGCTATGGTCTTGGTATTTTTCGTGATGAGCCCCTCGCTCATAAAGATTCTATTTGGAGAAGCTTATTTACCCGCAGTTATTCCTCTTAAAATCATTTCACTAAACATACTTTTTTATGGATTTCATATAGTATTTAGGTCACTTATCTCTGTGGCCCATAAGACCACCGTATTTCTCAGATTAATGGGTTCGGCAATGATCGTAAGTATAGCCACAAACCTACTTCTAGTGCCCAAATTTGGGCTTATAGGAGCTTCTTGGGCTAGTGCGCTCGCATATATCACGCTTGCCATAATGACGCTTTTTTACTGTAATAAAAAGTTTAAATTCGAATTCAAAAACATTGAATTTTTGAAGCTCGTCGGTGCACTGCTGATTTTAACCCCACTACTATATCTATCAAATAAATTTTCTGTTAATATATACATCCTCATAGCCACACTTGCTGGATCGAGTGTTATATATATCGCTGTCCTAAGATTTTTTAGAGTGTCTTGGTTGATGGAGGGATTAGCAAATATATCCAAAAAACAATGAAAAAAGTATTGATTATAGCTTTGAACTTTCCACCAGGCGCAGCGGGCGTTTCTATTATGCGTGCTGTAAAATTTACCAAATATCTTCCTGAGTTTGGCTATCAGCCTTATGTTCTTACGGTAGATCGTAAATCCACGGAGAGTGAAAGCGAGATTATGAACGAAATCAAGCATGCCAAAATTTACACTACGAAAAGCATGAAAATGTTTGATATGGAAAAAAATATTCGTCTTTCGCTTGGAGAAACCAAGACCAAGGCCAAAAACACAGCACAAAAAGCCAAGCTCTCTAAAACCATAGAAGCAGTTGCTAAATATATTGAAAGCTTTTTATTTGTTCCTGATAGAAAAATCTTGTGGAACAAAAGAGCATTCAAAAAAGCGTGTGAAATCATAGAAAGCGAAAAGATTGAAAATGTTTTTATTACTTCGCCACCAAATAGCACGCTCATGGTCGGAGTTAAACTAAAAAAGAAATATCCTCATTTGAATCTAATCTCTGACTTGAGAGATGGATGGACTTCATGGATAAATTGTAAATCCGCAACCCCAGTACATAGACTCATCAACTTAGCTATGGAAAAAAAGATGGCTAAATATTCAAATAGCATTGTTACTGTGACACCACCAGTCACCGGATACCTCAAAGATTTATATGGCAATCCAAATACATTTACTATATACAATGGTTTTGACACGGAAGATGTTGTGAAAAACCAAACTCAAACCAAAAACTCAAAATTTAGTATAGTATACCTTGGGTCGCTTCGTGATTTTCAAACTGGAAAAATGTTTTATCAAGCGCTAGGAGAACTACTCAAAGAAAAACCAGATCTTAGAAATAAAATTTCCGTAGATTTTTACGGAAGACTGTCTCCCAGTGAAATAGGATATTTTGAAACTTATGGGATAGGGGAAGTAGCGAAATACAGAGGATTTGTTCCGCACAATGTCGGCATGCAAAAGCTTACAGAGGCAGATGCGCTTTTGCTAATACTTATAAAAGAGGGAAATTCAAATACAATAATTCCAGCCAAGCTTTTTGAGTATCTTTCGGTGCAAAAACAAATTCTATCAATTATTCCCGACGGACCAGCAAAAGATATAATTGAAGAGCTTGAAGCGGGACAAATAGCTGATCCAAAAAATATTAGTGGTATAAAAAAAGCTATACTTAGCATGTATAGCAAATGGGAAAATGGGAAACTTTCAGCCAATATTCCTTATGAGAAAATTGCAAAATATGACCGCAAGAACCTGACAAAAAAACTATCTTTACTACTTGATAAGGATTATAGCGCTTTCAAGAAGTACAATTCAGAGGAATAACCAAAATCAAAACTGAAATCAGCTATCTTTTCGGCAGCGATGCCGTTTTTTGTTATCGGATTTTCTGGCTGAATCAAAAGCTCGGGGATTAGAACATTATCAATCCAGATGTAAATATTTTCTTTGTTTGAGGCTTCAACTATCTTTTTCATATCTTCGATGCTGTAGGTATCCGGGATTTCCCTGAAAGGTATTTCTGTATACGCCTCAATGGTGGCACCAAATTCTTTGTAGCTACTATATGGCGCTAGGTGAAGTATTATAGAATTGTCTTTATCTATTTTATTGGGTAGATTCATGATTTTATCAAAATCATTTTCTGAAATAGCTCTATATGTGAGTGTATTGAGATCTCTTTTGGCAAATATCATGCCTGCAGGATACGTTCCTGAAATCAAAAGTAATATCGCTAAAACTCCTATTACAATAGCTCCTTTCTTGGTACCTAGGAATTTATGTACGGAGAATATGAGATAAACAAGGCCTGTCGCAAATATTATAGAATATGCTGGGAGTGCGGGAATGAGATACCTGTCATATGGATTGATCCAGAATGAGTAGAACATAAAGCACGTGAAAAACCACAAGCCGTTAATGAGTAGCGCTTTTTTATCCTTAAAAAATAAAAACAAAAGACCTATGATGAATACAAAAAAAGCATAAGGGAAATTGATAAATCTCTCGCCAATGTCGTGATAATAAACAAAGAATGATCCTTCACCAGTCCTGTATTTACCTTGGTTATTTAAAAAGTTTTTTAGCTTCAGGCCCCTAGCATCAAGCATGTTTGATGAAGAGATTATTCCAGATTCTGCTTTTGCAGTATACTCACTATTTGAAAACCCAAGCACTCTTTGATCTTGTATTCTTTTATTGTTTATTAGTGTAGGAGTGATAGCAATACTAAGCCCAATTACAAAAACTAAAATAGAAACAATCAGCGCGCGATTTCTATGTGTTTCCAGAACCTTTTTTCTATAAAGTAGGTCCAAAAAATAGACAAGAAAAAGTGCGACAACAGATATAAAAATAAAATTGGCACTTCTGATATTTATATTGAACCCAAATGATAGGGCAGATACAAATAAAAATACGAGGGCACTGATAATTTTTTGCTTTTTTATATGATCTAAAAACAGTATTAGAAAAATGAAAGAAAGAATCAGGAAAAACACAGTAGGAGTTTCGGTCATCGGCTCTCCTACGGAATATTTAAAAGTAAGGTTGCTAAACCCATAAACAATCGAGGCGACTAAACCCACGAAAACTTTTAGCTTTAGCCTTGGTAAAACAAGGAGAGATATCAAGTACACACCAACAACATTGAACGCTGAGAGTAGGGGAATAGCGAGTGTCATGCCACTAATGCTACCCCAGATCCTTGCTGGTATTCCGAGTATTATCGCCATGCCTACAGAATAGCGGTTCATTAAAAACCCCTCACTACTCAACATCGTATAGCGCTTGGGTGTAAGTATTTCATCTATTTTGTCTGTTGGAAATACTGTGGCTAGGTTTTTTGCGAACTCATCTTGAAAAACTAGGGGTTCTCCTTTGTAAAACTTCATTGCCGAAGCTACATATCCTATTGAATCACCTCCCCATGGTCCATATCCATGAAAACTAAAAAAGAAAAATGCAGATATTGTAAATATCGCAATTGGTATAAAAAGATAAATTATCAGATTTTTGGTTTTAGTTTTGAGCATGTTTTTTGAAAACTTCTATATATCTACTCGCTATTTTTTTCCAATCATAAAGATTTGCTACTTTATCTGATGCATTTCTTCCAAATATTCTTGTCTTTTCTGGATCAGATGAAAGTGAATTGATTTTATTGATATACTTATCGGCGTTTTCTGATTCAATGAGAAATCCCGTTTCATTGTCTAGCACAGCATCCTTTAGTCCCTCGATATCCGACGCAACTACTGTGAGTCCGGCGAGCGCAGCTTCTATTGCGGTAATACCAAATCCCTCCTGATCTCCTTCAACTTTTATGTTTGGCATCAAAAAAATATCAGCTACTCTATAAGCTTCGTTTCTAGTTTCATCGTCCACTCTTCCACACAAAACTACTTTATCTTCTAGTTTGTGTTTTGATATAGCATCTTGAATATTTTCTCGATCCGTACCATCTCCAATCACAAGATAAATAAAATTATCACCCAGTTTTGGTAAAACATTATCAATAAACCACGCTACACCCTTGCGCTTAACCAATCTTCCCACTGTAAGCAAAATAGTTTTGCTTTTAAGATCTCTATTTAGTTTTTTGCTTAGTGATTCTAATGCCAATCTTTTTTCATCGTCAGAAAAATCAAATGCAAAAAAATCTTTTTCTATTCCATTTGGGATTATGGAGATTTTTTGTTCGTCGATTCCTGCAGTTATACAATTGGTTTTTGTTTCTTTGCTTACTGTAGTCACAAAATCTAGCTTTTTCATCGCAGGCCTATTCACTAACTTAAATATAGGGTTTTTATAGGTCACCTCTAGTCCATGGATAGTCGCACCTATTGGTTTTCTGGTAAATACTTTAAGGGCCCATGCTATTGGCGCAAGTACACCATCTGAAACATAGATCAGATCAAACTTGTGAGCGATAAAAAGTGATTTAAAGAATGCGTAAGGCACAAACCAAATAAGGTGTATCTGCGATTTTTTGAGAGCAATCAAATACTTTTCGCAATCTAGGTTATTATAAAGACCGAAGGCATGTCTTTCCATGCCTCCGACTTGGGGAGGAAATTTGCGGGTTATAAATAGGGCCTTCATTATTTATTCTCTTTGTTTGAGTATTGAGTCTTTTTGATTCTATAGTTTACTTCCTCTATGAGCTTTCTGTTCCAACCCACGGCGCTAGCAACTAGTCCCAAAAGCCCCACCTGAAAACCGATTGTCATGAGCGCAGATCCAAGTACTAGTGACTGGATGTGCCCAGTACCACCACCTGCAAAATAAAAATACAAAAATCTTATAGCTGGGATTAGACCGATGATAAATATTATTACGCCAGCGATTCCAAAAACCTTTAGAGGTTTATACAAAATCATGGTTCTAGCAATAACGATAAGTGATTTCTTTATGTGATTCCTGATGCTTTTTATGAGTCGAGATGGCCTTTTCACGGCTCTTGCCAAAATAGGCACTTCCAAAATTCTAAGATTTTGATCAGCCGACTGAAAAAAAGTTTCGTGAGTATAGGTGTGATTTGAAAGCACATTGAGTTTTAGTGCTGATTCCCTGGTATAAGCTCTAAATCCAGTTGAAACATCAAGTGGGGGTAATCCGGCAAGCCAGCAAACCAAACGACTTCCCATCATGTTTCCGTATTTATTGGCTTTTTTCATGTGCTCAAGCTTTTCTATCATTCTTCCTCCAACCACAACATCAGCGAGTCCCTTTACTATTGGCTCAATCAGTTCTGGGATTTTTGACTGGTCGTAATGATTGTCTCCGTCAGTATTTACAATAATATCAGCGCCCGCTTCAAGCGCCTTTTCTAGTCCCTGCTTAAACGTAGTTGCAAGTCCTTTGTTTATTTTTCTATCAACAACGTGATCTGCTCCAGAGTTTTTGGCAATTTCGACAGTCTTATCTGTAGAACCATCGCTTATCACAACTACTTCCACGCTATCAATTCCGCTGATTTGTCGAGGAATTTCTTTGATAACCGCCGCTAGGTTTTCTTCCTCATTAAAACAAGGTATAGTTACTATTAGTTTCATAGTGAGTTTTAATTAATACTAAAATAGTATACAATTTTATACCCTTAATTTCAAGTAAAATCTATTATTATGAAAACTTATTTATTGACAGGGGGAGCGGGCTTTATCGGATCAAATCTAGCAAAAAAACTATTAACCCAAAAAAACGCAGTTCATGTTTTGGACAACATGAATGATTATTATGATCCAAAGCTTAAAAAAGCAAATCTTGAAGAGTTAAGTAAATTTAAAAGTTTCAGATTCACCAAGCTAGATATTAGAGATGCTAAGGCACTCACCAAAGCTACAAAAGGAAAAAAATATGACGCCATAATCCATTTGGCCGCGAGGGCAGGAGTCCGACCATCTATCGTAGATCCTTTGCTTTATTCGACTACGAATGTTGATGGCACGGTGAATATGCTAGAGATCGCAAAGACACTTGGAGCTAAGAAATTCATCTTCGCTTCGTCTTCGTCAATTTACGGAAACAACAAAAAAGTACCATTTTCAGAAAAAGATAATGTGGATTTTGCTATTTCTCCATACGCTGCCACCAAGAAAGCGGGAGAAGTGATATGTCATGTTTATCATAGTTTGTATCAAATCAATATCACTTGCCTGAGGTTTTTTACAGTTTATGGTAGGGCAGGAAGACCCGATCTCGCGATTGCCAAATTTACAAAGCTCATAGATGAAGGAAAACCGATTGAAGTTTTTGGAAAAGGAGACATGAGAAGAGATTTTACATATATTGATGACATAGTTCAGGGTATTATTAAGTCCATAAATCAATGCAAGGGTTACAATATTTATAATCTAGGAGAATCACAAACCACCTCAGTTATTGAATTAATTGATCATATCTCAAAAGCTTTGGGTAAAAAATCCAAAATAAATCACAAGCCATTACAACCAGGTGATGTCAAAATTACTTACGCAGATATTTCCAAGGCAAAACGAGAAATTGGATACAATCCCAAAACCAAGATCAAAGATGGAATTAAAAAATATGTTGATTGGTATTTGTCCAATAAAAAATAATACACCAATAAAATAGCCTGTCAGCGTTGACGGGCTATTTTTTGAAGACATTATTGAGCCTTTTTCGTGCTTAAACTAGCCAGAAGCGATGTAGTATCTTTTCTTGAAACCACTTTTGAAACAAAAAGCATAACTATGAAGCCAATAATCATACCCACATCCCAGATTATGTTTTGGTAAGCTAGATTGAACTCAACATAAATACCCAAAAACAAAACAACCAAAGTTATTAGTACTAAAATTAGAAGTTTGGTTTTTTCATACATCACAGCATAATACTTTCTCGTGAAAAATTGGGTAAGTACAACCATTAGCACAAACGAGATTAATGTAGTTGCTCCTGCGCCCATCATTCCATATCTAGGAATAGCCCAGAGATTCATGAGAATATTTGCAATCGCAGGAACGATCACGAGTAGAGGATAGAGTTTGGTTTTTTCTTTTATGTGTAAGCCGGGAACTAATATAAAGTGCACTCCGTACAAAACATAGGCAAAAGCAACGAGTGGTACAATCCTATATGCTCCAGAAAATGCACTTCCCGCAAACCAAGAAAGAAAATCCTGCGCCAAAAGCGAAACTACAAGTGCTATAAAAATCCCTATCACTGAATAATATGTCAGCACCTTGGCATAAATCTTTTTAGCATCCGCCTGATGTGATATGGAAAAATAGACTGTGGGCCATGCGAGTTGCATCGGAGCTACCAAAAGAATACTGATCAAAAACCCAACCTTGTATCCTAGTGAATATATACCCACTTCCTCTGGAGTTCTAAAAAATTCAAGCATGTATCTATCCGAAATATCTACGAACCACATAGCTATAGAGGCGGGGATGATAGGTAGTCCAAATAACCATAGTTTCTTAAATAGCGCTTTGGAAAAACTGAAATTTGAGGATTTTATGATATCTGGCAATAATGACAAACAAACGAGGGCATAAGAAATAAGATTTGCCCATAGTACTCCTTCTATATCAAATCCTCGATACACAACAAAATAAATATTGAACCCCATTGCACCCAAAAATCGTATCACTGTTGTAATAGTATATTTTTTTGATTTTTCCTGAACTCTAAGGAGTGACAGGCCAAGATTCATAAACACCACGAAGAAAGTTGAAAGCATATTTATTTTCACAAGTACCCCTAGACTAGGATTTTGAAGTATGAACTCGCCAATCTTATTCGAAAACAAAAACATCATAGCTGAAACCAGAAATGCCACAGGAATCGAAAACATAAACGCAGTGCCAACTAATTTTCGTCTCTCGTCGTCATTGGAAACATCTCTGAAATAGGTTTTCATAAGAGCAGAAGCGAAACCAAGGCCAAGCACGATAGAAACGATAGATACAAAAGTATTTAAAATCTCCAAATAACCATAATTCGCGGGGGACAAATACCTCGTATATATCGGTATCAATATAAAAGCAACCGCACTTTGGATTGCATTACCTACGGCGTATATCATTCCGTGTTTAAATAGACGTTTTATGTCTGACATATTCGGTTTTTAGCTAAAATCAAAGCTTTGCCATTTGACAATTTCGGTTTGATTATATCCTAAAATCAGATATAATTACAACTGAATTTCATATTACATGGTTTTATTCATCACCAATTATTTTCCGCCCCAAAAAGGGGGTATGGAATATACATACGGAAAGCTAGCAGAACTTTGCGACAATAAAAAGTTTATTTTTTTAGTTTCTTCAAATACTGAAAAAACTGGTGAATTAAAATTATCAGAAAATATAATCCGAACAAAACTTATCACAAAATTTAGGCCGTGCCTTGCTCCTATGGAAAAAACTACTGAAAAGCTAATCCGCGAAAAAAGTATTAATCATATCGTAGCAGGGGAAGTGATGCTGGGAGGTCAAGTAGCTCTAAAACAGAAAATAAAAAATAAAATTGAGTATTCAATTTTTGTTCATGGAATGGACCTAAGCCTTCCCCAAACCAAATTCACCAAGCTTTTTCCCATTATTAAAATGGTTCAGAAAAAAAAGCTAACTAAAATATTATCAAATGCAAAATACATCATCGCAAATAGCTCTGCCACAGCCAAGATAGCACTAGAAAAAGGCGCCAATCAAAACTCCATAAAAATTCTCAATCCATCCGTAGATGAACCAGCAATACCAGATTCATCTCATATAAGCGAAGTGAAAGCAAAATATAGTTTGGAAAATAAAAAAGTTTTGCTCACGGTGGGAAGATTGGTTTCCCGAAAGGGTCAGGATTTTATAATCAAAACACTTCCAATTCTCATAAAAGAATTTCCTGATTTAGTATATGTAATAGTCGGTGAGGGTGGATACAGAAATCAGCTTGAAACACTCGCTAGATCACTAAACATTCAAAACAAGGTAATCTTCACTGGCAAAATCTCTAATGAAGATAAAAATGCACTTTTGGCAATATCCGACATATTTACAATGATTAGTAGAGATGAAAAGGGCGACATAGAGGGCTTTGGGATGGTTTACCTTGAGGCTGGCTGGCTAGAAAAGCCAGTTATTGCAGGAAATAGCGGAGGAGTGCCTGACGCAGTAAAAGACGGATACAATGGCTACCTAATTGATCCTGATAATCCAAGTGAATTCATCGAAAAAGCACGTCTGCTACTAAAAAATACTGAACTCGCAAAAACCATAGGCAAAAACGGTAGAGAATGGGCGAAACGATTTACTTGCCAGGTGCATGCACAAAAATTCCAAGAAATTTTTAAAAAATGCTAAATACCACACAAAATCACAACGAGAAGAAGCGAGATCTGGTGATTTTTAGTATGGGTAATTTTATTGACTGGCCACCTAATGGGTTTTTCGTTACAAGAAATTATCACATACTTCAACAACTCAAAAAAAGCGAAAAATTTGGAAAAATTCTTGTAATTGATTTTTTACCATTTGATCTAAGAAAACAGCTTCGTACTTTTATCAAAGTCATACCCGCGATGCATAAATACAAAAATGTAAAAAACTTTTCACTATCGTCATTGAAAGAAGTAGAGGATGGTAAAGTCTTTGTTTACACTACATGCAGAAACATCCTAAATCCATATGACACTGAAATAATAAAAGAGCAGATAAAGAATTCCGAAAAGCTTTTGGGACTAAAAAACACGGTACTATGGTCATATCATCCTTTTTCAGCTGAGTTTTTCGAATCAAATGAATATAGCTACAAAATCTTTGATGCGGTTGATGATTGGACCAAGCACGACATACACACCAAAAATAAATCAAGGATAATGTATGCGTACAATAAAATCTCAAAAAACGCAGATACTATTTTTGGAGTTTCAGAAGAAGTGATAAAACTATTTAATAAGAACGCAAATACAAATTGGATACCAAACGGCGTGAATCTCGATCATTTTATGGGCAAAAAGAATCCTCCAAATACAGAACACAATGAACCCGAGTTTGTGTCAGAGGTCAAATCATTCAAAGGATCAAGAGTGGGGTATCTTGGTATTATTGAAAACAGACTGGATAGTAAGCTCATACAAACCCTTGCAAAATCAATGCCAGATATACATTTTGTATTTGCTGGAAAAGTTTTCAAAAACTTCGAAGGCAAATTTTTGGAAGAGATAAGAAACATACATTTCATAGATCAAATTGCATACAAGGATACTCCCAAATTCTTACGCTTGATGGATGTAGGAATTGTGCCACATAAAATCACAGA
The DNA here is from genome assembly GCA_965231055.1 of uncultured Candidatus Saccharibacteria bacterium. GTDB lineage: Bacteria > Patescibacteriota > CALEFQ01 > CALEFQ01. Next base: position 657,969 of record OZ246411.1, read on the forward strand.
ATTCACCAAATCCATGAATCCTCTAAAGATCTATGAGTATCTAGCGTCAGGGATTCCTGTCGTAACCACACCCGTCGCAGGATCAGAATTATTTATTGGCAATATATCAATAGCCAAAAATACTAAAGAATTTGAATCGCTTTTGAAAAATGCACTATCAAACAAGTCAGATCAAAACGAAATACAAAAAAGAATTAATTTTGTAAGTAAGTTTTCTTGGGATGCGCGATTTTCTGAAATGCTAACTCATATAAAACTATGATCAAGTTATCAATAATCATCGTCACGTGGAATTCAGAAGAATACATCAAAAACTGCCTTGATGCTGTTTCTTCATCCAAGACCGATTTTGAATACGAAATAATAGTCATAGACAATAATTCATCAGATAGCACTTCAAAGATTGTCGCGTCTTCGGAATATCAAGATAAATTACATTTCATACAAAATAGTTCAAATTTAGGATTTGCTACCGCAAATAATCAAGGCATAAAAATAGCTAAAGGAGAATTTATTCTACTTCTGAATCCCGATACTCGCGTAACTGAAAACGCCATAAGTGAATTGGTTAATTGTTTTAGTACCAATAAGGAAATAGGAATAGTGGGAGGCAAGCTTCTAAACGAAGATGGTTCCTTTCAAAAAGGTACAGCTCGCAGATTTCCGAAGCTATTTGATTTTTGGATTATATTGTCAGGACTAGCTCGATTTGCAGAAAAAAAATCAAAGCGTTTTAGAGATTATATGATGTTAGCCGATGATTTTTCCAATGAAATGGAAGTAGATCAGATAATGGGCGCTAATTTGGTGTTTAAAAAATCTATCTTGAGAAAAGTTGAAGTTTTGGATGAAAAATTTCTACTCTGGTTTGAAGAGGTTGATTTTTGCAAAAGAGCAAAAGATGCCGGATACAAAATAGTTTATACTCCAAAATCAGTTATAACACATATCCAAGGACCAAGTTTCGCAAAAACTCCAAAACTAAAAAAGTTTTTTATTCTTTCACATAGTATTTTTAGATATTCGTGGAAACATTTGCCAAAAAGCACATTGCTCTTACTTTCACTTGCTTGGATATTGGGATTATTAGTTTCAACTTTTGTTGCTATTTTTAAAATACCAAATGAAAAATCTTGAAAAAGTATTTTTTTCAATAATTCTTGTTGCATTCGTTTTTATAGCGACCGCTTTTGCATATTTCAATAAAGATTTTAGAGCCCCAGATGAACGGTTTCACCTTGCTTATATAGACCTAATTATTCGAGATAGTCAGCTTCCAAAACTAATAGACATAAAAGATATCTCAGAAGCACATCAGCCACCGGCATACTATCTGGCACTTACACCAATTCGAATTTTTAATCATTTTGATAACAGTCATCTCGCAGTTTTTACCATAAGGATGTGCTCCATAATATTCGGAACACTAACGCTCCTTGTCGCCTGGAAAGCAGTTAGGCTTTTCATAGAAAGTAGGGTGCTGCAGGTTTTGGCAATAGGAAGTATTGCTTTTTTGCCCATGTTCATTCACATAAGCTCAAGCATAAACAACGACGCCCTAGCAAATTTAGTAGGAGCAATCATGGCGCTTCTCACCATCAGGCTTATAAAAAAACCTTTTTCGTTTAACACCTATTTATCTACGGCCCTAATAATCTCACTCGCACTCATAACAAAAACCACGCTTTATCCATTTGCACTAGCTTTGTTTTTTATCGCTATTATAAAATGGGTCAAAGAAATACAAAAATACAAAGGCGAAAAAACCAAAAGCTACATGATAACTACGCTGATAATCTTTCTACTCATAGTCATGCTGATAGCGGGGTGGTGGTTTGCGAGAAACTTTTCTATTTATGGCGAACCCTTCGGCCATAAATACACCAAAGATTTATGGTATGACATACAAAACCGAGATTTGTTCACAAAACCAAATCTACTCATGTGGGGTCAAAAAACTTATGACAGTTTTTTTGGAGTATTCGGATACATGAACATATCCATGAATCCTATAATTTACAAAATACTAAGATATATAGGTGTTTTTGTGTTTGCAATATATGTAATTTCATTATTTAAGAAGAGCAAGGACAAGGAAAATGCCAAAATCAATATAGTTTTTCTTATTACCACACTTATCACCCTTGGATTGATCTTTCAAAACAGTATCAATTTCTATCAGCCACAAGGACGATATCTATTTATTTGCCTAGTCCCAATAGTTTTAATTGTTGCGATGAGCATGCAGAAAATTTTACCCAAAAAATTCAATCTAGCTTTCACGATATTTTATCTTGTATTTATGTTTATGGTATCAATTCATTCTCTAATGCTAATTTCCTCATGAAGCATCAAGATACTCTAATTTATACATGCATTTTTGCTTTTACATTTTTATCTAGGCTTATATCAAAAAGCCAATTTCTTTTTAATTGGGATGCGGTGCAATTTGCACTGGCTACTGAAAAATTTCAAATAAGCGCACATCAACCTCATCCACCAGGATATATTTTCTATGTTTTTATACCAAAACTAATAGATTTTATAGTAGGCGATGTAAATCTAAGTTTCATAATATTGAATGCGATAGCGTCAGCGCTAACCGCATGTATTGTTTTTTTATTTCTCAAAAAAATAACGAAAAATTATTCGGTAAGTATTGTGGGATCCATCGCACTAGCTACGATTCCGCTTTTTTGGTTTTATGGAGAGATCGCAAATGCGTATGTTTTTGATGCTCTTTTTGCGTGTCTTTTGGGATTTCTCGCGTATATAATTATAAAAGGAGATTATACAAAAATACTGTGGCTATTGCTTTTTTGGGGAATAGCCGGAGGATTTAGACCCACATTAATAGTTGTTTTTGCTCCTATAGTTGTTTTTGCGCTAATAATCGTCCTACTAAATAAGAAGTATAAACTAGCACTCCTCTCTGTTGTAATTGCGATAATTGCTACCACAGCATGGTTTTTGCCTACTATAATGCTTAGTGGGGGAATAAAAAGCTATATCGCTGACACTGCGGCACTTATGAAGCTTTCATCGTCTTCAACCTCAATTCTCGATGGCGCTCCCACATCTGAACTAATAAATAACATAAAAACAATCGTCTCAGTACTTTTTACTTATTTGTTCTGGCTTTTTATCCCCGTACTATTTGTAGCTATCTTGGGACGAGGCAAATTTTTGCAACGAAACACAGAAACCTCAATCTTTATTTTGTTATGGATTTTACCATCTTTTGCAATCTATACTTTGGGACATCTGGGCCAGATAGGATACTTATTGACACTACTACATCCATTGGCTATTTGCTTTATTTGGTTCATGGCAAATGTAAAAGCGAAAAAATTATTAGTGATACTGCTTTTAATTATGACTTTTTCGAACGCATATGTTTTTTATAAAAGCGATTTTATTATCGAGGGCTTGTCAAAAATATTTCCAAAGATAGCAAGTAGCGAGGCCGTTTATTCTATAAAATACTGGAACAATAGATTTGGTCACAAAGAGATACTTTCAAAAGATAAATTTATTGAAGCTAATATAAACTTTGTATTAGCGAACTACAATCCAGAAGACACGGTTATCATCACGAGATGGGGTAGGACAGACGATGAAGAAGCAAAACAAAGAAATGAACAAGACTTTGATCCGCTAGATTTTCGTATCGCATCATATTATTTTCCTGAATACGAAGTTTATCAAATAAGAAGTGATAATAAACCCGCTTATTTGCATTCTCGAAATCACGATCCTATATCAAAAGCCACCAACTCATTTAAAATCAACTTAAACTCAAAAATCAAGAATTTAATCTTTTTTGACAATGGAATTGATTCAAACACGAAAAAAGACTACAATTTTATGGTTAAAGAGTTAATAGGCAGGCAATCAATATTTATAACCCAAAATATACCTGCAAAATATCTCGGTTATAGCATTGGTGTAAAACATTAAAAAATTGGAAAAAACAATACTCACAACCACAATTCTGACACTGATTTTGTTGCTGATATCATTTTTCAGTTATTTTTCATTTACTCTTAATATTATTTTGTTTGTAGGATTACTCGTGGGATTTATTCTCATTACAAACAAATCATTACCCACGGGACTAGCTATTATCTTTGCCGAATTGGCTTTTGGAGGAGATGGATATATTTTTCTGTTGCCAGTTAAAAGCATTGCTATCTCGCTTCGCATAGCAATATTTATAGCTTTTATCGTTATTTGGCTTATTAAGAAGCCAAAATTAGAATTTTTCAAATCCAAAATCAAATATCCTGCAATAGTATTCGCATTATTCTTTTTTGCATCTATTATTATCAGCATGCAAAAAGGGATTTCAAATAGCGTGATCTATGCAGATGCAAACGGTTATTTATATTGGCTATTGTTAATACCTATAATAGATACCATTAAAGCCAAAAGTTTTGATTTTAAAAAAATGCTCAGGCCAATACTTGGCACAACACTCGCTATATCCATACTAACCTCTGCACTTGGTATCAGTTTTTATTTTTTTCAAAAAGAGCATCCCGATTTTAATTCAATTATTGCATCTAGCATAAGCTCATCAACAGAATCACCTGAATTTTCTCAAACCACTCTCGCTTACAAAAATAAATATTTTCAAAGAGAAGAGCTAAGTTTTAGTAAAAAAATATATAGGTGGGGCAAGGACAGGGGAGTATTTGATATTTCATATGTCGGTGGAAACTTTTTTAGAGTTTATGGCAAATCTCAAGTATTTAATCTACTGGCGATATTGATTTGCATATTGCTAGTAGCCAATGATTATAAAACAAAAACACTTAAGAATCATTTATTTTATTTTACGTTAATAGCATTAAATGCACTTTGTCTATTTTGCGGATTTTCTAGGAGTCTAATGATTGGACTGTTTGTGGCTCTCTTGGCACTGGCTTTTATCAAGATTCCTAAAATAAAAATGAAGATTGTTTTTGCGACTATCATGGTCATTGCCTGCGCACTGGTTTTATTTCTAGCAAGCTACACGACCAATGATTCGGTTATATTAAGTAGGGTTAGATCAATCATTAACCCATCCGAAGAATACGCATCATCAACCAGGCTAAACATGCTAACCCCAATAATTAGTGGAATAAAAAATAACCCACTCATAGGTAATGGATTTGGCTCAACTTTTGTATTTTTTAGTAACGCACCCGAAAACTATGGGATGGTTGAAAAATATATGACGGAATGGGGATATTTAGATATCATGTATGATATTGGTGTCTTGGGAATTGCGTCCTATATTGCACTAGTTTTCGTACTGCTCAAAGACGCAAAAATAGTATTTATGCGAAATAAAGAGATTTTCATATTCTCTACATGTTCTATACTAGCTTTATTAGTGGTTAATATAACCACTCCGTATTTAAATCATCCACTGGGTATATCTATGATATTTATTTCAGCAATTCCGTTTATGCAAGAGTCGTTAAATCAAAACAATGCAAGAAAATACGCCTAAAGTAACAATCAGTTTATTGCTCCATAATTCCGAAAAGCATATCGGCAAAACTTTGGATTATCTAAAAAATCAGACTTATAAAAATTACGAGTTGATAGTCCTTGATAATGCCTCAACAGATAATTCTGTAAAAGTTTTGAAAAAATATTTTCCGAACTGCACTATTATATCCAAGTCTATAAATGTAGGTTTTGCCCAAGGAAATAACGAAATAATAAAAGATTCAAATTCACCCTATATCTTACTACTCAATGACGATGTTTTTTTGAGAAGCAATTATCTAGAAAAATTAGTGGAGCTAATGGAAAATAATCTTCAAATTGGTTCTGCTTCTGGTTTTCTATATCGAGCAGAGGGCTCAAGGGAGACTAGCGTAGCTGATGGCGTAGAATTATTGCCACATAAAAATCTCAGATTCACCACAAAAAATGAGGGCGAAAACGCGATAAAAATAGAAAAATCACCGTTTGAGGTTTGGGGCGTGAGTGCACCCGCTGCTATTTACAGAACCAGCGCACTTCAAGACGTCGCGCTAGGTGAACAAGATTTTTTTGATAGCGATTTCTTTATCTACAAAGAAGATGTGGATTTAGCATGGCGACTAAGAAACATGGGATGGGAATCTTTTGTTGATCCTACGGCTGTGGGATATCACGATAGAGGACTACGCGGTAGCGCAAACGCAAATGACTTGATTAACGCTAAAATGCACTACAAAAGAGGATATAATCAAAATTATTTTTCACTACGAAATCACATATTGCTTCGATATAAAAACCTATCGTTAACTCTTAGAAAAAGATATTTCTTCCATATTTATTGGTTTGAAATCAGAAAACTCTTTTTTTACATGATATTTAAGCCAAGCGTGCTGAAGGCGTTTTTTGATGCGAGAAAGATGAAACCAAAGATGCTTGAAAAACACAAGAAAATGAGGCAAAATACTACTAGCACATCAGTTGAATCATTAGACAAATGGATCAAGGACTAGACAATAAAAATCTTCCAGTAAACCTCATACTAGTAAACTATGGGGATCAAACTTCAATGGCAATCCAATGCCTTGATTCAGTTTTCAAATTTCACCCAGAACTAAAATCAAAAACAATAATCATAGACAACAATTCCAGGAACAATGGCGCCAAGCAGCTAAAGCAAAGATACCCCGAAGCTAGAGTTATCCCTTCAAAGAAAAATCTAGGACTCGGAATAGCGATCAATTGGGGAGTTTATAATGCAAGCGAAAAATATTTACTGTATTTAAATAATGATATTCTGATAAAAAATAATACCACCATCCCTGAAATGGCTAGATACTTGGAAGAAAATAATGAGGTTGCACTTCTTGGACCAAAACTAATAAACAAAGATGGCTCAATCCAATACTCATGTAGAAAATTTCCTACCATAAGATTTATAATATATAGACGAACAGTATTTGGTGAATCATATTTTGCCAAAAAATATATGAACAACCTAATGATGACAGATTTTGATCACGAATCTGTGAAGGAAGTGGACTGGATTTTTGGAGCTGCAATGATGATTAGAACCAAAGCTATACACGACATAGGCATGATGGATGAAAGATTCTTTCTTTATTTCGAAGATGTTGACCTATGCCGAAGATTTTGGGAGGGGGGATACAAAGTCGTATATTATCCCAAAGTAAGCATGATACACTATCACCAGCGAGAAAGCGCTGTGGCTACCGGATTATTCAATTCTCTTTCAAACAAATTAACCAGAATACATATCCGTAGTGGACTAAAATACTTTTTCAAATACAGTAGGTCAGATAGAGATATTAGAACATCGACATTGCAGGCAATAAGAGCGAGAAAACATGAGCTGGAACAACTTAAACACCAAAAACTATAATGCTGTTTAACACAAAAAAAATAAAGAGAAATGGCCTTTTTTTGTCTAAAAAGCAAGGTGCTATTTTTAGTATGCGAAATAAGAAACTGACCAAGAAAAAAATTGTTATCTGGTTGGTTTTGATTTTGGGCGTACTCATATTTATTAGCTTGATTTGTGTAAAAATCTCTTACGACAAAGTCACGAAGCTAACTCAGTCGATGCCAGCAGTTCAAGAAGCATTAGATAAAAAGGATATTAAATTATTATCAGAAAATTTGGATCAAATCGCCAATGATTTACAAATAGCAAGAATTGCCATCAATACCCCCGTGTGGTTTCACGCGATTCCGATTATCGAAAAAGATTATTCCATCACCAAAAATTCCATCAATTCAGCGTCAATCCTGATAAATTCTCTAAACGATTTTACCAAAGAGGCCCTGGTATTAGCTTCTGAAAACGAGATAAATGATTTTGGATCTCTTGAGCTTGGCACAATGAGCAAGCAAACCAAGTCCAAAGTTTTGAAAATACTGAGCGAACTAGACGAAGAAGCACTAAAAGTATCAAAGGCGTATGCAAAATCTGAAAAGATTATAAAAAAATCAGAAAACAGGAAGGCCAATATAAACCAAGTTGAGGATGGAAAAGAACAAGTAGCCAAGTATATTTCTGAATTCAAAAAACTTGAAACAGGGCTAGTGGTCCTCACGGGAGTTTTGCCAGAGATCGCAGGATACCCAGAAAAACAAAGGTTTTTGTTTTTATTTGAAAACAACATGGAGCTAAGAGCGGGCGGAGGGTTTATAGCTGCAATAGGATCCGCTGAAACTTCCAATGGCGCAATCAAAAATTTGAGCGTGGGGGATTCATACAAAATAGAATCAATTCTTGCTAACTATACTGAGGCACCAGATTGGTTCAAGCAATACAATGCAGGAACTAAATGGTATATACGAGATTCGAGCATTGCTTCATCTGATTTTCCCACTGTCGCCAAAAAAACCCTAGATACCTACAAACTCATTAAGGACAAAGATCCATTTGATGGTGTGGTAGCTATAACACCTACGCTACTTGAAAATCTCATCAGTGTAACTGGTGACATAACACTTGAAGATTATCCGTATCTATTTACATCAGAAAACACCGCTCAAATAATACAAGAACACACTCAATACAGATACAAGGATCTTGGAATTAGCGAAAATGAACGCAAAGATTTGCTTGCAGATCTCAGCGCGGTGGTTTTGGCCAAGGTTTTTAGTATTAAATCAGATGATCTTGGTAAGCTCCTCTCTCAAATCCAAAAAAGCTTCGCTGAAAAACACATCATGATATTTCTTAAAAACGGTGAGGCAGAAAGTGTTTTAGAAACACTAGGATGGGCAGGAAAAGTGAACACGGAAAATGATCTAAATTATTTCTCTCAAGTAGATAATAACGTAGCTGCACTAAAAACAGATGGGGCAGTGGAAAGAAACTCTGATCTAACTATTTCCACAGACAAAGAAACAAAAAGAATAAGAATAAGAGCGGTTATTACATATAAAAACACCGCTAGATCATTTACGCCACTTTATACTCGTTATAGAACTTATGGATGGTTACTGGTTCCTTTTGGATCTGAAATATTGAGCTACCAAGATGCGGATAGCGGTGACAAAGACGAAGGAAACAACAACGGCGAAGTAAAAGTATTCAACGAAGACTCAATCAATAAAACTCGGTTTGAATATTTTAAATCAATTGAACCATCCACTAAAGAGAGTATTGTGATAGAATATTTATTACCCAAAACCATAAAATACGAAAATCTCAGAACACTTATCCAAAAACAACCTGGTGTTACAGATGCCACAACCACAGTAAGATTCGAGGAGCTTTCAGATAGCATAACAACGAATTTGGAAAATAATGATGGAACTTTTACTAGCCAATTAAACGAGGACAAATATATTTACTTTGATTAATAATAATTTCAATACAAATGAAGAATAGTAAAATCACGATCCCAGTAATTGTTATAATCTGCTTACTCATTGGTTTTGGGGGAGGTATGTTTTTTCAGAGCCAAAACAGTAACTCAGAAATTAAATACGATATTTTCAACAAAACTACTAGCGAAGTAGATATAGATTTCTCTTTGTTTTGGAATACTTGGGAGCTTTTAAATAAAAAATACATAAATCAGCCGATAGATCAGCAAAAGCTTTTTTACGGAGCTATAAAGGGGATGGTCGAGGCGATTGATGATCCTTATTCTTCTTTTATGGATCCAGAAGAAACCACCGAATTTCAAGACGAACTAAATGGTGAATTTGAGGGAATAGGAGCGGAGATAGGAATGAAAAATGATAAGATCGTGGTAATTGCACCCATAGAAAATTCTCCGGCAAGTAAGGCAGGGGTGCGCGCGGGGGATTGGATTATTTCAATCAACGACGAAACTACAACGGATCTTTCGCTATTGGAAGCAGTAAATAAGATAAGAGGTGAATCGGGAACAGAAGTTAAGCTATCTATAATACGAACTGAAAATCAAACCGAACCCACAGAAATAACTATTAAAAGAGCGAAGATAGAGGTACCTTCCGTAAAATCAGAAGAACTAGATGGTGGAATAGTAAAAATCAATATTAGTTCTTTTGGCACAGATACCGCTACGGAGTTTAGTAAAATAGCGAGATCACTTCAACAAAAAGAAACCAAAGGCATCATAATAGATTTACGCAATAATTCAGGAGGTCTTCTGACGGCATCCATAGATATGCTCAGTGAATTCATAGAAACGGGTAAAGTAGTAGTCACAGAGGAATTTGGCGATGGCAAAAAACAAGAATTTAGAACTTCAGGTGCTGAGACCCTAAAAGACATACCCACGGTGGTCTTGGTCAATGAAGGCAGTGCCTCTGCCTCAGAAATCATGGCTGGTGCATTAAGCGAATTAAAGAAAATACCTTTAATAGGAAAAAATACCTACGGAAAAGGAACAGTCCAGGATCTCGAAAACTTGGCACAAAAAACTAGCATCAGAATTACCGTGGCTAAGTGGCTTTTACCAAGTGGTGAGCAAATACCAGAAGATGGAATCAAGCCAGATCATGAAGTTGAGCTCACACTGGAAGATTACGAAAAAGACAAAGATCCACAGCTTGATAAAGCGCTTGATATTCTAAATTCAAAGATCAAATAATGACCGTACAGATAAAAATTTACGGCAAAGTTCAGGGAGTTAGCTTTAGATATTGCGCTAAACAAAATGCAATAAAACATAAAGTAAACGGCTATGCAAAGAATGAAGCTGACGGAAGTGTTCTGATTGAGGCACAGGGCGAAGAAAATGACTTGAAAAGATTTATTGAGTGGTGTAGAGTTGGTAGTCTAAATGCCACAGTTGATGGCATTGACGTAGTCATATCAGAAAACAAGACAATCTTTAATTCATTTGAAATAAGATAATATTATGAAAGTAATTTTGATCAAAAACGTAGACAAGCTGGGAAAAGTTGATGACATTGTGGATGTAGCAGATGGTTATGCACGCAATTTTCTTTTCACCCAAAATCTTGCCATAGTAGCAAGCGAGGGATCACTACGAGTTCTAGATGAAAAGCGAAAGCAAAATGAAAAGAAAAATACTGAACTAGCTAAAAACGCAAAAGAAGTTTCAAAGAAACTAGGAACCGCAATAATAAAGCTAAATGCCAAATCTGGTGATGATGGAAAGCTTTTTGGTTCGATAACCGAAACCCAAATCAGCGAAGAGGTGGAAAGACTCTATGAATACAAAATAGATCCAAAAGATATAGAATTCAACGAGTCAATTAAAAAAATAGGCAACTATAGTGCCGTACTAAGACTAGCAAAAGGTGTAACCGCAACAGTTAAAATAATAGTATCAAAAGCTTCCTAATATAATAGTAAAAAAATAAATCCCCTCCAGAAAGAGGGGATTTATAGTATAATTTTTTTACTTAGTCACTACCATTACAGTTGTTACAATGCTCTTGTTACCAGAAAACTTTGTGACTCTTTTCTTTTTAAACTTCACTACGCCTTCGGCTGTAGCAAATATACTAAAATCTTTAGCATATTTAGTGTTCACACCAGCTCGGTATTTCTTGCCTCGTTGTCGCAATATAATAACTCCCGGAGTTATCTTTGCTCCACTGTTGCGTTTGATACCCAGTCTTTGTCCTGGTGAATCTTTTAAGTTTGATGCTGTACCGCCAGATTTTCTATGTGCCATAATTTTATAATAAATACCTGCTGATTATATCAGATTTTCCATAAGTGTCAACACTAAATTAATATACGTATCATGAATTTATTAGTCTAATAACAACAAATGTATCCCAAAAAATCACTTATTATAAGCATGGCTCTGGCTACTATTGCATTTATTGCGGGGCTCTCTATTGGATTGGTGTATAAAACCAAGCCACAACAAGTAAGCAAATGCGAGCAAATCAGGGCTGATTTATCCAAAATACCACTTTTAGACGAGAAAAAACAGGAAAATCAAGGGAATTCAGACGAAAAAGCCACTACACAGAAGGAAGGTGTGATGTTTGTAGCCTCCAAAAATGGAACCAAATATTACATAGATGGCAAGGGATACTCAAGCCGAATAAAAGAAGAAAATAAGGTTTTTTTTAAGACAAAAGAGGAGGCAGAAAAAGCAGGATATGAACCGGGAAGTGGGGTAGAGTAATTACGTTGAATTTTTCTGCGTTTTACGATATCATAACAGCGTAAACCAATTTAATTTTCAACATATGAATATATATTTTGATAACGCAGCCACCACACAAACAGACAAAAAAGTAGTGGAAAAAATGCTTCCCTTTTTTGGAGAAAAATATGGCAACACCTCGTCAATTCACGCTTTTGGCTCAGAAGCTCTTTTTGCAGTAGATAAAGCCCGCAAGCAAGTTGCTGACTTTTTAAACTGCAACCCCGAAGAAATAATCTTTACGAGTAGCGCCACTGAGTCAAACAATACCATCCTAAAAACAATTCCAAATATTATACGAGGCAAATATCCTAAGAAAAATAAAATAGTGATAAGCTCCGTGGAGCATCATTGCGTCCTTGATTCTGCAAAATCAATGAAAGACAATGGATTTGAAATAGTCATGCTCCCAATAGACAAAGAGGGGATTGTAGATATAAAAAAAGCTAAATCCTTGATAAATGACGAGGTCGCTCTCGTCTCAGTCATGTATGCAAATAATGAAATCGGAACAATTATGCCCATAAGAGAACTAGCTGACTTGGCACATAAAAATGGTGCACTATTTCACACAGACGCAGTTCAGGCTATCAATTATCTTGATTGTGATGTGAAAAAACTTGATGTGGATTTTCTTTCTTTGTCTGCACATAAGTTTTACGGACCAAAGGGTACCGGAGCCCTATACCACAGATCTGGTATAAAAATCACTCCCTACTTGCATGGAGGAGCCCAAGAATTCAACTATAGGGCGGGTACGCTAAACACTCCTGGAATAGTTGGACTAGGTGAAGCTATAGCTATGGCAAAAAAAGAAAGAAACAAAAGATATTCTCACGCGCAAGCGCTCAAAAATAAACTCTTTCAATCTCTAAAAAAGGAACTCGGGGATGACATAAGATTAAACGGATCCAATGAAAAACGCCTACCAAACAATCTAAATATTTCATTCAGCAAAGTTGAAGGAGAAGGCATGCTTTTGGGTCTTGACCTAGAGGGTGTCGCGGCATCTACTGGATCTGCGTGCTCCTCAATGTCACTTGAGCCCTCTCATGTACTCATGGCACTTTACAATGATCCACTCAAAGCACATGGCTCAATACGATTTTCATTCGGAAAATACAATACATTGGCGGAGGTAAAAAGAGCTTCAAAAATAATAGCAAAAGTATATAAAAGATTAAGAGCACTTTCACCCTTATAATTAATCACAAATTTATGTATACAAAGCAAATAATAAACGAGTTCAAAGATCCAAAAAACAGAGGAGTTATAAAAAATCCAGACGGGGTGGGGGAAATAGGAAATCCTACCTGTGGAGATATGATGACTCTATATATAAAAGTAGACAGTAAAAAGAAGCTTTCCGATGTTAAGTTTCAGACATATGGGTGTGGCGCAGCCATTGCCACTTCTTCCATGCTCACAAAAATGGCAAAAGGAAAAACAATAAGTACGGCTAGCAAGATTACCAAAGACGATATACTAAAAAAGCTTGGAGGCAAAGACAAAATACCTCTTCAAAAATTTCATTGTAGTGTACTTGCAGTGGACGCATTAAAAGAGGCCATAAAGGACTACGAGAAAAAAACAAAGACTAAATGACAAGCACAACGAGTTCAATAATAATAGCGTTATACCTGGCTGCTATTCCTGTGGCGTTTTGGGTTTGGATGTTTTTCAGAAGCAAAAAAAGTGATTTTGAATCACCACGACTCTGGATTAAACTATTCTTTGGGGGAATCCTATCTACAATCCCCGCTGCGTTTATTGAGTTCGTTTATTCTGACATAGTGCTTTCTGATGTGGGGAAGCTATGCTTGCAAGGGGCATGCGACATAACACAGAAAGGCAATTTATCAATATTGCTGTTTTCACTTTTTATAATAGTTGCCCCCGCCGAAGAATTACTTAAGTATCTTTTTCTCAAACAAACAATATGGGGACACCCAAAATTTACCACAGTAGCTGATGGCATAAAATTTGGAGTTGTAGTGGCACTCGGATTCGCAGCTTTTGAAAACTTTTTGTATTTTGTAGAAATAATAAGAGAAGGGGAAGTGACAAGACTGGCGTCTACTTTCCTTATACGACTATTCCTATCAACCCTTGCACACACCGTTTACACTGGAATCGTAGGATACTACATCGCCAAAGCAAGATTTTATGTTGGCAACACCAAGTTCACTATTTTCAAAGGACTGCTTATCGCTATAATTATTCATGGCTTATTTAATTTCTTTCTATTCTCAAATTTAGGAATATATGCACTACTTATAATCGTAGTAACACTAGTATCTCTTATATTGGCTGCCAACGATATTAAAAACAGATCATCCATAGCACAGAATATAGATACAGTGGGGGACACAAAACAAGCTAAGCTAGTAACTTCAAACCAAAATATAGAGGAGCTCCTGGAATCACAACGAGCAAAAAGAAATCAAGATGTGATAAAAGAAATCTATCAAGGGGAAAGATTGAAAAAGCTAAAAAACAAACAATAGTCATAGAGGGGAGTAACCAGGCTCTCCTTTGTTTTAGATGATATAGAGTCGCACAATGTACCTTATGCGACATGTATATAGTGATTTCTTGGCTCTATATAGAGATAAGCTGTTTTTCACAAAATCAAATTGATCACTCACTTCTCCATGTTTGATATAAAAAATATAAATTATTTTAATTCCCTCTCTAACCCTTTCTACATCGCTGACATAAAACTATTTATTTCCACTTTTATTTTGTATTTAAAAACGGCGTTTTAAAAACGCCGTTAATAAAAATTGGATTCTAGTATGGCGGATACCCCGTAGTCATATATGAGAAGCTTTTACCTCCGGAAGAGGTTCTTACTATATTTATATTTGTGTAGAATGAATAGTGAAGGTGTGATCCCGTACTAAATCCAGTAGAACCAACTCCACCTATCCTCTGCCCCTTAACAACTGATTGACCTTCGCCAACAGCAAAACTAGAAAGGTGAGCATATGCAGTATAACCACCAAGTCCATCATGCTGAAGCACTATCCAATTACCCCATCCTGACGAACCGGTTCCAGTTGCCAAAACCTTACCGTTGGCAGTTGCCAAAACTGGAGTTCCAGTAGGAGCACCGAAATCTATTCCGTTGTGAAAATAGCATCCATTTATAACTGGATACACAGCCCAATCAACGCAACCATATCCTTGAGTCACATATCCAGCTCCTCCTAATGGATGAGTAAAATCACCCTTGGACACAGATCCCGAAACAGGACCAGCCTGCAACAATGTTATGGTATTTTGAAGGCTATAAAGCTCCTGCCATAGTTTTGCCTCTTTTTCCTCAGCGGCGCTCTTGTAGCTCTTGTAGAGCTCTTCTTGTCCTTGCGTAGCATCAAGTAGTTCCTTTTGCTCTTGTCGTTTGGAATCAATTTCATTTACTTGGTCTTGTTGAGAACTTTTGAGACTAGATAGCTCATCTTTTTTTTGACTCATTTCATCCTTCTTGTTCGTAGCTTCTTTTCTAAGAGTGCTCAATTCTTTGATTTGAGAGGTTATATCGGATTGAATGCTTTCGTGTGTGGATTTACTTCTAAGGTAATTTGAGAGTGAAGAATATTTTAAAAATATTTCTACAAGAGAAGTCTTGGAGGTGTGATACATGGACCTAATGAGTTCTCGTAAACTCGCCTTGCCCCTCGTAATTTTGGCATTAGCTTCCTCGATTTCTTTCTCGGCAAGAGAAATCTCTGATTGAACTAATGACATTTCCGAGCCAGTCTGTTCTAGGGCAGATTGTGCAACTGATATTTGAGCATTTATAGCATCAATTTCTTGCTGAATTGTATTTGCTTCATTGCGTTTCTCTTGGGCTTGCTCTGAATACTGACTTATTTGTGAATTCAATCTATCTATCTCTGATTGTTTTTTTGAAATTTGATCCTTTAGCTCGGTCACAGTTACTGCATTTACATCAAAAACAAACACAGAAAAACAAAAACACACCATCAATGATAGTATAGATGCCTTAAACCAAAATGACTTTTTGTTTTTATTTAATTTCATCATTATATTATTATACCATTTATAATGATTTTTAGCAATATATTCTAACTAAGCTTTTCAATAGCTAGTTTTACCCTAGAAATTGTCTTCTCTTTTCCTAATAATTCCATGATCTCAAAAACTCCTGGACTTTTATCTCTTCCACTTAGCGCTGCCCGTAGTGGCCAGAACATATTTCCTGGTTTTATATTTTTTGTCTCACATACTTTTCTTAACTTTTCTTCTAGAGAATCTCTTTTGAAATCTACGTCTTCAAATTTCTGAATATCTTCTAGCGAAGTTTTTAAAATAGAGAGTGTAGTAGACTTATCCATTTTCTTTCCGATCAATAATTCACCTTCGTATTTTGGTTCAATAAAGAAAAAGGCAATAGACTCCCCTATCTCATTTATTTTTTTAATTCTTTCTTGTTCTAGTAGCACTGCACTTTTTATATAATCATCTTTGAAAGACGAAATATCTCCAACCACTTTTTGCAAATATGGTTTTGAGAGCTCAACGAGTTTGTTTATATTCATTTTTCTTATATACAAACCATTTATCCAATCAAGCTTCTTGATATCAAACACGGAGGGAGCTTTGTTTATATTTTTTGGATCAAATTCTGAAATCAATTCATCTCTGGTGAAAATTTCTTTTTCAGTTTTGGGATTCCAACCAAGAAAAACCAAAAAATTCATAAGAGACTCTGCCAAATAACCCTGATCTCTATAATCCAAAAAAGCAGTTGAACCATCTCTTTTGCTAAGTTTTTTTCTTTGCTCGTTTACTATCATGGGAAGGTGACCTAACTCAGGCATTTGAAAACCAAATGCCTTGTAGAGCAATATGTGCTTGGGAGTTGAGGGGAGCCACTCCTCTGCCCTAAAAACATGAGTAATATTCATAAGATGATCATCTACCACAACTGCCAAGTGATAAGTGGGAAATCCATCAGACTTGATCAAAACTTGGTCGTCAATTTCTTTATTGTAAAATCTGACCTTGCCCCTAATCATATCCTTGAATTCAACAAAACCCTCATCAGGAACTTTCAGTCTTATGACAAATGGAGTTTGCGCGTCTTCCAATTTTTTTATTTCATCTTTGGACAAATTCAGGCAGTGTCTATCATATCTTGGGGGAAGTTTTTTTGATTGCTGAATTTCACGCATCTTCGTAAGTCTCTCCGAGGTACAAAAGCATTTATAAGCCAATCCTTTTTTCAATAGCACATCGGCGTGTTCTTTGTAGAGAGACAATCGCTCCGACTGAATATAGCTTTGTGTCATTCCGGATTTGTTTGGACCTTCGTCAAAATCTATACCAAACCACTTAAATGCTTCCAGAATCTCTTCAAAAGCACCCTCCTGAAACCTAGTGCGATCAGTATCTTCTATTCTTAATATAAATTTGCCGTTATTGTGTTTAGCAAAAAGCCAATTGAAAAGGGCTGTTCTCATGCCTCCGATATGAAGTCTCCCCGTAGGAGATGGTGCAAATCTCACTCTAACCATTTTGTTTATTCTTAAATTTACTAATAAATACAATCCATGGAAACTTAATAGTGGCAGTCAATATTCGCCTAAATCTCTTCGGACTTGGGTGCCTAATGACACGCCACAACCACTCCAATCTTAACGAAATAAAAAACTTGGGAGCTCTTTTTCTTTTTTCGGTTACAAAATCTAGCGCTCCACCAATTCCCATAGCAACTACGCCTTGGGGCAATCTATTTTTTATATCGAAAATAAGCTTTTCTTGTTTTATCATTCCTATACCAACCAGCAATAATGTATTTGGTTTGATTTCATTTACGAAATCATGTCTACCATCAAAATTAGCTCCGCTTAGATTTAAATTTGGATACTTCTTTTTTAGGGCAGACTCTATTTCTTCAAAAGAAGATAATCCTTTCTCGGGAACAATAAGAAAAACATTTCCAGACTTAGTATTTAAAAATTCCATCACATCAAGCATGAGATCACTTCCGGCAACTCTCTCCTTGAAAGGATTTCCAAGATAACTTCCCGCAAATAACAATCCAGCTCCATCAGGAATAAGCAAATCAGCTGAGTTAAGAATTTTGTGAAACTCTTTATTTTTTAAAGACTCAATAACAAATTCTGAGTTTGGGGTAGCAATGAAATACGATCCAACCCCCTTATTAAAAAAACCAGAAACCACACCAAGCGCTTCTTTTCTTGATATATTATCTACTTTTACGCCTAAAATATCTATTTTATTCATTGAACCATCCCTTAGAAACATCGGGGGGCCTGAGTATCACCCCATAAATTGACTTATAAACCCTTCCATTGTTTTCAATTTGAATGCTCTCCATAACATCAACGCTATCAGGAACGAATACCATTTTTTCGAAACCACCACGCATAAAAGATTTTATTTTTTTTATGCTTATGGAATCACTCGGCTTTATTCTACCAATAGTGACATGAGGTATGAATTGTCCCTTGGAAATAAATTTTACATTTGCTTCGATGAGCTTTTTGTTGATTTCGTTTCGCATACTCCTAAGCTCTCGCGTAGGAAAAGCTTCGAGCGCGAGAAGCATGATTTCATTATCGTCACCCCTGAAAACTATTATTCGACTCAAGTCTATTTTGAAGTTATGCCGAAGTCTCACCACATCATAAACAACAGACTTGATTATTTTAGTCTTTAAACCACTCTGATCACCTAAAAATGAAATTGTAATATGTAGATTTAGCCTAGGTACAAAATCCAACGATGTACAGCCCTTTCTAAGTATCTTTTGCTGTAAATCAAAAACATCAGACATGATACCTCTCGGCAATTTTATAGCTACAAAAAGCCTCTTTTTTAAGCTATTTTTGGATTTTACCATGACTAGATTATAACACAATAAAATGATAAAATTCAATAGCGTTAATTTTGAACCATGGAAATATATGATGTTGTTATAATTGGGGCAGGCCCTGCTGGACTAAGAGCCTCACAGGTGCTTTCTAGAAATGGAAAGAAGGTTTTGGTTTTGGAAAAAAACACTGTCCCCTGTCAAAAAATTTGCGCGGAAGGAGTTACTTCAAAAACATTAAAATTACATTATTTTCCAAGGGAATGCATAACCAAAAAGTTTTATAATATCGAAGCTATATTCTTTGGAAAACGGAAAATAAGCTTTAGTTCCAAAGAGCCACTTCTTTGCTCAATAAATAGAGTGAATATGGGCAAGACCATGTCTGAGGAAGCGATTAAACATGGCTCTACCATAAAGTACTGCGAAAAAGTATTGAGTATCAAAAAAGAGACTGATGGTGCGCTAATAATTGAGACTGATAAAAACTCATATAAATCAAAGCAATTAATAGGCGCCGAGGGAATGCACTCGGTAACACGAAATTTTTTAAATATACCCGTCTCCAAGTGTGGCTTCGGAATACAGTATAAAATCAGGGGTTACTACAAAAACCTAGAACTCCACCTAAACACAAAATTTTTCGGGCCATTGTATTGTTGGATTTTTCCAAATGACAACTTTTTTTACTTAGGAACTGGCTCAGAAAAAGAAATAATGACGCCCAATCAAATCAAAACAAACCTATCAGAATTCTGTAAAAAACATAAAATAAATATTGATAATGCGGAAATTCAATCAGCAGGACTAAACATAGATTATCAAGGATTCAAATTTGGAAATATTTTTCTTGCTGGAGAATCTGCTGGATTGGTTCAAAACCTCACTGGCGAAGGCATATACAATGCACTCGTCTCCGGAGATGAAATTGCAAATCTCATACTTGATCCAAGCTTCGAGACAAAGGAAATAAATGAGATGATCGAATCAAAAAGGGATCAAGAAAGGTTAAAGCAAATTTATAATTTTTGTCCCACACTTATTTCTTTTATATTTTTCTTGGCTCCTTTTTTGGCAAAAATACCAATAATAAAAAGACGATTCGAGAAAGCAGCATTTCATTAGACCAGCTTATATGAAAATAGATGTCGTACAAATAGCTCCTCTTGAAAATACAGGACAAATGTCTTCAGAATTTTCATATCTTATTCCAGAAAATTTTGATTTAAAAATTGGAACTTTGGTAAAAGCACCTTTTGGGAGAAAAGACATAGAAGGAATAGTGATAAGAAAAGATTCAATAGAGCAACCCAAATTCAAACTCAAGCCAGTCACAATGATTATAGAAAATGAGGCTCTTAGACCCTATCATATAGAGCTGGCTAAATGGATGAGCTTACGATACATAACACCTCTTGGCGTAGCACTAAAAACAATGCTCCCCAAAAGACCCAAATACCTACCAAAGATCAATCCAACGCAAGAACAAAAAAAAGCAAAACACCAAAAATTAAAACTAACCGCAGAACAAGAAAAATCAATCAAAGAGATCAAGAATACAAAAGAAAGTACAACTCTTGTGTTTGGAGTGACTGGTTCTGGTAAAACAGAAATCTATCTAAGACTAATAGAAGAAACTATTAAAAATAACAAGCAAGCACTTTTTCTAATACCTGAAATCGCACTCACCCCACAAACAACTGAAAGGGTAAAAAGTTTTTTTGCAAATGAAGAAATAGCTATTATGCATAGCAAAATTTCCGAGAGCAAAAAATATGAGTACTGGCTAAAAATCAAAAGTGGGCAAATCAGGATAGTAGTGGGTGCTCGCTCTGCCATATTCGCACCTTTCAAAGACCTCGGAATAATAATCATGGACGAGGAGCAGGATCAAAGCTTTAAACAATGGGAGAAAAAACCCAAATATCATTCGAGAGAAGTTGCTAGGTGGATCGCTGAAAATCTGAAAATTAAACTAGTTATGGGCTCAGCAACCCCTTCTATAGAGAGCTATTACTACGCTAAAAAAGGAATCTATCATCTAACCAGACTAACAAAAAGAATCAGAGCAACGTCGCTCTCGGAGGATTTACCAAAAGTTTCGATAATCGACACCAAAGACGAATATGAAAAACGCAATTTTGATATATTGAGCGAAACACTAAAAGAGAAAATTCTGTTGGCCGTGAATTCAAAAAAACAAACACTAATACTGCTTAATAGAAAAGGATTTTCAACTACAACCTATTGCAAAGACTGCAATCATATTTTCAAATGCCCGCGTTGCGATCTACCGCTTGTTATGTACAAAAATAAATCTATTCTTAAATGCAATCATTGCAGTTTCAAAACCAATAGCTTTGTATTTTGTCCCAAATGCAAATCCACAAATATCACCACAAAAGGAAAGGGCACAGAAAAACTCGAACGTGAAATAAAAGACATGATTCCAAATGCAAAAATTCTGAGAGTCGATAGTGAAACGATGACAAAGAGCTCCGATATACAAAAAATAGATGATTTTAAAAAAGGAAAATACGACATAATGATAGGAACACAGATGATAGCTAGAGGATTAGATCTTCCACAAGTAGATCTCGTAGGAATAATCAACCCAGAAAGAGGACTCAATTTTCCAGATTTTAGAGCCAACGAAAATGTTTTCGAGTTGATAATGCAAGTTGCAGGTAGAGCAGGAAGAAAAGATTCTATTGGCGAAGTGATTCTCCAAACATTTAGCCCAGAACATTTCACTATTAAATACGCATCACAACATGATTACGAGAGTTTCTATTCCAGTGAAATAGCACAAAGAAAAGCGCTTAAATATCCCCCATTCAAAGATACTGCACTAATAGCTTTTGGCTCAAAAACAGAAGACAAATGTAAATCAGAATTACTAAAGCTCGTAGGACTTATCCCAAAAAATATTTACGAAAAAATTGAGATACTGGGACCAGCTCCAGCTTTTATATCAAAAGAAAAGAAATTGTACATATGGAAAATCGCGCTCAAATTTAGTTCTGAAAATTACGAAGAAATCGCTGAGTTCTTAATGAAAATGAATTTGAAATTTAAAATAGACATAAACCCATCCTCCTTGCTATAGAGACATTACTGTTGTAAAATTACTATTGAATATTATGCAAATTAAAAACACAAAAAACATAATAATATTTTACATAATGATCGCGCTTGCTAGTGCCGGTCTCGTGGTTTTTATCTGGAAATTCACAGGAATAAATACACAGCTAACTGCCGAAACTGACAACTCCACAATAGTGGCCGAGATCACGCCGGAAGAGGTAAAAACTATGATTGATAAAAATGAAAATTTCTTCCTAGTAGACGTACGAGACGCCACTGAATACAGCAAAAATGGTCATATCGAGGGTGCGCTCAATATACCACTTTCAGAACTTGAAGCTAAGCAAATTGTACTACCAAAAGATAAACTAATAATAGTAATGTGCGATGGTAATAATTGCCGAAGAAGTTCCTATGGAGTAGCTGCACTATACAAGCTTGGGTTTAGAAATTTGAAAAACTTTAAATCAGGAACGGCTGGATGGAAAGAAGCGGGATACGATCTAGTCAACGGAGCTCCACCGGTACTACCAACAATAATTAGTGAAATTAGTTGCGAGGAGCTTAAAAATAAAATGAATTCGGAAAACAACTTATTTATTATAGACATTAGATCAAAAGAAGAATATAACGCTGGACACATAACAAACGCTCAACGATTCGATTACACAAGCATTAAACAATCTTTCAGAGATGGCAAAATCCCCTCAGACAAAGAGCTGATAATCTACGACTCAACCAATCTCCGAGCTAGAGTTGCAACAGAAGAACTAATGACAGTCAACGCTAGTAATATAAAAATGCTGACGGGTGGAATGGATGAGTGGATAGCCAAAGGATTCCAAATCGAAGAATAATCTCAAATAAAAACCCGCCTTCGAAAAGATCTGGCGGGTTTTTTATATTCCAATTATTTATCTGATTGCAGAATCTGATCAATTTTAGCAGAAACGGTTTCCAAGGAAAAACCGACGGTACTTATATCAAATTCTTCGTTATTGATAAAAATATACGGAGTATAATTTACCGAAGAATCATTTCCACTTTTCATATCATTCTTAACTCTTTCTTTTACTGCATTATTTGTTCTGTCGCTCTTGAACTGATCCATGTTTAATCCAAGAGAATTAGCTATCGCCAAAACATCCGCGTCCTCCAAGCTATTTGCCTCCATCAAAGCATCATGCATTTCCCAAAATTTACCCTGAAGTCCAGCAGCCTCAGCAGCGGAGGCCACATCAAAAGCAGTTGGGTGAAGAGATGCTATAGGATAGTGTCTATGAACAAATTTAATTTTACCAGCATATTTGTCTAGCAAAGTTTTCGAGATCTTGTGAAAAGTTCTGCATCCAGGGCAAAAATAGTCACTATAAACAACGATTTCAATTGGAGCATCATCATCTCCCCTTTGCCAATCATCTTGGCTTATCGACACCTTTAAATCACTTTCACTTGTGGCGTCATCTTTTTCCTTGGTTGAGCCCAGGATAAACATAAGCGCTATAATAATAACTATAATAGCTACTACAATAATCACTATATGGGATGTTTTCATATATTTATTTATTAAAATTATTTAAACCTCTTTTTAATGTAGCCATAGCGAAACTTGAGCAAGTCAGTTTCTCAGGAGGTAACCCCCCGAGAGCACTCACCACATCTGCATCATCAAGCTTCATTATTTCTGCAATTTTTTTACCCATAACCATCTCACTCATCATAGATGCGGAAGCCACGGCAGCAGCACAACCCAAGACTTTGTATTTTATATCAGTAAGTATATCGTCATCGACTGTGCCCCAGATTTTTATCGTATCACCGCATGTTGGATTAATCACCTCACTCACAAATGAGGGATTTTTTATTTCACCTACATTTTTAGGGTTTTTGAAATGCTCCTCTACTAGTTCGTTGTATTTCATAAATTTAGAATAATAGAATCACACCGAGCATAACAAGAATTGCGCCCATTATCAATTTGAGCCAACGCTTGCCTCTGTGTTCAAATTCTTTCACGGCAACCATATTTGAAGTAACACCAATAATCACAAGAACCACAATGAGAGGTACTACAAACATCAAATTGTAAATGGAAAGATATCCGGCAGTAGTAGCTAACGAGGATGCACTATCGGCAATTAGCTTACTAGTACCCAAATACAAAGGAAGTGAGCAAGGAGCCTCAAACAAAGTCACCATAACAGCAAGTAGCGCCACCAATGGATAGCTTGCCACCATGGCAAGCTTTTGAATTTTGGGAAAAGCACCTTTGCTTATGCCCAAAAACAATCCTTTTCCAAACCAGAAAAAATCTTTGAGATTTATTATCCCAGCGAAAATCAAAATCACACCCAATACAGTATTTAAAGTAAGTGAAATAACAGCATAGTATTGATTCCCCAGAAGTTGTTCTATGCTTTTTACAAAAACAAGTCCTATTACAAAATAAACTACAAAAGTAGTTACTATATAAATAATTCCGGTGATCCAAAGTCGGCTTCTTTTTCCAGCAAATGTAATAAGATAACCAAGGAGAAAAACTATAACTGCTATAGCGCATGGATTGATTCCGTCTATAAGCCCCAAAGTCAGCACAACTGACAGATTTTTTAGATCCATATTTGAAGTTGCCTCACTCGAGACCACGCAAAACTCGTCGCTCTCGCTAAGTGCTCCCTGATAACCCTCTATCCCATCAACCAAAACATATATTTCAACAAATCCGAGCTTGGAAAGCTTCATACCAGATTCCTCAGCGAGACTACAAGTCGTAGTGGAACAATAAACTACAGTAGGCTTGGTTTTGTCAAAACGCGAAATCGTATCTTTGTTTATTTCGTTTATAGGACAAGAAACTGCATCAGGAATATGCCCCAAAGAAAATTCTCTTTCACTTCTCACATCTATAAGCTGAACATCTTTTGATTCAGAAATTTCTCTAAATTCACTGACTGTAATATTTTTTATAGATGATATGTCTCCGAGTGCCCATTTGCCATCCACAATAAATCCTGTGAAGCCAGCCACAATGGCGATAATGCCAAGTATAAATATTTTTTGCCAAGTATTCATGCCCTAGCTTATTTAATAGATTTTTTAGTTGCCTCTATTACTCTTTTTACAGCTAACAAGTATCCTGCCTCTCTAAATGTATTTGAGTTATTTTTTGATGCAAAAACTTTTTCACAAGCTAAGTCTATATGCTTTTTAAGCTTAGCGTTGACATCAGACAAAGACCAATGCTCGTTTTGTTTGTTTTGCAACCATTCAAAATAGGACACTATAACTCCACCACTATTTACCAATATATCAGGAATCACTGGGATCTTTTTTTGTGATAAAACTTCGTCAGCTTCTGGGCTAACAGGACCATTGGCTATTTCCAAAACCATTTTAGCTCTAACTGCATTAACATTTGAATCTGTAATAACTCCATCAATAGCCGAAGGTGCCAAAACATCTAACTCAAGAGATAGCAATTCTTCGTTGGTAATATCCTTGGCAAATCCTTTTAGGTTTCTATTGGCTTTTTTGTATGCAATAGCTTTTTCTATGTCGATACCGTTTTCATCATAAGTTGCAGTTTTTGAATCCGAAATCGCAACTATTTTATACCCAGCTTGGCTTGCGAGTTTTGCAAACCATCCGCCAGCATTGCCTATTCCCTGAACCGCTATAGTAGAACCATTTTTTAATCCCAGTTTTTCTGCAAAAAATTGGAGTGTGTAAAGCGCACCTTGACCCGTAGCTGCATCTCTGCCCTCTGATCCACCTTCCTCCAAAGGCTTACCCGTAATTACTGCGGGAACTGATTCGCCTACCAATTTTTCGTACTCATCTCTCATCCATTTCATAATTCTAGCATCTGTATTTACATCAGGAGCTGGAACATCCAAATCTGGGCCGATATTACGATATATACCCCTTATAAAGCCCCTAGAAAGCGATTCTAGCTCTTTTACGCTTAATTCCGAGGGATCTACTGTGACACCACCTTTTCCACCACCCAGAGGAATCCCTGCGAGCGAGCACTTCCAAGTCATCCACATAGCAAGAGCTTTTACCTCGTCAGGATTTACGTTTTCGTGAAATCTGATACCTCCCTTATATGGACCAAGCGCACTTGAGTGTTGAGATCTGTAACCCTTAAAGATTTTGATATTTCCTGAATCCATTTTTACAGGAATAGAAATCTCTATAAATCTCTCGGGAGATTTCAAGATTTCAATAATCTCACCGTCCTCAGCAAAACTTGAGGAAACTTTATCTAATTGTTTTTTTGCGTTTTCGAATGCATTCATTAGAAAATATTAATATTTAAAAGTAATAACCCACCAAGTATTAAAAGAATTATTCCTGCGATAATATCTAGAGTCTTTGCATTTTTAATTCTACTACTTATAAATTTGGCTATTAGTATGGAGACAAGGGCACCCAAAAGAAAACCCACTCCAAATCCAAGTATCTCAGTAAGTGTTCTCGCCCTATCCCACATAACCACAGAAGCAACCACAAAATCATTTAATCCGCTAACCAAAATATAAATCAAAAATCCGATTAAAAAATTGTGTAGATATCCTTTGGAAAGTCCACCTCTCTCAACATGGCGATTTACATGAAATGGTATGCGTTCTGCGAAAGCATCCCAAAGTTCTTTGAGAGCTATAACTATAACTATGACGGCTGGAATTTTTATAGCAAAACCCGAGAGCTCATAATCTCCAAAAAGCCACGCAACTATCATAGCTAGTACCAATCCAACAATAGCACCCACAAAATTACCAAGCATCAGAAACCTTTTGCTTTTTCCCGAAGTCTTTTTGAGTGAGATAGCTACCAAAATCAAATCATCTACCCCCGTAGCAAACCAAGCAAAAATTCCCAATAAAATTGCGCCAATCAGAGGCAACATGTTTTTTATTTATGTTGAATTGAAGTTTTAGTATACCATAAAATAGTCTTCCCTAAAACTAAATTTCCACAAAAATTCATAGCACAAAAGAGATAAAAATAGCCCCGCAGAATTGCAGGGCTATTTGATTATCATTTTATCTAATTGGCGTATTATCTATATCTAGTGGTTTTTTCTTGTCATCATCTTTTCTTCTCTTTCCAAGTATCCACCATAGAAATAGGATAATAATTATGAGTATTAGCCAGAACCACCATTTCGTGAGAAGCCATTTGAAACTATTCCAGAAACTAGATGCTTCCGCTTTTAGGTTTGGATCATCTTGATCATCCGCTCCCAAAACTGTACCATCTTTTTCTTCGTCTTTATTCTCATCTTCTTCTGTGGCTTCGTCATCCGCTCCTCCACCAGTTCCAAATGCGGTGGTGCCAGCAACAGTTCCCGTAGTAGCGGTTGTCGTAGTAGAAGAAGTTGTCCCTCTATTTATAGTATTTTCTTCTGTGTTTTCATCTGTGACACCAGCGACAGTTCCTTGATCATCGGCATCATCATCGTTGTCTTGGTCATCATCTTGTGGAACATCTTCAGTTGCCAAGGTGAGTCCCCAAACGGATGAATCAACACTCCATCTTCCAAAACTGTCTTTGGCTTTTACTTTCCAAGAATAATTTCCCTCTGGCAAATTCAATGTAAGATTTGTATCGGTTGTATAGTGAGTAGCTCCATTTACGGTAAGTTCATATTCGGTAGCATCATCAACTGCGGTCCATGTAAAAGCTACATCGGCTGGTTCGGTTTCAAATCCATTTGCAGGAGAGATAAGTGTAGGCGCATCTGGAGCAGTAGTATCAACTGTAAATTGCCATGTTTCACTCCAAGGACTTTCATTTCCCGCAGAATCCCTTGCAATCACCTTCCATGAGTGCAAGCCTTCTGAAAAAACCCATGGATACTGTTTCTCAGTTAAGTCAGAGACAAGAAGTGAATCATCAAGATACACATCGTAATACAATGAATCAACCACAACACCCTTTATAGAAGGAATTGTTCCAAAATCTTCATAATCCCATTCCAAAGTAATATTTGGATCATTTGTTACAAAACTATTTACGGGAGCATAAAGTACTGGGGCGTTTGGACTTATCGTATCAATAGTAAAATTCCAAGTTTCGCTCCAGGGACCTTTTACACCATCAGAATCAATAACTCTCATTTTCCACTGCCAATCGCCATTTATTCCCATCATAAAAGCACAAATATCATTACTGGTAGTTTGCGATGGATCAGTAATCTTAATCTGAACAGATAAAGGACCCCTTAAAGAAACTTCGAATCCAGATAAAAACGAGCTATCCTGATTCGGATTCCAAGAAAAAGAGGGGCAAGAATTCCCAACTAAAGAATTATTTGCTGGAGCAACTAGTATAGGAGTTTTTAGAGTGGGTTTTTCAATAATAAAATTCCATGTTTCACTCCAAGGACCTTTCATACCTCTATGATCAACAACTCTCATCTTCCACTGCCAGTTCCCAGTAGTTAAACGAATTCCAGCAAGATTTGTTTGATAAGCATCATTGATAGAAAACTGCATATAATCAGAACCGTTACGATAAAGTTTTAGTTCGTAACCCGACAACCCAGAAATTTCTTGATTTGAATCCCAGATAAAATTAGGATAAAGTGAATTTATCGTTGAGTTATTGGCTGGAGAAATTAGTATTACTCGAGCCAGTTCCCTAGGAGCTACGCTGTAAATGCCAGAGGAATCAATTAGACCGCTAGCACCAAATGATTTTGTATTGGAATTAGTTTTTACTATAGCTTTGTCTTTTGCAACTACTGAAAGTTCTTTTTCAACTACTTTGACTTCCGAGGTAGCTTCGTCAGCTTTTGATACAACCTCATCTACCACGACTTCTGGTTCAGTCACCTCTTCTGGCTCTTCTTGAGCTAGATCAGATAGTGGAGCTCCTGGGACTATTTCATCTTCCAAGACAACACTCTCTACTGGAGTAACTTCTTCTGTCGCAACTTCTTCAGGAGCATTTGCGTAAATAGCTGGAGCAGAATTCATAAAGAGCATAGAAAAGATAACACAAAAAGCAAAAAGCTTTAGTGCACTTTTCTTTGAACTGGAGGGGATTTTCATATGATTTTTTTAGATAATATCTTAATATAATATCACATAAATATACAATAAAATACAAGCTAGGTCAAACTAAAAATACACTTTCAAAATGACAAAAATAGCCCCACGAAATTGCGGGGCTATTTATAAAATTTGCTTCTATTTTGAATTATGCGACATTATCTTTGGAGTTTTTTCTATTTTTAGCAAGAACTCTCCGTAGCACTACAAATACTATCACTAAAATCAACCAGAACCACCATTTAGTGAAAAGGTTTTTCATAATTTTTCCAAATGCTCCAGCTGTTGCTCTTAGATCAAAGCCATCATTGTCAGTATTAGCATCGTCTTTTACAGACTCATCGCTATTGGATTTTGCGATTTGTTCTAATTTGCTAGAAGTAGATTCGCCTGCAACAATTCCTTCTGACTCGGTTGAGATTGAAGAGGTTGAGCCCTGAGTTGCTGCTGAAGCAGTGCTTGAACTCGTGCTAGCAGAAGTCGTATCTGAATCATCTGAGGAAGATGACACCATCTCTTCTTTATTTGTAATAACTACCAATTCTTCTGCGAGAGGTGCGGATGCGTGACCATTTTTATCAAATGCCATCACAGCATAATAAAAAGTTTCACCATAATCATTGCCCTTTAGAGCATCTATGTATGTATATTTTGTATTTGCTTCAACATCCATAGCGCCAACATTTGTTTCATTATCCACTGCGAAGCTCTTGCTTTTTGATTTGTAAATCTTGACACTCTTTGTTTCTTCATCATTGGCAGTTTTGAAAACTATGTCATATCTAGCATCAGATTTCTGTATTTTTTCTATGCTAACTGGTTTGAGAGGATTGGTATTGTCAAATTCAGTTGTAACAACATCAGACTCCACAACATCAGATCCAGCAATTGCTTTGACCTGAAAATTGTATACACCATCTTGCGTAAGAACATCCTTGGTAACAGTACAATTATCAGTATTTCCGCCATTAGCCAATAGGACATCTTCTCCGAATTTCACAAAACTAGAATCTGAAGGTGATTTTTTGTAGCAAGAAATAGCAACTTCTCTACCCTGAGTATCCAATGCCACAAAATTTAAATCAAATTCACTATCTATTAGCTCTTGTGGTTCTGCCAATCTGATTACTAAGGAAGATGAAGCCGAAGCAACACCTCCAAAAGCCAAAACTCCAAAGCCTACTGCAACGACTGCGAGAAGTTTTCTTGAGTCTATTTTTTTCTTAGGCATAATGGCAAAGAGCAATGCAAATGCCATTGAAATAACTGAAATCATAACAAATATAATTCTATAGTCAGCTCCGGTCACGGGTAATGTTTCAGGGGTAGTGGCTCCGAGAACTTTCCCCGGAATAATATTGGTAATAGTATTTTCTGAAACAGCGACTGGTACGCTATCATCATTCTCAACTTGCGCTAATATATTGACTTCGGTACCTACGAAATTTGTATCCACATATCCAGTAGCCTGCGCCAATGCCAAGATTTCTCCAGGTTCTTGATTGTTCATGCCCCTAGCAAAAGCTACGTCCTTATAAATACCATCAGATATATCCGATGCGACATCTCCTATATATGAAAGTGTTATAACTTCATCTTTTGCCATAGATCCTATCGTCCAATCTCCAGGCGAAGCATAAGTTGGTTCCAAAACCACTCCCAAGTCTTTGAGACTTCCTCTTTGGTTTGAAACTGCATTGAAACTGCCGGCTCTGTATTTTATTCCTTCTGGGAGAAGATCTGTCACCACGGCATTGTCCAATGAATTTCCGATCAAGCTTATATTGATAGAATATTTGATATCGCTTCCAGCGTCCAAAAATGCACTACCTGCATCATTGGATTTTGAAATATACAATACTGGAGCATCCTGCTCTGTTTCAATTTTGGTGTTTGTAAAAACACATCTGATCACTTCTTCTGCCCCGAGACTTACAAATTCTTGATTTGGATCAGGAAGTGCCGCCATGTTCACAGAATATTCATCTGAAATATTTGGCATTTGTTGTTCGTCTTGTTCACAAGTCACAGATGTCTCATAACCTGGATAAGCCTCTTCTTCTATCACGTATCTTCCTACCGGCAAATCTGCAATATATGGATTGTCTATTTCAGAAAGCTGAAAATCCACAGAGGTTTGATCTAACCTAGAAACAGAAAAATCAAATTTAGTTGGATCATTCTCTATATTTGGCACATCTTTTTCTACGATTAGAGTACCGTAAGCTTGTGCTGAGATAGTTTGTCTATTCACTACATCAACATCCACAGACTTTCCTTCCCCTACTGTAATTTGATATCCTGGTAATCCAGAATCATCATCTCGAGAAATACTATAAAGTTCATATCCACTAGGAATATTTGTTTCAGAAATTGTATATGTACCTGCTGATCTTATATATTCATGGGAACCGCCATCTGTGAGACTTGCCATATCTCCATCCAAATCTATACTAAAACTTTGAGCTACATCATAGATATCTTCACCATTTGGACCTACCACATCTTTATGAACCGTTATGCTTGCTGGGTTTTCAATGTAAGGATCTGGACTAACTGGTATATCTCTACCACCAACGTCATTTAATGAGATTTTAATTCTTGCCCCTGGCCAATCAGCGGCATCGTCACCTAAAAGACTATTCCAATAAATCGTAGCTGTGGTTTTTTTAGGGATAAAGGATAGATTGTATTCTAAGCAAGTATCGGCACCACAATCAACTTCGCCAATTAAGCTCAATATCACATTATCAGCACCATCATCTGAAAAAATCAAAGCATCTCTATTAAAATTAAGGATACCGACGGGGTCATTGCCAAATAATTTATAGCTATGTTTAATTTCTATCGAATGAGCTTCGTCAACTGTTAAATTTTCTATTTCTAGTCTGGTTGGAATATTTTGTCCTTCCTGGTAATGTTTTATATCTCCAGGTGTCCATGTCCCATCTGTTTCCATTGCCTCAAGAGAATACTTATAAACTTTCGCATTCACACCCGCCACATTATAAAAACCTGGATTCATTAAACTCAAAAACAACGCAAATAGCGCCATTGTAAGAAACGCTACTTTTACGTTTTTTCTAATTCTTGCTTGGCTCATTTAATTTTAGTTTAAATAGTAAATTCGATAATAAGTCGTGTAAAATATTTTTAGCGTAAATCTTAAAATACTACTAAAAACGACATAAGTCAATGATAATTGGACTTGCGTATTTGACAATTTTGTTGTGATATAATAGCTTGTAGTCAAATTGATTGTTCACTACATAAAACTTCAATAAGGGAGGAAGGGATGAAAAACTTTAATGCTAAACTCTTATCGGTATTGCTTGGGATTTTTGTTCTTTTGGCAATTGCTATCCCCTGTTTTTACGCCGTAGATATTGCTGAGATCAATGCCTTTCTGTATCCATTGGGATGCGAACCGGGTCAGATAATCCCAATTTCAATGGTCATGCTGGGAATCATATCGGGAATAATTTTTGAAAAGATACTAGGAACGCAGAAACTCTCGGGATTCGTACTTGGTTTTTTCTCAGCTAGCATGGTCGTCACCCTATGCATATCAATCAATAATAACTGCGAAAAAGCACTGAAATCCATGGTTTTCATTCTGGTGTTTGTGTTCATTTTCTACATTACCGCCCTAATAAACGGGATAATCTCAAAAGAAAGTTCGTCGGAACACAAAGAATAGAAGCGCATCACGAGAAGATCATTACAAGAAATAGCGACTGGAAAAAAACCGGTCGCTTTTTATTTTATCCTAGCGATTGACAAAAAAGAGATTTCTGATAGTTTTGCAGCATATCTGCTCATTTAAAAACCTTATCCGTAAAGGAGAAATGTCGTGAAAAATTTTATAACTCATTTGTCTCGAGTGATTTGTGTTTTGATTCATCTCACGCTTCTGTCACTGGTTGGATTCTTCTATTTCAATAATTTTTATGCAGAAATAGTGGGAATCCTGTTATTCAGCTCGCTGGTATCTGGAATAATTTTTGGAAAATGGAAAGTTGCCACCTCTAGGGCAGCAATTTACTGCCTTATCATTCCAAATACCCTGTTGATCATTGGATTCATCACAGCCCGATTAATCACTATCGAAACATCATTACTGAAAGCACTACCCTGTTTGGTTTTCACAGTCGCGATCACCACAATTTTGAATGTTTTTGGAATTATCTGCCAAGAAATCCTAGAAAGAACGGTGCTAAGAGTTCTCAAGGCGTTACTGGTGTTTTGGCAATCGGGAATGATAATGATGTTCACTGAAATCGACGCCATCTTTTCCGTAATCACGGTCAACATGGTGGCTGCAATGTGCCTGGGAATAATTCTCGGAAATGCCAGAATATCGGAGTATAAAGAATTCGGACACCAGTTGCATGTATGGTATTACCCAGCAATAGTATTGTCTTCAATGCTATTAATCACCATTTCATGTCATTTATTTGGCATAAAATACCACTTCCACTACGGAACAAATTTGGGTGTTCTCAGTTCTTTCATTTCAGGACTAGTGGGTTTGCTAGTATACAAACTCGTATCTCAAAAAACCTGATAACAATTTTATCAAAGCAAGGTCATGCAAATATGCGTGACCTTTTTTAATAATCCTAAAAACTAGACATACCAATCTAAATTTGTTAGTTTCTAACCATCTGTTCCTTTTATAACCAAAAACGAGAGGGGGTGCCAAGTGAAATGGACAAAAATCATCGCGCTTGAGAAGAAAATCGTATTCGGAATTCTTTTGGCAGAGATCGCGCTATTATCACTTTCTGCCTACGCATCGACATACCTGGGGTGGAACTGGTTTGCAAGATTAATGATTTCTGCAATCATCGGTTTCACTGCGGGAATGATTGTGTCAAAAAAGACAGACCAAGCAGATGCAACTATCAAGATGTTGATTGCTACGTCAATTATTCAGTTCGCAACCGGAATAATTCTATTATCAATGAAGTTCTGGCTAACAGGATTGATGCAAGCTATTCCGGGAACAATAGCCATGGTAGTATCTTTCGTGGTTGGCACTGATCCCCATGAGAAAAAATGGAGATTGATAAGCTTATCGATTTCAGCAACCACTCCAATACTATTGAAACTACTCCTTGCACATACATACCTCACAATTTTGACACTGGTATTTATCTTCGCCTTGCACGGTATTACATTTTTAGAAATCTGGCGCAAGCGTAAAGAACCCTCCGAAAGAATCTCGATGTGTTGGTACTTGTTTTGGGCCTTCATGTCGATCATCTCATCAACAACGGCATTATCAGAAAGATATGGAAGTGGGATGTTAGACTTAACCACCCTAGCACTAGGAACCGTGATTATGGCTATCACAGTTCAAATTACGAGATCATTGCCTCAACAAAAACGCTAAGCCACAGCTCTCTCGAAAATAAAGGATCCAATTGCGGATCCTTTTCTTTTATCATAATCACTAATTTCGAAGACGAACCAATAATACTATTCTAAACAACCTATCTCAAATATTCACAATTTTTTATCCACTGGACAGAAGTACTGATTAGTAATAGTCTGGATTCAAAGGTGATCTTTTCACACGAAAACAGCGCGACAAATCGCGGTGTTTTTTTCAAAAGGAGGAGTTTTGCAATGAGAAGGTATCTGAGTTCGGTGAAAAAATGGGCAAAAGTATTTGCCAAAGCGGTGGTTAGCCTCTGTTTTGCAGCCACACTTCTGGGTGTTGGGTTTATTTCTACTCACAGCCTCATACCGGAAATGGCATTGCCAATCATATTGTTGGCACTTGCTGTTGGGTTTTTGACCGGCGGAAGATGTGAAGATATTACAAACATGGACACTCGAATTCCATGCGTAACCTTCATAGTCTCTATTTGCAGCTATGCGGCATTTCAAAAAACCACACCGATGAGCGTCGAAAACGGAATTTCAGGAATATGCATGAGCCTAGTACTGGGGATTACGACAATACTCGGCATATACTTCAACCGAAAAATCAAACCAATGTTCTGGATATCGGCTATATCAATCATGCTTTTCTGGCAAACCTCGACTTTGCTCTACGCAGTAGCCCCTCTCTGGATACTAGGAATTGATGGAATAATCGCAGCAACTCTCGGTATATTTTTCGGAATACAAATAAACAACTTTAAACCAAAATCTATCAGATTTCGAACCAACCGAACCATCACTGTCATTGCTGCATGCATAGCTGTTTTTGCCTCAAACTGGATTATCGGATCAAGATCAGGAAATAGCGATGTAGTTATGTCGCTCATAACAACTGCAAGCTCACTTTCCGCAGGGCTTCTCACCTATTTCTCCACACGAAGAAAAAACAATGCTCATTAACTCAACAAAAACATACATAGCCCATCTCCCGGTGGGCTATATTCTTTTAGTGGACTTTTTTTATGTGTTTTGATAGGCTCAAATTGTTCTTTAATAATTTGTTTTCAACTATTGAAAGGGGGTTTTGCTATGCAATGGAATTCTATAATATTGATCATCTCTGTGCTCGTGATTATGCTATCTTCTGGCTTCATCGCTAACTACGTAGGCTGGGTGTCCGGACTTATTTCTATTTCACTAGCTGCGATAGTGCTAGGAACATGGGCATCACCAAGAAAAGAGGCAAAAGAAGCAGGAGAAATGGAAGCGATAGCTATTGTAATTTTTGGAACGATATTTTTGTTCATATTCAATCTCGTAACTGCAGTCATTTTGTGGTCTTGGTCGCTAGTCCTCTTTGGAATAATAAATGCGATTCTGTTCTTAATGTTCGCGATGCAAGGACTGACCGGAAACGACGAGATTCCGAATCGGAAAAACTTCATCATCGCGCTTGGATTCATTGTCACAGGCATAGTATTCCACGGCGAAATCGAGCCAATGCTAATTTCTCATTTTATCCTGACAGTTCTACAAGCAAGAGAAATGATCTGGGAAAAAACAGGTTGCAACAGAATGACTATAGCCATCACGTTCGGGGCGATATTTATAGCGAGCCAAATATTCTGCCTATCAAGCAGTGATCCGTATCTTTGGGCAAAGATAAGTATCCCCGAATCAGTCTTGGCAGCTTTTATCGGAGCAGCTGCTATGATCATTTCAAGTGTGGGATCAGCAGATCTCGCATAAACATCTCGCATTGTTGAAAACAAAAACGGGATTCACCCTGTGTGACTCCCGTTTTTTTATTTAGCCTAATAGTTTTTGTTTTATTTCGTCTTCGCTCAGAATCCTGTATTGACCCGATGCGAGATTTCCAAGTTCAAGTTTGTTTAGTGACACTCTTACAAGTCGCCACACATGTAGTCCTAGATTTCTACACATTCCTCTGATCTGTCTCTTTCTCCCCTCTCCCAATTCAAATTTCAATAAAGTGTTGGTGCCCTTTGGAGCTATGAGCGTAACTTCTGCTGGTCTAGTTTTGTATCCGTCTATGTCAAAGCTTCCATTTAATTTTTCCAAAACCTCGTCGCTAAATTTTCCTGAAACCAAGACTTCGTAAACTTTTTTGTGCCCAAACGAAGGATGCGTCATTTTATTGATCAAGTCTCCGTCATTTGAAAATATCATAAGTCCTTCGCTATCTTTATCGAGGCGACCTGCGTATTCTAGTTTTTCATCAAAATCACCCAGAAGTTCATATATAGATTTTCCTTCTCTGATAAAACGAGAACAGATGTATCCAGCTGGCTTGTTTAAAACTATTGTGATTTTTTTCTTTGAGACTGATATAATTTCATCTTTAAATTTTACTACATCCTTACTAGGATCCACCTTGGTTCCAAGCTCTGTAACTTTTTCACCATTTACGAAAATATATCCGTGAGCAATCAAAACCTCCGCCTTTCTTCTTGAGGCGATTCCTGCATCTGCTATAAATTTTTGGAGTCTAACTAGTGCCATAAGTATTAATTAACTTTAGTTTACTATACCATTTAGCTATAAAAAAACGAAGCTGATCACATGTACCAGCTCCGTTTTCATATATTTAACTTACAATTATTTTTTTAAACCGAGATTATTGAATGGCTCTTTGGTTTCATTTTTCTTCTCATCTTCATCGTCATCTTTCTTTTTGGTAAGTAACCAAATTATGAAAGCTACGATCAAAGCTATAATCAACCAGAACCACCATTGCTTCAAAAGCCATTTAAACCAATCACCAAGTTTTTGCATGAATGATTTGGCTTCAGCTTTTACTTCCGGAGCTTTGTCATCAGAAGTTCCAAGAATAATTCCGGAATTATCTGAATCATTATCATTGGTAGTGATTTTGTCATTACTATCTTTGTCTGCGTCTGTTTTTGACGTGTCTTTATCATCATCTCCAGCAACAGTTCCTTTGGCAAGTGTAAATGCAATCATATCACTCCATTCGCTGTAATTTCCTGCTCTGTCTGCTGATCTTACTTTCGCGAAGTAATCTCCAGCTTCAAGATTTGAAATTACTATACTGTTATTGGCAATTACTTTTGAATCAAAAGCGTAAGTTTGAAAATTGGTATTTTTTGCAACAACCACATTGTAACCATAAACTCCACTAGATAGATTGCTTGGAGCAATTTGATCATCTGAGGTGGTCCAATTCAAGTTAACGCTATCTTTGAACTTGCTTGAATTTACAGTTGTGAAAGAAGGAGAATTTGGATTTCTGGTTTCAGTCCAGAATCTAGCATAAGAACTTTTCTCAACTTGACCTTTCATGTTTTCCACTTCCATTTGAACAACCCAAGATCCATCACCAAGCTGCTTGATTTGTTTTTCTATAATCTTGTTTGATATCACGGCTGATGTTCCAGAAATAGAAACCTCAAAGTGAGCATAGTTTATTCCTGCTGGTTTGCATTCTGATCCAGCGCTCTGACCGTAATCACAATTTCCAGCTGTGTGCCAAACATTGAATCTGGCTACTTTGAGTCCAGCTTCATCAACCACACTTGCGTTTACAGTTACAAATTTCTCACTATGCGTGAAAAGATCTGAAACACTAGCGTTTCCATTGTAATTGATCTCACCGAGATGAAAATCTTTGATTATAGTAGAAGAAGCGCTAGTTTTGGATGGAATCACGAATCCCATAGCCAAAATAGCAATCAAAGCTACTACCAAGATTTTGCCTGTTTTAAGCCAATTTTTCATAATTTTTAACTTATTTAACAAATAAAAAATTACTTTTACGCTTTACCCTAATACAAAGTACTAAATTAGTCAAGTTTATTCTTTATGAGATAATATTTTGACTTGACAAAATGCTTTTAAAGTTGTAGTAAGGAGTGTCACGCTGTATAAGAATAATAATCAGTTTCAGTCAACGGAACTGTAAAAAACCCCATTTTATGTGTTTTTTCAGCTCTGTTCATTGAAAATTTGCGTGGAAACAATAACAACAATTTGCCTCAAAGAGGCAAGGAGGATGTCATGGTAAAGCTTAATAACTTTTTTTTCGCTGTATTCACCGTTTGTTTGATTACAACCCTTTTCCCCACAATTTCGTGGGCGACAAACTGCGACACACAAATCTCAATAAGTTTCGACCAGTGTCGCACAGGTTCAACAGCCGGCCTAAGTAATTATCACGATTGCGGGGTTGGCCACGAAGGACCGGACCAGTGCTATAGGTTTACTATTTCGTCCACAACCACAATC
Source organism: uncultured Candidatus Saccharibacteria bacterium (assembly GCA_965231055.1). Classification (GTDB taxonomy): domain Bacteria; phylum Patescibacteriota; class CALEFQ01; order CALEFQ01. The sequence continues at coordinate 696,749 of OZ246411.1, forward strand.
AGATTTCGCGGAAAGGCTGATTTCGATGCCGACTGGTCTATCGCAACTGAGTGTGGACCAGACATCGGCGATGTCCGATGCATCGATTTCACACAGGGCGGAAATCCGGACTTCAGCTGCGGAAGTTTCTCCGTGAATACTTACAGTATTATGGACGAGACAATTACACTGAATGCTGGATCATACAAGATTTGGGTCGACGGATACTATTCGTACTCGGATGGAAATTATGCGCTCATGATTACAAACGAAAGCGCAACAAATACTCCAACCCGTACACCGACTCGAACTCCGACGAGAACGCCAACGCGTACTCCAACATCAGTTCCGCCAACCAATACCGCAACTCGGACACCGACACGGACACCCACAAGTGTACCTGCCACAAGCACGCCATTCCCAACAAACACTTCAGTTCCTCAGACACACACACCCGCACCGACAAATACTCAAAGCCCCACAACACCCACACCATCCCCGATTCCAACGTGTTATAACAATGCATTGGAAAACCCGGGGTTTGAAATGTGGGACGAGCCAGAACTTCCGCCAATGGAATGGATTCTTAGCAACCCTGAGGATTCATACGCAAGGATGGAGCCAGTCAATTATTATGACGGTGAATATTCTTGCAGAATTGCTTGGTGGGATGCCACACATTCCATCTATCTTTCACAAGCTATGTCGATGATTCAGGGAACCGAATTGCATCTGCGGATAAAATATCTCGATATGAATCCGCACGCCCACATTCAAATCAAGAATACATTTATCAACTCCGTGGGTGATAGTATCGGTGAATCCTGGAGCGAAGCATCTGCAACAAATGCAGATTGGCAAACGCTCGAAATTTTCGTCATGGCTCCGCCGGGAACCGTGGCCTCTATCTTTTCGATCGAAGCCGAAGCAGATGTGCCGGAATATCAGGGTGAAACTTTCATAATCCTTGTGGACAATGCGGAAATTTGCAGTATATACCAGCACAGCCCGACACCAACACGAACCGCAACGCCCGTACCAACCAATACCGCTATACCGACAAACACTGCAACTCGGACACCGACACGTACACCAACGAGTGCATCCGCTACAAGCACACCGACAAGTACTCCGATTCCTGCAACTCGAACACCCACTCCGACAAATACACATAATCCTAACCCAACATCCACCCCAACAGTAATTCCTTCAACAAATACCCCGCACCACAATCCAACCTCAACACCCACTATCCAGCAACCTACGAATACCGCAATACCATACACACCGGAACCAACCCCGACAGCAGAATGCCCAGAGCTCGGAATCAGGATTCAAATGCCTGATTTCACATCTCCCGGAGACCCGTTCTTTGTAACAGGTCACATCTGCAACACTGTCGGACACGAGTTTAAAGACATCATGGTGTTTTTTATCCTCGATGTTTACGAGGATTACTGGTTTTGGCCAAGTTGGAGTCATTACGGTCTAAACGTAGGCGGAACGATCGACTACATTGTCCAAGATATCAATCAAGGACATGAGGAAGTTGACGTGATTCCAACCTTTTACTGGCCCGACACTGGTGACTTAGAAGCTCGTGGGTTGTCGATCTGGGGAGCACTTGTTGTTCAAGACGAAGATGGAGTATCACTCATCCTCGGAGAATTCGACAGACACAGCTTTGGCTTCGGACCCAATCCCAACTAATCTCATCCACGCAAACGCTCTTGGGCCAACTGCTTTTTCAAAGTATGTTGGCCCTCGTTATTTTGAATGTCTCACTGTGAGATATTCAAAAATACGAGGAAATAAAAAATACTCTGAAATTTACAGAGTATTTTTTAAATTAGCGATCAAGACATCGCTTTTAAAAATCTGTTAACATATTGAGATGGGATGGTTCTTCCCATAACTATATTCGGAGTAAAGTTTGGACCATGCCAGTCACTACCAGCTGTAATATATAGATCGAACATATTTGCGATAGACTTAATCATTTTTATCTCCTCATGAGTGTGTTTGGGAAAATACACTTCGATGCCTTTAAGACCAAGTTTAGCTAATTTTAGTATCATTTCTTTATAACTATCTAAACCCATATTTCTCAACTCCCTACCTGAATGAGCTAACACCGAAATACCCCCAGACTTACTAATCAAAGAGAAACTCTGTTCGGGCGTCATCATCCAAGAATCATCCTCAATAGTAAAAACATATCTTTTTAAGATTTCTTTAAGGGAAATAGATTGATTTAAGTGCTCTAAAACTAATCTAGCCAATGTATTCCTACTAACATATGCCTCATGATTTTTTTTGAGATTATTAAAATTCAAATTAATTCCTGGAAAAATCTTATTCAATTTTTTTATAATAGAGCGAGCCCTTTCGTTATACCCATTAATTGTACTAAACAAACCTTTGTTCAATAGTGACATATTAAGATTAGCACCGTAGCCCAACACATGCAAGGATTTTTTTATGCCAGATAATCTCAGGGTAGTAGAAATTTCAATACCGTTAATATATTTTATCCCACTATAACGCGCAAACTCTTTTGCTTCTTTGTTATTAGAAATAAAATTATGTTCAGTGATTGAAAAGACTGAAATATTTTGCTTCTTTGCTTCCTTAACCATTTGCAATGGCGACAATTCCCCATCAGAAAAATAAGAATGTGTATGTAGATCTATATACATGTATTAATTATATCAAAAAAACTCTCGCTGTACTAATTAGTCCAACGAGAGTGTCATTCAATAGCTTTTTAGTGAGCGACATATTGTCTGGTAGTTATTTTTAAATTGAACTCCGTGTAAAACCAGATTAAATAGGTTTTCATACCAATTCATAAGAAGAACACCTCGCTCAAAGTCGATTGAACCCTTGCATGATATAAGAAACCCCATAGCTGAGGATGAATCTACGCCGTAAATTTCGTCAAATAGATTAAAGCACTTTTTGAGATTTGAAGGCGTAACCAAATAGGGGCTCTTGTGCTTACAAGCATAATAAGTAAGTGCATTACCAGGACCATGGAGCAGCTTACTTACAAAAATTCTACCTTCTTCATTACTAAGTGACCTGATTAATTGTCTTCTGCATATTGTTCTATTGTCATGAAGTACATACGCGGTCAAGTCAGAAAAAGAAAACCAATGAGTTGAAGTACTTATTGAATTAATATTAAGATCCCCCTTAATATTAAATCCAAAGGTAAGCGATGGATTATACCTGGGATACCACAATGGCGAATTAAGATCTACGAATTCGTCTTCCGTATGAACGACGAGATCTATATCTTGCTCTGTTTTTTTTGACAATATTTCTCGAGATCGTTTTAATGCAGAATAACAATCATGGCTTACAACACCGCAAGAACTAGACACGACCACGGCAATGTCCATGTCTACAGACGATTCATTATAGAGCCATGAACCATAAACTTTAGCACTTTGCAAGTATTTAATCTTACGCAATTCTATACCAACATCACGTAGAATATTCTTTTTCGTCTTATCCATAACATCCTCCTATGAAATAATTATTAAAGAGCTGCTATTAGCGAAATTTATACACAAAAGCCACTAATAGCTTAATCATATAATACGATTAAACTACTTGATTTTAGGAAAAGAATCAAGTATCATCTTTTAAGCAGTTTAATAACTCCCAATCCTTCTTTCACCACTATGTAGCTAATACTTCTCGCACTACTAGTTCATCTAATAATCCGGGATCGTCTAATGGCCTGCCTCGCATTGACGAGCAACGCGAGTCAAGGCGGGCCTGCCTCGCCTGAAGGATTTTGTGATATAGGGATGGTTTCTATTTTGCGAGTCAAGGCGGGTAGGACAGTTCGTTATAAATAACAATACTAGATAAATAGCATATATACATTGAATAATCCGGGATCGTCTAACGGTAGGACAGTGGACTCTGGATCCACTAATCTTGGTTCAAATCCAAGTCCCGGAGCCAGGGCTTCGCCTACGACTCTGTCGCGAGCTATGCCCTGTAAAAAACCGCCCGTAAGGCGATTTTTTGTTTGCGCTATTTGCTCAGATATCTACCTATCGCTATAGAACTGCTTATCACTCCGAACACAACTCCGCATCCGAGCAAGAACAAGAAAATCCAATGCAAATTTGAAATGTAATAAGACATCAGATCGAGATTCCCGCTTCCAAAAAAGTTGGCAATTTTGGGAGTTGCAAAATGCAAAATTGGATAAAGAATTCCTGTGGTTATAATGCTCGCGAAAAATCCGTATAAAATTCCTTCAAATATAAATGGCCACCTGATAAACCAATTTGAAGCACCCACCAATCTCATAATACCTATTTCCTCTCTGTGAGAATAAATAGCAAGTCTCACAGTATTGAAAATAACTAGAATAGAAACTATCGCGAAAACACCGCTCACCACCAAAGCAATTTGCCTAGAAGTTCTAGTGATACGAGTAAGTCTCTCTATAATAGATTTATTGTCCGTGTAATCAACTTCACTTATCACGCCCTTGAAATCTTCTGGGTTTAGCTTCTGGTTTATTCCTTCGTAAGTATTTGGATTTTTTGCTTTGACCACCATAGAATTTTCTAGAGGATTTTCACCGAGCTCATCTATAGCTTCAAGTATTTCTTTTCTACCTGCATTGTCTTTTCTAAATTCCTCTAGCCCCTCGTCTTTGGAAATAAAAATAGTAGAATCAACTTCACTAAAGCTTTCTACGTACTTTTGAACATTTTTCATTTGAGCGCTAGTGGCTTCGTCTTCAAAGTAAACTGTAATATCAACTTTCTTTTCTAGATCCTTGATAGTAAAATCACTGAGAAAGTTTAGAAGCCCCAGGCTACTTACTATAAATAGAGTAATCACCATGATTCCAGTGGTCGCCAAACTAACCAGAAGATTTCTCTTGAAGTTTTCAAATGCGAATTGAATGCCTCGTCCAAAATATCTCACTTTTTTGTATAATTTATATAATTATAAAACGTATTTTCCTTCTTTTTGATCGCGTATCAATCTCCCCTTATCCATTGTGATAACTCTTTTCTTTATCGTATTGATTATATCTTTGTTGTGAGTTACAAGTAGCGTAGTTGTGCCCATCTGATTGATCTTCATAATAAGCTCAATAATTTCCCAAGCATTGATAGAGTCTAGGTTACCAGTAGGCTCGTCCGCAATAAGAATTTTAGGTTCGTGAATCATGGCGCGCGCTATCGCAACTCTTTGCTTTTCTCCTCCGGAGAGTTGATTTGGAAAATGATCAGCTTCTTCCTTTAAACCTACCAAATCAAGCATCTTTGGTACTCTACTTTTTATTTCTTTATCAGTTAGTCCACAAACTTGCATAGCGAAAGCGACATTTTCATAAGCTGTCTTTTTTTCTAGCAGTTTAAAATCCTGAAACACAACACCCACAGTTTTGCGAAGCTTTGGAACTTGGCTTTTCTTTATACTGTCAATATTGAAATTATCAACCTTAACCGTTCCTTCATCTGGAAACTCCTCAGCTATCAAAAGTCTTACTAGAGTAGATTTGCCAGCGCCCGATTGACCCACCAAAGAAACAAACTCGCCTGATTCTATTTCAAAACTAACATCGTGGACAGATGGTCTCTTTGCCCCTTCATATTGTTTTGTTACATTTTCAAGTTTTATCATTGACATCACTTGTTATTTTATACTAAAGCTGGTTTAATCGCAAAAAAGAATCCACAAATCCAGTTAGCTTACCTCCCAAAACCGCTTCAACATCCTTTTCTTCGTATTTTGTACGGTGATCTTTGACCAATTTATATGGATGGAGCACATAAGATCTGATTTGATTTCCCCATTCTACAGAAATATGTTCCCCTTTCGCCTTTTTACGTTCTTTCTGAGCTAGCTCATACATACGCAGACCTATTTTTGAATACAATATCTTCATCGCCCTATCTTTGTTTTGAGCTTGAGATCTTTCAGACTGACAAGTAGCAACAAGCTTTGAGGGTAAATGAGTAATACGCACAGCCGAATCTGTCTTGTTTACATGCTGACCTCCGGCCCCTGAAGCTCTATAAGTATCTACTTTCAAATCCTTGGGATCTATTTCCACCTCAACCACATCTATCTCAGGAACTACTTCTACTAAAGCAAATGAAGTGTGTCTCGCCTTGTCTGCATCATAAGGTGAAATTCTAACAAGTCGGTGAACTCCTGATTCGGATTTGAGATATCCATACGCATTTACGCCAGTAACCATAATTGAGGCGCTTTTGATTCCAGCTTCCATTCCCTTGTGTTCGTGTAAAACTGAAACGGAAAAACCTTTTTTGTCGGAATATCTCACGATCATCCTCATAAGCATTTCGGCAAAATCCTGAGCATCTACTCCACCAGCTCCTGCAGAAAAAGATACTATCGCATTTCTTCGGTCATATTTCCCTGAAAAAAATGTTTCAATCTCTTTTTCATCAATTTTTTTTGCTAGTTCCGAAATTTCTTTTGAAGCATCCTCACCTGCTTTTTCAAATTCTTCGATAGCTTCAATTTCACCATCTAGCGTCTTCCAAAAACTCACCTGTTTTTTTAACGCTTCCAATTCCTGCATTTTCTTACTCGCCGAAGCATGATTATCCCAAAAACCAGGACTCACAGTTTCTTCTTCTATTTGTTTTATCTCTTTTTCTTTCTGATCAAGGTCAAAGACAGTCCTTAACCGAGAGCACTTTTTTCTTTATATCGTCTATCTGTTTGTTTGTATTTTCCATATTGAGTACTGAATAGCTATTATATCAAATAAACGACATCAATTCAATAAAAAACTCCCCGAAATCTCGGGGAGTCTATAATTATCTTACTTTTCTTTTGGTAGAAGCCTTTTTGTCTTGATATAGCGTATGAATCCCTTCGTTTCCAAACAACACTCCAATTCCCCACAAGATCAAGAATGCAGGCCAAATATAAGAAACACCCTCAACCACACCTGCGGTTTCCAAGAATAAAGCAAAACCAGCCAAAATGGCTATTATTGCTGTATAATTTTTTATGCCCATAAAACACCTCCCTTCATTTTGTTTTTATTTTAGAAATTTATTATATCACTCGCAGTGAATCCGTAAAAGCCCTATTTTTGGTTTGCAAATTTACACATACTGTTTAATTTGCATCGAGCGCAATTGGGAGAGCGAGAAAAACAGACTTCTTTACCAAATCTCACAAAAATTCTATTTATATAAATCCAATCTTTCTCTTTGTATATTTGTTTTAGTGCCGATTCAGTACTTTCTGGCGTTTTGGTTTTTATTATACCGATGCGATTGAAAATTCTATGAACATGAACGTCGACTGCGATTGCTGGTTTTTTGAACGCATAATTGATTACGCAACTAGCGGTCTTTCGTCCTACTCCCGGTAACTGAATTAGCTCAGTCATCGATGAAGGAACTATGCCCCTATATTTTTCTACAATAATTTTGGAAGTATTTATTAGATTTTTGGATTTACTTCCCGCAAGTCCAGAAGGCTTAACGATCTTTTCAACTTTATCCCTATCAGCATCGGCTAGTTTTTTTACATTACCGTAAATCGCAAAAAGCTTTTTACTAACTTTTGCGGTAGTCTCATCTTTGGTGCGCTGTGAAATTATAGTAGAAACCAAAACCCTGAATGGATCACCAAACTCCACAACGCTCTTGTCCAAGAAATCTTGCTTAAGGATATTTAGTATTTTGTAAGCTTTGGTGTTTACGGTCATTATTTAGCTTTTGAAATTTTTAGTTTTGCGCTACTAAGTATCCCGGTTAGTTTTTTGTGGATTTCTTTTGACTCTTCAACTAGCTTCAATCCCTCATCAACATCAATTTCAGCAGAATCTAAAATCCCAGAAATTTCTTCTAGTCTTTTGTATAGTTCTTGAAAATTGGCTTTTTTCTTTATCATTTGTAGAAATTATTTATTATTTTTTGATACGTTTAGCTTTTATTCTTCCGTCGTTGAATTGAAGATCAAATACACTGTTTGGCGCTACATCATGCTTTGATTTCATGATCTTTCCGTTTTGATGCGCTATGGCATAACCCCTAGTCAAAAGCTTTTGGGGACTCAGAGAGTTGATGATCGAAAAAAATCTATCTATATTGTTTTTCTTTAATTCTATGGAGTTTTTGAAATTGGCAATGATTCCTTCTAGCGTTTTATCGATATACTTTTGCATTTCGGAAGTTTTTTCTTGATACTTAAGTATTTTCGAAAGTATCATGTCTATTGATTGCATTAGCTCTCTCATATCTGGAGCGACCTCTTCCGCAGCATTTGAGGGTGTAGAAGAGCGATGATCAGCCACAAGCTCGGCTATGGTCACGTCTTTTTCGTGTCCTATAGCTACGACCACTGGAATTTTTGAGCTGGCTATGGCCCTCGCGATTTCTTCAGAGTTATATCCCATCAAATCTTCGAGAGATCCTCCACCTCGTGTTACCACTAGAACATCAATATCTGTTTTTTGATTGAAATAATTGATAGCACTTACTACGCTCTTCGCGCACTTATCACCCTGAACAAAAACATCATGCAAAATCACTTCCGCCAGAGGAAACCTAGCACCCAAAATTTTGATAAAATCTTTTGAGGCAGCACCATCTTTGGAAGTAACAAGTCCTATTTTTTGTGGAAACTCGGGAAGAGCTCTCTTTCTAGACTCATCAAATAATCCCTCTTTTTGAAGTTTGATTTTTAATTCCTCAATTTGTTTTTGAAGTTTGCCCTGACCAAGCTCCTCTATTTCAAGAATTTTGAGCTGAAAATCGCCTCTTTTGGCATAGAGTGTCGCTTGAGCAAAAACACAAATCTCTTTTCCAGCCTGAAGAACCACTCCGGATTTCTGAATCACCTCACTAGTCACCACACATTTGATCTGGGATTTTTCATCCTGCAAAACCAAATAGTTGTACCACCAATTTGGAGATGAATTGTATTCCTGCACTTCACCCTTGACCCAAACATTTAGATTTTCAAGGAGCCCCTTGGCTTCAAGGTTTATTTCGGTAACTGTAAAAATCTTTTTATCTTCACTCATCTTTTTTGTCTTTTATTTTATTTTTGGCGGGACAGATAGACAAGAAATCACAAAATTTACAATATTTATTTATCTTTGGTGAAAATTCTTTTTGAGATTTTATTTGATCCACTTTATATCCCACATTTTCGATAAGATCAGAATACATCTCATCGTCTATGTCTACTGTATGAAATGTATTGTCCAAAAGATACCAGTACGAAGCTTTGGCCACTGTTCGTTTTAGTCTGTTTTGGATGATAAACGCGTACATCAGCAACTGCAGATTGCTTTTTTCTGAATCTGGTTTACCAGTTTTATAATCTATCAAGTGCAATTCTTCATCTTCTACATCTGCTCTATCTATTCTTCCTGAAATTTTGAATTTGTTTTGTATGGGAAAATCATAAAAATCTTCAAGAAGCGCTGGCTCTCTTTTTGAATAAGGTGAAGCGCAAAAAACTCTCATCATCTGCACGGCCTTTGTACCCCATTTGTTTTCATCTACTCTATCCGTAAAACCTTTTCTATTTTCGGTCCATCTTTCTTTGAGACGCTTTTCCATTTCTTTTGCATTTCTTTGTTCTTTTTTCAAAAGATCATAATAATCTTTGAGCGTATTGTGCACATGCGCTCCCATAGTGAGATATGGTTTTGGGGAGGCGTATTTTTCTGCAATTTTATCAATATAAACGCACTTGTATTTGAAAGGACAAGTGTCGTAGGTTTCTATTTTGTGAGGGGAAATTGAAAACAAAAATAAAATTAGATCGCTTTCGACTAAACAAGATTAGAATTCACTCATCAAAACCAATGCGATTTTTTCTCCAAATTCTTCGGAAGCTTCTGGACCACTCGCTGTAATTATATTTCCTTGGGTTTCGGTAGATACTCCTGAAAAATTGGCTCCGGCTTTAAGCAAGGTGTCTTTTTCTGATTCAAACGCTGTGGCTCTTATGCCCTGTAAAATTCCAGCATTTGCAAATATCGTAGGAGCAATACAAATAGCCCCCAAAACTTTTTTCATTTCATTGGCTTTTCTTACAAGCTCCAATACCTTTTCATCAGTGAAATACACAGAAGCTCCCGATCCACCTATAAACACAAATGCGTCAAAGTCTTCTGCATTTACTTCACTAAGCGCAAAATCTGCGGAAACCTTAAAGCCATTGCTACTCACTGCTTCACCTTTTTCTTTGCTTGCGATTTGGGTTTGAAAGCCATAGTTTTCAATGGCTTCTTTGGTTTTGGTAAATTCTTGGTCATTGAAACCTTGATTTGCCACGATGATAAGTGCTTTTTTGTCCATAATAAAAAATTTAATCTATATCTAATTATTCTATTCCAAATTTATCTAGCTATCAAGTGCCATATTTCACTCACAGCACCCACAACAAGAATAGCTATTAAAACAAATATTAGTATCGGGTGAAAGTTAAATGCACATTCTGGCTTTTTCTCTCTCTTTTTCTTTAGCTTTGTGTATATTGTAAGCGAAATAATACTAAGAGATCCCACAAAAATAGCTCCAATAAATCCAATCAACGTCGCAAATCCCACAAGATTTAAGGCATAAAGACCAAGTGGAATAGCCACCATCAAAATCCATCCTGGGTTTTTGCCCATTTTATAGTCGTATCTATACACTTCCGAAAGAGTATATCCAGTAGTAAAAAATGCCGAGGTCACAGTACAAATTGTGAGAAATGTACCAGCGGCAAGAATGGGCCAGCCAAGTTTAGTAGCTAAGCTCGCAATAGAATCCTCAGAAACATTTTCAACCCCCACCACACCAATCACAACAGATACAAAAAGAATATAAATCACGAGAGCTATTGAAACTGCAGTGATCGCTGCGTATTTGAGTTTTTTCTTGTTTCTAGAAAGAATATCATCAGCCATAGTAAGAGCCACACTCCCCTCAAACGCAAAAAGCACTACTCCAAATGGAATAAAAAAGTTTTTTAGATTCATTCCACCAAAAGATCCAAGATCAATGCTGGGCGCTCCATATGCAAAGATAAGAATAACGATAATAGCCACTATGGTGACAATTGCGAATTGTATCTTTTTTATAGCCTTTACTCCAAAATAAATACCGATACTACAAGCTAGAGTAAAAATAATACCGTAAATTTTTTCGCTCCCTCCAAAAATATTCCCAAACGCTAGATGCAAAACCTTTCCACTAATAATAATATAAGCAAGCAATACACCATACTGACTTATGACTTGAAGTATCGAAGTAAAAATTTTGGCAGTTTTTCCAAGATACTTTCCAGCATAATCAGGAAGCTGGTGATGAATACCCTTAGTAGAAAGTTCAATCTCAAGAAAACAAGACATTGTGAGCACAGAAAAACAAGCAAAAGCAAACATATACCCCATCCCAATCCAAAAACCAACTTGAGCTATCACATACGGAAGTGCAAAAATACCAACACCCACTATGGTGCCGGTAATCGTAGTTACCGCAAAAAAGAAATTCTTGTTCATTATTTATTGGCGTCTTTTTTCTGCAATTTTTGAGAGATAAAAAATCCTAGAAATCCTCCGACTATAGCACCGATCCAAAATCCAGCAGAGCCACATGATTCATATCCACCAGAATTAAACAGGTTATCAAGGAATTTATTGCATCCGTGGTTAGCTCCCCATATCATAGATGGGTACCAAGTAATAAGTCCCAAGATGATCGCACTAGCCAATGAAACGCAAGTAGAGACGACATAGCTTTTGATTTTCGATTCCATCTTTTGTTTATTTATTAATAAGTAAACTATTATACCACACAAAACAAGTGGCTTGAAATTTAGCACCTCTGCATGTATATTATAAACTATCTATCCTAAATGAGACTACTTAAGAGCATTTTGCGGGATTGGTCTAGTGGTAGGACGTAACCTTCCCAAGGTTGAGGCGCGAGTTCGATTCTCGTATCCCGCTCCAAGGCTTCATCTCGCAGACTAGCCATCTAAATAGCATATCGATAATTAGCCGGCATAGCTCAGTTGGTAGAGCAACCCCTTCGTAAGGGGTAGGTCATCAGTTCAAGTCTGATTGCCGGCTCCAGTTCTAGAGAGATTAGGTTATAGGTTTTAGAAGTATTAGTGGAACTAGAGGGATTAGAGGAATTAGAGATTAGGTTATAGGTTTAAGCATCGTTTGAATCTTTTCACATTGAATTCACACTATACTGTCATGCTGAACTTGTTTCAGCATCCATATACGGCGTCGAAGACGCCGACTTAGACCCTGAAACAAGTTCAGGGTGACAGTAAAAGAGGTTTGATCCTGTCTAACGAAGACTGGGATCCTTCGCATCCCGCTTTGCGGGATACTCAGGATGACCTAAAATATTTCCATAAAAAAGAAGCTGGGGTTACCAGCTTCTTTGATTTTTAAATGTTTATTTTACCAGTTTCCAGATCTTTACATCAGACTTATTGGCTGAAAGCCAGTCTTGGAAAGTTTTGGTGACTATCAATATATGCGAAACATCTCTTTCTTCTCCGCTCTCACCATCTCTAATATCATTTACTCTAATGATATGAAATCCGAATTCAGTTTCCACCAAATCACTCATCGCACCTTTGTCCAAATCAAACGCAACACTTTCAAACTCGGCTACGGTCAAACCCTTGGTGACCCAGCCCAATTCCCCGCTAGCATCTGCGCTCGAGGGATCATTGCTATATTTCTTGGCTGCGTCCTCAAAGCTGATAGTTCCAGCCTTGATTTCATCTAGTATTTTTTGGGCATTGAACCTAGCTTCTTCCTTGTATCCATATTCGGTAAGCACTTTTTCAGAAAGCTTGTCCTGAAGCAGTGATTCTTTGAGAATCTTGTTTTTGAAAGTTCTGATTGAGATACCATATAGATCAGCAACTAGCATTCCTACATCCTCTCCATTGCTTTGATCTACTACTGACTGGTATTCATCATTTACTTCGGATCTACTCACATTTACATCGTGCTTATCTGCCAAAACATCTACTATTTTATTGTCTATAACTCTATCAACTATATCTGCGTCAATTTGCTCCTTCAACTGCTTGCCTTCTTCGGAGTTGAAATCAATTCCGTACTGACTTTCATAAAAGTTCAAAACTGATTCTCTTGTGATTATATAATCAGAATAAGGAATCATTTCAAGATTCACAAACGCCACAGGATATGGCACATACTCCAAAGTCTTTTTCACAAATTTGTTGGTTTCATATTTTGAGGCTAGATCAAATCCATACACACCCACACCAAAACCAATTATAAAAACAAAAAAACAACAAGTTAAAACAATTCCCATTAATCCTGCGATTTTTTTGATTTTACTATTGCGAGTATCGCAATTTTTTTTCTCTGACTGATCTGTGATTTGTGGTTTTACCCCGGCTTTTTTAATGCTGTCCATTTTTTATTTTAAAAAATTTATAATCTATTTTTTATGAACCTGAGAAATACTTCCACCACTTGTAAATATTTGATTTTGTAAATAAATTTTCTGTTTTGTTTTCTAGATCACTGTCCTTCTTTTCTACACCAAAATGCTCGACTCTGTCAATATCTCCAGGGATAGCCAAAACCTCTTCTCCTTCCTTTTGCAGTCCCAATTCCTCGCGTGCCATCTTCTCTCTATAATACTCTGTATTGTAATATTGTAAAAGCCTATCTAGCTGTCTGTTTTCCTCACTTAACATGAAAATCTGGTTTTCAAGGTCGGAAATCTCCTTGTTTATCTCGTATTTTCGCTTAGCTATGCGAATAAGTGCAAAAAGGATTCCTACCAGTATTATTATTCCAATAACCAAAAAAACCTTGGATTGGAGGAATTTTTTGGCTATTGATTCGTTGTTTGAATATGATCGTCTCAATTTTTTTGTAAGTAGCTTACTTATTCCTCGTCCACAGAGTCATCCAAAATATCAAAATCATGGCTTACTTTTTTCTTTTCTGGTACTGCTCTGATTTTTTTAGTAAATCTGCCTACCTTTATCTTTTCTATGAATTTAACCAAATCTTCGGCGGTAAGTCCTTCCCCACTTGCTTTTTGGATTTTTGCGCACACTTCAGAAATCTTTTCCTTAACTTCTTGAGGATTTGAAACAGAAAACAAGATCAGGGGATCTTTGGATATTGTAGTAAAAATATTGACATGGCCGAAATTAAACAAAGTCGCGAGCATTCCCTCTACCTTGAAAGTGATATCTATAATTTTATCATATGAAGTCTCTCTCACCTCTCTAGAAAAAAGTCCCTTCTGATGAATGCGTACAATTCTTTTATTGGTAATCAAGTATGAATCCAAATACCAAGTGAACCACTCGTATATCAATAATACTACGCCCACCACAATTAGTCCCACAAAAACTAGAGCGAGCCACTTATTGGCCAAAAGATATTTCATCAGCAAAAAAGGTATCGCAATGATCAAGGCTGATTTGAGTAACGGCAAAAGAAAAGTGAGTGGGTGTTTGCGAAGAAACATCACCATATCTTCTCCGGGCTTTAGTGTGTGAGAAAAGTATTCAGACATATTAGTAAAATAATGGCGCGATTAATAATAAAACCATGCCAAAAACCACAGCGATAGTTAGAATCCACAAAACAAATTTTTGACCTTTGTGTAGTGCCATATGAGTTATTATACAATATAATTTAGCTATTTTAAACCCTTTTTAGTGCAAATTACTCTTCTTTCAAAACCTGCAGAAAAGTTTCTTGAGGAATATGGAGTTTTCCTGACTGCTTCATCCTCTTTTTTCCTTTTTTCTGTTTTTCCAAAAGCTTCATTTTTCGAGTCACATCTCCACCATAAAGGTGCGCGATAACATCTTTTCTAAAAGATCCGATGTCTTCTCTCGCCACCACCCTGCCATCAACCAGTGCCTGAAGTGGGATTTTGAACTGTTGCCGAGGAATCAGGTCTTTTAGTCTAGTTAGCAAAGTTTTGGCTTTTGCCACAGATCTGTCTCTATGTGTAATTTGGGAAAAGGCCTCGTAATTTTCACGATTTATCAAAACATCCAGTTTCACGAGATCTCCCTCTCTAAAATCTATCAACTCATAATTTAGTGAAGCGTAACCTTGGCTGACACTTTTTAATTTGTCATAAAATCCTATCACGAGTTCAGCCAAAGGAAGCTCAGCAGAAATTTCTATTTTGTCTCCGATATATTCCGTAGTTTTGTAAACACCTCGTTTTATATGAATAAGCTCCATCAATTCACCTATGTATTTTTGGGGACTGATTATTTCCACTTTGGTCCATGGCTCCAAAATAGCCAAAATTTCATCCTTAGGAGGTAAATCAGATGGTGAATGAATAACACTCTCCTCGCCCTTGGTTTTTATTTTGTAAGTAACTGTAGGCGAAGTCACTATGATATTTTGGTCATACTCTCTTTTTAGTCGTTCCTGAATTATTTCAAGGTGCAGTAATCCCAGACACCCCACTCTAAAACCAAATCCCAATGCTTTTGAGTTTTCCTGTTCAAATGAAAGCGCAGCATCGCTAAGCCTCAGTTTTTCTAGCGCTTCTTTGAGTGAAGGATAATCCTCCCCGCTTTCAGGATAAAATCCAGCAAACACCACAGGCAATGGCTCTTTGTATCCATCAAGAGGAATAATTTTCTGTTTTTCACTTTCACTAAGCAAAGCTACAGTATCACCCACTCGCACATCAGCAATCTCTTTGAGCCCCGTGGCTATGTATCCTACCTCATTTACCCCAAGTTTTTTTACAGCTTTTTGCTGTGGAGTAAAAATTCCCACCTCAACAACTTCAGAAACCTTGCCAGTTGCCATCATCTTGATCGTATCACCGTTTTTAATCTCTCCATCCACCACTCTAATATACGCTTCCACTCCTTTATAGTTGCTAAATCTAGAATCAAAGATGAGCGCTCTCGTTGGAGATGCTTTGCCTTTTGGAGCGGGAACCTTTTCTATGATCGCTTTTATAAGCGCCACTACTCCCTCACCGGTTTTTCCTGAAACTCTATAAACCTCTTCATCGCCTACTAGTTTTTTGATTTCTTTTTCTATCGCCTCTACATTTACATTGGGAAGGTCAATTTTGTTTATTACAGGAATAATAACAAGATTCTGGTCAATCGCCTGATAAAGATTTGAAAGAGTCTGCGCCTCTATACCTTGAGAAGCGTCAACCAAAAGCACAGCACCCTCGCATGCTGCTATAGACCTAGACACTTCATAAGTAAAATCCACATGCCCCGGAGTATCTATAAGATTGAGTTCATAATCAACTCCATCAAGTATGTAGTTCATCTTCACCGGCTGAAGCTTGATCGTAATTCCTTTTTCTCGTTCCAAATCCATCATATCAAGCAACTGCGCCTTCATCTTACGCTTAGATACTGCCCCCGTGGTTTCAATAAAACGATCCGCCAAGGTGGACTTGCCGTGATCTACGTGAGCTATTATGCAAAAATTTCTTATTTCCATTTGATACTAAATTCAAACACCTATACTAATCTATTTGGTGCTTTTTTACAATCGCTAATCAAACTTACCTATAAACTGAATTTCTTTTTCAAGCTCCACCCCTAGCCTTTCTTTTACTTCTTTTTGGATCTTGGTGATAAGGGTAAAAATATCCTTTGCCGTGGCATCACCGTGATTTACTATGATATTGGCGTGTTCATCTGAAACTTTGGCTCCGCCTACTTCATATCCTTTTAACCCCAATGACTCAATAATAAACCCTGCGGGAAGTTTGCCTTTTGATTTTTCTATCACTTCATCGGTTTTGGGAGAAAGCTCGCGTAGCTTTCTTAGAACCTCTTCGCTATATTCTAAAGTTTCCAAGTTTTTGAAATCGCATCCACAGCTAGGAAGCTTGGGTAGTGAATTTTTACGCTTCGCCAAAATCTCATCACATCCTTTTTTGATCTCTTCTTCACTTCCCTTTTCCATATTTAAGCCAACTGAAACTATAAAATAGCCACCTTTTTTCTTAAACACACTTGCTCTATACGAAAACTCGCATTCCTCTTTGGTAAAAGTCTTTTCACTCCCATCCTTGAGACTTATCGCCACCACCTCACTCACAAAATCCCTAGTCGCCACCCCATACGCCCCAGCGTTTCCTGAAATAGCCCCTCCAAGAGTCCCCGGAATCCAGCCAAGTTTATAAAATTTATCAAAACAATTAGTAGTAGAAAAATCCACCACATCATTTAGTATTTCTCCAGAAAAAGCCATCACCCGATCGCCACCCTCCTTGATCCCGCTAATTTTATTTATCATCACCATCCCATCAAACCCCGTATCACTAATCAGCACATTTGAACCCTTCCCGAGCACCAAAATAGGCAAATGCTTTTCATTGGCAAACTTGATAGCCTCTATGGCATCTTCCTTTGAATGAATTTTAGCAAAATACTTCGCATTTCCACCTACTTTGAAGGTACTAAATTCTTTTAAGCTTATGTTTTGATCAATTTTTAGCATAAAGTTTTGTTTATCAATAAAACAAATCTTGAATTAAAAAGTTTTAAATCAAGAAGTGATTTATTTATTCTCGATTATTTTTTTATTAAAAACTTCTTCAAATTTTTCAAACAAAGCGCTATTTATACGTCCTTCATTGAAAAATGGCAAGCCTATTAATTTGAATTGTTTGTTTTGAATTTTTAGATTTACTATGTGTTTTTTTTCAATATTTAATAGTAGTTTTTGCTTCCACCCCTCTTTTGACTTTTCAAAAGTCTTTTTATCATCCATAAACTGATCACCTTTCGGCTCAATGAATATCTGATATATATTTTCCTTTTTACTCTTTTTACTAGTTAAGAACATAACAAAATCGGGATAAAAAGGTTCTCCGTTTTCAAAACTATAAATTTTAAAATGGTGCTCATTTCTTATAAGCGCAACATTGTCGTATTTATTACTGAGTTTTTCCATTGATTTCTCCAAAAAACGCATCAACGCTTCTTCCTCGCTAGTTCCCCAGATTTCATTTTGGGCAAACCAGCTTTTATCTGAAAAATTAAAATCGTGCATTTCTTTGGCGCGAGGGCTATCCTGATCTAATTGAAGAATTTTGGCGTTTTCAAACACTTTATTGATCAAAAATGCCTTGAATTCTGTTGTTCCGTAAAATTCTCTCTTTTCTTTTCCTAAACTATCCAGTATCTTATCAACAACAAATTTTGTTATGTTGAGTTTATTTATCTGGGTAAGATTTTGTAATGACTCTGCGGTTGCTTTTACATTTACAGAAACACCACCTAAATATTTTTTACTGGTAATAAATTCATCAATGGATTTAAGATTGGGAAGATGTTTTATGAGCGTGTTAAACCTACCCGATGGATTATGAGATAAAGCACTTCGTATTATATTGCAATCAAAGTCAGTTAAGCTAAATTCTTTTATTTGAACTTTGGTGTTTTGACCTACGCCAGTTTTTTTATTGAAAATTTCTGATTCCAAGGATTCATAAGTCGGCAATGTGTAAATATTGGCTTCCATGTCTTTATTAAATTGCACGCCTATATCTTTTAACCCGAAAACGTTATCTCCCGTGTTGACGTGGCGAGAATTGAGAAATATATAACCTTTTTTCCACAAACCTGTTTTTTTGAAATCCTCTTTGATTTCTAATTTTCTTTGCACTGTGTGAGATGGAATTATACCTTCTTTAACCAAAGCACCCTCTAATTCCTGTATGTATCTTGAATTAGTTACGCTGTGATAATAAAGTTGTTCGAGTATTCTAAGTTCGTTAGAAATATCATCGTTAAATTTTCGCCTATATTTGTCGGCAAAATTCTTTATAGTAAATGGGTAATACCTAGCGCCTCTCCCAATAAGTTGGGCCTCCTGCACAGTTGTCTTACCGGGTCTGTTGTTTTTTGCATCTCTACTGTTGTAAAGTCGCACAATATCAAAAAGATTTAAAACATCCCAACCTTCATTTAGTTTTTCTGTAGCAAATATTGCACGTATTTGATTATTGGAATCTTCCAATGAGTTTAACAGTATTTGTTTTTGCTCTAAGTCTTTATCATCATCAACAGTAAGGCACTTATCCGGAGCAAAATCATTTTTTATCTCTCCAACCAAATTAGCCAACGTAATTTTATTTTGCTTGAAGAAAGAAAGAGCTTTTTTTACAACATTTGATTCACCGGATTCTGCCAACAGTTCCATCCTTAAAATATCTTTTACTTCTAGCGCAGTAATGAATTTATGAAAATTTTCTTTGAATTGACTAGATACCACTATTTGAGGATCAAAAGTGTTGTTATCCTGTTTCCGTGGACTTGTGACTCGATTAGCCTTAAATAGCACTACTGGTTTGAGTGAGATTTTATTCTTCTCAGCTACTTTTAACCTATATTGAGATATTAAAATAGCTACAAGCACCCTATCCATTAAAGGGGCATCTACTTGTTTTGTTGAAACTTCCTTTGAAAAACCATCAAGTCTGTATTGCTTTAAATCATAACGATAAATCGCCTTGTCTTTATATTTTTCCAAAATTTCGGGGTATTCTTGTTCAAGTCTTGCCGTAGCTGTAAACTCTAAAAGCACATTATCTTTTTGATCATTAGCGTTTAAAATTCGCATCACTGTTTTTTCCCAATTCTGTCTATCTTCAGCTTCAGCCTTACTGAGTTTACCATTAGTTTCTGCGGATAGATTGTGCGCCTCATCTGCTATTAAGACTATTTTTTTATCTTCGATACCTTCATAAGTGAGTGCGTTTTCTCCTGCAAAATTAAAGCGAGAATGCAAAAGAGCTGTTGTGGAAAAAATAATGTTTATATCGTCTTCATTTACCCCTTCAAAATTATCAACTTTTTTGATTTTTATTTCCTGTCCGCTAAACATGATTTTGTCGGCAAACAAATATTTTTTAGAACTTGGATCAAGAAAATTGGCTTTGGTTTTTTGGATAATGTTGCCAAGACGAGTAAAGAAAATGAAATTGCGATAACCTTTTTGGTAAAAATACAAAATATTAGCCGCCATGATGAGCGTCTTGCCAGAGCCGGTCGCCATATTGAACATCAGATGAATAGGCTTTTGTTTTTGGTGATATTCTTCACAATAATAATAAAACCTCCCCAATGCTTCTTTTTGATATTCACGCACAGAAAAATCTGGATTGAGATTCTTTAAAACATCGGCTTTTTCAGTCGCTTTGTTTTTAAAAACATCAGCACCGGCAAAGTTTTTGTATGAATTGAATTCATCGTAAAGCATAATATTTTTTACTCGCTTATGCAAAAACCATCTTATTATTATCCATAGTGGCAACTACAATGCCCTCTTATCACGATCTGCATGATTAATACTAATATTTTTAAGCACTTTTGAAATAATGCCCGAAATTTTTGTTACAATTCCATCCTGCATTGTAAAGCAAAACGTGGCAACAATTACCGCAAGTACAATAAAGATGTTGGCTTTAGGAAAAAAAACTGCAATAAACAATAAAATAACTCCGGTGGCAAATAAAAAAATTACAACTTCGCCAAAAAAGTCCATGACTACAATCTTTTTGTTTTGCTCCAACATACGATCACGATCGTAATCGAGTTTTAACTTTTTATATAGCGGTAATTCTTGAGATTCTTTTATGTAAGATTGTTCGATCCCCTCAGTAAAAGGTTTTTCAAGATATTTTACAATGAGATCCATTTTTTCTTGCGAGATTTCTCGATATTTTTGTGCTAACTTTTCTAGCCCCATCTTATCGCTATCCAACACCTCTTTTAACCATATTAAAATTAAAAATACAGTTAAAAATAGTATTATTAAACCCAGTTTAAAATAAGTAGCATTATAGGTGTTTTCTATAAAGAAGCTTAAGCCTGCAAAACCCAGAATAATAATTGTTATATGCTGATAAAAGGATCGCCTTTGATTAATATTGGAAATAATCTGATTCAAAAAATCACGACCACTCTGAGAATGCACAGAATTCATCGTTTCATATTCTTTTTTTAGGAAATCTTTGAATTCTAAACTATTCATTATAAAATTTATTGTTTAACTTATTATCTTCTTTATTCACTCCGTATTCTTTATCATCAATCTCACTCAAATTTACATAAAGCTGATTTTTATCTAAACACTCGATTAAAAACTTCTTTTGATTGGCAACAGATAACTCTGTAAAATCTTTTGCACTAGCGTCAATAGTTTTCGGATCTACTTTATAGCTCAAGAATGCTATTTCTTTCATCTCACCCCAAAGTTTGACAAGTTCTTTGCTTGTTTTGGCATCTCTAATTTCTCTAATCCATTTTTCATTCCATTCCGCCAGCTCCATATAAACAAAATCGCCACCGCCTTGCCAGTTTACCGCTTTAGAAATTCCGCCCTGTTCACCGGCAATAACTTTTTTCAATCTCGCTTCCGGCAATTCATGGATATAATCCATCTGTTCAATGCCAATGTATTGTCGTCCGGTTTTATGTGCTACCGCCAAAGTTGTGCCACTTCCAGCAAAAAAATCTAAAACTAAATCATTTCCAACACTTCCTATTTGTAAAATTCTCTGTAATAATTTTTCAGGCTTTGGTGTGTCAAAAATATTTTTTCCTAATAATTTTTTTAGCTCTTCCTTTGCAGCTTGAGTAGATCCAGAATCTTCATTTGAAAAGATTGTATTGGGTACTATTCCTTGCTGCACCTCGCTCAAAAATATTTTTCTTCTAGGAACATTTTTGTCATCTTTGCCAAACCATAATCTATTATCATAGTAGTACTCTAAAAGTTTTTCTTTTGAGTATGCTGGATATCTACCATCTGATGGCGCCCATTTAACTTTATTTGGGAAAATTATCTCATAATTATTTTTTTCTGAACCACTTTTTGCATCCATTTTTACAGAAACCCATGGGCCCCTTGGATCATTATCTGGATTTTTGTAAGTTTTATTTAATTCGTCTGAGCGCTCAAGCAAATTGGGTCGCCAAACTTCTTTATTTCTTGCAAAAACTAAAACGTGATCATGATTTTGATTAAAATATTTTGCATCATTTTGCACAACATTTTTCTTGTGCCAGATTATATTTGCTACAAAATTTTCTCTTCCCAAAATATCGTCGCAAAGCACTTTCAAATAGTGCGATTCGTTATCATCAATATTTATCCAAATACTTCCATCCTCACTCAATAATTGCTTTGCTATTTCCAGTCTATTTTTTATAAAAACCAGCCAAGAAGAATGATTAAAGCTGTCATTATAACCAAAAGAATCATTTCCAGTATTATACGGCGGGTCAATGTAAATCAATTTCACTTTTCCGGCAAATTCTTTTTTGAGCGAGGCGAGTGCGAGCAGGTTATTGCCTTTGATAATCAAATTGTCTTTAATTACGCCTTTTTCATCGCGCTTGAAGCCGTCCAGTTTGTGTTCACCCTTTTTGTCTATCCGTTTGAAATTGGTAAACACCTTAGCGTCCAGCAAGCGATTGATGTCGTCCGGAGCCAGTGTTTCATTATAAAAAATCTCATCTCTTTTTTGGTCTTCTTTTGTCATTCCGCCTTCCAAAACACAATCCTTATAGGGCCACGCCAAAACCACTTCCTTGTTTTCGCTCACATATTTATCGCCTGCAGTTAAACCGATTTTATTTTTGAAAGCAGTATAAGAATCAGGCAAAAATTGTTTGTTGGATATAAAACGGATAAATTTTTCTTTATCAAAAATCAGCGTTTTTCCCACCTCAAAAAAGAAGTGTTGTTTTGTTGCCTTGTCGGAGAGTAAAAGTTTTATAAGCTCAGGATCATTTTTGCGTGCTAATTCCTGCGCTTGATTTTTCAATAACGCGCCATCTTGTGAAACAAGACGTTCATCTTTTTTTAATAAATCCACTATTTGTTCAAAAATATTTTTCATGGTTTTTACGTTTATGAATGACTTTATACTATTGTATTCTATTTTTCATTATAAATGAAATGCCTTGAAAAAAATTAGCTTAAACCTTATCCTGCCCCTGGTTCCTTACCACAAAAGGCAAAAAGCCGAAGATCTTGAGGGTTTTGCGCCAGAAGCCCTTTACTATATCTATCTCCTCAAGCTTCATCACAAAGGACACTAGCACAAACACAGCAAGTCCTCCAATAGATGCGAGCAGGGTCTGGACGAATACTCCCCAGAACCTATGCATATCCACAAAATTGGCGATCAAGATTTTTAGCCCTGGGAAAATAGAAATAACTACATCTCCCCTGTTTAGACTGAGTCCCTGAACCACCAAAATCATAACGATAGATGCCAAAACCATCTTTACTACGGATGAGATGATACGTCTGTCGTCTAGGTGTCCCATGCGCAAATGCAAGACGAAAATCAGCAACAGCATATTTACAAAACTGGCGATAGAAAACGCGAGGGCTAGTCCCGCTACTCCCATTATTTTGGCTAGATAAATATTTAGCACTATGTTTACACCGACACTTATAAGACTAATGATCACGGGAGTTTTGGTGTCCTTTAGCGCATAAAAAGCTTTGGCGACTACGGGAATTATGGACTGGGCAAAAAGACTGATGGTAAAAAATCCTAGAGCCGAGGCAGTGAGCACCGTGTCTTCCCAGTCAAAATTTCCAGTACCAAGAATGAGCCGGACTACTTGAGCGCGAAGTAATATCAAAATGATGCTAAGTGGTATTACGAAAAACATAATCTGTCTGATGGTTTTTGAGAGAGTTTTGATGAAATCTTTGTTGTCATTTTTGGCTGCGAGACTAGAGAGCATCGGGAAAACTGCCGTCGCCATAGATACTCCTACTGCGCCATAAAGCACACTCTGAAGATTGTTGGCAAGTGAATACACGGCAATACTTCCAAGTGCAATGGTACTTGCTACTGAGTTACTGATAAACAAATTTATCTGATACCCAGCAAGGCCTAGAACTCTGGGCCCCATGAGTTTCAATATTTTTTTCACTCCACTATCTAGACGAAATCTAAATTCAAATTTATATCCCACTTTAATGAGCGCTGGAATTTGTACGATAAAATGTAAAAAAGCTCCTGCAACTACTCCATAAGCTACGCCATAAATTCCAAACTTGGGAACTAGAAAAATAATTCCCAAAATAATTCCTAGATTATAGACAACGGGAGTTAGTGAGTATGACAAAAATCTATTAAACGAATTTAGTACCCCGCTTGCTATATTACTTAGACATAAAAACACAGGGCTAAGTAGCATGATGCGAGAAAGCGAAACTACCAATGCCTTGCCCTCGGCATCAAATCCGGGAACTACAAGATTCGTGAACAATGGCATCAGGAAATACATCACTCCACATACGATCAAAACCCCCACAAACAAAATATTCATCAAGGAATTGGTGATGCCAAATGCTTCTTTGCTTTTCTTTTTTTCTAGATACTCTGTAAAAACTGGAATAAATGCAGAGGAAATCGCACCTACTACTATGATATTGAAAACGATATCGGGTATTCTAAATGCGGCAAAATAAGCAGAGAGGTCTAGCCCCGCTCCAAAAGACGAAGTAAGGAGTCTATCTCTATACAAACCAAGTATCCTACTCACTATAGAAAAAACCGCTACTAGTACAGCGGCCGACATTATAGAAATTTTGCCTCTAGGTGATTTCATGATAATTATTTTGTGGAAAATTGGATCACAAACCTCGCATCAGGTTTTTCTAAGTATTCTAGTATTGCCTTGTTATCAACTATTTTTATGCTACCCAAAGACGAATTGTGCTTTTCGTATTTGAGATCATTAAATACCACTTCGCCCTTAAATCCCACATTGTCATTGCCTGATTGGTTTTGGAAAAGTAATTCATAATAATCATCTGGGGTAACTGTAAAAGGAAGCTTGTATTTGAGCTTCACTACTTTGGTTTCAGATGGCGCCACAAAAACCCAGTTTCCGAACACTGTTTTATCGTCCTCTTCTGAAACTGAGGTGGTACCTAGTATGTTTGATTTGAGCGTATTGTCTATTTCGATTTGCTCTGCCACTTTTTCAAAATTGGAATAGTCTCTTGCTGGTAATGCAGTATTATCAAATCCTTCTGCCGAGATCAGCTCACTCCCCTTTGGAGTATAAATTCTCTGCCAGTTGGCATAAGTAACATCACCAAGAAGATCTCCGGAAAGTTTACCATTGTGACGATACACTATTTCAAGTTCTGCTACGGCACTTCCACTAGCATCTATATTTACTTTGTAAAAAGTATTGCGCTCTATCTCGTGATTGGTTTTTCCTCCGGCTATGTTGGTATCTACGACTGCCAAATAATCTTTATGGCTATCTCTGATTTTTCCTGACCAGTTATTGTCATTGGCATATTTTTGGAGCTCAACTCTTGGTGAATAGAACATCAGATTTTTTTCTTGGAAAGATTTCAAAATGACGCTAGAAGAAGCGATCCACGAACTAGAATCTGAAGAAAAGATTTTTTGAATTACCTCAGGAACGAGATATGACAAAATTCTTTTTGGATCATCTGATCCTTTGGCTTTGACTTCTATTTCTTCTTCAAGTTTCTGGTTTAGATTTTCTGAATTGAAAGTAGTTTTGTATTCGGGGACATACACATCACCAAGTGTCGCCAAAAGCTCACTCACCACTTTATCATTCATAAGAACGATAGCATCGACCGATCCTCTTCCAGAATCTTCATAGAATTTTTTGGCGATTTTGGCAGAGCGCTCAAAATCAAAATAATAATTTGAGTCCTGAAGTTTGAAATTTTCCGTGACTCTTTTTAGTGGCTCTGGTGGCTCTATGTTGTTTTGGCCTTGTCCACTCGGATCATAAATATCTATGAACTCATAGTTTTTGAGTCTGCCGTCAGAAAACGAAAGCAAAACTGAACTTCCCATAAATCCTCCGGATGCTCTTAGCTCGTCTGTATTTCCATTTAGTACGAGTAGTTTGAAATCGGCTTTGTCCACTGCGAAAATCTGCTCAAGAAAACTCATAGACGAATCTAGAAATGAAAGTGTTTCGTTTAGCTCGGGAACCTGAGTTTTGAACTCGTAGATTTTGTCTGAGAGATTTGCAGGCAAACTTTTTGGATTTACTTTGTCCAAAATCTTTTCTGCTTCTCTGGAATAACCAAGGGCTAATCTGATATGCTCATGGGCTATTTTTATGCTTGGTTCTGAGGCAAAATCCCCATTTCCTCTGGTCAAACTCGTGCTTAGTTCTGCCTTGGTGCCAAATGCCAGCTGTTCAAAACCTAGACTAAATTCATTGCCAGCATTCGCGATAAGACTTCCCGCTTCTATGAGTTTTGAGCTATTTGAAGTAATAGGTATAACTTTCATCAAAGCATTGGCGACACTTCCAAGTGAAGCCAAGGAACTTTTGGCGCCATCTAGTTTTTGGATCGCAAGTGCAAATTGTCCGGAAGCTCCTTTGAAATTCAAGCTTTTGAGCTGATCTACACCACTTGTGAGATAATTCACCGCTTCGTTCGCATCATCCTTTACCAATGCCTCTGTCGTCTTACTTTTTCCCAAAATCCCTACCGAGCCGATAAGAAGTGCGATGATAGTACACGCGACCCCCACTCCAACAAGTTTTCTAGGAAAACCTTTTTCAAATCTAGGACCAAGAAAATTGATATTTGCTATAGAATAAAAATGCGGAATGCTTTTTCTAGGACGAGACTTCAGGGCTATATTAAATATTTTGCCTTTTAGTCCCCTTGTAAATAGTTTTGCATAAAAACTAAAACTAAAACTTCTAGCTGGATGCAAAAAGTCTATGCTTTCAGTTTGTATCTCGCCAAGAGCGATGTAATAAGGAATTGGGGATGGCTTTGGCTCTTCCGCTACCTCTGTGATCACGCCTAGATCCATGGCTTTTGGATGTTTTGGTATGGATTTGGGTTTTTGGGAAGGAATAGAATTGAATTTGCGCATGGTGCTATAGTCATCTCTTTCGTGCTTCAAAACCAAAAGCTCTTCATCTTCATGAAAAATTCTTTTACGTTTAATATCAACACTCCTAAACCTTTTTTGTGTGTTTATTTTGCCTATATTCATATTAAAATTTCACTTCTATTATGCCACGAGAGCCAAAGATTGTAAATATAAATAAAAACATGCTTTTACACATGTTTTCACT
Source organism: uncultured Candidatus Saccharibacteria bacterium (assembly GCA_965231055.1). Lineage (GTDB taxonomy): Bacteria > Patescibacteriota > CALEFQ01 > CALEFQ01. The sequence continues at coordinate 723,884 of OZ246411.1, forward strand.
TAGTTTAAACGTAAAATTATCTATTTTTTATTGGCTATATTTGCATAGACTTCCTTGTAAACTTCATAGGTTTCGCGTCCCATTTTTTCCCAGCTAAATCTTTTGATATTTTCATATCCTTTTTGAATGATCTCTTGTCTTTTTGACTCATACGAAATTAGAATTTCTATTTTATTGGCCATGTCCTCAATATTTTTGGGATCGAAGTAAAGTCCGCCCTCACCCACTATCTCGGGAATACTCGCTACCTTTGAACATGCTACAGGCACTCCGCAAGCCTGCGCCTCTAGAGGTGGCAAACCAAATCCTTCATAAAAAGAGGGAAAGGCAAAGACACTGGCGCCGTTGTATAAACAAACCATATCTTCTTCAGCCACAAATCCTGTGCGTATAATATTTTTTTCCAGATTAAGCTTTTGAATTTCTATATCAATCTCTGGATATCTCGGATCTTTTTTCCCAGTAAGTACGAGTTTTAGACTTGGATTTTTTTTGAGAAGCAAATCAAAGGCTCTAATTAGTCCAAGCAAATTTTTGTGACTCCTGCTAACTCCGGTATAAAGTATGTATTTGGAATCTACGGGAATTCCATATTTACCAATAGCACTTTCTACCACTGCTCTGTCTTTAATTTTATAATAATTCTCTTTATCTACTGATTCATAAATCACAACCACTTTGGAAGGATCTACATTGAAATTTTTTATTATATCGTTTTTGGTGGCTTCGGATACTGCTATGATTTTTTTTGAGCGCTTTACAGCTCTGCCTATTATTGCCTTGTATAAGCCAAGTTTAAGCTTTGAGCCATTGTTTCCAGGAAAAAACAGGTGTATGAGGTCATGAATGGTCACGATGAAATTACCAAAATATGAGATAGGCACATTGAAGTGAGGAAAATGAACAAAATCAAAACCTTTTCCATAAAAACGAAAAGGCAATAAAAATTGTTCGTAAAAAGAATAGTAACTTCCTTTTACTTCGTGTTTTTTTTGAAATCCTTGTTTGGGTTTGAAATTGTCATATTCCTCTCCCGCCAAAAAAATATCATAAGAGTCATCTGTTTTCTTTGCTAGTTCCCCTATGAGCATCTGGGTGTATCTGCCTACACCTGTCCAACCCTTGGGGCCATAAGATCTCGCATCTATTCCTATTTTCATTTGTTTACAATTTTATTAAACACTTCTAAAGTTGCTTTCGCTGTGCTTTCCCATGAAAAGTTTTTTGCGATTTCAAATCCTTTGGTGATAAGTCTTTGTCTTAGATCTTTGTTTTTCATGCACTCCTCTATCGCTAAACTTATATCATTCACATTGTAAGGATCAACTGTAATGGCACCAGACTTCACTATTTCAGGTAGTGAAGAAACGTTTGAAGTAATCACAGGAACCCCCAAGCTCATCGCTTCAAGTGGAGGAAAACCGAATCCTTCGTAAAATGAGGGATAAACGAATACTGAAGCGCCCATGAATAAAGATTTTTTATCTTCGTCCTTTATAAATCCGGTAAAAATAATATCTTTTGAAAAACGTGATTTTTTTGCTACTCTCACAATTCTATCAAACAACCAACCTCTTATACCACACACTACTAGTTTACAATCTGAATTTGTTTTTTGTTTGAAGGATTCAAATGCCTCAAGAATAGTCTCAACATTTTTTCTGGGCTCAATAGTGGCGAAATATAGTAGATATCCTTTTTTTAGATTATACTCACTTATTTTTTTGTTTAGAGTAAAATCCTCTTCAAAAATCTGAACATTTTTATCTAGAAATATACCCGAGTGTACCACTGAAATTTTGCGCTCAGGAATTTTGTATATATCAACTATATCGTTTTTGGTAGATTCAGAAACTGCGATTATAGCGTCTGCTTTTTTGGCATAGTACTTGGGACCGACCAATGAATGCCAGAGTCTTTGGATTTGCGTGAAAAATTCTGGATGAATTTTGTATGATAAATCGTGAAATGTCACCACGGTTTTGCAGTTTTCCGAAACTGATGAAAACAGAATATTGGGAGAAAACAGAATATCAAGTCCACCGACCATTTTGTCTATCTGTGGACGATGCAAAAATCTAAACGAAAAATTAAGTAGCTTATTGGGATATGAAAACGCTTTGAGTTTGATATTTTTATTTTCACAAAGAGATTTTACGAATCCCGGCATGGCTCTGCGAGAATTGTAAAATAGATAATATTCGTTGATTTTATCTATTTTAAAAAGCGCCTTTAAAAGTTTTATGGTATAAACTTCTATTCCTGTAAGTTTTCCTTCGGAAAGCGCTCTTATATCAACACCTATTTTCATATTTATGACTTCCTTGCTTTTTCTATGTACTCAAATAAAAAGGCGATGAGAATGCTCACAAAAAAGGAAACAACTAAGCTTATCAAAGCAACCATCCATATCTCCATTTTCTGAGATACTGTTATCGGATCTCTAATGATAACTGTAAATTTCGCATCTTCGCTGTTTGATTTGTTTAGTATCTGAGTTCGTTCTGAAAGGATGGTTTTCATAGAGCTAACTACATGATTAGCCTCACTTACATCACCTGCGGTAAATTTCACCAAAACGTTTTGAGAAGCCATTTTTTCTGCATCAAACACTCTGGAAAGCTCTCTTAGAGTCTTGTCTCCTAGATCAATTCCTGCGCCATTATATATGCTATTAACGATTTCTGGGCTCAAAAACCAGCTCACAACTGTGTCAGCAAAGAGTTCGCTCGCCTGGAGTGAATAAAATCCATCGTATTTATAATCTTGAGTCTCTTGCTTGCCTTCTCTTGCTATCGCGATAGCTACAGATGTTTCGAGTTTTTCTGGCATAAAATAATACACCAAAACACTAGATGCAGTGATCACGATCATCAAAATTATGATGAGAACTTTTTTTGCGCTGATAACTTTGAGATAATCTATTAATTCCATTGTATTTTTAATTAATTGAAATATGTTTTACTTTTAGACCTTCTTGGTGCTTCGCCCATTCTCTATCGACTAACTCCTTCATTTCGCGCTTGAATCTTTCTTTATCAAAATATTCTGCATGAGCCCTGATTACATTGGGATCATATTTTTCTGGATGAAATTTTTTCAAAACTTCCATCAAAGAAGCTTCGGTTTGAGTTGGAAATAGCTCTCCGGTAACCCCTGGTATCACATATTCCACGGCACCACCAAAACCAAAAGCCACCACAGGTCTTCCCGAAGCCATGGCTTCTATTGGGACTATTCCAAAATCTTCTTCAGCTGTAAATACAAAAGCTCGACAACCTTCAAAAAGCTTAGTGCGCTCTTCATCAGACACCCTGCCAAGAATTTCTACATTTGGGCCAGCGATCTTGCGCAAATAATTTATTTCAGGTCCATCCCCAGCAATCTTTAACTGCCATCCAAGTTTATTGAACACTTTTATAGCGAGATCATATCTTTTGTAAGCCACGAGTCTTCCTAGCATGAAAAAATATTCTTGTGGCTGTTTTGTGTGATCAAATTTTTTGACTTCAACTGGAGGATAAATAACAGAGCAATCTTTTTTATAAAATTTCTTAATCTGCTGACCTATAAACTGAGAGATCCCTATAAAATGATCAACTCTGTCTGCGGCGACTTTATCCCAAACCCTAAGAGGAGTGAGTATAAAAGGGATCAACTTTCTGACAATTTTATTGTGTCTCAGCTCTCTATGATACTGGTGAGTATAATTCCAGAGATATCTAGTTGGGCAATAGCAATAGCACACATGAAGCGTGCTTGAATGAGTAACTATTCCTTTTGCATAAGCTGAGCTACTCGAAATAACCACGTCAAAATCAGATAGATCGTATTTTTCAACTGCAGAGGGCATGAAAGGAAGATACCACTGATAGTGTTTTACTCCTCCCCACATTTTCTGAATAAATGAAGTTTTTATTTCCATTTCACGAAATTTGGGATGAGCTCTTTCTCTATCATAAACCAAAGCAAAAATTGGCGCCTCAGGAAAAATTTCCTTGAGCGTTCTTACTACCAATTCCGCTCCTCCGTCCTGAGCTAAATGTTCGTGAACTATTGCTACTTTCATTTTGTTTGATTAGGAAGCTTTTCTTCTTTTAAGTAATACAAATGGAGTTTTTATAAGTATTCTGATATCTTTGCGCAAACTCCAGTTTTCAATATAATAAGTTTCAAGTCTCACCTCTTCAGCGAAATCCAAATCAGAGCGCCCCGATATCTGAGCAAAACCAGTTAGCCCCGGTTTTATGGTCCAAAGTTTTTTGTCTTTCTTGCTGTACTCATTTAGAAAATGAGGTCTTGGTCCTACCAAGCTCATCTCGCCTCGTAGCACATTAAAAAATTGTGGGGTCTCGTCTATGCTGGTTTTTCTTATAAACTCACCGTATCTCGTTACCCTTGGATCATTGCTAACTTTAAAAAGTCCCGATCTTTCACTTTTTATTTTCTTTTGATCCTTGTGTGCACCCACATACATTGACCTGAATTTGAGACAATTAAATGGTTTTCCGTGTAGTCCTGCCCTTGGAGGAAGATCAGCAAATACTGGGCCCCTTGAAGTAAGTTTTATAACAATCGCGGAAAATATCATCAAAGGCGAAAAAACAATAATACCAAGGATACTCCCCACAATATCCAAAGTGCGTTTTAGTATTCTGCCCCATCCGTCTAGCGGTGTCATTTTTAATTCTACAATGGGAATTCCTGCCACTGGTTTTACTTCTATGTTTGTGGCCTGAGTTTCAAACAAATCAGCAGCGTATTTGAAAGTTATTTTCTGTTCATCAGCGAAATCGATAATATTCACCATGTCTAGCTTGGGAACATTTGGATCGGCTACCAAGATCTGATCTACTTTTCTGTTCTTGTGCCATTCGCGCACTTTATCCAAAATATTTTCAACTGTCATTTCTCCATTTGGAGATGGCAAAACTTCCAAAATTTCGTAGCCAGTTTTTCCAGAAGTCATATCAGAAACTATAATTCCGCTTGTTCTATCTTTGCCTATTATTATAACTCTCTTTACACCTATTCCTTTTTTGTACAAAGAAACCTGAAACAATCCAGTCAAAACTCTGCCTAGCCATACCAAAAGCATGCTAAAAATCCAAACAGCCAAAACCATAAACCTAGAAGAAAAAAGTTCTTCCTGTCTTAGAAATATAACTAATATCAAAAGCACAATAGCCAAAGATGAACCAATCAATACATTGTAAAACTCATCTAGTACTCTTTTTGATTTTCTAAGACTATAAGATTTTGATATTGCAAAACAAAAAATCCAAAATATAGCTACGAAAAACAGCAAAACAAAATAGCTCTTGAATTCAAAAATAACCGGCTTTGAAGCACCTACCGATTCTGCACCATAGAATCTAAAAAGGTAGGCAAACAATCCGGCTGATATAACCAAGATATAATCTATTGGTATTTGTACTATCGCAAAAAATAACTCTGATTTTTTCATGGCAAATTATTGGTTTGCAAATATCAAAACTAATTTTATTCAAAGACCCAGAAAACCTATAAGCCGGATTCTGTACGCACCTTTTGTGCGCGATAATCATCTATCTCGACTTTGCCTCGCGACAAAGTTCCTTGCGATTGGATCCCATACTAGATGGGCCCACCAATCTTGCACCAGGTAAAGTTTGCATCTCTCGCTAGTTACTTAGCGAGACTGTGAGCTCTTACCTCACTCTTTTCACCCTTACCAGTCATACAAAATGCATAACTGGCGGTATTGTCTCTGTTGCACTTGTTCTTAGCCATAAAATTCAAAAGCGAATTCGCCCCTTGAATAATTTAGCTAGCCACCCGTTAGGTGGTACCATGCCCACAGCAAAGCCGTGGCGGTGTCCGGACTTTCCTCTATTATTGGGCTTTGTAAGCCAAAATAACAGCGATTATCCAGCTTTCTGGGTCACTGGATAGTACTATAAAAAACACCAAAAGTCAATTTTGGCGCCTTGAATTTTAATACCTACAAATACGAGTATTATTTGGCCATTTCCTTATCCAAAACCTCATTTACAAGCTCGTCAGCTAGTTCGTTTTTTTCTCGCCTAATATGCTTAAAAGAAATATTATCAAATTTATTGGTCAAAGCAATGACATTAGCAAACAATGCTATTAGATTTTTATTTTTTACTTTGTACTCGCCCCTCATCTGTTTCACGATCAATTCCGAATCCATATTTACTTCCAAATCTTTGAATCCAAGTTCTATCGCTTTTTCAAGTCCCAAAACAAGCGCAGAGTATTCAGCTTCGTTGTTGGTTTTTTTGCCCAGATATTTTGATCCTTTGTGTTTTATATCCTTATCTTGATACAAAACATAACCAGCCCCAGCTGGTCCTGGATTTCCCCTAGATCCTCCATCAGTAAATAATACGCAATGCATTTTTGAAAAATTATTTATTTCTTCTTATTCCGTCAACTTTTAGCTGAGTTCGTTCCACCCCATTCCATTCGTTTATTTCTATTTTACCCAAAATATCAATACTATCAGAAGATGAATACATCTGAGCTTTTTCTCCCAGGCCAAAACCTATCGCGTCAATTCCATTTAGCTTATCATCAACTGCTTTAAATTTTAGATGCTTTCCATCTCTACCCACGTCCTTGGCATCAACCATCCTAACTTTTTCAAAAACAAATCTAGGTTCAGGATTACCCAAACCAAACGGTTCAAGCAGTTGAAAAGATCTAACAAGATCAGTAGAAATCTCATCTAGCTTCATTCTTTTATCCACTGGTATTTTTTTGACTATTTCTATCTTCTCATCTATCTGTTTTTTCACTCCACTTTCAAGAGCAGTTTTGAGCTCGTCCAATTTATTTTTTTCAAAAGTAAACCCCCCTGCGGTTTCGTGTCCTCCATACTTGAGTAGTAAATCTTTAGTTTCATCAAGTGCTCTCGTCACATGAAAACCTTCTATGCTTCTAGCTGATCCTGCAAAATTTTCACCTAGTGATCCATAAACAAAAGAGGGCTTTCCAAATTCTTCGGTAAGTTTTCCAGCCACAAGCCCCACGACCCCCACTGGCCAATCATCTCCACCAGCCACTATAACTGGCTTATCTGCGTAGTTTTCTATGGCTTGCTGTCTCGCTAGCTCCAAAAGACTTTCTACTTTCTTTTGTCTCTCTCTGTTTTTCTTGTTCAAATCATACGCCAAATCTTGGGCGCGAGTGGCATCCTTTTCTGTAAGCAGTTCAAACGCAGTATTTGCGTGATGCATTCTTCCGGCAGCGTTCAACCTCGGCACGATCTGAAATGCCAATGAATATGAATTTAGTTTTTCTAGATCTACTCCTGCGTACCTTATGAGCTGAGATAGCCCCTTTCTTTGAGAGTTTTTGAGCTGTTCCATACCCTTTCTTACTATCACTCTATTTTCATCCACCAAATCCATGCAGTCTCCTACCGTGGCAAGAGAAAGTATATCCATAAAACTAAAAGGATCCAAGCTTTTGGAATTGGTTTTTTTGTGTATTATTTGAAGAAGCTTAAACGCGACTCCAGCGCCAGACAACCCCTTGAATGGATATTTATCATCCTCTCTATTTGGATTTACTACTGCATTGGCATCAGGAATTCCACCTACTATCTGATGATGATCAGTCACCACAACACTCATACCATTTTTTCTAGCCAGCGCTACTTCTTCTTTATTTGTGACTCCACAGTCAACAGTGATGAGTAAATCATTTTTCTCTGAAAACTCTTTTACTTTGTTTATGTTTATTCCGTATCCGTCTTTCTCTCTATGTGGAATATAATAATCAACATTGGCACCCAAATCTTTGAGAGTTTCGTATATCAAAACTGTAGCCACTACCCCATCAGCGTCATAATCACCGTGTATAATAATTTTTTCCTTTTTAGCTATCGATGCCAAAATTATATCCGAAGCTTTGTCTATATCCTGCATCAAGGATGGATCATGAAGATTTTCACCGGAAGGATTCATAAAACGATCTATTTCTTGCTCTTGTATGCCTCTGTTATACAAAATCTGCCAAAGTATTCTTTGTTCATCGGGCGCTTTATCTAGAAAGCTTTTTGGAGCTTCTTTTTGTACCTGCCAAATAGTTTTAAGCATAGTTTTATAGCGAAAATGTATTCTATCACAAAAATCCCCTCCTGAAAATGGAGGGCTCGCTAGGTTATAGGTTTTAGGTGTTAGAAGGATTAGTGGAACTAGTGGATTAGAGGTTTCAGGTTTTAGGGACTAACGAATAGTATATTTCATGTAGCAATGGGGTTTGGGGTGTTCAACTGTTGGAGCGTCCTCTTGAGAGTCATGGAGTGTTATATCTTTGCAACTAGCGACTTTTGAACACCCCACAAACCTTTTGGTTACTTTTCAGTTGTGAAAAGTAACTCTGCGAAGCACAACGTCGACGTCTGGATCCCCGATCAAGGTCGGGGATGACGACGAATGGATACCGCACTTAATCAGACAACTTAAGCCCCTTACTACTGTCATGCTGAATTCATTTCAGCATCCATGCACGGCGTCGAAGACGCCGACTTGGACCCTGAAACAAGTTCAGGGTGACAGTGTTTTTATTGAAAGTAAGATTCCCGCTCGGGGGGCGGGAATGACAAAAAGTTAATAGGGAAATAAATTAGAACTATTACAAATCCCCAATAGCAACTATATTGCTGGGCAAATCTTTATATGAAACTCTTACAATACCAACGGGCACAATTTTTTCATTGCTCTTAACTTGCATTTTATCCACATCGGTAAAAGTTTTCTTATCACAAATATAAACTTTTCCTGTTTTCTTTTTTGCCGCATCTATTAGATTTTGGGAAGCTTTGAAAAATGAACGCCCTTCTTCATCAATACCGAATTCGCTTTGAGATTCACTCGTAACATCTTCTGGATTAATCAATGATCTAAAAATCGCAACTTCAGCAAATGGCGTTGCCCACACAGCAGATTCACCATCTTTAACTGATTTTTTATCATCGCTCACGAACTGATCTCCTTCTCTGGGCTCTAATACATCAATATCAAATAAAGAACCATGAAAAACATATTTACCCTCTTTTTCAAGGGTAAGAAGTTTTTCTCTGCCGCTCAACTGTTTTTCAACTTCATGGTTATTTTCAGCATTCATAAAACCCAAAAATTAAATTAAAATTATGGAGTAACTATTTTTTTTCTTTTTGTGCGAATTGTATTCAATATTTCTTCTATGGCTTGTGGGGAATAAAACATATATATCTGCATACCTTTCCTTCTTCTTAACCCAAATGAATTGGAGTCTGGATTATTCGCCTCATATTTCCCAACGGCTTCATAAAAAGCGTAGAGCGAAATAGAATCATCAGTTTTTTTCAATTCTAAATAACATTCATGGGCTGTTTTCCATCCCCCCTCAGGCTCTCCGATAGACTCAATAGTATTTTCAATATTCTTTGCTAGCTCTGGTCCAACACATTCCGCTATATTACTCTTCACCCTAAACTTACCAAACCATTCACTGCCATGATCTTCCATGTATTCTTCCAACATGCGCTTCAATGTTTTTCTATTAATACCTAGTTTTTTTGCTAGCGCCTCGACAGAGATCCATTTATCAGGTATCTCGGGATATTTTAAATATTCAAATGCCTTGCTTTCGATAATATCAATTAATTCAGCATCAAGACGTTTAGCACTAGCAACATTTTCGGAGCGCTTAACCCAATCAGGACGACTTGTAGTATACTTTTTTACAGCTCTATCTATGAAAGAACGACTAACACCCAATCGTCTAGATAAATCATCAACTGTCTCCCCTTTCATAGATGAAGCATCGCGAGAATTGATTGCTGAATCAAGTTCATTAAATAACTCTGGGCCAATATGTTCTGCTGCTCTGCCTCGAAGAGGTCTAAATACCTTTGTTGAACTTTTATTTTCCATTTTGTCCATTCGTCTTTCGATAGTAGAAATATCAACACCTAACCTTTTTGCAGTTTTTCGTTTCGATCTCCATCCAGATTCAGCGAATGGCAACACCTCCTTTTTCATAATAGAAATTAGGTCAGGACTATAGTACTCTCTATTTCCAAACTCACCCGATAGCTCTGGATTTGCTTTCAAATATTTTTCAGATAGTGAAATAAATTTAGCTCTCCTGACGTGTAATTGCCTTGATGCTCCTCTAGCACTAGGCCACCCCAATGGACGCTCTGACAGAATAGGAGCATTTATTTCCTGGGCATCCTTGGATTTCTTTTTAATTTCAACTTCTTTTAATAGAGCTATTCGCATATCATCTTTCCATTTCACCTCATCGCCTGGATATACTATCTTATCAACTCGGCCTTCAAGCTCCTGAAGTTGTTGTTTAGTCATTCCTGAATAATCCTCCCAGTTTTCTATGGGGTTTTCAATATCTTTGATGATATAAGTGGCATTATCTTCCTCGTTGTTTACCATAACTATTCTCGAGTTTTCTGGAAGTATGAACGGTTGATAACTAAGCTCACGAACCATGTTGGGATCATTTTTACCACTAACTACTGAATATGGAATCTGCATATCGGAAAGAAGCTCCATCAGAAACTGGGTTCTGGGGATATATTTGGGCTTTTCGAACTTGTTTTCTCCAGTTATAGCTCGTTGTATCTCTCCTTGATCTGGAGGAAGAATCACTTTACTTGATTGAATGATCTGATCAGGAAGTCTAAGATTCATTCCCTTTGAAATTAGATCATCCACATATTCTTTGACTTTGAAATGGGTGAATTCTTTGCCCTTTTTCACTTCTCTGGTCACGAAGTCTCTAGCATTCAAAATTTGTGCCATTTCAAAGATAGGAAGTCCTTCATGCAAATATCCTTCTATTTGCTTACTGGTTTTCATCCTAAAATCTTCTCGTTTTCCTATTTCACTTGATTGTTCTGGATTGTTCATGTACTTATTTCTATAATCAATTTACACGAATATGCATCATAAAATCCTTTAAAAAAAGATTTTTTTATTAAAATCTTCTTTTCATCATCACGCAAGATAACTAGATTTTGAAATATAGTTAATTATGAACAGAGATAATTATAACAATGAGTTATGAGGTTAAATACTCGTCATCTTTCTAATTCTCTCCATTTTTTTATTTATCTCATCCTGAATTTCTGCGATGGCTTTTTCGTTTTTTGTAGGTTTAAATAAATGTTTGAAGCGACCTTGCATCTCAAGAAAGTTTTCTATTGGTTCAAGTTTTTTGGGATCGTAATTCAAAATCCATTTACCATTGTCATATTCATAAAGTGGCCAAAAACCAGTTGAGGTAGCTTTTTTAGCAATTTCAACTGTTTTTGCGGGTACATATTTCCACCCAGGAACGCATGGAGAAAGAATATTAAGGAAAGTAGGTCCTTTGGTTTCTAGAGCTTTTTTGGCCTTGTTATAAAGATCTGGCCAATTTGCAATAGATGCCTGCGCTGCATAAGGAACCTTGTGAGCTGCCACGATTTCAAAAAGCTCTTTGCGTTGATTGCTTTTACCTACCAAGGCAGTACTTCCCACGGGAGTTGTAGTGGTATTGGCACCATAAGGAGTAGCACTAGAGCGCTGAACTCCCGTATTCATATATGCTTCGTTGTCATAGCAAATATAGGTAAAATCATGACCTCGCTCGAGTGCCCCTGAAAGAGATTGAAGTCCGATGTCATAGGTACCTCCATCTCCGCCAAAAACCACAAATTTCACATCTTCTTTTATTCTTCCCTGCTTTTTTAGTGATTTATAAGCAGTCTCGACTCCACTCATCGTAGCTGCAGCATTTTCAAAAGCAGAATGTATCCATGGTACATTCCAAGAAGTAAAAGGATATATTGTCGAAGTCACTTCGAGGCACCCCGTAGCATTGGCAACTACTACCGGTTTATTGGTAGCGCGTAGCACATGACGAACGATTATAGGAATAGCACAACCCTGGCACGTGCGGTGTCCTTGAACAAATCTTTTTTCTGATTTTTCAAAATCTTTTAGAAGAGGCATGATTTTCTATAATTATTTTTTTCCTGGATATTCGTTGGTCACTTTACCTTTTTTCAAATCATCAAAAACTTTTGCTATTTGACTTTGGGTTATTTCTCTACCGCCAAGTCCGTAAGTATATCCAAAAACTTCTGGGCTATTTTTTATATTGTGAAGCGCATTCTTAACTTCCGAAGCAACCGGACCATATGCTCCATATGAAAACGATCTATCAAGTACCGCAACTCGCTTTGCGCCACTTAGTGCTTTTGCCACTTCAAGATATGGAAAAGGCCTAAACAATCTGATTTTTAGTAAAGCTACGTTTTCACCCCTAGCTCTCATTTCATCAACTACATCTTTGGCTGCGCCGGCAGTAGAATTCAAAGCAACTATAATATAATCTACTTTGGCATTTTTTGTATCTTTGCCAGTATAAAATTCTACAACATCAAAACTTCTTCCTATAATTTTGGCCAAAAACTTTGAATGCTTTTTAAATGAATCGTAAGCATTGCCCATTCCCTGCTCTCTTTTTATAGCATCTTCAAAATAGGAATCAGTTAGCTGAAGCGGACCCACTGTAATAGGATTTTTTATATCTAGAAGATTCACCCATGACTTGAATTTTCCTATGAATTTTTGCGCAACACTATCTTCCAAAACTTCAAGATTTGACGCCGTATGAGAAGTGATAAAACCATCCTGCATCACCATGACTGGGAGTTTAACATCTGCATCTTCTGCAATTTTTTGTGCTACCAAAGAATTGTCATAAACTTCTTGAGGATTTTCACTAAAAATCTGCACCCATCCAGAATCCCTACACGCCATTGAATCTGAATGATCACAGTGAATATTTATAGGAGCACTCAATGCTCTATTTACTACATGCATAACTATGGGGAGTCTGAGTCCAGAAGCCACTCCAGTAATTTCAAACATCAGGGCCAATCCAGCAGAGGAAGTTGCGGTCATCGCTCTCACTCCAGCTGAGGAAGCACCCACAACGGCACTAAGAGCAGAGTGCTCTGATTCTACAGGGATCATCTCTGTGTCAACTTTTCCATCAGCGACATACTCAGCAAATTTCTCCACAATTGGAGTTTGAGGAGTAATAGGATACGCAGCCACAACATCAGGGTTAACCTGACGCATCACCTCTGCGGCTGCTTCTGCACCTGTTAGAACCAATTTTTTCTGTATATTCTTCATTTATTTTTTAAGTTCTTCTGATTTTCTATGACTATGATCACTTTTCTTTTTTCCATCACTACCTATTTTACAAAGATACTCCGGAGTCATATGTATACATTTCACAGGGCAAACATTGGCACAGATTCCACAACCCTTGCAAAATTCAAAATTAATAGGATTTTCTTCATCTATTTTTCCATTTTTTATATTCCAAATTCCCTCTGGACAATAATTAAAACAAGCTAAACAATGAATGCATTTTTTAGCATCTCGCTGGGGCCTTAGAGTTCTCCATGATCCGGTTTTGTATTCAATAGAAGAACCAGGGGTTCTTATGGTACCACCTACATCAGTCTTTATTTTAGTTGTCTTGGTGTTTTCTTTTGGCATTTTAGATTGATGAATATCCTTCGTTAATAGCTTCTATATTTGCTTTGGCAATTTTATCACCGAACTTTTTTACAAAAGATTTTTGTACGAATGCAGTGAATTGATCTATCGTCATATCTTTGCTATTTAGAATTTTCAAAATACTTCCCATCATCACAGCACTAGGCACTGGCTTACCTATTCTTCTTTCAGCTATCTCAGAAGCATTGATAGTGAAAACTTTGCCCTTGAAACCTTTTTCTGTTTTTACTCTTTCTCCTGAATCACAAGTATTTACTATAATAATAGTATCAGTACCCACACCTGCTGAAATTTCTGGTTCGTCTATCAGTGTTTCATCTAGAACTATAACTAGACTTGGATTTTTTATACCCTCAACAATCCTTATTGGTTTAGAATCTATCCTGAGATACGTTTTCATGGGAGCTCCTTCTCTTTCGGGACCAAAATCAGGAAAAGCTTGTACATACTTTCCATAGCTACCAAAAGCTTCCGCAAGAATTGTAGCTGCGGTTTTTGCACCTTGTCCTCCCCTGCTGTGAAAGCGTATTTCAATCATCAATGTAGAATATTTATTATTGACCCACTAGCTCAAAAGCTTTTTTAGCGAGCATGATCTGCTCATCGGTCTCCATGAAGCAAATTCTCGCATCGTTGTAGAAAGGTAGCCCCTCTAGGACTTTTTTTCTGATTAAGTCTTCTTGTCTAGCGCCTATTGAACCGGTAAACACTATTATATCAATATCTCCCAAAATACCAAAATAGCTACCTATATACTTCTTGATTCTGTAGAAAAACAAATCCACAGCAAGTTTCACATTTTCGTCGTTTTTACTGTATTGTTCTAGTATCTTTTTCATGTCTTGATCATATCCAGTCATTCCAGCCATTCCACTTTTTTTAAGTAGCAACTCTTCTAGCTTTTTCATATTGAGATTCATAGCATCAGCTATATAAAACATCACTCCGGGATCTATGTCGCCAGATCTCGTCATCATCAAAAGTCCCTCGCTTGGCGTAAATCCCATACTCGTATCTATCGCTTTGCCATTTTTTATCGCAGTAATACTTGATCCTCCACCAAGATGACAAGAAATAATACTAGCTTTATCAAAATCCATCTTAAATTCTTTGCAAGCTTCTTTTGAAGCATATTCATGGGAAAGCCCATGAAAACCTATTCTTTGTATTTTGAGTTTTTGTGTTATGTCTTTGGGAATTCCATAGCTTGTTGCATAATCAGGCATATCAGTATAAAAACCAGAATCAAAAACTGCTACGTGTTTTGCGCTAGTAAATATTTTTTGAGAAGCTATTATTGTGTCTAGCTCAGCTGGATTGTGAAGAGGTGCTAAAATTGAATACTCCTTTATAGCCTCGAGCACATCGTCATTTATCAAAGTTGGCTTTCTGTATTCTATTCCACCATGCACAACTCTGTGAGCTACCAAGGTCACATCGCTTCCTTTGAGTTTATCTGACAGCACGTCAACAGCATCTCTATGCGTATCATAAGTACCACCTTTAAAAATATTTCCAAATTCTCCCGAGTCAATGCAGTTGAAATTCTCGGAATCATATAAACTATATTTCAAAGACTGGGATCCTGAGTTGATTGATAGAATCATTAGTTTAGATTTATAATTTTGGCCATAGTTCCTTTTTCTGCCCAACAAGCATTGCCTTCATCAGTATCCAAATGCAATGCTAAGTTAAATTTATCTTTTACTCTCATCGGCACTTTTTTAAAAACCAACGGTCTTTGATCAGACGCAATTTCTACATCAACAAGATCGCCATCAGCTACTCCTAGAGCCTTTGCATCTTCGGGACTTGCATGAATGTGCTTTTTGGCAACTATCACTCCACCCGACATCTTGACTTCACCCATTGGGCCACGAAGAATTATCGGCGCTGATCCTTCCAGGTCTCCTGACAATTTGAGCGGAGCTTCTATACCAAGAAAAAAAGTGTCAGTACGAGAAAGCTCTATTTGAGTTTTTTCTCTGGCGGGTCCCAAGACTCTTATATTTTCCAAAACTCTTCCGGAAGGACCTATCGCATTTACAACCTCCCTAGCTGCAAACTCGCCTTCTTGGCTTAGGTCTTTGTATTTGGCTAGGTTATGGTCTGGACCAAAAAGTTTTTTCATATCAGAAACAGAAATATGCATATGTCTAGCCGAGACTTCTACTGGAATTAAATTAGATGTTTTCATATTTGCTTATTTTTACTTTTTTAGAAATTTTGTTTAGCACTTTTTCGTTCACCAAACCATGTTGAGCCCCTATTTCTTCGGTTACCTTTGAAGACTGAATAATAGCATATTTGAGCGCTTTTTCAATATCTTCGTGTTTATAAAATGCCCCTATAAAAGTAGCGCCAAAAGCATCTCCAGTACCAGTTGAATCAACACTTTTTGTATCAACTATATCCACATGAAAAAGAGTTTTACCATCATAGACATTGGCACCCGCTTCTCCCTCTGTAATTACAACCATTTTCGCTCCGCACTTGTGCATTTTTTTGGATAGAAATTCCATATCAGAGCTCTTGGAGCCCAAAAGCAACGAAACCTCTTTTCTATTAATAAGCAGGCAATCTATATCCGGCATTATGGACCTAATAAAATCAGGATTTTGGGATAACTGATTTTGTCCTGGATTAAACGCTATTTTAAATCCCATTTTGCGCTTAAGCAAAAAGATTTTTTCTAAATCTTGCTGCCAATCACCATGAAGCGAAGTTATATAAACCCATCTTGGTTTTAGTTTTTTTATACCTTTTACGTAAATGCTCAATTTTTCATTGGCACCTCTTGCTACAAATAAAACATGTCTTCCTTTTTTCTTGGTTATTAGAACCACTGACACTCCCGTATGACTGTCTTTATCTACCTGAACCAATTCAGTGGAGATACCTCTTTTATATAATTCTGTTTTTACAATTTCACCTCTCGCATCAGCACCTATGTTTATCATAGGAGCTACAGCCAAATTTAATTTTGAAAGTACAATGGCAGTATTCATACCCCCTCCGCCCAAATTAAACTCTGCGTTTTGAATTTCTATTTTTCTATCCTCATAAAAACTAAAAAGTGCGTTGCCGTGAGCTTCTGGATTGTTTACAATAAATGAAACATCTTCGAGAGCACTTCCTATTGTTATAAAATCGTACATTATAAAAAATTATTTTTTAAATCTTTTTTTGTCTCTGTTGGTGTTTTTGTCCATCATTTTTTTAAACGCATCTGTCAGATCAATCCCCGTATTATTGGCAATGCATATTAATACAAAAAGCACATCGGCCAACTCACCTGCCAAATCATGACCCTCTTCTTTTTTAAATTTCTGATCACCATATGTTCGAGATATAATCCTAGCAACCTCGCCAACTTCTTCTGTTAACTGTGCTAGCTGAGTCATCTCTGAAAAATATCTAACACCAATATTTTTAATCCAATCATCTACTATTTTTTGCGATTCTTTAATGGTGATATCTCCCATAAATTTATTTATTGGATAGATTGGCAAAACTAAAACCATGCATATCCTTTGGCCTCTTTAGTCCCATTAGATCCAAAATAGTAGGAGCAACATCTCCAAGAAAACCATCAGGAGAAACATCACCCAAATCAAAAATACTCCTACTCGCATGTTCAAACCCCTTAGCTACAATGCAAAGAGGAACAGGATTTATAGTATGATCAGTTTCCATCATTCCCGTATGGGCATCTCTCATGGACTCACAGTTACCGTGATCTGCGGTAATAATAGTCGCACCACCCATATTCAGAACTTCATTTGCAATTCTAGCTACGCTATTATCAACTGTTTCTATGGCGATTTTTGTAGCATCAATATTTCCAGTATGCCCCACCATATCGCAATTGGCAAAGTTTATAACTATGAAATCATATTTATTAGTAGCAAGCTCTCTAAGTACCCTATCTGTAAGTTCCCTAGCTGACATTTCTGGTTTCTCATCGTATTTAGGAACTTGTGGGGAAGGAATCAAGACTCTATCCTCTCCTACAAAATTAGCTTCCACTCCTCCATCAAAGAAAACGGTAACGTGAGCATATTTTTCAGTTTCAGCTATGTGAAGTTGTTTTAGCCCAGCTTCACTTATCACCCTAGCTACTGGATACTCTACATTCACAGGATTAAATGCAATTTCAACGGGTAGATCTTTGTCATACTCTGTCATTGCAACAAATAATAAATCCTCCACCTTCTGAGTTCTTTTCACTTCATCTGGCAAGCTTGGCATAACAAAAGTCTTGGTTATTTGTAACGCCCTGTCTGGTCTAAAATTGAAAAATATCAGTGCATCTCCTTTTTCTATTTTTGCTATTGGCTTTTGACCTTCGCAAATCACGGAAGGCTCTACAAATTCATCAGTGATTCCTTTTTCATAAGATGTGGCCACAACATCCTTTGCATCCTTGTATTTTGGTCCTTCACCTAGCACCATTGAATTGTATGATTTCATAATTCTATCCCAATGCTTGTCACGATCCATTCCAAAATAGCGTCCTCCTATCGTAGCGATTTTGCAAGAACCAAATCCGGAAATAGCTTTTTCAAGATCCGTTAAATACCCCAAAGCACTTTTGGGAGCAGTGTCCCTGCCGTCAGTGAATAAATGTAAGAAAATATTTTTTATTCCTTTTTGGGTTGCAAACTCAATAAGCGAATACATATGCTTTTCATATGAGTGAGCAGCTCCGGTACCAAGAAGCCCCATAATATGAAGTTTGGAATTGTTTTTTTTCACATGCTCTTCTGCTTTTAGAAATGCTGGATTTTGAAAAAAGGATCCGTCTGCAATCGTGCTATTTATCCTCGGTAAATCCTGAACCACGATTCTACCAGCCCCCAAGTTTATATGTCCAACTTCAGAATTTCCCGTTTCGCCCCAAGGCAATCCAACACCCTCCCCAGAAGCACTCAGTGTTGCACTAAAATAACTAGAAGTTAATTTCCTCAAGTTTGATATATTGGAAAGAGAGACCGTATTTCCTGGTCCATTTGGAGCTATTCCTAGTCCATCTATTATAGTAAGTACTACTGGGCGATAATTCATAATTTAGATAACACTTTTAAATACACTCTTATTTCCCAAAATTCTTTCTATTTCCATAAGTCTATTGTATTTTGCTAGTCTCTCTCCTCTGGCAAGTGATCCTGTCTTGATTTGCATAGCATTTGTCGCCACGGCAAGGTCTGCAATAAAGGCATCATTGGTTTCCCCTGAACGATGAGATATCACTACTCCATAATTATTGAGTTTGGCTAATTTTATAGCGTCAAAAGTTTCCGTGAGAGTTCCTATTTGATTTACTTTTATAAGTACTGCATTTGCAATATTCTTATCTATAGCTATTTGTATCCTCTTCACATTTGTAACCAAAAGATCATCTCCTATCAGCTGAACTTTTTTACTCATTTTCTCAGTGAGCTTTTTCCATGCATCCCAATCATCTTCTGCAAAACCATCTTCAATAATAGCTACATGAAATTTGTCATGCCATTTTTCATACATCTCTATAATTTCTTCAACACTAAGTTTTTTATTTAATGTTGTAGATTTATACCCTTCGCTTTTTTCAAAAAATGAAGAAGCAGCTACGTCCATTCCTATTTTAATATCCTTACCAAGTCTATAACCAGCTTTTTCAATTGCACTACTTATGAACTCCAACGGCTCATCAAGATTACTCACCTTTGGCGCAAATCCTCCCTCATCTCCAACTCCAGTAGCTAATCCCTTTTCATTGAGCACTTTTTTTAGACTATGATAAACCTCTGATCCCATCCTAACTGCGGTAGCAAAATCACTAGCCCCAACAGGAAGAATCATATATTCCTGAACATCCAAATTATTATCAGCGTGCTTGCCTCCATTTAAAATATTGAACATAGGAAGTGGCATATAGTAAGCCCCATTGCTTCCAAAAATCACTCTAAGATATTCAAACAGCTCAACTCCCAGATGATTTGCATAAGCTCTAGCACACGCCAAAGAAACGCTCAAAATCGCATTGGCACCCAGTCGCTTTTTATTCTCAGTGCCATCAAGCGAATTCATTTTATAATCTATCGCTGACTGCTCCCTAGCATCCATACCTACAATATGCGGAGCTATTTCTTCCTCAACATTTTTTATTGCATTGAGCACTCCTTTGCCCATATATCGCTTGCTATCTCCATCGCGTAGTTCTAGGGCCTCATGAATTCCAGTGGATGCGCCAGAAGCAACGCTCGCCACACCTCTTACACCATTTTCCAATATCACGGTGGTCTCAATAGTGGGCTCGCCCCTAGAATCCAAAATTTCTTTTGAGTGAATTGAACTTATTATCATATTTTTATTTATTTTTTTAAAGCCTCTATCGCAACGAGCTTGCCTTTTTCAAGATATTTAAGCATAGCTCCTCCGCCAGTAGATACATACTCTACATCTTCTATTAGCTTTATTTCTTCTAACGCGTCTATAGTTTCTCCGCCTCCCACTATAGATTCTCCTGAGGCATGAGCTATCACTCGAGCCACTTCAAATGTACCTTGGCTAAAATCTTTTTCTTCAAATTTACCCATGGGACCATTCCAAACCACCATACCAGCTTTATTTATTATATGAGAAAAAACTCCGATGGTTCTTTGGCCTATGTCAAAAACCTTGTCATCTCTTGTGATTTGCATCACATCTTTTTCCAAAACATTTCCCAAAACATCTTTTACTTTTACATCTATTGGGATATGTAAGTTATTATCAGATAATTTGGAAATAAGAATCTTGGCTTCGTTTAAAAAATCTGGCTCTATTTGATCACTTGAAATTTTTACGCCAGTAGCTGCAAGTAAGGTATTGGCAAGCTTTCCTCCCACCAAAACATTGTCAGCATTATTGATCATGTATTTGAGTAATCCCAGTTTGGTCTTGAGCTTCGCTCCACCTGTCACAAAAACAAATGGTGTTTTTGGATTGTTCCTCACCTGATCCATTTTTTTTATCTCTTCTTCTAGCTGAAAACCGGCAAATGAAGGAAGAAATTTCACCACACCCATCATGGAAGCGTGATCCCTGTGGCAATTTGAAAAAGCTTCATTTACATATATTTCTCCAAGTTCAGACAAAGATTTGGCAAAATTCAAATCATTTTCTTCTTCCTCTTTATGAAATCTGAGATTTTCCAAAAGTATAATTCTTTCCACCGAAGAATGTATGATCTTTTTATATTCTTTGGATATCGAGTCATCTAGCTTGAGAACTTTTTCAGACAAAAGCTTTTCAAGTTTTTTTGCAAAATAACCCCCCAATCTCAAATTATTAACCACTTTTCCCTCGGGACTTCCCAAATGAGTCATGAGCACTGCCTTGCCACCCCTATCCAGAATATATTTGATGGTTTTTAGACTAGCGCGTATTCTAAAATCACTCTGGGGCTCTCCCTTTTCATCTATGGGTTCATTAAAATCCACTCTTACAAGAGCGATTTTGTTTCTCAAATCTATGTCAGATAATGATTTTATCATTCTAATTTACTCGTTTTTTTAATAAAAAGGATTTTATCTTGCTATCCAGTCTTGCACTAGAGACTCCCCCGTGAAAAACAAATGTATCCATGCCAAACTTTTTCGCAGTACCTATATTTTCAGGAGTATCATCTACGAAAAAGCATTGTCCGCCCTTTACTTTCAATTTCCTCATCACGTACTCAAAAATTTGAGGAGTTGGCTTTCTAAGTCCTATGTCAGCAGAGTTGAAAATATACTTAAACTTCTTGAAAATTTTGTATTTGCGCTTCCACATCTTCATCCATTCCTTATTGTGATTGGTAAGCAAAATCAAATCAACTTTTCCGTAAAGTGAATCAATAATATCCCACACCTCGTGAATGGGAATAAAACCGCAAAGAAGCCATTTCTCAAACTCTTCACCCCCAACTCCCAGCGAAACTTCTTTGTAAAAGTTAGTAAAAAATCTTTTGGGACTTATTTTACCTATCTCCAAATCTGCAAGCCCACCTTTTCTCTTGGTATCTCTGAATTTTTTCTCTATCTCATCAGTATCTTCTCCGGTTTCCCGTTTGAGTTTATGAAAAACCTGCTTGGTTCCATCTTCAAGCACCACTCCACCAAGATCAAAGATTATATATTTTTTATTCATTATTTTTACCTACCATAATTACTTCTTCGATCAATCTTTCAGTATAGCCCCATTCGTTGTCATACCACGCAACAACCTTAGCGAGATTTCCACCCACCACCATGGTGTATTCCAAATCAACAATGGATGAATAGCTATTTCCAATAATATCTGAAGACACAATTTGATCTTCTGTAAATGTGAGTACGCCTTTCATTGAATTTTTTGAATACTCTTTTATACCAAGGTTTATTTCTTCGGCGGTCACTTCTTTTTTTAACACTGCAATAACCTCAGCGATTGATCCAGCAATAACCGGAACTCTATAAGCATTTCCATCAAATAGTCCTTTGAGTTTTGAATATGCTTGGGTTGTGGCCTTTGCAGCACCAGTAGAAGAAGGAGATATGTTCGCAGCCCCTGCGCGTCCTCTTCGGAAATCTTTTTTAGCAGGCCCATCCACCAAGCTCTGAGTAGCTGTGTAGGCATGAATGGTGGATGTCATGGCTTTTTCTACTCCGAATTTCTCATCGAGCATTTTTATCACGGGACCTATGGCATTGGTAGTGCAAGAAGCGCAAGAAATAATACTTTCGCCTTTGTATTCATTATCATTTACTCCTCTAAGATATGTGGGAATTCCCTCTCCCTTAGCTGGAGCAGATAGTACTACTTTTTTTGCACCTGCCGTGATGTGCTTTTGTAGATCTTCAAGCTTAGTAAACACCCCGGTTGATTCAATTACCACGTCTACACCAAGATCTTTCCATGGAAGTTTTTCTGGTTCTTTGATTGCAAAAATAGGAAACTTTTTATCCTCTACGATAATTCCCCCATCATAATATCCTATTTTTTTACCGTATTTTTTTTGAACTGAATCGTATTTGAGCAAATATGCCAAATTTTCCGGATCTGTAAGGTCATTGATTGCAACTATTTCCAAATCGGGTTTTTCCAAAGCTATTTTAAATGATGCCCTACCTATGCGACCAAATCCATTTATAGCTACTTTGATTTTTTCCATTATTTTAATTTTATTTTTTATTTGGAATAAATTTTCTAGCTGACCCCAAAACATCAATATGTCCTTCCACAATTTTTTGTACGGCGTCTCTAGCTGGCGCTATTAGCTTTCTTGGATCATAATCATTTTCATGATCTCTTTTGCTAAAAGCTTTTTCCGCCTCGTCACAGAAAGCCATTCTAAGCTCAGTGTCGTAATTGACCACTGAAATACCTAGCCCTATAGCTTTTTGTATATATTCATTTCGTATTCCCGATCCCCCATGAAGAACCAAAGGAACACTCACTTTTTCTCGTATTTGTTTTAGTCTATCAAAATCCAAATTACTATCCGCAAGTCCGTGCGAATTACCAATTGAAATAGCCAAAATATCTATTCCGGTTTTTTTCACAAATTCAACCGCCTGATTTGGATCCGTATATTCTGCTTCTGTTTCTCTGTAATCCTCTTTGCCCTTATAAACTCCTATGATTTTACCAAGCTCTCCTTGCGCCCAAACCCCATGATCATGTGCATAATCGGTTGCTTGTTTTGTAACCTCTATATTTTCATCAAAGGCGAGTTGCGATCCATCCATATGAATAGATGAAAATCCAGCTCTCACGCATTCAACTACCGAATGAAAACTTCTTCCGTGATCAAGATGCAAAGCGATAGGAACATTGTTTGATTCGTTTTTTGCTATGGTGCTGACTATATGAGTAATGGGCTTTAGTCCTGCATATTCAATAGTGGTTTCACTCACCTGAACTATAATAGGAGCTGATTTAGCAACGGCACCTCTTATAATTCCTTGTGTGATTTCTAAATTAAAAGTGTTAAAGGCACCAAGAGCGTAACCTTGTTTATCTGCATTTGGAACTATGTCTCTTATATGTGATAACAATTTAGAAAAATTATAATTATAAAACTACTTTAGAGATTCCAAAATACTTACAAAAGTTTTTTCGTCAGCGCTAGCTTTGCCAATAAGAAGTCCTGAGATGGATTTATCAGCAACAAATTTTTTGGCATTGGCTTCGGTTATACTTCCCCCATATATCACTGGGATTTTGGATCCAGTCTTTTCTCCAAATTTATCTAATAGAAAATCTTTTATTATTCTTGCGATCACGAAAGAATCTTCTGGTGTGTCGGCCTGGGAACCTGCAAATCCCGAAACAGCCCAAATAGGTTCATAAGCTATAATCAAGTCTTTTGCGTAATCCTTGCTCAAACCATTTAGATCATCCGAGAGTTGCCTTTGAATGTAGTGCTTTGTGGTTCCCAAGAGTCTTATAGACCTCGTCTCGCCTACGCAAAGTATCACTTTCAATTTGCTCCTAGTCGCAAGTTTTACCTTTTCATTTATGATCAAATCGGTTTCTTTGTGATGAATTCTTCTTTCAGAGTGCCCCAATATCACATACCTAGCCCCTGCTTCGTACAAAGATTTGGGAGCCACGTCACCAGTAAACGCACCCACTTGATTGTAAAAACAATCTTGTGCTCCTATTTTTATTTTTTTTGCATTTTGATTTGCAATAGATATGGATGGGAAAGAGGGACACACAACAACTTTTAGTTTTCCAGAAACTAGTCCCGAATTTTCCACAAAGGAAATAAACTTACCAACTTCTTTGGTAGTTTTGTACATTTTATGATTAGCAACTATTATCATTATTTTTATTTTATTTCTCTTAAATAATCAGCGGCATTTTCTGGAGACATTGTATTTATAATCATACCGGTACCCAATTCAAATCCAGCTATCTTGGTAAACCGTGGGATCAATTCCAAATGCCAATGGTAATGAGGATATTCTTTTCCATCGCAGGGAGATGAATGAATATAAAAATTGTATGGCGGATCATCGAAAGCCACATAAAGCTTGTTTAGCATTTCCCGAAGGTGATCACCGAATTCAAACCTTTCATCATTGCCAATGGTTTCAAAATATGGTTCGTGCTTCTTTGGCATTATCCATGTTTCAAAAGGAAATCTAGATGCATAAGGCATGAAGGAGATAAAATTATCACTCTCCATAATCACTCTTTGCTTCTGCATGCTTTCTTGACTAGTCATATCACAGTAAACACATCTTTGATTTTTGTTGTGATAGTCCAAAGAACCCAAAATTTCATCATTCACATCATTTGTAACCAAAGGAAAAGCGAAAAGCTGTGAATGAGGATGAGTAATAGAAGCCCCTGCTTTTTCTCCATGATTGTAAATAATACAAACATATTTCACATGATCCTTCGCGCAATGAGTTGAAAATCTTTCTTGATAGGCCCGTATGAGCTCCGCCATCTCCTCACTACTAAAAAGAGCTGGGTGTTTCTTGGGATCAGCGGTCACGATCACCTCGTGATAACCCAATCCCTTTTTATGTTCAAAAATTCCATTTTTATAAACTTTCATTTTATCTCCTGGATCAAAATCAAAAGCAGGATATTTGTTTTCAAAAACTCTCACGGTCCAGCCGGGAGTATCTGGTCTTCGTCTCGGGTCACTTGAATACGCCAATAATTCGGGAGCATTTTCGGCTTCTCTGCCCTGCGCAAAAGGATCGCTATTATCTTTTGCATCAAAAAAAGCTCTTTCTTTGGCTTTGAAAGTTTCTGGGCGTTTCGCTCTCTCTGTGGCAAGCACCACCCATTTATTTGAGATTGGGTCTTTTCTTAATTCTGGCACAGGTAAGTGTTAAATAATAAGTTTTAAACTATAAACCTTAGGTTATTGCCGATCACTGAATACTGAAAACTGAATACTAATATTTATTTATATTTTCCTGATTTTATATTTCTTCTTATTCTAAAAAGCTCTCTCAGCGTATCTTGTGCGGCTTGTGCAGCTTTTAATTTTGATTCGCCTACATGATGCCAGACAATTGGTACTTCCTTGATTTTGAAATTGTGTAATTTCGCAATAGCAAGCACTTCGATATCAAACCCCCATCGTTCAATTGTGAGTTTGGGAAAAATCAAATCAACAGCCTTCTTGGAAAAAGCCTTGAAACCATTTTGAGTGTCTTTAACTCCCCTCACAGCAAACATTTTTATAAGTAATCTTCCTCCCCAGCCCAAAATTCTTCTTTTTATCCCCTCTTGTTTTTCTATTTTAGCTCCTTTTATGTGCCTAGATCCCAATACTATGTCATAGCCCTCTTCAAACCATTTCCAGAAATTATCCATTTCTTCAATGGTTGTGGCACTATCTGCATCCATGAACAATCGCACATCCCCTTTTGCGGAAAGCATTCCTTCTTTTACTGTGTAACCTTTGCCATGATTTTCCTTTCTCCCGATAACTTTTATATCAAAATCAGGATGTTCCATCTTAAAAGCTTCCAGCACTTTCACCGTATCATCCTTCGAACCATCACTCACTAAAACCATTTCTGAACCAAAGCTTTGCTTTTTTAGATAATTAAAAACACTATCCAAGGTGGGCTTCACTCTTTCACTTTCATTGTAACAAGGAATAATTACTGATAATTTTGTATTTGTCATTTTTTTGTTTTGATTTTTAATATTCAATACATATCATTCATGAATACTGAATGCTAATTATTGAACACTAACTATTTTGCAAACAACTTGTCTAAATATTTTTGCAAAATTAATCGCGCGGCTTCTTTATTTATATCTTCTTTATTTCTAGTTCCCACATTTCCCTCAGCTTCTTTCGAGGAAAGTCTCTCGTCAATTAATTCAACGGGTATTTTGATACTTTTCTCAAGGACAGCCTTGAATTCTGCAATTTTTTCACTCATCTTGGAACTACTCCCAGACATTGATATGGGATTTCCAAGCAACACCAAATCCACAGCTTCTTTATTGATTATATTGGCTATTTCCGAAGCCAAAGAAGCCATGTCTTTGAAATTTATTATACCATACTTGTGTGCTATTGACGACTCACCATCAGAGATAGCCAGCCCCACAATTTTAGTACCAAAATCTATAGATAAAATACGCATAATAATAAGTATTTATGAATACTGAGCCCTGAAAACTGAATTCTAAAGAGTTAAAATCTCATGTCCATAATGAGTGACTGCGACAGTATGCTCAAAGTGAGCAGAGAGCCCACCATCGGCTGTCGAAAAAGTCCATCCATTGTCCTCTGAAACAATATTGTAATCCGAAATAACCACCATAGGCTCAAGTGCCAAAACCATTCCCGCTTCAAGTCGTTTTCCAGTTCCAGCTTTTCCATAATTCAAAACCTGTGGCTCCTCGTGAACTGCTTTACCAACTCCGTGACCAACCAGATCTCTAACCACATCAAAACCCTGACTTTTCACAAAAGATTCTATGGCATGGCCTATGTCTCCAAGCGTGGCTCTGGGATTCATGACCTCAATTCCTTTTTCAAGCGCTTTTTTAGTTACATCAATTAGCTCCAAAGCTTGGTTACTCACAGATCCTACGGGCACAGTTACGGCGTGATCCGTAAACATGCCTTTGTATATCATACCCAAATCAAGACTAACTATATCTCCCTCCAATAGTTCTCTTTTTGATGGAATACCATGAACAATTTCAGCATTTACCGAAGTGCAAAGACCAGAAGGAAAACTTCCTTTGTAGTTTTTGAAAGAGGGCTCTCCTCCCGCTTCTTTTATCAAGGCCTCGGCTCGCTCATTCAAAAATTCAGTAGTTACTCCGGGCTTTACCAAATCAGAAACCTCCCGCAGAATTTCTGCGAGATATTTGCCTCCCTCTTTGAGTTTGGCTATTTCTGATTGTGATTTAAGATAAATCATTGCGGTAGATAGATTAGTTGAACTAGATGAATCAGAGGTTTCAGGGACTAGGTTTTAAATATAACACTATTACATTACTGTCATGCTGAACTTGTTTCAGCATCCATTTACGGCGTCGAAGACGACGATGTCTGGATCCCCGCATTCGCGGGGATGACAACGAAGCGATAAAATTATCGATCTCGAGCGATAGCTATTCTATAATGGTGCTAAATGTCTTGTCTAGCATTAAACCCTTTCTCAATATCCTCAAACACCTTTTCTCTATCCTGCTCACCATTAATTTCTATGAGGTTACCTTTATTTCTATAATATTCAACCAAGGGTTTTGTATTGCGCTCATATTCATCCAATCTCCTTGTAATAGCTTCTTTTGTCTCATCAGCCCTTACTTTTAGCACTGTACCGCATTTTTTACAAACTTCTATGCCTCTATCACGATCGCCATACTTTTCACCGCATTTAGGACATTCTTTGCGAATAGAAAGTCTTTTGAAAGTTTCTTCTCTGCTGATATTTATGAAAATAAATACTGACTCTTCTCTATCCCATTCCTTCATTTTTTGTTCAAAATGATCTTTTTGAGCAAGGTTTCTGGGATAACCGTCAAAGACCACCGCGTCAGAACTTATTACAAGATCTTTGGCTTTTTCGTCAAAAAATTTATTTATATCTGATTCAGGAAGCAGGTTACCTTTATCAATTATTGATGATATGTGTTTACCAAGCGCGGAACCACTTGCAATTTCATCTCTCAGAAGTTTTCCAGATTCATAGAAACCAAAACCATGTTTTTCAACCAGAAGCTTGGCCTGAGTACCTTTTCCAGAAGCCTGCGGACCTGTGATAATAATATTTAGCTTTTTATTCATAATTTTTCAATTAATAATCTATTGTACCACCTCACAATATCTAATTCAAACGCACTTTTTTGGGGAAAACCGTTTGCATATAGCTAAAACAATAATATTAGCTATTGGACATCTTGGGCATATTTTGATAGGTTTTTAATATCAGTATTTGAGTATATTAACCCGTTCTTTAAAAAGGAGGTTCGTAATGCTAAAAACCATATGGGCTCACACAATGTTCATACTAACTCTTGCACAGATCGGAGTAACTGTCTTTTTTATTAGCGAAAATTCTGCCGTGAACACCTGGATGAATTCCACTGCAACCATAGGAAACAACAATATACCACTCGCCCTTCTGTTCTCAATCTTGGCATGGTGTTCGCTTGCATGCTACTCTCTTCTGATTTTCCACTCAGCCCACGCCATCAAACCCCAAAAACGGCGCATAATAACGTCAGCCAGACTAAACATCGCCACATTCCTCATCGGCATTATTATTGCCCTATCAGGATGCGTATATGGTGCCGTATCTGCAATACCACGATTCACATTGATAGCTCTTGGACCAATAATGATTGTAAGCCTTACGATACCACTCATAAATTCCAAAGAAGAATAAGAAACAAAACAGATCCTTCACACCCTACTGCCTTCAGTGGGGTTATTTTTTTATAAAATAGAAAATTGCTAGCCCAAAAAAGCTGTTTTTAATTATTGGACATTTTGAGGTAATTTTGATAGGTTTTAAGCACATAGTGTTTCTAGATTTATTCAACTCGTTCATTTAAAAGGAGACTAGGGATGAAAAATTTTCTTATCGGTTTAATTGGTGCATTTGCGATTATTCAAGTTGGCGCGGCGCTTGACATGATTGGAGAATATGCTAAAGCAATCGAAAAAGACGGAACACTACTTATCATCGCAATTCCTCTCCTGACATGGTATGCGCTCACTATTTACTCTTTTTGGTTATTTCCACTTGTACTTCTAAGAAATCCCAACAAAACGAGAATTGCAACATCTTTCGGCTTGAGATTTTCAGCGACTTTTATTGGACTCTGCATTGCCACAGCTGATGCATTGTTCACCGCAAAACTAAGCGTCATTCAACTTATCTTGCTAATAGTGATTAGCTTGGCAACGATCCTTGTGAACCCAGTCAAAACCTAAAAAACCCAACGTTCTCTCTTGAACAAAAAAACAGCCCGTAAAAAAGGCTGTTTAAAATTGCTCAAAATTAATCTAGATACCCTCGTAATCTCGCATAACTAACTGAGAATCTATTTGTTTTACTGTCTCTATAACCACAGAAACTACGATCAAAAGCGCAGTTCCACCTATTGTAAGGGTTTGAATACCAGTACTTGCCTGAACTATGTTTGGAAGCACAGCTATGATACCGAGAAAGATCGCACCAGTGAGTGTAATTCTGTTTACAATATACTTGAGGTAATCAGCAGTGGGCTTACCTGGTCTAATTCCAGGAATAAATCCACCCTGTCTTTGCACATTTTCAGAAATTTGCTTTGGATCAAACGTAATTGAGGTATAAAAATACGTGAATGCGACAACCAGCACAAAATACAAAATCGCATAAACCAATTTGTCATTGAAAAATGCCGCTATCGCTGCAGCCGCATTTGCGACTGTGGCATTGGAAACACCTGAAAGAAACTGAGCGATGATTCCAGGAAAAAGCATAATAGCTATAGCAAATATAATAGGCATAACTCCCGCCTGATTTACTCTAAGCGGAAGATGACTCGTAATTCCACCGTACATCCTATTTCCTCTGATTCTTTTTGCATAAGAAACTGGGATATTTCTTTGTCCCTCTGTGATCAAAACTACTCCGGCGATAACAACTATTGCGATAGCGCCAAAAACTAACATGCTGATTGTTTGAGTAGCATCAGCGACTGATAATGTTTGTTTAATAGAAGCGGGAATTCTAGAAACAATTCCAGCAAAAATGATTAAAGAAACTCCATTGCCTATTCCTTTTTCAGAAATCAATTCACCAATCCACATCAAAAGCACGGTTCCAGCAGTAGCCGCAACCACAATTGATACCATATTTGTAACAGAAAGGTCAGTGATCAATTTTACAGAACCTCTGTTCATCAAGGCAATCATGGAATAAACCTGAAGTGCCGCAAAGGGAACTGTAAAGATTCTAGTAAGTTGATTGAGCTTTTTGCGTCCTTCTTCGCCTTCTTCCTTTTGCATTCTTTCAAGTGCAGGAATAATCATAGCAAGCAACTGAAAAATAATAGAAGACGTAATATATGGTCCAACTCCAAGCATAGCTATAGAGAGTGAGGAGAGACCTCCTCCAGAAAAAATATCAAGAAGACCAAACATGTCATTGCTCTCCATAAAATTCGCCAGTGCCGCAGTATCAACTCCGGGAACTGGGATAGCTGAAATAACTTTGAAAATTAAAAGCATAACAGCAACAAATATTATTTTGTTGCGTATCTCTTTTACACTAAAAACTTGTTTTAGTTTTTCAAACACGGTTTTTTATTAAACCCTATTATTTTTTTGCGTCTTTCTTGTCTCCAAGCAAGCTCGCTGAAAGTTTTATTTCTTTATCAAAAGAAAATGTTTTTTTGCTTTTTCCAGCCACAACCTTAACTGCATTAACGTAACTAGCAACTATGTTTTTCTTTTTAAGTTTGGCTATTGTAATAAGTTCTTTGGAATCAAAATATTTGTCCAAAATAGTCATTGATACGGAGTCACTTAGTTTTTTCTGTAGTTTCATTGCTCCCTTACTTTGACCTCTTAGCTTTGGCATTCTTCTAATAAAAGACTTCATTCCACCTTCAAATCCTGGTCTACTGCCTCTTCGGCCACCAGATCTAGATCGCTGACCCTTTTGTCCTCTTCCGCTTTTGGCACCACTTCCACCACCAATACCCCTACCTTTTCTGGGTTTCTTGTATGTGCTTCTGTATTTCGCTTTGATCTGATTTATTTTCATGGTTATTTCTTAGCTGTATTAGATTGTACTTTTGTATTAGAATTCTTTGCTTTTCTTGTTCTATATTTTCCATCAAGAATAGCAATCTTTTCCATCGCCTTGAAAACTGCCTTAACATTATTTATCTTGTTTTGAGATCCCATCATCTTGGCAACAATATCTTTGACTCCAGCCATATCCATAACCACACGTACCGAACCACCAGCAATAACTCCTTTTCCTTTTACAGCTGGCTTAAGTAGAACCTTAGCACTTCCGCTTTTAACATTTACTTGATATGGGATAGTGGTTCCTTTGAGTGGAACTTGAACAAGATTTTTCTTTGCATGCTCAGCCGCTTTGTTTACCGCAGCACTTACATCAGCACCTTTGGCTAGAGCAAAACCTACTTTGCCTTTTCTGTTTCCAACAACAACAAGTGCTCTGAATCTAAATCTTTTGCCTCCCTTAACAACACGAGAAACTCTGGCAACATCAACTACGCGCTGATCAAACTCGCGTGGTTCTCTGAATCCTCTTGATTTATTGCTTTTTTCAACTTTTGCCATCTTTATAAGTGATTAGAATTTAAGTCCCCCTTTACGCGCTCCATCCGCAACTGCTTTTACTCTTCCGTGATATTTATATCCTCTTTTATCGAAAACAACTTTGGTAACTTTTTTTGAAACTGATTTCTTCGCGATCTCTTCTCCGAGGGCAGTAGCCTCCTTAAGTGTTTTACCGCTAGCCTTTGCAGAAAGAATAGTAATACCTTTTACATCATCCATCAAAGAAGCGTATATAAATTTATTGCTTTTAAAAACACAAAGTCTTGGGCAATCTGAAGATCCAGAAACCTTAGCTCTGACTCTTTTTACTCGTCTATTAAATTTTTCAATTTTACTTGTTGCCATAATATATTTTCTTAGAATTATTTAGCAGAAGCTTCTTCACCGGCAGCTTTCTTACCTTCTTTTCTCACTATATGCTCATCTGCATATTTGATACCCTTACCCTTGTAAGGCTCTGGCGGCTTGATTCCTCTAAGTTCAGCTGAAAACTGTCCCACCATTCTTTTATCTGGACCTGAAACTTCTATAGTATTTTTCACAACCTTCACTGAAACTGTTTCTGGTATAGCAAGTTCTACGGGATGTGAAAATCCAACTTCAAGCACAACTTTCTTGCTTCCTTCAACTTTGATTCTATATCCAACTCCGTTAAATTCCAATTTTTTTGTAAATCCTTTTGACACACCCTCTATTAGATTTGCAACCTGAGTCCTAGCCAATCCCCAAAAATTTGAAAAATCTTCTTTTCCTTTTTTGGGTTCTAGTGAAACTTGATTGTCAGCTATTTTCATATCAATACTTGGGTGAATCTTATCTTTCAATACTACATTTCCTTTTTTAACCTCAACTAGACCGTCTTTTACGGTTACGCTCACTCCCTCTGGTATACTAATTGGTTTTCTTCCTATTCTAGACATATTTTTTTCTTATATATTACCAAATTTTACCTACGATCTCTCCGCCTATATTAGCTTTCTTAGCTTCTCTACTGGTCATCAGCCCCTTTGAAGTAGAAATAATAATAATACCATCTCCACCTAAAGACTTACCCATTCTCTGGCATGGACTATAGATTCTCTGACCTGGCTTACTAATCCTCTCTATATGAGATATCATTGGGTCTCCATTTGTATAGATAAGCATTAGTTTTATATATGGTTTGCCATCTTTCTCAACATCTCTAAAATCCTCAACATATTTCTCTTTTACTAAAATTTCAGCAATTTTCATTTTAAAGTTGGAACGAGGAATCAAAACCGAATCCCTTTTTGAGGACTGGGCATTTCTTATTCTTGTAAACATGTCAGCTATTGGATCTGTCATTATAGATATATTATTTATTGTATCTTAATCTTACCAACTTGATTTTTTGATTCCTGGTATATCACCATTATCAGCAAGCTCTCTAAAACATATTCTGCAAACACCAAATTCTCTCATATATCCTCTTTTTCTTCCGCATCTCCAACATCGTCTCACGTTTCTGGTTGAGAATTTTGGCTTTCTATTTGATTTTGCGACTTGATTCTTTGTTGCCATAGCTATTTCTTAGGTTCATTAGCTTTTTTATCTTTCTTCTTTTTCTTATCCTTGCTCTTTTCTATCTTCTCCTTGGTAAAAGGAAATCCCATCATCTCAAGCATCCTGATAGAGTGATCTCTTTCCTTTGCCTTGATAGTGATAACTACTTCCAATCCGTGAATTTTTTCAACTTCATCTGGATTTATTTCTGGAAAAGCTGTGTGCTCTCTTAGTCCCACCGCGAGATTACCTCTCTGATCTACAACTGAATAAGGTATTCCTCTAAAATCTCTAACTCTAGGCAAAGCAACGTTCACAAACTTATCAAAAAATGCATACATTCTCTCTCCTCTAAGTGTAACCATAACTCCAACGATCTGACCTTTTCTGGTGCCAAAACCCGAAACTGCTCTTTTTGATTTGGTTTTGACTGACTTTTGTCCTGTGATTCTGTTCAATGTGCTCTCGTAGTTTTCTAGCAAAGTCTTGTCTTCTGAGGCTTTTCCAGCACCGATATTGAGAGTGATCTTTGAAAGAAAAGGAACCTCGTGATCATTATCAAGCTTTAGCTCTTTTTTAAGCTTTTTCTTGATTTCTTTATTAAATTTTTCTTTAAGTCTATTCATTAGAATTCTGATTTACATTTTTTACATACTCTAGTGTTTTTATTTCCATCCTTCTTCTTTCCGGTTCTTGATGGTTTGCCACACTTGGGACAAACTATCATAGCATTTGATATATCAAAATATGCATTAAACTCAACTAGTTGACCTTTTTCTCCTTGCTTCTTTGGTTTGACACTTTTCTTGCGCTTGTTCATACCTTCCACAACTATCTTGCTCTTTCTTGGATCAACCTTAATAACCTTGCCGGTTTTTCCCTTATCTTTTCCCGCAAGCATTTTTACTGTGTCGCCTTTTTTTACTTTTAGAATTGACATATTTTTATAAAACTTCTGGTGCTAATGAAATAATCTTTTTAAATCCCGCTTGTCTCACTTCTCTGGCGATAGGTCCGAAAACTCGGGTTCCTCTTGGCTCACCAGCATCATTGAGTACAACTGCAGCGTTCTCATCAAATCTAATATATGAACCATCTTCTCTGCGAATTTCTTTTTTCTGTCTAACAATAACAGCCTTTGCAACTTCCCCTTCTTTCACTAATCCTCTAGGTTCAGCGCTTTTAATTGATACAACTATTACATCACCGACTCTCGCATATCTTTTTTTGAAACCACCGAGTACTTTAATACAAGCAAGCTCATTTGCCCCTGTATTATCAGCTGATGCCATTCTTGTTCCTTGCTGTATCATAGTGATATTACTTAATTATTTTTGTCATTAACCATCGCTTGGTCTTGCTCAAGGGTCTACACTCTACAAACTCAACTTCATTTCCAACAATAGCTTCGTCTTTCGCATCATGTACGTAAAACTTCTTAGCTCTCAGAAAGCGCTTCTTGTATTTCTTATGCAGAATGCTTCGGGTAACTTCCACAACAATCGTGTTTTTCATTTTATCTGAAACAACTGTTCCTTGAAATTTTCTTATTTTTTTAACTTTATCCATATTTATTCTTAATTAACCTTTTGCTTTCTCTCATTTAATACCGTCATGATTCTTGCAATTTCTTTCTTGATTTTCACCTTGCTCCAAAAATCTTTCATCTGGTTTTGTGCTAACTTAAAACTAGCATCACGTTGCTTTTCTTGCAACTCTGAAATTAGCGTCAACAGCTCTTTATCCTGTTTTTCTCTTAATTCTTTGATCTTCATGTTTATTTGCTAACAAATTTAGTCTTAACTGGCAACTTGTAAGCTGCCAACCTCATCGCTTCTTTTGCAACACTTTCAGATACACCATCCATTTCAAAAATAATTCTTCCAGCTTGAACCTTGGTCACGTAATAGTCAACGACTCCCTTACCCTTACCCATTGGAGTTTCTGCTCCTTTGGTGGTCATAGCTTTATCTGGAAAAACTCTTATCCAAACTTTTCCTCCACGTTGAATGAATCTCGTCATGGCTCTTCTCGCTGCTTCAAGCTGTCTTGATCTTACATTAACACTCTCGATAGCTTTTAGCCCA
This sequence comes from uncultured Candidatus Saccharibacteria bacterium, assembly GCA_965231055.1. Lineage (GTDB taxonomy): Bacteria > Patescibacteriota > CALEFQ01 > CALEFQ01. Next base: position 759,394 of record OZ246411.1, read on the forward strand.
AAACTACCATAACTCAATTTGCTACCTCGTATTGAAACACCTGAGACTTTTGAGCCTCTTTGTTGCTTTCTGTATTTTACTTTACGTGGAATAAACATCTGATTGCTTTAATTATTTTCTGGTAGTTTGAGGGACCTCTTGTTCTACAATTTTATCTTTAAAAACTTGTCCCTTGTAAACCCAAACCTTAATACCAATAATACCGTATGTAGTCTGTGCAACATCTTTAGCGAAATCTATATTTGCTCTTATTGTATGCAAAGGAATACTTCCCTGCACCAAATGTTCTCTTCTAGACATTTCAGCTCCATTAAGTCTTCCAGCAACCATAATTTTTATACCTTTAACACCCACGCTATCCTTTGATCTTTCGATTGCTTGTTTCAAAACTCTTTTAAATGGAACTCTTTTTTCAAGTTGTTCGGCAATTCCTCTCGCAATAACAGCAGCGTTTCCTAGTGGATCCTTTACTTCTTCTATATTTACCTTGATTTCAAGTTTCTTTCCAGAAAGCTTTTCGGTCTCTTGCGCAAGTTCCTTTTTCAAATCTTCAACTCCGGCACCACCTTTTCCTATAATAATTCCTGGTCTTGGAGTATGAATTGAAAAAAGAATACCGCGAGGAGATCTTTCAATTTCAATCTTGGCTACAGCTGCCTCTTTCAGTTTCTTTGAAATAATTTTTCTCAATCTAAAATCTTGTTCAAGATAGGTTCTAAAATTTCTTCTAGAAAACCACTTGGATTTCCATCCCTGAACATAACCTAATCGCATGCTAATTGGATTGACTTTCTGTCCCATATTTTTTGATTATCCCTGACTTGATTTACGTCTAAATAATTGTTTCAAAAATCCTTTGTCACTGCCTCTTGCTGTTGCTTTCTTGTCTGAAACAAATTTCTTTCCTTTTGAACCACCTTGATCATCCGAAGAATCAGTTTTTGATATATCTTCCTTGGTGCTGATTTTGGAAAACTTAACCTTGTCTTTCTTTTCTGATTTTTTACCAGCAACCTCTTTTCCTTCCAAACATATTTGAATATGGCAAGTTCGTTTTAATATAGAATAAGCTCTACCTTTTGAAACTGGTCTCCATCTCTTGAAAACTGGACCCTCATCAACTCTAACTTCAGAAACTTTCAAAGTAGCTTCTTCCAAATCACTATTGTTAGTTGCATTTGCCATAGCTGATTTAAGAAGTACTGCAAAAGGCTTAGCAACATTTTTATTCATAGTCTTTAACTCTATCATAGCAGAAGTAGCATTCATGCCAACAATAAGATCGCCCACTGCTCTGGCTTTTCTTGGCGCTACATGTAAATGTTTTAGCTTGGCTACAACTTTCATTTTAGTTATTTAGATTTATCATCTGATCCGGCTGCTTTATTCTTAGCACCAGACTCTGCGGCCTTGGCAGCGGCCTCTTCTTCTTTTGCCATCTTACCACCATGCACAACAAATTTTCTTGTAGGAACAAATTCTCCCAATTTATGACCAACCATGTTTTCAGTAACGTTCACTTCTTTAAATTCTTTGCCGTTGTATACATCAAAAATCAAATCTACCATGTCAGGAAATATAGTTGAACGTCTTGACCAAGTTTTTATCCTATCACCAAGCTTAGCCTTTTTAACTTTGGCTTCAAGATGAGCGTCTCTGAATGGTCCTTTTTTTAGCGATCTAGACATATTGGTAAATAAAATTAGGTTAAATTATTTTCTTCTCTTTACGATAAACTTATCTGAATACTTTTGTCGTTTTCTTGTCTTGACTCCCAATGCTTTCTTTCCCCAAGGTGTTTTTGGTCCTTTTCTTAGACCGATTGGAGAATGTCCTTCTCCTCCTCCGTGAGGGTGATCAACTGGGTTCATTGATTTACCGAGTACAGTAGGTCTTATTCCGAGCCATCTCTTTCTACCAGCTTTTCCATAAACCACACCTGAGTGATCGATATTGCTTATCTGACCCATTGAAGCTTTGCAACTTTTAAATATACTTCTGACTTCACCTGAAGGAAACTTTATCTGAACCAAATCACCTTCCTTTGACATCAACTGAGCATAGGATCCAGCGGATCTAACCAATTTTCCACCTTGATTTGGACTTATTTCAATATTGTGAATAAATGCTCCATCTGGAATAAATTCCAAAGGCATTCTATTTCCTGGATTAGCTGAGATTTTTTTACTGGCAAATTCTACACTGCCACCAACTTCAATTTCTTCTGGTGCGATGATATATCTCTTCTCTCCATCTTCAAACATAACTAACGCAATAAAAGCACTTCTGTTTGGATCGTATTCTAGCGCAACTACCTTTGCCTTCATTTCTCTCTCTTGTTTGAAATCAACAAATCTGTAAAGATTCTTGTTTCCTGCGCCCTTGTGTCTCGTAGTGATCTTTCCTTGTGCATTTCTACCAACATCACGTTTCACTCCTTTTACCAATGATTTTTGTGGCTTTTCTTTTGTAAGCCTATCATAAACCACCGAGGTCATGTGACGCCTTGCTGGTGTTATTGCTTTGTAAGTCTTTAGTGCCATATTATTATATTCCTTCAAAAACTTCTATTTTTTCGCCTTCATTTAATGTAATTATAGCTTTTTTCCAGGAAGGAGTTGTACCAACTGTTCTTCCCACTTGTCTTGTCTTTCCCTTAACTTTCATTATATTGATACTTTTCACTTTCACGTCATAAAGCTTTTCTATAGCAATCATAACAGTTCTTTTGTTTGCATCACCACTTACTTCAAAAACATACTTACCACTAGCACTCAAATAGGTAGCTTTTTCTGAAACCACTGGTCTAACCAAATATCTATATGCAAAACCTGTTTCTTTCTTTAATTTTTTTGTAGCTGGCTTTTTCTTTGAGGTAGTCTGCACTGCCTTTCCGCTCTTGGGATTAACTAAAGCTACCGACTTTTTTTCGGTTGCTTTGTTTTCATTTTCAGTTTTTTTACCAAACCATGCCATATCTTTATGATTTATTCATTGTTGTTTGAAAACTCTCAATCGCAGCTTTATCAAAAATCACACCATCATAACTCACCAAGTCTATCAAATTTATATTTGCGATTTTTATAACTTTAACATTTTCCAAATTTCTAAAAGCCCTGGAAACATTCTTGGATTCATTGTTTGAAATAACAAGGGCGTCTGTAGAATCCTTGGCATTAACATTTTTTATTACATCAGCGGCCAACTTGGTTTTTGGATTTTCTAGCTCAAGAGAATCAACTATAGAAAGTTTTTTTGTCGCCACCTTGCCTGATAAAATTGATAGCAATGCTTTTCTTCCAGCTTTTTTATTTATCTTTACTGAAAAATTTCTATCAGATCTTGGACCAAACACTATTCCACCTTTTCTCCAAACTGGAGTTCTAGATGATCCGACTCTTGCTCTTCCGGTTCCTTTTTGTGCCCAAGGCTTGATTCCTCCTCCACTAACTTCACCTCTGGTCTTGGTATGAGCAATTACTTTTCTCTTATTTGCTCTTTTTGACTCAAAAACATTTCGGATAAGCTTTTCATCCAATTCCAAACCGAAAAGCTTGTCTAAAAGTTTTAGACTGCCTACTTTTTCTCCCTTAATATTTTTAATATCTACAGTTATCATGATTATTTAGCATCTTTAATCATAACCAGGCTTCCAAATCTTCCAGGAACTCCGCCTTTTATTGCTATGATATTTTTATCTAAATCAATTTTTACAACTTCCTTTTTTACTTCGGTAACTCTTTCATCTCCCATCCTACCAGCCATTCTCAATCCTTTGAGTGTGTGCTGAGGAAATCTTTGTCCAGTAGATCCACCAATTCTTTCTTCGTGTCTATGTCCATGAGTTGTTGGCATTCCTTTGAAATTGTGTCTTTTTACAACTCCCTGAAAACCTTTACCCTTTGATGTTCCTATAACTTCAATTTTATCTCCGGCGCTGAATACATCTACCTTTAGTTCATCTCCCACCTTGAGACTGGATTTTTCATCGTTAATTTTGAACTCTCTTATGTATCTGTAATTTTCTTCAATCTTGTTCTTTGAAAGTTGCCCCTTAACTGATCTGGCAATATTTTTGGTATTGGCAAATCCGATCTGAATAGCATTGTATCCTTCTTTTTCCTTGGTTTTTATCTGGGTCACTTTGCATGGACCAGCTTCAATCAAAGTCACCGGCACTACTATGCCGTTATCTGCAAACACTTGCGTCATTCCAATTTTTTTACCAAGGATGAATTTCATTGTATATATGATTTCTAAAAAATGCAGGTCTGCCCTGCATGCTGAAAACAGCTCACAGGCCAGCCCAGTATCCCACTAACCAAAATTGGTTAATTTGGACTTAAACTAGCTTATTATTGCATTTTAATTTCCACATCAACTCCAGCTGGAAGATTTAGGTTCATAAGAGAATCTATAGTCTTTGGAGATAGATTGGTAATATCTATCAATCTCTTGTGAACTCTCATCTCATACTGATCTTTTGATGTAGTATCAATAAAAGGAGAACGATTTACAGTATAAACCGATCTTTCAGTTGGAAGTGGTATCGGACCAGAAATATTGGCTCCGCTCCTCTTTGCGGTCTCCACTATTTGTTTAGCAGACTGCTCAATGATCGTATGATCATAAGCTCTTACCTTGATCCTTATTCTTTGATTTACACCTTCTTCAGTTTCCTTTTTTGAAGAACTCTGCTTTGACATAATTTATCTTTTAAGAAAGGTGTGCTAGGTATCTAACACACCATATCTCAAGAGATAATTATTTGATAATCTTGACAACAACTCCTGCTCCAACTGTCTTTCCACCTTCGCGTATGGCGAATTTCATTTTCTCTTCCATAGCGACTGGAGCTGTAAGTTTGACTTTTAATGTAATTGTATCTCCAGGCATAACCATTTCAGTATTTTCAGGAAGTTCTATTTCGCCAGTAACATCTGTGGTTCTAAAATAAAACTGTGGTTTGTATCCTTTGAAGAATGGGGTATGTCTTCCACCTTCTTCTTTGCCTAGAATATAAAGTTCTGTTTCAAATTCAGTGTGAGGTGTAATTGATCCTGGCTTTGCAAGAATCTGTCCTCTTTCAACTTCATCTTTCTTTGTACCTCGAAGAAGGACTCCGGCGTTGTCACCAGCTACTCCTTTATCAAGAGTCTTGTTGAACATTTCTATTCCCGTAACAACTGTCTTTTGGGTATCCTTTAGACCAACTATTTCAACGTTGTCATTTATGTTTACTTCACCTCTATCAATTCTACCAGTTACCACTGTTCCTCTTCCTTCAATTGAGAAAACATCTTCAATAGCCATAAGGAATGGTTTGTCAGTTTCTCTTTTTGGCTCAGGAATTTTTTCATCCAAAGCTTTGACCAATTCGGTAATAGGTTTGCATTTGGCGCAATCATCTTTACCGCAACCACATTCTAGAGCTTGAAGAGCTGAACCTCTAACTACGGCTGCATTATCACCATCAAAATTGTATTTGGTCAAAAGTTCTCTTACTTCTGCTTCTACCAAATCAATCAATTCTGGATCGTCAACTTGGTCAACTTTGTTTAAGAAAACAACTATAGTAGGAACACCTACCTGACCAGCGAGCAAAATGTGCTCTTTGGTTTGAGGCATGGCTCCATCAGCAGCGGAAACCACAAGAATAGCACCGTCCATCTGGGCAGCACCAGTAATCATGTTCTTAATATAGTCAGCATGCCCTGGGCAGTCTACGTGAGCGTAGTGTCTCTTATCGCTCTCATATTCAACGTGTGAAGTAGAAATAGTAATACCTCTTTCTCTTTCCTCAGGAGCATTATCAATAGTATCAAAAGCTCTTGCCTTTGATTTACCTTGCGCAGCTAAACAAGTAGTAATAGCGGCGGTTAAAGTGGTTTTACCATGATCTACGTGACCAATAGTACCAACGTTTACGTGTGGTTTACTTCGATCAAATGTTGTTTTTGCTTCGTCTGACATTTTTTTATTGTTTCTTTGGGATCACAATTACCCATGTGACCCTATATTAATTATTAATAAAAATACAAAACTAGACAATTTATGCGTGTTTTTTAGTATAACACACACCTAAATATGTGCAAGCTAAAATGCAATATATAATTTCTACACTAAAATTCAAAACAAGTCAATAGGTATTATTTTGCATCCTCTCCGATAATATCTTTGGCTATATTTCCTGGAACTTCTGCATAATGATCGAACTCCATGTTGAAACTAGCTCTTCCCTGCGACATAGATCTTAGCGTAGTAGCATATCCAAACATAGAAGATAGAGGAACCTTTGATCTAATTGCCTTTATATTGGCGGCTCTATCTGTCATTTCTTCAATTTGACCTCTTTTTGAGTTGATATCTCCGACTATATCACCCATGAATTGCTCAGGAGTTGTAACTTCAACTTTCATGATAGGCTCCAAAATAACTGGCTTGGCTCTTCTAACAGCTTCCTTGAAAGCCATTGACGCAGCGATCTTGAATGCAGCCTCGGAAGAGTCAACTTCATGATATGAACCATCAAACAGGGTTGCTTTCATGTCTATTGCTGGATATCCCGCTATAACTCCATTATCCATAGATTCCCTTACTCCTTTTTCAACCGGAGGAATGTATTCCTGTGGAATTACTCCACCCTTAATAGCATTTTCAAATTCAAAACCCTTGCCTCTTTCTCGTGGTTCAACCCTTAGGTAAACATGTCCGTACTGGCCACGTCCTCCAGATTGTTTTATATATTTTCCTTCGGCTTCTGCTGACTTGGTTATAGTTTCTCTGTAAGCCACCTGAGGTTTTCCAACATTGGCTTCTACTTTGAATTCTCTCTTCATTCTTTCAACAAGAACATCGAGGTGAAGCTCACCCATACCTGAAATGATGGTCTGACCACTTTCTTCATCTCCTTTTACGGTAAAAGTAGGATCTTCTTCAGCTAATTTATTTAGCGCTATGCCAAGTTTTTCTTGGTCAGCCTTGGTTTTTGGTTCAATCGCCAATGATATAACTGGCTCAGGAGCTTCTATTCTTTCTAGAATAATAGGATTTTTTTCATCGCAAAGAGTATCTCCAGTCTTAGTGGTTTTAAGCCCTACGGCTGCGGCTATATTTCCTGCTGAAATTTCTTTTATCTCTTCTCTTTTATTTGCATGCATGTGAAGAATTCGTCCTATTCTCTCTCTCGTACCTTTTGTAGAATTGTAAATATAAGAACCGGCTTCGAGCTTACCCGAATATACTCTAAAAAAAGCTAAGCTTCCTACAAATGGATCTGTTGCAATTTTAAAAGCTAATGCAGAAAAAGGCTCATCGTCACTTGCTTTTCTTTGCAATTCTGATTTTTCATCTCTAGGATCAATTCCATGAACTGGTGGCACATCGGATGGAGCTGGTAGGTACCAGATAACTGCATTCAACATGGATTGCACTCCTTTGTTTTTCAGAGCGGATCCGCAAAGTACTGGATAGATTTTATTTTCAACTGTATGTTTTCTTAAAACTTTCTTGATTTCTTCTACTGTGACTTCTTTTTCTTCAAGAAATTTTTCAGCTATACCATCGTCAATATCAGCAAGCTTTTCAAGCATCTTATCTCTCCATTCCTTCGCCTTGGCCTTCATATCTTCTCTAATCTCAGAAGTTTCCATTTTTTCTCCCATCTCGCCATGGAATGAAAGTTCTTTCATCTCAACCAAATCTATGCAAGCTTCAAAATTTGCTTCTGTTCCGATTGGGTACTGAATTGGTATTGCATTTGGATTTAGTCTTTCCAAAATTGAATTGTAAGACATTTCAAAATCTCCACCTGTCTTATCAAGTTTGTTTATAAAACAAAGTCGCGGAACTTTGTATTTGTCTGCTTGTCTCCAGACAGTTTCTGATTGTGGTTCTACTCCCTGAGCTCCGTCAAATACCACAACGCCTCCATCAAGAACCCTGAGAGATCTTTCTACCTCTACGGTAAAGTCTACGTGCCCTGGGGTATCGATGAGGTTAATGCGATGATCCATCCAAAAACAGGTAGTAGCAGCGGCGGTTATCGTGATTCCTCTTTCTTTTTCCTGATCCATCCAGTCCATATCCGCCTCTCCTTCATGAGTTTCTCCTATTTTGTGCTTTTTTCCAGTGTAATACAAAACACGCTCTGAAACAGTAGTTTTCCCAGCGTCAATATGAGCAATGATTCCTATATTTCTTGTTTTGTCTATTGAATATTCCATTTTTAAGAAGGATTAGCGTTAGATGAAAAAAATTTATAAATCAATTTCACCAATAAAGCCGCCCATATAGACAGCTTTAAAAAGAATTAAGCAAAGTGAGCAAACGCCTTGTTTGCTTCTGCCATTCTGTGCACATCAGCTCTATGCTTTACCGAAGCACCTTCACCTTTTGAGGCATCAAGAAGCTCTGTAGCTAATTTTATGTGCATTGGCTTGCCTTTTTTATTTGAAGCTGATTCTAAGATCCATCTAAATGCGAGCATTTGTTTTCTATCACCACGTACTTCCATTGGTATTTGATAGTTTGCTCCTCCAACTCTCTTTGCCTTGATTTCAAGCACAGGAGCTACGTTTTTCATAGCTTTATCAAAAATAGAAAGTGGGTCTATCTTGGTTTTTTCTTTTATATAATCAAAAGTGTCATATACAATTTTGCGAGCCACTTCCTTCTTGCCTCTCTCCATAAGATAATTTATGAATTTAGCAATAACAACGCTTTTATAGCGCGGATCTGGCTGAATTTCTCTTTTTTTAGCTCTTGCTCTTCGCATATTTAATCAAAATTTATTAACTAGAATTATTTCTTTTCCTTAGGTTTTTTGGCTCCATATTTGCTTCTTTGCTGCATTCTTCCATCAACTCCAGCAGTATCTAGAATTCCTCTTACTACATGATATCGAACACCTGGTAGATCAGGCACTCTTCCTCCTCGAACCAATACCACGGAGTGTTCCTGCAAATTATGTCCTTCACCTGGAATATATGCGGTTACTTCCATACCATTGGTAAGTCTTACCTTTGCTATTTTTCTCAAAGCTGAGTTTGGTTTTTTTGGAGTAGTAGTTTTTACTACAAGACAAACACCGCGCTTGAAAGGATTTCCTTTGCGTAGTTTTACCGGTTTATTCTTTAACGTGTTGAACTGGGTTTGCAAAGCTGGGGTCCTACTTTTTTTCTTGGGACTCTTTCGGCCTTTGCGGACCAGCTGATTCATTGTTGGCATAAAAATACTGCTTTTGTAAGCTTAAATAAGTACTTGCATAATTTAGCAGACAACAAAACAAGAGTCAAGTGTATTTCCGCTAAAATTGACAACAAAATATAAAAATGGTAGTTTCCGCACAATGAGTTTGATCTTTTCCCAGCATTTTGCACAAAACACGAAAGGAGACGCAAAATGACAAAGAAGGAATACCAAAAGGTTATTGAGGGTATTGTTTCTCCGATTTGGAAAGAAGAGTTCGGAGATCTCAATGAGGCATTTTCTCGTTCAATATCGGATGACACCGAAACACCATGTATCGACTGGGGCAAGGATGTCTACATCAATTTTCATCCTGACTTCAGGGGATTCAACATTGATATATTCCAAAACTTCAAAATACCCACCGATTGTACGTTCGACAATGGCATAAAAATCATCAACCTTGCACTTACCACAATGGCTATTAAGATTGATTGGATTCGGGTTTGGAAAGAAGAATTTTGGGACACTGGCTTCAGCATTAACATGCAACCTTTTCAAATTGAAGACTCCAAAAGCTTCACCGCCAATGTCGAGATTCTTGCAATCCAAAACCCAAGTGCAAAAAAACTATCTTCAGCACTGAAAATCTTATTCGCCATACTGGGATCGTCAAATTGGCCAAAATCATAACTGCACACTACCCTTTTTCGAACGAAACGGGAACCCCAAGGTTTCCGTTTTTTAATATTTAAACTAATTCTTTGCTTTCCAAAAATGTTTTTACTTTCTGAAAAATCAATTTATGTCCTACGGCATTGAAATGTACCCCATCCTTATCTAGAACCTTCTCAATTCCAGTTTTTTCGAGCTCTGGCCATATCTCTACAAATTCAACACCCACATTTTCACAAACCGATTTGGCAATACATCCATATTCCTTCTTGTCTTTGTTACTATATGAGAAATTGGCATCCCAGGAAACTGGATGTGTTTTCAATTCATCCACCATCCCCGTACCAATAAAAATCACATTTTTAACGAGCTTTTTGGCTTTATCGAGAATCTGCTCAAGATTTAATTTAAAATCCATAGAAGACACTGCGTTGGTATTTTTATCTTTTAGAAAAGCTGAGTCATTACTTCCAACTCTAATCAATATAGTCGTCTCATCGTATTTATCATATTTTTATCTAGCTACGGTTTCGCTTTCTATTCTTTTCAAAACTCCACTAGTGTCATCGCCATCTATCCCGAGATTATAAACTAAAACAAAATAATCCTTACCCTCCATATTTTTCTCGTCAGCAAATTTACGAAGTCTTGCGACCCAGCCACCATCAGGATCCCAAGCACCGTAAGTATTGCTATCTCCGAAAATTAAAATTTGAGACATAAATTAAATCTATTAATCTTCTGATTTCAATTTTGTAATAGCTTTACTAACGGCATCTATCACGCTCGGGGAGTAAAACTTAAGCAATTTACCATTTTTTCTTAAGGACCTAACGAATTGATTGCCGTGGCTTTCCACATAATCATGTACGAAGTTGTACACATCAAAATAAATAATACTGGGATTAACCTTCTTGAGATCCATAAATATTTCATGCGAGTTTTTCCAGCCATCGGGAATTTCAGAAGTTAGAGAAATTTCTTCTTCAATCTCCTGAATCAAATTTAGAGAAACGCACTCTGCAATATTATTGTTAACTAAGAATGAATGAAACCATTCGGGATGATTTTTGCGAAATTTATTGACCATGCCTACAACTGAAGTTCGATCTTTTCCTAATTTACGCGACAGTGCTTTTAGAGACATCCAGTTATCGGGAATTTTCTCATACTGACCCCTATTTTTCACCTCATCCGTTAATACTTGAACTAACTCCGGAGAAATACATTGAATCATGTGATTTGTTTTTCGGCTTTTAAAAATTTTTACGCCTTCCGGATTATTTTTTTCATATTTACCTAATTTACGGTGAATTGTACTAATATCCAATCCCATTTCATCAGCCAATTGCCCTAGTGTCTTCCAACCATCTGGCACATCAGCGCGTCCATTTATTTTTGAGGTAATCGCTCTTATTGCTTCGGGAGAAATATAATTATGTGCGCGACCAATTTTGTTACGAAAACATTGCGTTTTGTCTTCTATACCCAACCCATCTAATTCTTTTTTGATTACAGAAAAATCTACGCCCAGATCGTGAGCCAGATCAGAAGCGCTCTTCCATCCTTCTGGCAAATCATCAAGACCATGGAGAGCGATTTTTTTAGTATTTCGAGGCTTTTTTATCTGTTCCGCTTCTTTGGAAAGTTTAGTGCGAAGCCTCTCTTTCCACTTAGTTGGATCATTTGAATAATTAATCTGAACAACTCGACTCTCAAGCTCTTGCAATTGCTGCTTAGTCATTTTGGAGTAATGCCCCCAATTTTCTGTGGGATTTTCAACATTCCTGATGACATATGTGGCATTTCCTTCTTCGTTGTTCACCATTATGATCTTTGATTCTCCTTGTAAAACAAATGTTTGGTAGCTGAGTTTGCGAACCATGTTGGGATCATTTCTTCCACTAATAACTGAATATGGTATTTGCATATCAGAAAGCACTTCCATCAAAAACTGGGTTCTAGGGATATATTTGGGTTTTTCAAGTTTGTTTTTTCCGGTAACCGCTTGCTGTATCTCTCCTTGATCTGGAGGCAAGATAACCTCATTTGATTGAATTATCTGCTCTGGAAGTTGCAATTCAGAACCCCTGGCAATCAAACTATCTACATACTCTTTGACTCTAAAATGAGTAAACTCTTTACCTTTGCGACGTTCCACACCCACAAAGTCTTTTGCATTTAAGATTTGAGCCATTTCAGCAACTGGAAGTCCTTCACGCAAATACTCCTCTATCTTTCGGCTAGTTTGTATTCTAAAATTCTCATTTTTACCGATGGCTTCTCTTGATTGTTCTGGGTTGTTCATAATTGTATTCTAAAATTTATTCTTAAAAAATATTCGACTTTATCAATTCCCCTTTCAATAAGACGCTCAAACTTACGCTGCACACAAAAACCTTAACTCAAACTTTTTTAGAATCGCTTTTATTTCTACTCGCCTTAATTATTTCCATTATATCCATTATTGCTTCGGGAGAATAATAATTGGCTACTTGCCCTCTTTTATTTCTATAAATTTTTATATCATCAGTGCCAGGATTTTTTGACTCATATGCCTTGAAAATGTTGTGAACAAACGAAAAAGATATGGATTCACCCTCGCGCTTTAATTCTTTGTAAATTTCATTTGAGTTTTTCCAGCCCTCTGGGGCATACTCAACGGCTCCGATATCTGCTTCTATTTTTCTCTCCAGCTCGTCCGAAAAACACTGTACAGAAATATTTTTCTTCCAAAACTCGCCAAACCATTCAGGATTAGTGGAGCGATATGATCCTGCCATTTTTGAAACAAGACTTTCGCTAACACCAATCCTATTCGCCATTGATTTTATAGTAAACCAACCCTCTGGAAGCTTGTCATGCTCCCTGGGCTTCAATATTTCTTCTTTAATTATTCTAGACATCTTTGGGCTAGCATAAAAAGCTAGTCCTTGACCTTTTACTTTTTGAAGTTTTTTAATATCTTCACCGCTATTATCGTCATACTTTTTTAATCTATCAATAACAGTATTCTTATCAACCTTCAATCTTTTTGAAATATCCAAAGCAGACTCCCAATCGCTAGAAATATCTTCTTGATAACTAAGGGCAGTAGTAATTTTGTCAATCAAATCCGGAGAAAGATATGTAGAGCCCAGCAAACTAGTTTTCGAACGAAATCGTCCTTTCAACTTCCAACCATCTCCTTCGATTTTTTTAGCTATATTTTCAACGGTATAAAAATCAATTCCTAAATCACGAGCAACTTGACTGATTAGTTTCCAACCATCTGGAGGAAATGGCAACATCTCCGCTTCAATTTTTTTAAGAATATCCGGGTTATAATACTTTTTCCCTCCAAATTCTCGCATCAAAGTTGGATTGTTTTCTAGGTGTTTTTCGGCCATGGAAATGAAAGCATCTCTATCTATCTTCAATTGAATGGCAATTTTTTTTGCAGAACCCCAACCATTATCCAATAATTCATTCAACCCCAGCTCAGCCCCCCTGTCATACTTTTTGCGATCAAAATTACTATCTTGAAGCAGTAAAGATTTTACTTCCTGTTTCCAGCTATCCACATTTCCTAGATATGGCAATTTTTCAATTTTATCACCCAACTCTTGCAGTTGTTGCTTAGTCATTTTTGAATAATTCTCCCAGTTTTCTATGGGGTTTTCAATGTCTTTAATGATATAAGTGGCATTTCCTTCTTCATTGTTTACCATAACTATTCTTGAGTTTTCTGGAAGTATAAATAGCTGATAGCTAAGCTTACGAACCATATTGGGATCGTTTTTACCACTAACTACTGAATATGGAATTTCCATATCAGAGAGAAGCTCCATTAGGAACTGAGTTCTGGGGATATATTTGGGCTTTTCGAATTTGTTTTCTCCTGTTGTAGCTTGTTGTATTTCACCCGCATCAGGCGGTAAAATCAATTCCCCTGATTGTATTATTGTTTCTGGGAGTTGCAGGTTCGCCCCCTTTGAAATTAGATCATCCACATATTCTTTGACTTTGAAATGGGTGAATTCTTTACCCTTTTTCACTTCTCTGGTCACAAAGTCTCTGGCGTTCAAAATTTGTGCCATTTCAGAGACAGGAAGTCCTTCACGCAAATATCCCTCTATTCGCTTACTTGTCTTCATTCTAAAATCTTCCCTCTTTCCTATTTCATTTGATTGTTCTGGATGGTTCATAATTATATTCTAGAATTTATTCTTAAAAAATATTCGGTGTTGCCACTTCCTCCTCTCACAGGACATTCAAAATAATCAGCAATTTTTATTTCATTAGAAGTCAGCTCCTCAACAGTTTTATCCAAAATCTCTTTGGGATTATCAATAACCCTTTTTCCTTTTATAAATTTTGCCAACTTCCCTACTTCATATTGAGGTTTGAGCAAAGATAGTATCTCCTCTTCTTTTTTGATCAATTTTAATGCCTCTGGCAAAATTTTTATCTGTCTGGTCCACCCCACATCTATCACAATAAGATCAACCTTCTCTGGAAGCTCAACCCTCAACGCATTGGTTCTCTCCATAACCACCACTCTTTCATCTATTCTAAGTTTATAATCCAAAGAACCATAGGCAGTGTCTACCGCATAAACTTTTTTTGCACCATTTTTTAGCAAAAAATCCGTAAAGCCACCGACATTGCATCCCAAATCAGCACAAACAAAACCGGAGACATCAATATTCCAATGCTTTATCGCTGCTTCTAATTTTTCTCCGCCCCGAGATACGTACATAGAAAAATTTTCTTTATAATAAGGTACGGAACGTATATCTGCGTTCCCAATATATACATCCGAAAGTACGGAACGCACATGTGCGTTCCCAACACCTGCGCTCCCAACCATTATTAATTAGAATAACGCTGCGGCGAAAATTCCCCAAGGAAAACCAAATAGCCACTCAACAAAAATCACCAAATAAGCAAACCCGTAAGAAAAAAGATTTCCAGCGAAGAACACAAGCATTAGTAGCACAAAAAATCCATATCTTTCAAAGCCCAACTTAAAAGATGCGAAACGGTCTGGAATCAGAGTAAAAAGAATTTTTGAACCATCGAGCGGAGGAATCGGAATGAGATTGAATACAGCGAGAGTCAAATTTATAAATATAAGTATCGAGATAAGTATAAATATCGGCCTGTCTGGTCCTATATTTGCATATTCGTAAACAATCTTAAGCACAATCCCCAAAATAGAAGCCAAAATAATATTGGACAAAGGCCCCGCAACGCTCACAATAGCGGGCCCCCATTTTTGTTTTTTGAGATTGTAATAATTTACCGGAACTGGCTTACCCCATCCAAATCCCGCAAGAAAAAGAAGTATTGTACCCGCAAAATCAAGATGCTTGAGTGGATTTAGTGTAAGTCTGCCTTCGTCTTTGGCTGTATAATCACCCAATTTATATGCAGCAAATGCGTGAGAAAATTCATGAATCGTAATAGCCGTAAGTATGGCGATCACCCACATAAGACCACGAAGCGGAGATGTAAATAGTTCTACTATAAGCATTTTATTGTTTTTTATTATTTTATTCTACCACAATGAAAAGCTAAATCCCAAAAATATGATTCTTCACGATCTCAGGGTACCAAGCATGTAACCAACGCGACTTTAGCTTGTCAAAACTCTTTCCTTATGATACCCTCTTTGAGTAAATATTTAAAGCAAAAAGATGGCACGAGAATGTACAATGTGCGGAAAAGGAACTCAAGTGGTAAACAACAGACCACATTCTTTGACGATTACAAAACGTAAACAAAAGGCAAATCTTCAATGGACCACCCATAAAGGAAAAAGAGTTAGAGTCTGTACCGCATGCCTAAAGAAGCTTCACACAAAATAGATATACGAAAAGAGCGCCATTGGTGCTCTTTTTTTAATCCCGCAAACGGGTTGCAAATGCTATTTCCGATTAGAACAAGTGGGTGCTCGCACGAATAATTCATGGACAAACCATCGAATTATTCAAATATTGAACTCCCTTTGCATTAAGTTTGACCGGAAAAGCAAATTTGTAACCTAACGCTTCGCGGGACAGCTTAATTGTATCATTATCATCTATGTCGTCAAGCATACGAGTGTTCAGTTTGCAGTGTTCAAAAGTCACGACTGAAATCAATACTTAGACAAAACGTGAATACTGATTACTGAAAACTAAACACTTATTCATCCCATTGCAATGAGCTAAAAATATTGCTACAATTCACGGGTGAAATTAATTAATAATCTCAAAAATATGTACAAAATAGATAAAAGTAAATGTGCTAAATGTGGGACTTGCCTATCTGCTTGTGCAAGTGAATCCATAAAAACTAATAGCGATGGAAGTTTCGAAATAGACAATGCCAAGTGCATAGAATGCGGAGCCTGCAAAGCGGTTTGTCCAAACGACGCTATTATCGAAGAATAATTATTTCAAAAAAAGATAATCAAAAATCGCTCCAAGAAGGAGCGATTTTTTATTAAGAGAGCTGTAATCATGGCTTTTTGCGCATTGCCTCAATTGCCTGTTCGGTATCTTTCAAATACTGATCCGCCTTTCCAAAATCTTGTTCCTTAATAGCGAGGCACAAAAGTCCAGCAAGCAGCTTCGCTTTTTTCTGATAATCCTTCTTATTCAACATGATCATCTCCTTTTCTTGCTTCAACTCCAAGCAAACGAGCGTTTAGAACTCAACACTTCTTAGCTAGCTTTCCGTAAAGTCCCATTTTTTCGTGCATTTTTGAAGTGTAATTAACAACTTCATGTTTATCAAACCAAAGTTCAATTTCTTCTTTGGCTTCATCTACCTCTCCAGAGGCATGAACTAAATTATAAAATGGTCTCTTGTATTCGTTGGCCAAATCAGCATTGTCCCAACTAAAATCTCCTCTAATTGTACCTGGCTCTGATAGTGTTGGAACAGTTTTTCCAACTAGCTTGCGTCCTATCACCACCGCACCCGGTCCCTCCCAAACCATCGCAACAACTGGACCTGAAGTTAGATATTCTACATTCCATGCTTTTATCATTTTACCTATTTTTATAGGATCATCTATTCCTAATCTTTTGATAGGATCTATACCTTTTTGTTTGTATTCATCTAGAGTTCTTCCTCCTGCTTTTTTATACCAAGCATCTGTGCTTGGATAGTGTCTATGCCCCATATCGTCAGTTGCAGATAGCATTTCCATAGCTACCAATTTCAAACCCACTCGTTCAAAACGAGACATAATTTCTCCTACAAGTCCTCTTGCCACACCATCATGTTTAACAATTATGAGTGTTTGCTCAAAGCGCCTGGAGGTTTTTTTGCTAGATACTTTTTTGGACATATAATAAGTTTTCAATTATTAACAATTGGCTTTCAGAATCATATAAACAATGAATACTGAAAACTGAACGCTGATTACTAAAAGAAGGCTTCGTCCATTCTCTCATAATTTTCAAATTCGGGTTTATTTCCTAGCCATATTTTTATCTCACGCTTTGCTTCGTCTTTTTCACCAGATAGATGAACCAAATTATTCATTGATCTACCCTTAAAAGGAGCTGACAGCTGTGAATCATGAGAATAATCACCAATGATGGATCCAACATCAGCTGTAATAGGAGTTGTAGTGCCTCTGATTTTTCTCGCAACATTGATAGCACCCACACCTTCCCAAACCATTACGATAATTGGTCCAGACATAATATACTCAATAAGTTTTTTTACTACTTCTTTGCCAATTTTTTCAGGATTATTTGTACCCAAAGATTTCTTGGCATCTATATTAAATTCTTTGTAAGTAGCAAGCGTTTTTTCGCCGATTTTTTTGATCCACTCGGGGCCATTGTCATAGTGAGCTTTTACTTTTGCTAGTTCTGGCATCTGCATACGGCAGTACACTAGCTTGAGTCCAACCTGCTCAAAACGTCCTGTGATTTTACCAACCAAACCACGATAAACTCCATCGGGCTTTATCAGGCAAAGTACTTTTTCGGGTTTTGCTATTTCTGGAATCCTGGGAAATTTCACTTTTGTATATTAAATATTATTCTCATATTCTACTCTTTTCCTAAGAAATATCAACTGCTAAATCTCTGACATTTCCACACGTTATTTGATCAAGATATCTCCTATCTCATCAGTTCGCAAAATCTCTGCGCCAAAGTTTCCAATACGCTCAAGAACCTCTTTAGCAGGATGCCCATAGCGATTTTCCTCCCCCGCGCTCACCACAACTTTTTCTGGATTCACCGCCTTGATCCAAGAGTCACTATTTGAATATTTGGATCCGTGATGATTGGCATGCATGATTTTTGCAGACACATCAAGGCCTTTTTCTATGATTTTGTTTTCTGTTTCAGAGTCAATGTCACCAGACAAAAGTAGAATAGGAGCATTATTGAAATAAACTTTCATCGCAACAGATAAATTGTTTAGATCATCTTCTTTGCTTGCAAATTCATCTTCAAAAAAAGGATGCAAAACCAAAAAACTAATACTATTATATTCAAAAGCATCTCCCAAATTTGCCCACTCTATTTCTACATCACTAGATTCCAAAAGAGCATCAAAAATTTGAGATTCCTCGTTTTTGGCACTATTTTTGCTCATTATCACTTTTTCAACTTCATATTTTTCGAGCACGTCTATTAATCCATTTATATGATCAGCGTCTCCGTGAGTTAAAACAACTACCTCCATTGTCTTGTCCCAAAAGGGCATGTATTTTCCTATTTTTGAAAGCACTGCACTATTTGGTCCTCCATCAACCAGTATCTGAAATTCACCTTCTTGTATTAGCGTTGCGTCTCCCTGCCCCACATCAAAAAAGATTATTTCCGGCGCATCATTTTGCTCGTGCCTAGAAATTAGAACAAAAAAAGATAACGCGACTACTAGCACAAGCACCGTGGTCAAAATAATTTTGAATTTCGAAATTTCCATTTTTTATTAAACTTTACAAAAACTATTATACCGCAGATTAATACTAACCACACAATCAATTGCCAAAATTTCATCTCACCAAAATTCCAAGAACAATATTTTATCTTAGCAAGCCAATGCATAATAAATAGCTCAAATCTCACACCAATATCAATGCCCACACCAAGAATCCTTCCAATAAAACTATTAAGAGAAGAAACAAAACCCAAAATAAATCCAGCAATCATAAAAAAAGGCATAAGTAGCTCCAAAATAAATGTACCCACAAAAGAAACCGCGGAAAAATATCCAAAATAGTAAATAGTGATTGGCAAAGTCACAATACTTGCAGACATTGTGGCTGAGATCGATTCTCTAAATTCCAAAAACGACGGCAAGAATTTCAGAAAATTTTTAAACAAAGAGGAAAGATAAACTATCCCAATAGTAGCAAGAAATGAGAGCTGAAAACCTATGTCTTTAAATAATACTTGGGGATTTAGACCCACCATCAATGCCATCGTAAGTGCCAAAAAAATCTCAAAATTTCTTCTTCTACCCAGCATTTGCGCACAAAGCACGATAATTCCCGTAATAGAGGCTCTGGTTACTGACGGAGAAATTCCAGCGAGAAATATATAGATAAAAAGAAATATCACGACAAAAATACATGCGATAGTTCTATTTATAAATCTAAGTGAGCTTAGTATTATTGCAGAGATTATAGAAATATTGATCCCAGAAATCGCAACCAGATGCAATGTGCCCGTGGATCTAAACTCCTCTATTATATCTTTATCGATATTTGAATACCCTCCAAACAAAACCATTTTAATAAATCCTGAAGCAGGCAAATGCATAGATATATCAATTGCCTCACCAAACTTATTTTTCACACCAAAAATAAAATGCAGAAATCCACTCCCTCTTTTCTCCAGTTTCATATAGGGGCTATACGAAACTGAATAAATTTCTTTGGTGGCTAAATAACCAACGAAGTCAAAATCCTCAGCAAAATTTTGCGGAGAATTGATTTTACCTGAAATCAATACTCTATCCTTGTATTCAAACTCTTGGTATCGAGAAGTGTAAACCAAAAGTTTTCCGCTAAACGCTATTTTTTCTTTCGTATCTTTCAGATCCAAAAAACAATTTTGCATTATTAGCTCTGTGTTTTTTTGTTTAACAAGCGGCTCCAAAGAAATTTCGCAAGAAATACTGAAAGAATCTTTGTCATTGAGCATGCTTATTGGCACATGCTTTTCATAAAATATAGGAACTATTACCCTAAAAAATGCACATGCAAAAACACAAATAAATATACCGATTATTTTTAGCTTTGTGTTTCCCAAGAAAACAAAAACAACCGAAACAAAAAAAGCTCCCATAAGAGCCAAAAGAATTCTAAAATCAGATAGATTTTCGGAGAAATAATCAAACAATCCGCACGCAAAAGCGAATACCAAAAGACATATCAAAAAAACTATATGCTTCTTCATTGCCCTCCTATTAATAAACCAACATCTATCTAATACCCAAGGCTTGCTGTTGATTGTTCATTTTTAGTCCAAGATCTTCACCACTCACCCCAAAAATCCTAACCACCTTATCCTTACATTTTTCTCCGTGAATAATTATCACGGATGACTTCGCAACATCAAAATATTCTGAAAAAAAACTGATTAATTCTTCATTGGCCTTTCCCCCTTCCGGTATTGCGGATATTTTTACCCTAAGCTTTCCATTCCAAATATCTTTGACTTCAGATTTTTTTGATCCAGGAATTGCCCGTATCTGCAACTCCACTCCACCTTGTATTTCTTTGAAAAAATTCATAGACATATTTCTAGTATTCTATTCCTTTTCTTGCTGAAATTCCATCTTCATATGGATGTCTGATGCTATCTACTCTTGATATCAGTTTGGCTTTTTGCATTATCTTGGGTGAAGCATCTCTTCCTGTAAGCACCAGCTCCATCTTGTGCGGACGTAAATTCAATAAGCTTTCTATGTCATCTTCATGAAGTAGATTAAACTTGATCGTATCCAAAAGCTCATCAAGAATCAAAACATCATAATAAGCTTTTTCCAAAATTTCCTTTGCTCTTTGTATGCCCATTTCCGCATAATGAATATCATTTAGCGTAGGACCTTTTGGTCCTATGAAGTCTCCTGAGCCATATTGTTCCAAAAGAAATTTATAATCAGGATACACTTCTGCCAATGGTTTAGTTTCACCAAATTCCCCGTTTTTCATAAACTGAAGAATAGCCACATTTAGCCCTTGACCCAGTGCTCTTAGCGCTTGACCAAAAGCAGCGGTAGTTTTACCTTTGCCATTTCCTATATATATTTGTATTATTCCGCCTTTTGTTTTCATTTTTTTGTCTTGGCTTGAATTAGTATGATACCAAATTTTTTGCAAAAAAAATAGTGTCTACCGATAAATCGATAGACACCAATGAACAATAGCTGAAACTTGAGATCTTATAAGACGAAACTTTTCAATTCCTCCCTGAAACGAGGACACTCGTCGAGAATCTCACTGAAACTACTCATCAAGAAGGAGTTTCCTTCCTTCTTATAAAAGATCCTGAGATTGCCTTCGCAGGAGATCACGTAGTAGCTGAATTCTCCCTCGGTGAGATCCTTGGGCTTCAGGAGACGAAAACTGCTCGCGTAGAAAATTTTGGGCTCTTCTTTCTTATGATCCGATAAGTACTCCGCGAAAGAGAAGGATTCAATTTGATCAATCTCCTGCCCGTGAATTCTCAGTATGCCTCCAAAGTCCCGGTGTTTGAAATATCGCTTACCTTCTTTTGTTTCGAGGTAGTCCATATTCGAGCACCTGTTCTCATCGGTACTTTTCAGAAAACGAATCAGAGCCGTAACCCAATGGGCCATCTCAACTCCATTACAAACTTTATGAGTCATTTCTCATTCCTCCTTGAAAAATGTTTACGTTCCCACAACACAGTGAAGCCACGCAGAATTATTACTTCTTCGCAGCTTTACTGGGTTGTGGATATGTCAAAGAGCTAACTAATTACAATTTCGATACTAACATATAAGCCATAAAAAGTCAAGCAAACTACAATAAAACCGCTTATTAAAGCGGTTTTATGTGGGGGTGTGGATAGATTTTTTATCCACACTTAGAGTATCCACAGCTTCGGCAGATAAGGCATCCTTCGGAAAATTCAACAGTGCCTCCGCATTCTGGACACATAGGATTGTATCCCAATTCATTGTTTGTGGTGTAAACTTTTTCTTTCTTTTTTTCTTCAACCACAGTTGGCTTCTCTACTTTTTCAACCTTTGGCATAACTAAATCTAGCTTGAGTTTGACGCTAGGCTTTTCTTCCTTCTTGAATTCCAGTTTTAGTTTACTTTTTCTTTCTATATATCTCTTGAGTGCTAAAGCTATACCATCAGAGCAAGAAAAAATCGTTCCGCCTTTTGTCATGATGGGAGAAGGGCATCTCACTCCTTCAAGCTGTTTTACTATTTCATTTGGATCTATTCCTGATCTTAGCGCTATAGAAATCAGTCTTCCTATTGATTCTGAATATGACGCGGGGCATCCTCCTGATTTTCCAAGCTTCGCGAAAACTTCAAACACACTATTCTCATCCTCATTTATAGTTACATGCAAAGGACCACATCCAGTCGTGATGACTTCGGTGGTACCCATGACAACTTCTGGTCTCTCTCTTGGTTCAACTGAACCTATGGAACCGATGGTTACTTTTGATTTGTCAGCAGATAAACCACTTCCTCTCACAAGCACCTGTTCATCTTTTGATTTGTCTCTATAAATAGTAATTCCCTTGCATCCGGTACTGTATGCTAGCATGTAGGCTTTTTTCACTTGGTCCACTGTCGCATCCTCTTTGAAATTTACAGTTTTGGAAACAGCGTTGTCAGTATATTTTTGAAATGAGGCCTGCATTTTTACATGCCACTCTGGATCGATATCATGAGCAGTCACGAAAATTCTTTTTACTTTTTCGGGAACTTCATCGAGATGCTGAACTCCCCCCTCTGCCTTTACTTTTTCTATTAATTCTTCTGAATAAAAGCCTTCTTCCTTTGCAATTCTTTCAAACTCAGGATGCATCACGACTTGATTTTCTCCCCCCATTGAATTTTGCATCGTATAGCTTATGGCAAACAACGGCTCTATCCCAGCTGAACAATCTGCGACTATGCTTATAGATCCCGTTGGAGCAATAGTAGTCACAGTAGCATTTCGCATCGCATCATATTTGCCATTGAAAGTGCTTTCTTTAAACGCTGGAAAGGATCCTCTTTCTTGTCCTAATTTTTGGGATTCGCTTCTTGCTACCTTGTTTACAAAACCCATAACAACCTCGGCCATATCCGTAGCTTCTTTGCTGTTATAAGGAATTCCAAGTTTAATAAGCATATCAGCCCAGCCCATTATTCCTAGTCCAGATTTTCTCGTTCTCTTGGTGGCTGATTCTATTTCGGGAAGCACATATTCATTTGATGAAGTTATGTCATCAAGAAATCTCACACCTGTTCTCACTACATCCTCTAATCTTCTCCAATCAATTTTGCCATCTTTAACAAACCTGGAAAGATTGACGCTACCAAGATTACACGACTCATAAGGAAACAATGGCTGTTCTCCGCATGGATTGGTGGCGGTCATCTTACCTAGCCCCGGCACGGTATTACCTTTTTGAATAGTATCAAGAAAAACAACACCAGGATCTCCCGAACCCCAAGCGTGTCTAGAAATAAGATCAAATAAATTAGTTGCGCTTACTTCTTTTACACATGCTTTTGTCCTAGGATCTATGAGTTTAAAACTCTTATCATCCCTCACGGCTTCCATAAATTCATTTGTAATGCCCACAGAAAGATTGAGATTTTCAACTTCACCAGGAACATCTTTGCATTTTATAAATGTTTCAATATCAGGATGATCTATATTTAGTATAGCCATTGCGCCCATTTTTCTACCACCTCTGCCTTTTATAGTTCTCATTGTGGCATTTAACGCTCTTAGAAATTCAACTGGACCAGCTGCGTTTTCTCCAGTGGAACTTACTTTTGAATAGCTAGATCTTATATCTGAGAGATTGAATCCTGTACCACCTCCACTTCGGAGTATCTGAATATTGTCTCTTACTGTGTTGAATATATCGTTTATGCTGTCATGCATAGGTAGCACAAAACACTTGGACAAGGTTCTGTTTCGTTGTCCTGCAAAAATCAAAGTGCCCCCACAAAGAAATTCTAAATTCTTTTGAACTTCTGAAAATTTGTTTTTTATTTTTTTGCACTCTTCGTCGGAGCAAAATTCTTTTTCAGATCGTCCTACGAAATCAGATATTCTATCAAACAATTCTTCGGGAGTTTCTATTACTTCGCCTTTCTCATTTTTGGCAAGAGCTCGCTTTTCCAAAACCTTTATCGCATTTGGAGTAAGCTTTGCTTTTTCTTCTTTTGCACCTTGCTCTTCAGGCTGTTTAATTTCAGATGGTTTCTTCTCTTCTTTTTTAACTCCCATTATCTGAAATTCTTTGCATCCATCTCTATAAATAGTAATACCCTTACATCCAAGCTCATAGGAAAGCATGAAAGCATCTTTGACTTGGTCTATCGTGGCGTCATTTGGGAAATTTATAGTTTTAGAAACGGCATTGTCTGTATATTTCTGCGCGTTGGCTTGAATTTTTAGATGCCATTCGTATGAAACGTCATGAGAAGTTACAAAAACTTTTCTCACTGCCTCAGGTATTTCTTCTAAATCCTTTATACTCCCACGAGAAGCTATTTTCTTCATAAGCTCTTCCGAGTAAAAACCTTTTTCTTTGGCAACTTCTTCAAAAACAGGATCAGTGATAACTATTTCTTGGTAACTATCACCCTTGAACAATGCTTTTCTTACAGAAACGAGTGAGAACACCGGCTCTATACCAGAAGAACATCCGGCGATAAGACTTATGGATCCAGTTGGCGCAATCGTTGTAAGAGTTGCATTTCTTGGTCTGAAACCCGTATCAACAAAAATACTCTCTTCAAAAGCTGGAAAAACTCCACGCTCTTTTGCTAGTTCGCAGGAGCGTTTCATCCCTTCTTCTTTTATGAATTTCATAATCTCACCAGATAGTTTTATAGCCTCATCGCTATTATAAGGAATACCTAGCTTATAAAGCATATGAGAAAATCCCATAATTCCAAGGCCTATCTTTCTCGTTCGCTTTACATTTTCATCTATTTTTTGAAGCGGGAATTTGTTTTCTTCTATAACATTATCCATAAAATGCACTGCGTCTCTCACAGTATTTCTAAGCATATTCCAATCCATCACTCCATCTCTGAAATGATTGGTCAAAACTATTGATCCCAAGTTACATGACTCATAAGGAAGCAATGGCTGCTCTCCGCATGGGTTGGTAGCGTCTATTTTGCCAAGTTTAGGAGTCGGGTTTGATCTTTGTATTCTATCTAGATAAATAGCTCCTGGATCAGCACACTCCCAAGCTTTTTTCGCTATCAAGTCAAAAACTTCTCTAGCTTTTATTTTTCTAACAACTTCGTTGTTGTGAGGATTTTTCAGATCGTATTCTTTGTTGTTTTTTACCTTCTCCATGAAATCATCAGTAATTCCCACAGAAATATTGAAATTTTTTATACTTGATCCGCTGTCTTTTAGTTTGATGAAATCCAAAATATCTGGATGATCCACATTCAAAATTCCCATATTACCTCCGTGTCTTTTGCTGCCTTGCAAAATTTGAGATAAAGCCGTATCAAAAGTTTTTAGGTAATGAATGGGACCCGCTGCCACATTTGGAATTCCCCTAACCGAACTTCCTCTTGGTCTTATCGGTGAAAAATTGAATCCAGTTCCTCCGTTATTTTTTTGTATGACCGCTGCATCTGACAATGCCTGAAAAATATCTGTGAGCGAATCAGATAGAGGCACCACAAAACAAGCAGAATATTGTCCATTGTGATTGGTTCCTGCTTCAAGTAGCACGGGGCTATTTGGCAAAAATCTGAGTTGCGCCATCATCTTATAAAACCTGCGGGCATTCTCATCCACAGCTACGGCATCTTTACCGAATTTTTTATCTGCTTCAGAGATACACTTTGCTACTCTCCATAACATTTCATCTGGGGTCTCTAAAATATTACCTTTTTCATCAGTTACTAAATAGCGCTTCTTGATAATTTCAAGAGCTGCTTTTGAAAATTTTGGTTGTGGTAAATCTTTTGGAACTGTCATGGAGATATATTAGTTTTAAAAAATAAAATATTATATTTTTAGCTTTCCGCTATCATCAAGATATTTTTGAATTGCTCTAGAAATAGCATCTGCACATGAAAGCACCGCACCGTCTTTTGTAAGCAATGGCTTTGAGCATCTGATTCCTCTAAGTTCTTTGAGCAAATCCTTTGGATCCATTCCACCCCTCAATGCAGTTGAAACCAATCTACTAATTGCTTCTACCTGAGATCCTTCGCATCCTCCGCTTTTACCCATTCTTGCGATAACTTCTACCATTCCTTTTTCATCTTCACTTATAGTCACGAAAAGTCTTCCACATCCGCTCATCATTTTGTATGTTTTGCCGGTCACTACCTCTGGGCGCTTTCTGGGTCTCATTGGTTGCTCTATAACTTTGACAGCTATTTTTCCAGATTGAATAGATTGAGAGTCTCCAGATTCTTTTGAGCCACCCTCGCTACCAATATTTAAGACCTGCTTATCTCTTGATTTATCTCTATATACAGTGACACCCTTGCATTTAAGTTTATAAGCGAGATCGAAAACCCTTCTCACATCCAGAGTAGTTGCGTCATGTGGCATATTAACTGTCTTGGAAACAGCATTGTCTATATTGTCTTGAAAAGCTGCTTGCATTTTTACATGCCAATCAGGAGAAATATCATGAGAAGTAACAAAAATTCTCTTAACCTCTTCGGGAATTTCACCAAAATCTTTGATGCTTCCCTTCTTTGCAATTTTTTCAAATAAAAATTCATCATAAAATCCTTTTTCCTTTGCTACCTGACTAAAAAGTGGGTGCGTTTCTGTCATAGAAAAATCACCCAAATCCAAAATATTTTTTCGGGTAAACGAGATAGCGAAAATAGGCTCAATACCGGACGAACATCCAGCAATTATGCTTATAGTTCCGGATGGAGCTATTGTAGTGACAGTTGCGTTTCGCATGGCTGGAAATCCTTGCTCTGACCAAATACTTTTTTCCATATTTGGGAAAGAACCTCTTTCTTCTCCTATTTTTTCAGACATTCGTCTTCCCTCTTCTGATATAAATTTCATCACTCTCTGCGCAGTAGCTATTCCTTCTTCGCTGTTATATGGAATACCAAGGGCCATAAGCATATCTGCAAATCCCATCACGCCTAGACCAATTTTCCTGTTCGCCTTGGTTGCTGTATCTATTTTGGTTATGGGAAAATTATTTACATCTATAACATTGTCAAGAAAACGCACAGCGGATCTAACCACGCGACCAAGCTTTTTAAAATCAATTGAAACCTTACCTTTGTCATCCATAATCATTCGCGAAAGATTTATGGAACCCAAGTTACATGATTCATAGGGCAACAATGGTTGCTCTCCGCAAACATTGGTTGATTCTATTTTGCCAACACCTGGAGTAGTATTTTTATTGTTAATTTCGTCTATAAATACTATTCCGGGTTCTGCGTTTTTCCACGCCATCTCCACAATAAGTCCATAAACATCATTGGCTCTCAGAGTCTTTACGGCATTTTTGGTATGGGGATCAATAAGCTCATATTCCCTATCGTTTTTCACGGCTTCCATAAACTTTTCCGTAACTGCTACTGACACATTGAAATTATTAAGTTCTCTTGGATCGTCTTTGACAGTAATAAAATCCAAAATATCAGGATGATCCACTCTCAAAATTCCCATGATGGCACCTCTTCTAGCGCTTGCCTCATTTATTGTGTTTGTTGAGTTATTAAAAAGTTTCATGAAAGAGATAGGACCAGTTGATCCTTTTTTTGTAGTTGAGATTATAGATCCTTTGGGACGTAGCTTTGAAAAATCAGATCCGCTTCCGCCACCAGATTTGTGCACCAAAGCAGTTTCGCGCATTGCTTCAAAAATAGATTCCATAGAATCATCTACGGGTATCACATAGCATCCTGAAAGCTGACCCATCTTGCTTCCTGCATTCATCAAGGTTGGAGAGTTTGGTAAAAAGTCCAAAGAAGCCATAAGATCATAGAACTCTTGCTTGGTGTTTTTGACTTCTTGTTCCGATGCTCCATATCTGGCATCTGCTTGCGCCACAAAAGAAGCCACCCTATCAAACATTTCTTCAGCCGTTTCCGTAACCTCTCCACTAGAATTTCTTTGTAAAATTCTTTTTTTCAATACTTCCTCTGCATTTTTTGATAGTGTCAATTTCATTTTTTTATTTACTGCGAATCTTTTAAAGGTTATTCGCAAAATATTAATTTATAATTAAAGTTCTAAAATAGTTTTTTGAAAATCTTCGGGGGAAGAAAAACGATCAAAAACAGATTTAAATCTTATGAAAGCAATTAGATCGAATTTCTGAAGATGCTTAAGCACAATCGATCCGATGTCTTTGCTATAAATCTCGCCTTCGGAAAAAGCCAATATTTCCTGCTCTATTCCATCAATCAATGAATTGATTTCTTCCTCGCTTCTTCCTCGCTTTGCGCATGCATAATTTATAGCTTTGTATAATTTTTCACGATTATACATTTCTTTTTTACCGTTTCGTTTTCGCACCTCAAGTTTTTTCAATTCTATTCGCTCAACCGTCGTGTATCTTCTTTTGCAGCTCTCACACTCACGCCTTCTTCTAATAGAAATTCCATCCTCTGATATTCGAGAATCTACCACCCTAGTCTCTTTGTATCCGCATATTGGACAATTCAATTTTTATATTTAACCTGCTTTTATTTTTGTTAAAACCACAATGTATTGTATTGCAGGGATAATCTTACCACAATATCTAGTGCCAAAGAATACGTAGTGTCTGTGGATAAGTAGTTATCCACAGCTAGCCATTATTAAATATCAAAAATATAGCTATCTTTTGCTACAAATACGCCAAGATAGTATAATATGAGACCAACTAAATCATTAAAAAACAAACAAATGGAAAATGAAACAGTGAATAATCCAGATCAACCAAAAAAGGAAGTTCCTCACGGTATGATATGGATAATACTAGTCGCAGTAGTTATAGTGGCAGCAATTTTTTTCTTGATATTCTGGATAGGTAAAGAAACTGCTAAAGCTCCGGAAGTTTCTTATAACGCTAGTGAAAACGAAGCTACGGACCCAGCAGGAGAAAGTATTGAATCCCCTGAAATTGCAACCGAAACAAAGGAAGCCCAAAGTAGCGCAAAGACAGGAGCCGAAACAGTATCAATAGATAGTACATGGAACAAATACACAAATTACGATTTGGGATTTTCAATCAACGTACCAAAGCAAGCTGCATCTGGATATGCTAGTTGCGAGTTTAATTCAGGTGAAAAGTCCTACAGAGCAAAGGCTGGAATGGTCCAAATAAAAACTTTTGAAGATGCTTCGAGTGGTGTGGTCTACATAGCTCCTGAATATTTTTATAGACTAGGGGGAGAGAAACAAAATTCGAGTGGAGTCTCCACATTTTCAATTTGTACGAAGATTCAAAACTCTGTCTCTGAAATGAAAAAATCAAATGAATTAACAGAAATCAACTACTGGAAGCTGACAACACAATCGACTGAAAATGATGTAGAAATTGAAAGCTTCTTGAAATCTATATTTGGAACTGCATGCAAACTTGGAGATAAAACTCAAACTTCGGTCGCTGGGGTTTATGACATAAAAATAGATGGAGTTACTGATCTTGATGGTGCATGCCCAATGAACGCTGCCTATGTTTTCAAGTATTCACAAGTAAAAAAATTGGTTACAACGTGGACCACTGGACAAGCTTATAGCTTCTACACATCAACAGACTACAGTAATGCTCATGACGAACAAATGATAGATAGCTTTAGTTTCAATTAAGGACATTAAAATGGCAAACGAAAAATCCAACTACAAAGAAACTCAGATGCAAACCCAGGTATGGATCTGGGCAATAGTTATTTTTTCCGCATCCATTACGTGGTATCTATTCATTGGCAATATTTTCAATGCTTGGGCTATATACGAAGCACCAAGTATTGGCATGACTATCTTCATCTGGTTACTTTGCGGAGTATTTTTGCCGTTTTTACTTCTTGGAACTCGTTTGATTTACGAGGTAAGAGATGATTATCTATACGTTTCGTATTTTCCACTTGCAAAGAAAAAGATTTTTTACGACAACATATCAAAAATCAACTCAGAAAAATATCATCCGATACTGGAATTTGGTGGCTGGGGCATAAGAATAAATCCAGCAAAACCCAAAAAGATCGCCTATTCAACGAGCGGAAATGAGGGAGTTAGAATCATACTAAAAGACGGTAGTGAAATAATGCTTGGGACCAAAAAGCCAAAAGATATAGAAAAAGCGATCAAGGAAAAAATGTAGTATCGCAACTATAAAACCTAAAACCATCAATGCTTAAGATACAAAAAATTTCTTGGACTTCTTATATGAATATAGCGATAGTAATCACAATTGCTATTATTGTGGCCTTTTTGGTGTACCAAAACCAAGTTGATCTCATAAAATTATATAGCAAGGATGATACAAAAACGGAGCAACAGCAACTAGAATCTACGAAAAAGACGAGTTCAAGTGAAAAATGGAGCATCGAAATAAATAAACTAAATATTTCAGCACCCGTGATACTAAATGTGGATGCAAAAAATGAAGACGAATACTACAAAGCCCTAGAGGGTGGCGTTGCCCACATGAAAAACACCGCACTCCCAGAAAAAGGAAACACGGTGATTTTTGGTCATTCTAGTTACTACCTTTGGAAACCAGGAGAATATAAAAAGGTTTTTGAAAAATTAAACGACCTAGAAAACGGAGATCAAATAATCCTTAAAAATAAAGATCAAGAAATAAAATACGAAGTAACAAAAAAGGAGATCGTATCCCCCACCAAAGTTGAAGTTGCAGATCCTACCGAAGAATCACAACTAACTCTTATAACTTGCTGGCCCATAGGTTCTACAAAAGAAAGACTTATCGTAGTAGCTAATCAGCGAGAATAGTTTAAAATGAAATACCTTAATTATTCACAAAACACTAAAAAACTTTAGTGTTTTTTTATTTCATAGCACCCTCATAACACTCTCCGCAATAAATATTATAGCCATCTTCCTCTTTGTATCTAGAATCTATTTCTTTACCACATTTATTGCATTTTATTTTATTGAGGTTATAGGCATGAGGTATTTCCATGAGAAATCTTTTTCTATAGCGCACTGCGGGATGAAATCTCGGAATAGGAATACCATTTTTCCTATAATACTCTAGTTCTTTTTTTGTTATACGAAATGGTTTTTTTGACTCTTCACAAATAATAATTTTATTAAGAATATCATCATTTACATCATCGATATGGTCTGGGATATTCTTAGCTACCAAATCACTATCTACCACCGTGTCCACAACTGATTTCGCGAGCGAATAAGAATAATCGTAGTCCATGCCAAAATACTCCAAGTCTTTTTTGATTTTTGATTCGTAGTTATTTTCATCTGGGAAAAACATATTTGCGACAGTATCTATGTATGGAATACTACCAAAAGCAAATGGCAAAAATTCTCCATACTCTTTTCGCTCAAGCATTTTAATCTTAATCTGCTCAATGAGTTCAAAGTATTCTTTCTTTTCGTATTGCTTATTCAAAATGCAATATTTTTTACTGCGAAGCCCCACACAACCAAAACAATCCTGACACCCCATGCATAGATCACAATATTCCATATCCCTAGATCCCCTAACCATATTCGAAAACTTGATCATATAATCCTGCATGCCT
The DNA here is from genome assembly GCA_965231055.1 of uncultured Candidatus Saccharibacteria bacterium. Lineage (GTDB taxonomy): Bacteria > Patescibacteriota > CALEFQ01 > CALEFQ01. The sequence goes on from OZ246411.1 coordinate 791,161, forward strand.
CCACCTATAGTTTCATACATCACTTCGCTCGCTATTCCACCATAGTCCACATCAAGACAATCCTTCCTTCTTCCAGAATTGGTGCAATATCTCAAGTTTTCACTCTCCATCTCATTAAACACATCAAAGGCATTCTTGCATCGCCACATACTATCGCCAACTGAATTCTCGCACTGACCAACCAAGACACCTTCATGAGGACTTGCTTTCATCATGTTTACAAAATCTAACTTCAGTTTTTCAATCGCAGAGTAACTACCCAAATTCATACTTTCCATTTTTGCGAGATAATCATCCTTTGAAAGTTGTTTGTTTTCAAAACAGTATTCCTTATGCCTCAGATTTGAACACATAAAACAATTTTTGCAATCCCTGCATCCAGCTAAAAAATAACTATCTCTAGAATTTTTAGTATTGAAGCAGTACTTACAACCATAGTTTTGCTCGCAAGAAACATTTTCATAACACAATTCAGAATAAGCGCACGAAAACATATCAACACAATCCCTAGATTCACCAAAAAAATCACCATACATACAATCCTCATTTTTGTATGTAACAAATATCATGTAACAATTTTTATCATTGCCGGTATTATTTGAGTATTGCACATTTTCATTTGAAGGATCGCCTATTAGGTGAGGTCTTGGCGTAGCTATCCTTAATTTCTGGAATTGTTTAAAAAAAGATTTGTTTAAATCCAAATCCATCCCGTACGTAGCTCCATCAAATCCATCACTCCACCACTCTTTTTCATCATAAATTTTATATGGGGAATCATTGCGATACATTGAAATCAAATCAACTCCAGTTTTACCACACTTTCTACTAAAAAGATTCCGTTCGTTTCTAAAAACCATTCTCCTTTCTCTTCTACACAATGGACATAGAGTAGGAATGGGGACTACAAATTTTTCATAGAAATCAAGATCTTCTTGATATACAAAAAAAGCCTTTCCGCAAATTCTACAAGTTTTGTCTCCTGGCTGAGTTTTATCCAAAACATTCAAAATATTTGTTTCAAAGCTCATACTATTGAATTAATCATTTATATAGTATATCAGCTAAAACTTCTATTTAAAAGAAGAAGGTGACCCCAGGATCACCTTCAAAAAAAACGTAACTATGCTATAGCTTTTTTAAGCCACTTTTCAAGAACATCGATGCTTAAATTTTTAAGCGGAATACTTTGACATCCGTCGGCACATGTCGCTCCTCCAACTAGCCCTATCTTTTTTTTTCCTCTTTGAAGGAAAACTTGTGCAACAGCTTCGCTATCCGTCAGAACACCGAAAAATCCATCCCTAGACAATGAAGGCAATTCCGAAGGCGTAGCGACGTGAATATCAACGTTTACAATTTTAAGCATACTGATCACATCATCGACTCTTCCGGTGTCTTCAAAAGAGATCAAGATTTTGCACAAAGAAAGATCTCTTCCCAAAACCTTTTTATAAACTTTCCTCCTGGTCGAGATAAGCTTTTGATCATCGCTCGGGATGAAATCTGGAGATATACCAGTAACCAATTCACCTCGATAAATCAACTTCACATCTCTTCTTTCGTCGCCATTAGACATAGCAACCTCTTTCATTGCCTTTCAAAAAGAAAGACCGTTGGGGTTAGTTGAGTGAAATGAACTGTTTTTAATATATAAAATTTAATAGCTTTTGGCAAATTTAAAATCCCTTCCTATTGAAGGGATTGTTTACTGAAAGATCGCTTGAATTTAAGCTTTTTAATTATCACTTGGCAAAAATAAAATGTTATCGCAGAAAACATAATGATTTGCCCAAGAGTAAGCCAGTCCTCCTTGATAATAAAAAACTTAACAAGCATGGTCGCTGAAACAAACAGTCTTGCTGAAATATCAGTGATGGAAATCAGGGAAACGTCACGCTTGTGCCAAACTTTGCGAATTTGATCAACCACTCCCGCAGATAAGAATACAAATCCGATAAATGTAAGGATATCAAGAAACATAAACTCACCTCCTATTCGCAAACTAGCATATGGAAAAGTTTAAAGCAAACTAAAATCCGCCTGTCCTTTTCCACTAGCTACAAAGTAGCTTGATGGGTAATGGACAATGGCGGATTTTATATATTAAGATTAACCAAAGCTCGTAACTATTCAGATCAAGATGCTTCACGAAAACCTCAAGAGTTGTTTATTTCATTTTCTTGCGTATGAACGCAGGAATATCAAGTTCATCTTCTTCTATCGCAGAGCTTTTTTTAATAGCTTTTGCCTTTTCTCTGGCTTCTTCCTTGCTTTCTCTTTTTACAAGTGGCTCTTCTTCTCTATCGTCATTTCTTTTGGCATGAAGGGCAGCCCATGGCATAAGATCATCTGTACTTCCAGAAGCCATAACTTTCTTAGGCTTGCTTTTCTGGTTGAAACCAGTGGCCACAACAGTTACCCTTATTTCGCCCTGCATCTCATCGTCTACTACCGCTCCAAATATAACTTTGGCGCTTGGATCGGCTGATTCGGTAATAACCTTTGCAGCTTCATCAATTTCAAACATGCTCATATCTTGTCCGCCAGTAACATTGAATATAATTCCCTTAGCACCATCTATTGCAAGTTCCAATAAAGGTGATTCGATAGCCTGTCTTGCAGCTTCTGTTGCTCTGTTTTCTCCAGCTGCCTGACCTATTCCCATAAGGGCAGATCCGGCATTTTCCATCACGGCTCTAATGTCAGCAAAGTCTAGGTTTACAAGTCCTGGAACTGTAATTAGCTCAGAAATACCTTGCACACCTTGTCTTAGAACATCATCAACGACTCCAAATGCATCCGTGAGAGATGTTTTTTTGTCTATAATCTGAAGAATTCTGTCATTTGGAATAGTGATCATCGTATCCACTCTTCCCTCAAGCTCCTCCGCACCAGATTCAGCGATCTCTCTGCGTTGCGCTCCTTCAAAGGTAAAAGGCTTGGTGACAACAGCTACTGTCAAAGCACCAGCTTCCTTTGCGATGTCAGCTACTACTGGAGCTGAACCAGTTCCGGTTCCACCGCCTAAGCCCAATGTAAGGAACACCATATCGCATCCCTCAACTGCCTTCTTGATTTCATCCTGATCTTCTTCAGCAGCGCTTCTCCCTATTTCAGGATTCATACCTGCACCCAAACCCTTGGTTAGGGTTTTGCCTATATGAACTTTTTTTTGCGCTTCGCAATGATGCAAATCTTGAGCATCAGTATTGATCGCGACAAAATCTATTCCTTTTAGTTTGTCTTTTACCATTCGCGAAATCGCATTGTTTCCGGCTCCCCCCAAACCCAAAACCTTGATTTTCGCAAACGACTCTAATTTAGGTTTAACTTCCATGGTTATAACTCCTTAAGATGCGCAAAGCCAATCCGCATCTTTATTACTTAATAAAATTATTAAAAATATTTAGGCTTCTAAATTTATGGCAACAAGTTTTTAAACCACCCTTTCATTTTTCCTATGGTGTTTGAAACTGCTGCGTTTCCAGAAAATCCGAAACTTCTTGATCCGCCCATGCCCTGTCTCATTCCCCACATCACCAAACCAACGGCAGTAGCAAACGATGGGTCATTGACACTATCTATAATTGTAGGGAATTCTTTTGGTAAACCGATTTGAGCAGGAAGCTTAAGTTCTTTCTTTGCAAGTTCAACTATACCAGGCATTTTTGCTCCACCACCCACTACCACAACTCCAGCTGGAAGTTTTCCATCTCTACCAATCTGCTTTAGCTCTTTATTCACCAGGCTAAAGATTTCAGAAATTCTAGCTTCAATAACTTCAGCAACATGATATCTGGAAACTATTTCATCCTCGGTTTCATCTACAGAAGAAAGGTCTATCTTGTCTCTTTCCGAAACTTCACCAAGAAGAGCGGTACCGTATTCAAGCTTCACCTTTTCTGCGGTAGCTACTGACGTCCTTAACTCCAATGCGATATCATTTGTTATATGACCAGCGCCTACTGGAATAATTGAGGTATGTAGCAAATCACCTTCTTCATAAACAGTAACACCAGTTTTTCCCTCTCCAATATCAACCAACACAACACCCAATTCCTTTTGTCTTTTATCGAGCACAGCATCAGCGGCAGCGAGAGGTGCAAGCACTAGATCGTCAACATCAACACCAGTTCTATAAACACACTTCGTAAGATTTCTAATGAACCCAGTAGCACCCATTATTACATGAGCCTCTACTTCCAATCTCACTCCGTTCATGCCAATAGGATCTTTTATGCCACCTTGGTTATCAACTATAAACTGCTTTGGTACAACATGTATGATCTCGTGATTTGGTGGAAGGCTAACTGCCTGGGCAGCTTCTATAACTCTACTAACATCATCCTCACCTATTTCACCATCAGCTCTTGATACAGCGATAACTCCTTTGGAAATTTCTGATGTTATGTGAGAACCACTAATCGAGACCAAAGCATGATTCACAGATATGCCAGTCATGCGCTCTGCCTTTTCAAGAGAATTTGAAATGCTTGATACAGCGTCTTCAACATCTACTACATTTCCTTTTCTGATTCCTGCACTATCAGAAATACCGACGCCAAGTATTTTTGGCTTAGCGTCTTGTGATTCTTGGATTTCTCCAACTATAGTCCTTATCTTGCCAGAACCAACATCGAGTCCAATTATGTGAGATCCTTTTGACATTTTGTTTTTTTGTAGCGAACAAATTATTTGTTCAACATAGTTTTAACCGACCAAATTTTTTGTTCACCTTTTATTAATCTATAAAAATTATATAAAAATCTGGGAAAATGTCAATCAAAGAGTTGAAATACTGTGGAAAATCATTTTTAGACAGTTTTCAAATTTTCGAACTCCTTGAGAAGTTTTTCTTGAAGCACAATCATTTTTGGCCTCCCTTTTGTCTCTTCGTGCTCCATCCCGCTTGAATGCAATACACCATGAATCACCAGCCTTTTCAACTCCTCATCCAATGAAACTCCATATTTTTTTGCATTCTTATTTGCGACTTCAACGCAAATGTATATATCACCAGATATCTCTTTTCCGGATCCAATTTCCAGTGAAATCACATCGGTTACATGCTCTCTATCAAATGCCTGTTTGTTTATTTTTTTTATCAATTTACTACCAACAAAGGTTATGCTCAAAAAAATCAAATCCGTTTTTAATACTTTTCTAGCTACTCTCTCAGCTAGCATTTTGATGTTTTTGAGCACAATCTTGTTCTTGGTTTTGTTTGTAGTAATGACATCTATTTTCATCCTATTTTTTTAAAGGATCATGTTTGGTAGAAACCTCTTCACCATCAGAATAGCCGTCGCCGTCCGTGTCCCTTTTTACAGGATCAGTTCCGATTTCATCTTCTTTGGCATCACTCAATCCATCTCCATCTGTATCCCTAAGTGCTTTCAAAATACCTTCAGATTCTTTTACTGCCTCCTCTTTTTGCTGAATTTCCAATTTCTCAGACTTCTCGCTCCTTAAAATAAGAAAGATCGACAGAGCAATCATGATAAAAACCACAATCCACAAAACCAAAACTCCCCTGTGGCGTATTCGGGAGTGATTACTGACTTTTTCACTGGCACCTTCCGCCAGAGTCTCCTCAGTATTGGTGGGAAGCTCTGACGGTGCGGGTGCTTTTTTGATGTGTTTTATGAATTGCAAAAGATTCTATTTAGCTGACAAAATTTTTGCAACAACTTTTTTAACTCTATCTCCTTCGGCTTTGCCTTTGAGCTCTTTCATAACTACGCCCATTAGCTTGCCCATGTCGGATGTAGATTTTGCCCCTAGCAACTTAGCTTTTTCAATCACTGTCTTTTCAATCTCGGCATCATCAAGCTGTTTTGGCATGTATTTTGAAAGTATATCTAGTTCTCTTTTCTCTTTTTCAGCAAGCTCTGTTCTTCCAGCGCTATTAAAAGCCTCGATAGACTCTCTTCGCTTTTTGGCTTCGCGAGAAATTACTTCTAAGATTTTTTCATCCGAGAGCTTTTCTTGCTTGCCTGCGATTTCTTCGTTTTTTAGTGCGGATTTTATCATTTTCAAAACCTCAACCACGTCCGTGTTCTTAGCCTTGAATGCCTGCTTAAAATCCTCTTCTATAATTTGTTTTATATTTTCCATTATTTGTGCTTATTTTCGAATTCATTGAGTTTTCCAAGTCTCCTTAGAAGCTCTATTTCTTCTTTCTTTTGGATTCTAAAAGCAGCTTCGTCTTGTCTTTTTCTCTTATTCTTTGGTCTTGCGTAATATCTGCCTTTTTTTACAAGCCAAATCTTACCGCTTTTTTGCAGTTTTCTTTTGAATCTTCGAAGAAAACTCTCCAATGATTCTCTTTCTTTGCGTTTTAATTCTACCACTTGGTCACCTTCCTTTCTTTAAACAATAAAAAAATTGTTTGACAATATTGAATATAAAAAAACTTTGGTATACCAAAGCCCTTCTATACGAAAATCGATATAATTTTAATACAAAAAACTAAATAGGTCAAGTCCTATGTGGTGCCGCCAAGGTGTTTACCACCCAATAGGTGCAAATGAAGATGAGCTATGCTCATTCCAGCATCTTTTCCTACATTAAAAACTAGTTTATATCCAGTTTTGGCTATGCCATACTCCTCAGCTAGCTGTTTTGCGGCGATTAACATCTTGCCGAGCAACATCGTATCATTTTCTGAAACTTCATTTAACGAAGGGATGTGGGACCTAGGAACTATCAAAATATGAACGGGGGCTTTGGGATCAATGCTTTTGAAAGCGACAAAATCATCTTCTTCCATTACAAACTTGGCTGGAACTTTGTTTTGTGCAATTTGGCAAAAAATACAAGACATATTATTTGGTTATTTTTTAATTTCTATAACCTTGTCTAAATTAAAAACTTTTTTTATCTTTATGAGTATTGCATTTTTAACGAGATACTCAGAATTATTTTTCACACATAGATCAAAGTATTTTCCAGAAGAAAAAATCTTAACGGTTCCATGAATCCTCACATATTCACTCAATACACATATTTGATTGTTTTCCTTGAGATTTCTGATGGTATTTCTCATCTGGCAATTAGCAACTAAAAGACAATCATCAACAAAACCCAATGAAATTACAATATTTGCGTTGGGAGCCCCACTAGACGAAGCTGTTGCTAAAACCAGCTCTTTTCCTTTTTTAAAATTATTTTTCCAGTTCATATAAGAAATAATATTTACAGCCCTATAATTTTTTCAAGTTCCGTAACTGCTTCTGGAATTTTGTCATTTACCACTGAAAAATCATACTCAGGAATATATGCTTCTTCTTTTTTAGCAGTCTCGAGTCTTGTTTTTATTTGATCATCAGTTTCAGAACCTCGGAGCCTCAATCTTTTTTCAAGCTCCTGCATAGATGGAACTTTGATAAAAATAGTAGCCACTCTATCACCAAAAGCTTTTTTTACAGCTCGCATACCATTTACATCTATCTCCACCATGACTTTTTTATTTGCCGTAAAAGCTTTCTCGAATTCAGCTCTCGATGTTCCGTAGTAATTTCCATGAACATTCGCCCATTCAAGCATTTCATCATTTTTAATTTTTTTTTCGAACTCCTCACAAGAAATAAAAATGTATTTCGCTTTATCTTGTAAAGATTCTTTTTGAGTTGTTCTGGGAGCTCTAGTGGTTGTAGATCTTACGTAATGAAAAACCTCGGGATGCTTTTTTAGAAGCTCACCTATTAGGGTTCCCTTGCCAGCACCAGACTGACCAGAGATAACTATTATATCCTTATCCATTGGAAACAGTTATTTTGTTATTATTTTTCCGTCCTTTATATGGGCTCCCGTTGATGATTTCATTGAAGACGAACATCTTCCATTAAATTCAACTGGATCAATTGGAATTCCCCGAGAAGATAATTGCTTCAATTTATCTGAATTTGTGATTTCGCATACACCCTTACAATCCTTGTTATCCAAGCAGGCTTTTCCGGCATCATCAAAAGTATGAATAAAATACCACCAAACCCAGAATGCAAATACTGCAACCACAAAAACGATGACACATAAAATAATAATACTATTTTTTTTACTTATGCTTTGCATTTTTTATTATTGCTTATTGAGTTCAATTCCGAGTCTTTTTTTAAGCTCTCTAACGAGTCTTTCTTGTGGAATCACTTCCTGCACACCACTTTCCATATCACGCACAAGAATAGTTTCCTCTACTGCTTCTTTTTGACCCAAAATCAAAGTAATCTTGGCTCTCATTTTGTCTGCCATTTTTAGCTGAGACTTGATACTGTCTCTACCAAAAGACTCAACCACTTCGATTCCTTCTTTATATAGATCATCAAAAATCTTAAGAGCTTTTTTCTTGGCAAGATCTCCGAGCTGAGCCAAAAATATATTTGGTTTTTCTTTTTCTGGAATCTGAACTTTCTGCTCTTTCATGAGCCACATAATGCGCTCAAAGCCCAAAGCCATTCCAACTGCTGGAGTTGAGAGTCCACCCATGAGTTCAATCAGCCCATCATATCTTCCTCCACCGCCCAAAGACATAGATCCACCTTTTTCTTCTGAGAAAAATTCAAAAACAGTTTTGGTGTAATAATCCAAACCTCTTACCAAAGTAGCATCGAGAGAATAAGGAATATTTAGTTCATCGAGAGCTTCCAAAACTTGTTTGAAGTGCTTTTTGCAAGATTCACACAAGTGATCAATTGACTGAGGAGCATTGGCGGCAAAACGTCTACATTTTTCTTCTTTGCAATCAAGAAGTCGCAATGGATTTTTCTGATATCTCCTCTTGCAATCTGCGCAAAGTTTATTTTTATGTGATTTGTAATAATCTTTGAGAATTTGTCTGTATTCAGGTCTACAATCAGGGCATCCAATACTATTTATATGTACAGATACTCCGTTTAGCTTTGCCCTTTCCAAAATCTTCCAACCAAGATGAATGACCTCAGCATCAATGATTGCTCTAGAATTTCCTATGACTTCTATATTGATCTGAGAAAACTGTCTAAATCTTCCTTCCTGAGGTCTATTGTACCTAAAAATAGGACCCATGGAGTAAAGCTTGACCGGCTGTGGCCAGCTAGACATGCCGTGCTCTATATATGCCCTAGCTATGCCCGCTGTGTATTCTGGCCTCAATACCAAGTCTTCTCCGCCTTTTTTCGAGAGTGAGTACATTTCCTTTTCTACCACATCAGTTGCCTGCCCCATTCCTTTGATAAAAACGTCTTTGCATTCAACCAATGGAGATTCAAATCTTCCATATCTATATGGCTCAACGGTTGCCTTTACGACCGATCGAAGATATTCCCAAAACTTACTCTCTTCTGGAAGAATATCGTTCATGCCTCGAGGGGCTTGAAATTTCATTTTTTTGCTTTTTTTAACTTCGGGTTGATTTGGCGTCATTTGATAAAAAAATTATTATTTAGAATTATTAGTGATACTGGCTAGATAAATTGCGCTACGATGTATAAAACCCGAAAGATTGTATGAATGAGTAACATCCTCTATAAAACCAACTTTTTCTAAAGGCAACAATCTCAGCCAAGCTTTGCCAACTATATCCTTTTTATCTAGAGAGCCCCAAGTACGAGAGTCAGAGCTAGCATTTCTATTGTCTCCCATAACAAAATACTCATCTGGACCAAGAGTAATCCTCGCTTCTCCTGGAGTTTTTTTGGAATTTTCTAAATAGGCATTTTCAACTAAATTTTTTCCTTCTGAATTATTTCCGTTGAAAATTGTTACTTTTCCGCCACTTACCTCTACGCGTTCACCTGGCATACCTATAATACGTTTAATAAAGTATTCACTTTGGTTTCCTTTATACCTAAAAACTACTACTTCGCCCCGTTTTGGCTCCCTGATTTTATAGCTCATTTCATCGACAATAAGATAATCCTTGTCGCTGAAATTGGTTTCCATACTTTCGCCATTTACAACAAATGGCTGTACCACAAAGTATCGCAAAGGAATTACAATAACTAAGGCAATAAGTATAATCTTGATAAACTCCCAAAAAAACACTCCGGTCTCATTTTCATTTCTAATAAAATCTGCTTCGGGAGAAACAAATTGGCTATTTTCAGTTTTGTTTTTATTGAAAAACCACATAAAGATTAAATTTATGATAAGAGTATGCCATATTTTTTGGAAGAAATCAATCTATTTTTTTATTTAATCCGAAGTTTCAAAAATTATCTTGTGTTAGCTGAAAACAAGAATAAATCAGAAAACTCGCGCTTGACCAAACTAAACAAGAAATGTAAAATAATACCACCTTAATCTTCCAATATGACAAGGCATAGCTTTGACGGAATTATAAAAATCAAAACCAAAAAAAATCTTTTTTCTATAAAAAAAGAAGTTGTAAATGAACCCAAGATTCATGAGCTTTACGATAAACCAAAAACACCTAGAAACAAACTAATTATCGCAAAACAAAAAGCAGAAAAGCTCATAGAAAAAAGTAAGCCGCTAAAACTACACGCCAAGGAGCCTAAAAAGAAATTTTTTACACTAAAGAAAAATATTATCTTTGCTGTAATAATTGTTTTGGCTGTTGTGGGCACTCTTTTTTGGAAAGCACTGAGTACTGGTGCAAACATATTTGATGACGGAGGATCTCCTATAAGAAAGATAACTCAAATGCTAACAAATCAAGAAACTCCCGTGCTCGGAGAGAGCGAAGATGAAATAGACATATTATTGCTTGGAATAGGAGGAGAAGATCATCCAGGAGCAGAGCTAACAGATACCAACCTCATATTATCAATAAAGCCATCTGAGAAAAAAATGTCTTTGGTATCTATTCCCAGAGACATGTATGTACAAATTCCAGATTCAAATGAATATTCAAGAATAAACAAATTAAACTACCTAGGAAGTCTAGAAAACCAAGACGATCCAAACTCTGGACCAGCACTCACCAAAAAGTCTGTAGAAAATATTACAGGTATTAGCATTGAATACTTTGTAAAACTTGATTTTGATGGATTTAGGGAGGTAATAGATGCGCTAGGAGGAGTTGAAATTGATGTTCCAAACAGCTTCATAGATACTGAGTATCCTCTCGGAATTGGCTACCAGACAGTTGAATTTGAAAAGGGGCTCCAAGTTATGGACGGAGAAACTGCGCTCAAATTCGCGCGATCCAGAAAAGGATACACCACAGATAATAGTGGAGTCGTAGAAGGCACTGACTTTGCCAGAAGCAGAAGACAGCAACTCGTGATAATGGCAGCAAAAGAAAAAGCGATGTCTTTGGGAGTACTTGCCAATCCCACAAAATTAAATCAAGTATTCTCAGCACTTGATAAGCATATAGTAACGGATATGGAACTCTGGGAAGCTTTCCGAATTATTTCTCTTATCAAGGAAAATGGAGAAACCAATATCATCAACAAAGTTATAAGCTCAGAAAACTTGCTCAAGCCCTACTCCACTCCAGATGGTGCATCACTTCTCATACCCACAAATGGAATAATCGCTTATGACGAAATTAAACAATATATAACTGATAGATTTAGTGAGGAAGAAAAAATCGCATCAGAAGAATTGGCAAACAAGGAAAACGATGCACAACCAGCAGAAACCAGCGAGCCAGAAACTGCTACCATAGAAATCAGAAACGGAACAAGTGTCACGGGACTAGCTCAAAGAACATCGACTACACTTAAAAATCAAGAGCTTGATGTGAAAAAAATCGGAAACGCAGATAATTTTGGATATGGATCAACACTGATATATGATTTGAGCGAAGGAAAAAATCCAAACACCATTTCTGATCTTGAAAGTTTCTTCGGAATAAGCAAGCAAGAAAATGTACCCACCTCAATTTCAAGCGATTACGATATTGTGGTAATAGTTGGAAGTGACTTTGCTCAAAAGTCTAATTAATTCACCACAAAAAATGAAAATCCAAGACAGAGAAATAAAACTAATAATCGGTCTCGGCAATCCGGGTTCAAGGTTTTTAAATACAAGACACAATATAGGCACAGAGTTCGCAACACTCTTATCTCACGAACTTCAGAAAAAGGAAAAACCCAGAAAAGCTAATTTAAATTTTTCACATTTGAGAATCTTTGGCGATATCTCAATTGTTTTTCCAGCTGTATATATGAACGAATCAGGTAAAGCCATAGCAGAGGCCATGGACGCTACCAAAGCAAAACCCAACGAAATTTTGGTTATTCATGATGATCTAGAGACTTTGTGCGGAAAATGGAAATTCAAAAAAGAAGGGTCGGCGTCAGGACACAATGGACTAAAATCCACCATTGAACACCTTAAAACTGATGATTTCATGAGACTTAAAATAGGAGTTGGGAGGCCAGAATCCCATGACGCAGAAGTCATTTCAAAATATGTACTATCAAAAATCCCAAACAACGAAATGCAAAAAATAGAACAAGCTCTTCGCGAAGCATACGAAACATTATCAAGAGACATTGACGCGAAAATTTGATAATGCTAATTTCAATACACCGAAAACGAAATAAGTAGAACCAATACCGTGAATGTTATATCCAGAGTAACGGAAAATGCTATTCCGTATTTCATGATCAAGACCCCCCTCATCAAATCAAATGGGGCGATTTTTTGTTGCGTAAATGATCCAAAAACTTTTGCAAAGCAACTCGCTCTTTGGCAAAAAACCTTAAAAGCAAAAAAAGAACACAAAAACATAGTTTTATTAGCACCTCCAATATCTATTGAAAAGCTTCTCGGTATACAAAGTGGCGATTTGGTTTTGTTTAGCTATGAGACTTTATCAAGCAATGCTCCCACAAAAAAACATATAGAAAAAAGCTCCCTCCTACTAACAAAAAATCAAATCATTAAAAAAGACGAGTTAATGGCAAATTTGGATAAAATGGGGTATGAGATTTCGGATTTTCCGTATTTCGAAGGACACTTTGCAAAACGAGGAGGTACAATCTTGGTTCACATAGTCGGTTCAGACAAAATCACGTACATAGATTTTTTTGGAGATCAAATTGATAAAATTTCAGAAGCTAGCAATAGCTCCTCCGTGAAAAACAAAAAAGAAAGTGCTATCATGGCTCCTCGCAAACTAAAATCAAACACCACGCTAAGTGATTTCATTGAATCCAATCAGGACAGCATTTTTGTCGCTACACAAAAAGAAAAAACTATTCTTCCCAAAATAAAACCAGAAAACCTGATCGTGTTTGATTATCTTGCGAATACGAAAACAAAAAATCATGCGAAAAAAATCGCACTCTATATAAACAAACTTTTTTTGCTCAAAAAGGATATAGAAAAAGCTAAAGAAATTATTATTTTTAGCAAACTAGATCGCAATGAATTTATCAAAAGGACTGGCATAAAAACTGACAATAAAGTAATAAGTTTTTTCAAAGAAAGTGAGCTGGACTTCCCTATTGGTTTTTTTGATATAGAAAATGAAAAACTAATAATAAGCGACTTCGAAATCTTCAAACAAGACGAAGAAACGAGCAAGAAGCCTAAAAAAATCGACCAAGCTTTTATATCTTCCTTGCATGCTGGAGACTTTGTTACCCACATAGACCATGGAATAGGTAGATTTCTGGGAATCCAAAAACAAACCGTAAATAAAATAGAAAAGGAATATTTCGCCATAGAATATGCCCAAAAGGACATGCTTTTCGTACCAATAGAATATGCGGAAAAAATAGACAAATACATGGGAAGTGAAAATCCTCCTATCCACAGACTAAGTAGCGCCTCCTGGAATCAGACCAAACGCAAGATCAAAGAGCAAATGAGAGATATAGCCCAGAAGCTCCTTTCGCTTTATGCAAAAAGAGAGACGCAAAAAGGTTTTGTGTTTGAAAAAGACAACGAAGCACAAATAGAACTGGAAAATTCTTTTCCATATGAAGATACTCCAGATCAGGCGAAGGCTACCGCAGAAATAAAAGAAGACATGGAAAATGAAGCTCCGATGGATAGAGTACTCATTGGAGATGTAGGATTTGGAAAAACTGAGATAGCCATAAGAGCAAGTTTCAAGGCCGCACTCTCCGGAAAACAAGTAGCCATACTCTGCCCCACTACAATACTAGCAGAACAACATTTTGAAACATTCAAAAGAAGAATGAAACCTTTCTTGGGAAATATTGTGAAAATTGACTATCTCAGCAGATTCAAAAATCAAAAAGAACAAAAACACACTGTGGAACAACTTTCATTGGGAAATATAAATATAATCATAGGAACACACAGACTATTGTCAAAAGATATAAAATTTATAAATCTGGGACTTGTGATAATAGATGAAGAACAAAGATTTGGAGTTGAACACAAAGAAAGACTTAAAGAAATAAAAACAGATGCGGATATTCTTTCTCTCTCAGCGACTCCTATACCACGCACTCTAAATCTGGCCCTATCCGGAATCAGAGCGATAAGCACACTTCAAACTCCGCCACCAGGCAGAATGCCAATAGAAACCATCATAGAATCTTTTAACGAGGAAATAGAAATAGATGCAATACAAAAAGAAATCAAAAGAGGAGGGCAAGTGTATTATGTTTACAACAAGGTTGCTTCAATAGATTTTTTCGCTAGCAACCTAAGAGAAAAACTAAAAAATGTAAGAATTGCCGTAGCCCATGGGCAGCTTCCAGAAAAAGAGCTTGAAGCTGTTATGAATGATTTTTATCATCATAAATATGATGTACTCGTGTCTTCCACGATTATTGAAAATGGATTGGACATACCAAATGTAAACACGCTCCTGGTTTACGATTCCACGAAATTTGGACTTTCTCAGCTTTATCAGATAAGGGGAAGAATAGGAAGAAGCCATGAAAAAGCATACGCCTATTTCTTTTATCAAACACAGAAAATGAAAGGTGTGGCCAAGGAAAGACTCGAAGCACTTTTAGAAGCCAAAGAACTCGGATCTGGATTTGAAATAGCCATGCGAGACTTAGAAATACGAGGAGCAGGCAATGTGCTCGGAAGAGAACAGCACGGCAATATCAATGCCATAGGACTTTCTCTTTATTCAAGACTACTAAATCAGACCATAGAAGAAATAAGAACTGGCAAAACCAGTGAACCAAGAACAGATGCCAAAATTGAACTTTCCATACCCGCAATTCTTCCAAAAGAAAAATTTGCATCTGAATCAGAACGCATGAGGTGCTATCAGCTACTTGGAAACTGCGAAACAGAAACAGAAATGAGGGAAACCCTAAGCCAATTTTCAAATCCTCCTTACGATGAGTCGATAGAAAATCTCATTTACTTGCTTAAACTAAAAATTGAAGCAAGTAGACTAAGAATACTAAATATAGAACAAAAAACTATAAGACCAATCGGAAAAGAGCGGATCGAAAAAATCTATATTACTTTTTTCGAACTATCCGATGAATTATTCTATGAAATTATAAAAAAATATAATTTTGTAGAAAAAGATGGAAACACCATCAAGATAGAATCAATCAAACTTGGAGAAAAATGGAAAGATGAATTTTTGAACCTAATTATTTCAATCAGAAATTTCCAACAAAATTTATCAAAACAAAAACCTTCCGCTACTTTTTAATTTCACGGAAGGTCACCTAAAGAACCCTGTAAGCCAAAAATTTGAGATTTTGTGGCCAGATTTTGTTTCTGTTTTTTTCCGAAACAGAAATATGCCAATCCACAAAAGCAGGATGGTGTCCCGGAAGCGCAGGAAGTCTCTCCTCAAAATAGATAAGTGCGGCGCAAATATCACTATTGTCGCCCAACACCACGATTGGAGAAACCTGCCTATCCAAATCCCAAAAAAGAGCCTGAGCTATTGTCGAAACAATAAACCCAGATTCCCGAATAAGCTTTTCGATAATTTCCAGGTTTATCTCTGAAACAGAAATAAACTGAAAAACAGCAAACTCGATAAGCTCATCGGGAAAAAGCTGACAATTGAATGATGAAAAGCGATCAGGCCCCACTCCATTTGCCTTAAAATTGCTCGCAAAATTGAGCATCGCATTTCCATAGACAACTTTTTTTTGACCAGAGATTGTATAGCTTGAAACCATTTTACATCTCGGCCAAACCTTTTGCATCATCTCTTGCCTAAGTCTCGCTGAAACCCAAGGCGATTTGTATTTCGACCGAAGAGTATCTTTAATAATCTGCCCCACCAGCTTTCCCTCAACTATTTTTGACATAACCCCTCCTCTCTAAAGTTGACTCAAAACTAGCATAAAAACAATTATCTATAAATATAATTTATCCCCAGAATAAAACCGCCCTCCCCGAAGACAGTATATAATTAGCTAACAAATCATATACTGTTGCTTAGGGAGGGACATCAAAAGAACTCGGCATTAAGTCACTGGCATATCGCTCGGGCTAGTAATCAGTATCGCCTTCATCTCAGTATTGTAAGCACAATCCTCGACAGAAGACGCCAATCTCATTTCACCAGTAGGCAATAGCCATGATTTTGCGAATGCCGCCTGTCGACCACACTTTGGACAGGTAGTGTTTGGGACACGTTGTTTACTTGAATGATTCAAGATCGTCTTGGTACGAGAAATTTCCTTGCAGTATCTGCATCTGTGGCTTCTTCCTTGCTTAGTTGAGACACCACAATCTTCGAACTCAGTACCTTCAAAAAGATCGGGAGTACACATATCGACCTCCTTCCGATATCGATGTTAATCTGACTGCTTATACAATAGAACTCCATTTAAAAAAAATCAAGCCTTGATATAAAAATAGTTTTTAGTATAATAAATGCATAACCCCCTCCCAAAAGAGGGATTTTTTATTTATTAAACTTTTTTATGAAAAATGAGGAAATAGTATTTTTGCATGCGCTAAACCTTGTTCCGTGGCTTGGTCCTGTAAATCTATTGAAATTAATAAAGCTTTTCGGAGGCGCAGAAAATATATGGAAAAACTTTTTAAAAACAGATGTTAGCATCCCGGATAAACTCAAAAGCTCTATATCAGAATATATAACAAAAACAGATCCCATCAAATGCTTTGATAAAATTCCACATTACATAAAACTTTGCTCGTATTATGATAAAAATTATTCGCCCCTACTAAAACAAATTTATGCTCCCCCACTCATACTCTATTACAGAGGAGATATTTCCATACTTTTAACTAAAAGAATAATTGGCGTAGTGGGTACGCGCAAAGCATCAAGCTATGGCAAAAAAGTTTGTAGAGAGCTAATAACCGAACTAGCTCAAAACAATATCGCAATAACTAGTGGAATGGCGATGGGAATAGATACTATAGCTCATGAATCCTGTATTCAAACCGGTGGCAAAACTATCGCTGTGCTTGGAGGAGGAATAGATGAAGCATCAATTCATCCCCGATGCAACATGAGACTCGCGCATAATATTATAGAAAAGGGATTGATGATCTCTGAGTTTCCACCATTTACGGAAGCCAGCAAATTCAACTTTCCAAGAAGAAATAGAATAATAAGCGGAGTTTCGAGAGGTGTAATGGTAGCGGAGGCGCCAGAAAAAAGTGGAGCTTTGATTACTGCCAATTTTGCACTAGAACAAAATAGAGATGTATTTGCTATTCCGGGAGATATATCGCGAGAATCGTCTATGGGATGCAATAATCTCATAAAACAAGGCGCGATATTGGCTAGCAGTTATAAGGATGTATGTATTAACTATGGATGGAATATGAAATGTCAAAATAGTACATTTATAGAGCAGAATTTGGATAAAGAAGAAAAACTTGTTTTAAATATATTGGAAGAATCTGAAATGTATTTTGATGAAATCCAAATTCGCTCAAAACTTGACACAAAAAAATTGTCGAGTAAACTTACGGGCATGGAAATCAAAGGATTAGTAAAAAAAGAGGCTAACGGAAAATTTCAAATTCAAATCTAATAATTTTTTTATGAAACTCCTAATCGTAGAATCTCCCACAAAAGCTAAAACCATTTCTAGATTCGTCGGAAGTGATTTTGATGTAGTCTCAAGCAAAGGGCACATAAGGGATCTTCCAAAATCAAAAATGGGAGTTGATACAGAAAATAATTTTGAACCTACCTATATCATACCAACTGATGCAAAAGCTACGGTTAAATCACTCACAGAAAAAGCAAAAAAATCAGATGAAATCTATTTCGCAACTGACGAAGACCGAGAAGGAGAAGCTATCTCTTGGCATCTTGAAAATATCCTTAAACCAGCCAAAGGCAAGGGGAAAAGGATAGTTTTCCACGAAATCACAAAAAAAGCTCTTGATGAGGCCTTGAAATCCCCCAGAGAGATAAATTTATCACTAGTAGACGCTCAGCAGGCACGAAGAATACTTGATCGCTTGGTAGGATATGAGCTTAGTCCATTTTTATGGAAAAAAGTAGCGAGAGGACTTTCTGCTGGAAGAGTGCAGTCTGCAGCGATGAGAATTATCGCAAAAAGAGAAGAAGAAATAAATGCTTTTAAACCACAAAAGTATTTTGGAATAGATATAGAATATGAAAAAGATAATATAGTTTTCCCAGGTAAGCTAGAAAAAATAGCCGGCAAAAAAGTCGATAAACTTGAAATAGACAAAAAGCCCAAGGCTGATGAAATTTTAAAAAAACTCAACTCAAATCCTCACATCGTAGAAAAAGTATCGAAGTCTGTAAGAAAAAAATCGCCTTCTGCCCCATTTACCACCTCCACCCTACAACAAGAAGCTTCCAAAAAACTGGGATATTCATCAAAACAAACAATGATGCTGGCCCAACAGCTTTACGAAGGAATTGAAATAGGAAGCGAAGGAAGACAAGGTCTCATTACTTATATGAGAACAGACTCCACCAATTTGGCAACAGAAGCAGTGGATGAAATCAGAAAAACCATAGAAACCAATTTTGGTAAGAAATACTTGGCCGCAGAACCCAGAATATTTAAAAAGAAAAGCAAGAATGCCCAAGAAGCACACGAAGCCATAAGACCAACACTATCAAAAAGACTTCCAGAAGCTATAAAGCAATATCTAGAACCCAAACAATTCAATATCTACAGACTCATCTGGGAGAGAACTGTCGCATGTCAAATGCAAGATGCAGAGTTTGACGCTGTTTCCGTAGATATAAAAAGTGCAGATGTGCTAATTAGAGCCAATGGAAATACTGTAAAATTTGATGGATTTTTGAAAGTATATAGATCCGGAAATGGAGAAAAAATTCTTCCAGAGCTCAAAGAAAAAGACGAAGTAAAACCAAAATCTATTAAATCAGAAGAAAAAAGCACCGAACCCCCAGCAAGATATACTGAAGCAGGGCTCATCAAGGCACTCGAAGAGGAAGGCATAGGACGCCCTTCAACTTATGCTCCTACGATATCAACCATTATCGCAAGAAAATATATAGAGAAAAATATAGAGGACAAAAAACTTTATCCTTCAGAGATAGGAATGCTAGTAGATAAAGTAATGAAGGAACATTTCCCCAAAATAGTAGATTTAAAATTCACGGCTTTCATGGAAGAAGAGCTTGATAAGATAGCAAACGGGGAAAAGAAATGGCAACCGGTAATTGGAGATTTTTACAAACCTTTCAAAGAAAATCTCGTAGAAAAAGAAAAAACTGTAGATAAAAAAGCCCTAACCGAAGAAACCACAGATAAAAAATGTGAGAAATGTGGCTCTCCCATGATTATCAAAATGGGGAGGTTTGGAAAGTTCTTGGCATGTTCAAAATATCCAGAATGCAAGAACACCAAACAACTTGATAAAAACGGTGATGTTCAAAAAGAGGAAACCACAGATAAAAAATGTGAAAAATGTGGAAAACCAATGGTAATCAAGTACGGAAGATTCGGAAAATTTTTGGGATGCTCTGGATACCCGGAATGCAAGAACATAGAGGGAATAGAAAATAAAACCGGAGTGAAGTGTCCTGAATGCAAAAAGGGAGATATCATAGCAAGAAAAAGCAAGAGGGGCAGAATATTCTATGGATGCAATAAATATCCTGATTGCAAATTTGCACTATGGCAAAAACCAACAAACGAAGTATGTCCAAAATGCAAAAGCATATTAGTTATTCAATCAAAAAATAAGATAAAGTGTAGCAACAAGGAATGTGACTTCACAAAAGAACAAGAATAAAACATAACGATATAAAAAAACAAGGTCGACTGGCCTTGTTTTTTTATTGAAATTCTTTACTAATTCCACTCAAACCAGTACAATAAACATATGAGAGATGCACAAGAAAAAATACTAAACAAGCTAAAATTCTATCACCCAAATGCCGATGTAAACATTGTGATAGAGGCTTTGAATTTCACCGAAAAAGCTCATAAAGGACAAAGAAGAGACAATGGAGAACCTTATATCACACACCCCCTTGCCGTGGCAAATACGATAGCCGACATGGGACTTGATGAAAAAACTATTGCCGCATCAATTCTTCATGATGTCGTGGAAGATACAGATATAGGACTCGAAATTATACAAAAAAAATTTGGCAATGAAATATCTGAATTGGTAGATGGGGTAACTAAACTACTAAAAATACCTGAATACGAGAGAAATCTTCAAGAGTATGAAATAGAAAATATCAGAAAACTGTTTCTATACACCGCAAATGATGTAAGAGTTATTATAATGAAACTTGCCGACAGGTTACACAACATGCAAACACTCTACGCTAAACCTCCAGAGAAAAGACAAAAAATCGCCCTAGAGACAATGAACATATATGCCCCCATTGCAAATAGACTTTCTATAGGAAACATAAAAGGCAAGCTAGAAGATCTGGCATTTCCTTATGTTTTTCCAGAAGCATATAGATGGATAAAAACGCATGTAAAAGATCATTACCTAAAAAGACAGAACTATATAAATAGAAAAATAAAAGAAATAAAAAAGATACTAGCAAAGGATGATATCAACTATATAGATGTTCACGGCAGAGCTAAGCATCTATATAGCTTGTACAAAAAACTATTGCGTAAAGAAATGGATATTTACAAAATACATGATCTAGTTGCAATACGAATTATAGTTTCAAATATACCAGACTGTTATAGAGTGCTCGGGGCCGTGCATTCACAATGGTCTCCCCTGCCAACAACAATAAAAGATTATATTGCGGCACCTAAAATAAACGGATACCAATCTCTGCACACAACCGTTATGATAGACCACACAAATCCAATGGAAATACAAATAAGAACTCAGAAAATGCATGAGGAAGCAGAATTCGGAATAGCAGCTCATTGGCATTATGATTTAACCAAGGGAACTCAAAACGCAAAACTAAGAGAGCAAAGCACCTGGCAAAAAGTTGCAAAGATATTTAGACGGGATGATTCGCAAAATCAAAACATAGCAAGCTGGCTAAAGCAAATTTCAAACCTAAAAGATCAGTCCAGACCTTCTAAAGAATTTATTCAACAAGTACAGTCAGAGATACTCAAAGATCATATCGTAGTTTTCTCAGATGATGGGAAAACTACAGAGTTACCTATCAAATCAACGGCGCTAGATTTTGCATACCACCTAGGCGAAGCATTTGGTAATCATTGCGTGGGAGCAAGAGTAAACGGAAGTTTTACTTCTATATTTAAAACTTTAAACAATGCGGATACAGTAAAAATAATCACCGACAATGAAGCCACGCCAAGCAAGAAATGGCTAAAATACGTAAAAACTCCTCTCGCCAAAGAACACATAAGAGGTTGGTTTAAAAATCAAGAAATACTTCCAAATATCAAAAAGGGTAAGCAAATGCTAAAAGAAGAACTGATAAAAAATCAGAATATTTCCATGTCTTCAGTTCCAAAACACCTATTCACTCAGGCACTACAAAAATTAAATCTGAAAACGATGGATGATTTGTTTTTCGCCATAGGAAATGGGGACGTTACCGTGATTGAGATATTGAAACTTGTTAAAATAGATCCAGTCTTTGCAGAAACCATATCAAGAAAAACAGAAAATCTTGAAGTCAAGGATTTAAAATATATTAAATTCGAGCCCGAACTTGCAACTTGCTGCAATCCAGTACTGGGAGACCCTATTATTGCTGAACTAAAGGGAAAGGCGCTATTGGTTCACCATAAAGCGTGTAAAAAAGCACCAAAAAATGAAAGTGATAAAATAAAAATCCAGTGGAGAAAATACACTGGACAACTAACTCAATTCGATGTTTCGATCAAGGCTGCCGGGCGCACGGGACTTATGGCAGAAATAGCTAAAAAATTTGCGGAAGCTGGGGTGGGAATACTGGGGCTCGAAACTCATCACATAGAGCAAGAAATAATAGAAGGAATATTCACCACCGAAACAAAAAATATCGAGAGCATCTACGAAGCGCTAAGAGAAATTAGACGAATCAAAAACATCATCGAAGCTAGGCTATTGGGACAATAGATCAATGACTAAATAGTAAAGTCATTGCGATTTCCCAAAAGCTTTTTTATCAGAGAATCAAACTCTTCACTAGAATAATAATCTATAACGAGCTCTCCATTTTTTCTGCCTCCCTTTATCGTAACCCTGGTTCCAAAAATTCCCCTAAGCTCTTCTTCGAGACCCAAGATTTCTGGGTCTTTTTTAGTTTTTCTAGGCGTTGTGATTCCCTTCTTCTCTCTGCTCGTTCGCTCAACATCTCTAACAGTTAACCCCTCGCCTACTATTTTTTTAAGTAGCTCGTCTTGGTCCTCTTTCTTTTCAAGTGCAAGCATAGCTTTGGCGTGACCCCTGGTTATCTTGTTGTGCCTTATCGCTTCTTTCACATTGTCAGATAAAGCCAAAAGGCGCACAGTGTTTGCAATATATTCTCTGGATTTTGAAACCTTTTGAGCAGTTTGTTCTTGCGTGAGTCCAAATTCCTCTATTAAGCGCACAAAAGCCTCGGCCTCTTCGATAGCATTAAGATTGTGCCTTTGAACATTTTCTACCAATGCTAACTCAAGTTTTTGCTGTTCGCCAGCACTTCTCACAATCGCAGGAACACTTTCTAATCCAATTTTCTTTGAAGCTTGAAGTCTACGTTCTCCAGCTACAAGTTCATATTTTCCTTCACCAACGCTAGTTACAACTAGTGGCTGCAGTATCCCGTGGGTTTTAATGGAGTCAGCGAGTTCCGCCAAAGCCTCTTCATCAAAATCATGTCTTGGCTGATGTGGATTTGGAACTATATTTCCAACTGGAATTTTTTGTATCCCACTATTTTTTGCAACGGTATCTTGAATAGTTTTTTTAGGGATAAGCGCCTCTAAACCTCTTCCCAGTGAATTTGTTTGCATATTTTTATTTTATATATTTATTTAGACAACAGGACTTTGTTCTGTACGAATGATTTCTTCGGCAAGTTGTTGATAAGCCCTAGATCCTTTTGAAAAAGGATCGTATTGCATCATGGGTTTGGCAAAACTGGGAGACTCTGCAATTTTTACATTGCGAGGAATGATGGTATCAAAAACTTTATACGGAAAATGCCTCTGCATTTCTTTAAGCACTTGCCTAGAAAGCCTTTGCCTTTTTTCAAACATAGTAACTACGGCACCAAGCACTTTTATTTCAGGGTTGAGATTTTGTTTTACTAGTTCGATGGTATTGAGTAATTGTCCCAATCCTTCTAGGGCATAATATTCAGCCTGCACAGGAATCAAAACTTCATCGGAAGCTGTAAGGCTATTTACCGTAATCAATCCTAAGCTTGGAGGATTGTCCATTATTATATAATCAAAATTATTTCTTATTCCAAGAAGTGCCTTTTTGAGTCTAAACTCCCTTTCTTCAACATTCACAAGCTCCACAGAAGCTCCCGCAAGTGCTTCAGTCGCTGGAATCACACTTAGATTTTCTATCTCAGTCTTGTGAATAACTTCTTCTATAGACGCCTCGTGAGCCAAAACCTCATACACACCTTTTGTGCCTTCACTTGTAGGTACACCTAGTCCGCTAGTCGCATTTCCCTGAGGATCAACGTCTATTAGTAATGTAAGCTTTCCCATGGAAGCCAAAAAACCAGCTACATTTATAGCCGTAGTGGTTTTTCCAACTCCCCCCTTCTGATTAACAAGAGAAATAATTCTCGCCACAATATAAAATTAAAAATACTAAAAAATACTGTACGATTAATTAGTATTATTATACCCCAACTCAATCAATCAAACAACTTGAAAAAAATACAATAAAACAGTATTATATTTATTGTAATTCACGGGCCGAAGTGGCGGAATGGCAGACGCGCACGACTCAAAATCGTGTGGACTTACGTCCATGAGGGTTCAAGTCCCTCCTTCGGCACCACAAACGAAGAGCTTTAAACAGTAAATCACAAGAAATTAAAATTATAAAATATAAAAACTTATCATGGTCTGGATCTACACAATCGCGAGCGTAATAATAATTAGTCTCGTGTCGCTAGTAGGAATTATCACATTTTCCATCAACGATGCAAAACTCAGAAAAATCCTATTTTTCTTTGTGAGCTTTGGAGCAGGAGCACTTTTGGGAGGAGCCTTTATTCACTTGCTACCAGAATCCATCGAACTCAATGAAAACTCTAGCAATGTTTGGATTTTTGGAATACTAGCTGGGCTAATAGTTTTCTTTGTATTAGAAAAATTTGTTAAGTGGTTTCATTGTCACCACATGGGATCCTGCGAACACGATCATCCCAAATCTCTTTCAACGATGAATATCGTAGGAGATGGATTTCACAATTTTATAGATGGCGTTGTGATAGCTGCAAGTTTTTTGGTGAGCATTCCTCTTGGAATTGCTACTTCAATAGCAGTACTCATACATGAAATCCCACAAGAAATCGGAGACTATGCGATATTATTACACGCAGGGCTAACAAAAAAGAAGGCGTTGATGTTTAACCTTCTTTCCGCACTAATGGCAGTTCTGGGAGCTGTGATAATGCTTTCAATACAATTTGATACCGATAGTTTTACAAAATACATTATCCCATTTACTGCTGGTGGATTCATCTATATAGGAGCGTCTGACCTCATCCCCGAAATGCATAAGGACAACAAAACTTCCAAATCCATATGGCAAGTTGTAGGTTTGATTTTGGGAATTTATATTATGTATTTGATGACTTTTTTGGAAGTGCATTAAGTATTCAGTGATCACTAGTGCCACAAAAAATCACCACTAATTGGTGATTTTTTTATTATAACTACCTACATTATCCAACAAATAACTGAACGCTGGTTACTGAACACTGAATACTTCGTCTATATTCCAAAAAACTTTCTAGCTGTTTCGTCTGTGATTTTTTCAAGCTCAGAAAGTTGTATCCCTCTAAGTTTGGCGATAAATTTGGCAGTATAAATAACGTGCCATGGCTCACATCTCTTTCCCCTAACCTCTTGAGGTGCCAAAAAAGGTGCATCCGTTTCCACCATAATTTTTTCTAGTGGTACGGATTTGGCAACTTCGGCAATTTCTTTGGCGTTTGGAAAAGTCACAATCCCCGTAAAAGATATCATTCCACCTATTTTCAATATTTCATCTGCAAATTCCTTTGTACCACTAAAACAATGGACTACAAATTTCTGTTTGGGTTCAATTCTTTGTTTTATAATCTCAAGAGCTTCAGCATATGCATCTCTTATATGTATTATAAGGGGTAACTTCATTTCTCTAGCAAGATCAATCTGCGCTTCAAAAAAATCTTTTTGTATTTCTATATCCGCTCTCGCATTGTGTTTATCTAGCCCCGTTTCCCCTATCGCAACTACTTTGGGAGCACTTGAAGACTTCTTGAGTTCAGCCATGGCATGAGCAAATGGATCAATGTCGCAATCCTCAGGATGAATTCCCACTGCAGCATAAATATTTTTGTTTTTCGCAGCTATTGCGATACAATTTTTATTTCTCTCGGCATTTCCTCCGACATTTACGATATGAGAAAGACCTTTATCAAAAGACCTTTTGATTACATCATCAATGTCTGAATTGAAACTTGGAAATTCCAAATGAGCGTGTGTATCTATCATTATTAGGTTTTAGTAGATTTAGAAGTCTTGGAAGGGTTAGGTTCTTGCTTACTTAGCGAGCATCGCGAGTCAGAACGGAACAGGTTATAGGTGCCTGCCTCGCTTTGCGAGTCAAGGCGGGTTAGCTCTTAGATGACTCAGGGTGATTAGCTTCGAGCCTTGGGAACAACGCCTTGCGCTCCCCAAACTCAGCATCTTCAATAATTTTCAAATCCTTGTTTGGTATTTGACCTAGAATTGCTTTTGAAGTGTCTGGCATAATAGGAGTAATATATCTAGAAATCTGAAGGCATCCTTCTAGCAAAGTTGCTAAAACATTTGCGAGCTCTTGTTTCTTCGATTCATCTTTTGCGATTTGCCACGGCTTATTTTCTTCCACATACTTATTTAAACTGCCTACAAATTTCCATATTCGCAAAATAGCTTCATAAATATTGCATATCTCAATATTTGCATTTCTGAGTTTTCCAACTCCACCCCACTCATCTTTGATTTTTTCATCGATTTTTCCAGATTTTGGAGTTTTGCCGTCAAAATATTTTACACTCATCGCTATGGTCCTGCTCACAAGATTTCCAAGATTATTAGCCAAATCTGAATTATATTTTTCCTTGAGTTTTTCTATACTCACATCCCCATCAGAAGTATATGGCAAAGACGAAAGAAGCAAGTACCTAGCAGCATCAACGCCAAATAGTTTTACTATTTCATTTGGCTCTATGACGTTGCCCAAAGATTTGGAAATTTTCTGCCCACCAATAGAGAGATACTCGTGTACATAAATAGTTTTAGGGAGAGGAACTCCTGCGGAAAGCAACATTGCTGGCCAATATACGGCGTGAAATCTCAAAATTCCCTTTCCTATTATATGCATTCTCTTATCAGCATCTTTCCAATACTTAGCATATTTTTCTCCATCATTAGCAAAATCAAGCGCGGTAATATAATTTGAAAGCGCATCAAACCAAACATACATCACTTGATCTTTGTCATTAGGCACTTCCACTCCCCAATTTTTGGCTCGTTTTTTACTTCTAGATATTGAGAAATCTTCCAGTCCTTGCTTTATAAATCCAAGCACTTCGTTTTTTCTAAATTCTGGAATTATTTCAAGTTCCCCAGACTCTATTTTTGTTTTTATCTGATCTGCATACTTTGAAAGCTTGAAAAAATAATTCTCTTCCTCTACTTCTTCGGGTACAGAATTGTGCTCAGGACACTTGCCATCAACAAGATCTTTTTCAGTCACAAAAGCTTCGCATCCTATACAGTAAAGACCCTCGTAGTGCTTTCTATATACATCTCCGGCCTTGTCACATAGCTCCCAAAGCTTTTGCGCTCCAGCGAAATGATTGTGAGTTTCGGCCGAGGTGCGAATAAAATCATCGTAGCTAAGATTGAGTAGTTTTTTGAGATCATAAAAAGCTTCGCTGTTGCTTTTTACAAATTCCTTTACAGGTACGCCTGCCTTCTCAGCACTTTGTACATTTTTAAGTGCGTTCTCATCAGTTCCTGATAAAAACCAAACATCATTTCCTTTTTCACGATAAAACCTAGCAAACACATCTGCCTGGATTTTTTCAGTGGCATGTCCTATGTGAGGCTTGCCATTTACGTAGTCTATTGCTGTTGTAATATAGGTGTTCATATTTGAGTGTTTAGTATTTATAGTGACCACTGAATACTGAAAACTGATCACTCGTAACTAATCGCTAATTTTTAATATTACCACATATTCGCCCAAGAGTTCCATTGATTGAATTTTTTCATTTATTTCAGCAAGATTTCCTCTCATAATTCTTTCAAATTTCTTTGTAAGCTCAGACTCTATGGTTATGTGAATATTTTTTGGATCAACTTCATGACCCAAAGCTATTTCATTGATCTCTGATAGTGTTTTTTTTATGCGGTGCTTTGAATCATAAAAAACAGATGTTTTTGGATTGGCTAAAATTTCCTCAAAAAGTTTTCTTCTACCTTTTTTGTGAGGTATAAATCCGTAAAAAACAAATTTATCCGTAGGTAAACCACAAACAGAAAGCGCACTAATGAGAGCCGATGCGCCAGGAATAGGAACGATTTCAATTCCACTAGCTATTGCTAGTTGGGATAGTTTTGATCCGGGATCGGAAATACAGGGAGTTCCGGCATCCACTATATACGCAACGTTTTTCCCCACCAAAATCTCATCAACGATTCCTTGATATTCACTGGCTCCAGTTTGAGTTTTTAGTGGAACGAGTTGTTTTTTTATTTCATAGTGCGTCAAAAGAATTCTGGAGACCTTGATACTTTCGCACACAATAAAATCCACTTCTTTCAGAGTTTCAATTGCTCTAAAAGTAAGGTCCTTGAGATTTCCTATCGGAGTTGCAACTATGTATAACTTCCCTTTCATAAAAAAAGGATTTAGGTTTACAAAGCTAAATGTAAATTATGATTTTATTTACAAAAAGCTTTATACCTAAAACCGATTATTTTTTCCTGTTTTTCTCAGCCATCTCCCCCATTTTTATATTATTATCCGTATGCTTTCTAAAAATATCTTTTGAAATCACAACAAGGGCAGCGACAACAGGAACGGCTACGATCATTCCAAGCACACCGGCCAATTTTCCTCCAATAAGTAGAGCTATGATAACTAGAATCGGATTAACTCCAACTGCTTTCTGCATAACCTTTGGCACCAAGAGATGGTTTTCCAATTGCTGAACAATGACGTAAAGAATCAAAACAAACAATGCCAATATAGGTGATTGTACAAATGACAAGAATAAAGCAGGAATAATAGAAATAATAACTCCGATAATTGGTATGATTTCCAATAATCCAGCAATAATAGCAAGCACCAAGGCATATTCAACTCCGATAATTTTTAATCCAATATATGTCAAAACTCCCACTATCAACATTAGTAGCAATTGCCCTCTGAGCCAAGCACCCATTTTTTCTTGCAATCTGTTAACCAATCCAGAAATATATGGCTGATATTTTCCAGGAGTAAATGTCATTACAAATTTCTTGACTCCTTTTTCTTGAGCTATGAAATAAAAAGCAAGAACAAAAACAGTTATGGCATAAAATATTCCTCCGAAAGCTCCAGAAATAGCTCCATAAATTCCCGAGACACTCTGAGAAAACTGCTGACTCAGGGACTGGAGAGCTCCCTGCGCACTATCAATAAGATTATACTTTATTGAAAAAGTTTTGATTCTAGCGAAATCATCAGAAAACTTTTCGTAAAAATCAGGAAGCTTTTCGCTAAGATTGCTAACCTGAGTTGCTATTGGGGGTATCATGAGCCACACAACAGCAACTACAACCGCCAAAATCAACACAAAAAACATCGCTGTACTAAGTGCTCTAGGAACACCTCTTCTTGAAAGAAAATCAATCCATGGATCAATAGCAGATGCGATAACGGCAGAAATAAAAATACCAGCAAGTATTTTGCCTATTGAATACATGAAAACAAGCACCAATGCAATCGCAACTATCTTTAGAATAGTTTGGGTAGAAATATCAATTGTGATCTTCTTATTTTCCATGTTTTAGATTATAAAATAAAATAGTTATTTTAGCAAGTTTAGATGATTTTTTGCATTTCGTTAAAACTCAAGGGCTTGGCCCAGTTTCTCAATGGCACATTGGCCAAAAGATACTTTTTCGATGCCTCATCTCCCGAATAAACATCGGTCGCCTCTGACAATATTCTTACTTTGTATCCTCTGAAATCTAGCTCCTGAGCGCAGGAAAGCACGCAGCAATCAAGAGTAAGTCCAAACAAAACGATATCTTGAGATTCCTCGGGAGATCCAATTATTTGAGATAGCCATTTATCAAAAAGCTTGGGATCCTGATATGGAAATCCGGGAATGGCATTTTTTATGCCTATATTATCTCTCACCCAAATGGGAGAATTCATGCACTTTATCCAAACAGAATCATTTTTTATTTCTGCAAGAATTTCTGATTCAAAACCAATGGTGCCAGGAACACAAACATTGCCGGTATCGTTGCGCGGTTGTCTGTAATCTGAAACAATCTCAGCTATTTTTATCTGTTTTTCGGTAAAATATGGAATCAGTGTTTTTTTCACAAACTCAACCGAGGGTCTATCTTTATAGCAAGCCCCACCGACCATGGTAAAATCTTTTTGAAAATCTACAGATATGATTTTCATCCGTAAAATAAATTATTTTAGTTTTTGAATTGTTTTTTTGATTTGATTTTGATCTACCGGACCAACAACCGCAATACTGAGCTTATTGAAATCAAATATTTTTTGAGCAGCTTTTTTTATATCTTTGCTACTCACTTTCATAATTGACTCTATCTCTTGCTCTACTGTTTTCGGTTTGGATTCATACCTTGCCGACTCTAGATATCTTGCAGCTAGATTTTCTGTATCTTCAAGCTCAAGAATCGTTCTTCCTTTATAAACTTGTTTTGCCACTATGAGTTCTTTATTTGAGACCAATTTATCCGAAATCTTTTTAAGTTCATGAGCTATTGCAACTATGGCTTCATTTATTCTGATATGATCTATTCCGGCATGCACGATAAAGCTACCAGCTTTTTCGTATTCAGCATTCATCGTCCTGATGTAATATGCAAGTCCTCTTTTCTCTCTGACCTCAATAGCCAACCTAGAACCCATAGTAGAGCCCAATATCACATCTAAAAGCCTTATAGCGTGAAAATCTTCGTCCTCGTGCCCATCCGTAGGAAACCCTAGCGCTAAGTTAACCTGTTTTGTATTTCTTTTATCCACCAAGACTCTAGGACTAGAAAATTTATCAAAATTCTCAATTAAATCATTTTTATCACCACATCCATTTTCACCAAAATACTTTTTCACTAGTTTTCTAATATTCGCTTCTTTGAAATTACCACTAACCACAACAATTCTGTTTTCTGGATTATAGTGCTTTGCTATGTAGTTTTTTATATCTACTCTTTTTGTATTGTCTAGCGTTTTATAGTCGCCTGCTATATCTCTAGCTAGGGGGCTACCCTTGAAAACTAATTGCTCATAAAGCTCCAAAACATGTCTCTGGGGCATGTCGTAATACATTTTTATTTCTTCTTTTATAACCTTACGCTCTTTATCTATTTCATTTGCTGGAAGAGTTGAGTTTTTTAGAACATCAGCTATCACATCAAATGCCTTGGCCTCATACTCACTATCAGATTTAATGAAATATGCGGTCATCTCTTTTCCGGTAAAAGCATTGTAAACGGCACCAATACTATCAAGCTCTTTTGATATTTCTATAACTCCTCTTCTCTTTTTTGTTCCTTTAAAAATCATATGCTCAAGGAAATGAGAAATACCTGCATGTTTTTCTTCTTCATTTTTTGAACCAACACAAAAACCAACCATCAAAGTAAATGATTTTATTCCTTCTACGGGCAAAAGAATAACCCTGGTTTTATTTTTGAGAGAGTAAATTTTCATATCTTAGATTAATAATTTATCGTCTTCCATAATTTTTTTGCCATCAGCAAAAACAGAACTTTTGAATCCTAAAGCATCAAGATGAGTAGTGCATTTGAAAGCACCCTTGTCATTTAAGGAATGGGGACTTCCGAGAGCCATGTGTACACCAACCTTTTTTTCATCAACAATACTATACCCTGTCATGGCAGTCACCGAAGAATTTATTCCTATAGCAAATTCACCTATTCTATTGCTATTTGAATCTATACTAAAATAACTTTCAAGATCTTTACGCAAAAGATCATTGCTGGTAATAATACCCTCCAATCTACCCTCCTTCAGAATAAGCCTAGGGTGTTCGTCTTTGAAAATCCCATATCTCCCAGAGAAATAAGATCCAAACTCAGCAACAGCGTATTCTCCATCAGCGCTCATCGGTAATATTTCGAGCTCACCATCTGGTAGATTTCCCCACTCGCCCTGATTTCTATATTTTCCGCTTTCAACATGCCAACTACCGCCTGGATATAGATTTATATCTAGATTGGTACCAATTTCGGAAGTAATTTTTAGACTCTTGACTTTGTCCAAGATCTTTTTCAGCTTCACTCCGTACTCATACATATCAGAATAATCTATTCCAACCGTTTTTATAAAAATATCTTGGGGCACAGCTAGTAGGTGCACAAAACGCGTTTTTTCCTTACTAGCCAGTAACTCATCAATAAGTTCATTTCGAAAAGGCTCCTCGCCCGCAACTTTATCGAAATAATTGATAGCCACCGTGGGCTTGAATATTTTTACATCCTCAACCAATTCACTAACAAGATTTAGGAGTGGTCTTTTTCCATATTTCTCAAGAACCAGAACCATCACGTTTTTTGTTTTTTCTCTGGCTTTTTTTACTATCATCTGCACCACTGATGCATTGCGCTCGTCAGATATAACCAAAAGACGATCTTTACTCTCAACGTTTAGACTGAAATTAACGATATTATGAACTGCGTATTCTAGCGTGGGTTTTTTCTCCATTTGTTTTAGTTATTGGGATATTACCCTTGGCTCCTATATTTTTAGAGATTTTACTATCTTTTCTTGATACGAAAGTTTTGACATATCAGAATACTTTTCTGAAAATCGCTCAGCTCTTTGCACATCACCAGACTCACATATGTCACATAACTCATTTATGATTTCCACCAGTTTTTCGGAATAATCCTTGCTAAAATCAAAATCCAGTTTTCCGTTTTCAACTTTCAAAATTCCACTTTCCAAAAATATGGAAAACACGCAAGCAACTTGCAGGATATAATCTTTTCTCCACTCAATCCTTGAAGCTAAGAAAATATCATGAAACTCATGTGCAACCACGGCGCAGATGAAATTTTGCATGTTTTCCTTGGAAACAAGATTTAGTTCGCAAAATTTTTGCATCATCCACAAACCGATCAAAGTAGCTTTGCACTCTTCCATTTCTGAGCCAAATTTTCCTATCGTATTGTCCGTACTAATCCTGGGGAAAAAATTGTGACCTATTTCATGGCTAGCTATAAATCTAAAACCAGAAAAAATATTCTCTTTGTCAAATATCTTGCTTGCATTATCGTTAAAAATCGCTTCCACTATTTTTGTTTGTTCATTTCTAGCCTGACTTTCTATAACCTCAGCAAAATACATAATTCTCCTGCCACCAGGATAATTGGTGTTGGGAGAAGCCCATCCCCTAGTGCCACCAGCGACTTGATGTTCGCTCGCGAAAATTCTTCTGTACGCAGACATGCTAAAATCTTTTGTACTAAATCTGATACTTCTGTGCGGAAAAGATCCATTTATCTTTTCCGAATAGCTCATTACATCATTCACTACTCCCGAAGCTTGATCATCTCTAACCATCAAATCTATAACATAATTACCTTTGAGTTTAAATTTTGCATCGCTATAAACTTCCTCCCAATTCACAACCAGGTTCAATGGAAAATCGTGTGTATTTAGCCACTCTTTTTGCATCTCATACATATCTTCAATTTTGGGGCTCGAGAGTGCCTTTGCGATTGATCTAAAATAGGCTCTATATTTTTCTGGAGCTTCATTTGCTATATTTTCTAACTCCGCAATAATAGGATCGAGTTCTTCCTTGAAAAATTCTGAATAAGGTATTGCTTTTATTCCACTATCTCCCCTAATCACAATAGTATCTACTCTTAATAAATCCTTATCATCTTTGGCTAACTCAAAAAATTCTTCATCAGTCATGTTGGAAGGATATAGTTCGGTTTCTTTCTGCTTGATTTCTAATTTTTCAAAAGGCTTTTTAAGCTTTTTAAGCTTCTCAACTAACTCAAGCTCTTCTTTGGGAAGCTTGTTTAATAAAGTATCTAAGTCCATTTTTTAAAGATTAACACTATTACTTACAAATCTGTGGCTTATGCCATCAATCTTTTAAATAATTCCTCAACTATTTTTTCTTTGGGAATCCTCACCTGTTCCATCGTATCTCTATCTCTGATTGTCACGGTATCATTTTCCAAAGTTTCATGATCAACCGTAATGCAATAAGGAGTTCCTATTTCATCCTGTCTTCTATATCTCTTTCCCACACTTCCTTTTTCATCATATTCAACCATGTAACAATCTTTGAGTTTTTCAAAAATTTCTCTTGCAACCTTGGTGATGGATTCATCTTTGAGTAGAGGAAAAATCGCAGCCTTGATAGGAGCAATACTCTTTGAGAATTTCATGACAACTCTTTTTCTATCGTTAACATCTTCTTCTGTATACGCTTCGCTCATCACAGCCAATGCCGCTCTACCTATACCACCCGAAGTTTCAATAATATAAGGAACTATTGATTTATTTGTTTTTGAGTCAAAATACTCAAGTTTTTTTCCGCTGAATTTTGCATGCTGGGTAAGGTCGTAATTGGTTCTATTATGAACTCCTTCAAGTTCTTTGCGTCCAAATGGGAAATCGTATTCTATATCCCAAGCATCCGCAGCATAAAATATTCTCTCATCATCTTCGTGGCGTCGCCAATGCAACTTACCCTCATCTATTCCCAATTCTTTGATATACCAGTTCATTCTTTCTTGTTTCCAAAATTCATAATATTTTTTGGAATCCTCTGGTCTCACAAAGTATTGAAGATCCATTTGCTCAAACTCTCTTGTGCGATAAATAAAATTCTTTGTGGTAATTTCATTTCTGAATGCTTTTCCTATTTGAGCGATTCCAAATGGTAGTGCTGGATGATTTGAGTCCATAACTGGCTGATAATCTACATAGATATTCTGACAAGACTCCCCCTTTAAATATACTTTTTGCTTTTTGCCTTCAACCGCACCCACCGAAGTCTCCATAAGTAGGTTGAATTCTTTCACATCGCTTCCCAATTTCCCTCCACAATTTTCACATTTCGTAGTTCCTACTTTGTGAATAATCCATTGTCCGCTTTTGTTATCTTTTTCTACATGCCATCCTTCCAGCTGATCTGCTCTAAATCTTTGCTTGCACTTACTACATTCAACCAAGGGATCTGTAAAACTAGCAATATGTCCTGATGCTTCCCAGATTTTTGGATGCATCAAAATAGCGCCATCAATCCCCATGACTTCTTCTCTGCGCTGAACTATATTTTTCCACCAAGATTCTTTGATATTGCGAATTAACTCTGAGCCGTATGGACCGTAATCATATACTGCGGAAAATCCTCCATAAATCTCAGAACTTGGATAAATAAAGCCTCTTCTTTTTGAAAGAGATATGATTTTTTCCAATTTTTCGCTATCTTTTTCAGTCATTTTTTTTGACAAAGTTATATACTAAAAAAACACCTAAATACAATATAAATCTACAATAAAAAGCTACTTAGGTCAACCAAAGCATTTGATCTTATGCAGTAAAGTAAAAAGTGATATAATATAAATAGATCAAAAATTAACAAAACCAAATGGACACAACAGAGAACCAAGAGATAAAAAGTTCACTGATTTTAATGGCTGAAAACGAAAACAGAATCGCTAAGCTATATGAATCATATGCATCCAAGTTTCCAGAACTAAAAACTTTCCTTGATCATATTATCAAAGAAGAGTATCAACATGAGTTGTGGCTAAGATCACTAAACGAGCACTCGAAAGAACATAAAATAAACATCATAGAGAATAGATTTGACTCAAATGCTATTAAGCTTTTTTCAGGGTATTTAGATGACTGCATATCTAACGTAAAAAATATCAGCAAATTAGAAGCATTGTCTACAGCGCTGGATACTGAAAAAGCATTAATAGAAAGAAAGTATTTTGAAGTAATAGATGCTGAAGACAATAAAGAAGTACAGAACACTCTCAATAAGCTAAAAGAACAAACGGAAGAGCATCTTTCACAAATGGAAAAGATGCAACAGCAGGAAAAAGCTAATACTTAATTGAAAGTGATCTCGAAATCTAATCAACTAAAAACCCCGAGAAGGGGTTTTTACATAGCTAATAAATACAGATCCTTACCATCCTCATCATCCTCTCGTATCCTCATTAATGTGACAATTGACACACAAAAAAATTAGGTATAGTCTATAGCAAATAGTGCTCTCTAACAAGGAGGTTTTCATGAGGCGATTTGTATGGTTTGTTTTATACATTTCATTGTCGATCATAGCGAGACCCCAGATCTACGCAAAAGAACCAGAACCAGACCTTGAAAGAATCAATTTCTCGGGATGGATCAAGGTGGTAGATGAAACTCACCTTAAGAGTTTCAAATATTTTGAACACAAGATCTGGGAGACCAAGAACATCCGAATGAAACTCCATCCGAGAAGCGTAATCACCCAGGGAGAAGAAATCACAATTGGCAGACAAAAACCGTTTGCACTATCATTCTCCTACTTTAATTCAGATATTTCTTCCGGAGATGCTCATCAGCTAAACGAAGTTCTCGCACTCGGAGATTCTCGAATTCGAGATGACGGCACAAAAGAAATACAGATCGTTAAAACCGTCATAAGAACAACTCGCGTACCCATCAGGGGAACGATCACCAGAAAACCACTCCATAGTGTAGGTGCATGGACATCGGTGGGAGGAAAGATTATCATCACGCGAACAATAGACACTCCATTCAATGTCCATGACTCCAAGAATTCAACAATCATCATCGAGCTCATCGATTTCGACGAATCAACTGTCACAATCAAGATATCAACGAATTAATTCTTTCGTTCTCTCAAGAGCTATGGCAAGTTGTCATAGCTCTTTTTTATTTGACAAAATTGGATACAATGATTAGCCTAAAAACAATACTAAACCGTTCATTACACAGAAAGGATTGGTGAGTTATGAAAACTTTGGTTTTGTGTGCGCTCCTGTTCTGCATGATTCTTTCAACCCAAACCGCATTTCAGCAAGAAAGCAACATACCATCCACAACACAGATAATTCGTGAAAACTGTTCCGGATGGGTCAGAATCGACACGAAGGAAGACGTATGGACACTCAAAGAAAACATGAATGCCAGAAGCACGAACACCGCAATGAAAGTCACAATTAAACCAGAGAAGCTCTTCCCTGGAGATAAAATTGAAAAATTTTGTCGATTCAAAACACTGGCTGCCTGCATACTCCATCTTCACAATTCAACACTCCCGGGTAATACAAATTTCCAAACAATATTAGAAACTATCACCCCTGGAGCATCGAGAATAAGAAAGGATGGTACAAAAGAACTGGAATTGGTATGGACTGTAACTGAAGACAGGGAGTGGATATTAAAAATGCCAATCAGGACGCAAGATGCAAGATCAAATTACTGGGTAGCCGAAGGGGAAACGATATTCATATCTCCAATGTTTCCATCAGCGGGTTTCCAGCAGAATCCTCTCTATGATGCACTATTGGAATTCGAACTCATCGGCTTTGATGTTAATAGCCTAGAAGCCAAAATAAAAGCCCATGATGTTTTCCCTCAAATAGCTCCACCATAATAACATCACCCTTGCTCTCTCAAGAGCTATGACAATGGTCATAGCTCTTTTTTATTTGACATAAAAGCTTTTAATCGCTAGCTTGAATACAAAATCAATGTTCTTTCTAACAAGGAGGTTTTTGTGAAAAATTACATGCTAATGGCTGCGTACTTTGGATTTGCACTGATTACACTGTATTGCGTAATTCAACTAGCACACACATATGATCAAAGCAAGGATGCACAAGCCATTGTTTGCAATGAAAGCCAGGGAGTATGCATCCAAGGTTACGGCGCCAGATTCAAACACGGAACGATAAAAAATGAAACAGATCAATCCTTTGTCGTAGTATCTGAAAACAATGCAAGCCCAATCGTTTTGAATCCTAGAACTGTTTTGAAAATTCAAGTCGCATATGGCAGATTCGCATTTTTTGAAAAAGGCAATATGTCGTATCCCAAATTCGAGCTCGAACCCAGGTTCGGAGCAAGACTGGGAGAAGACATGTTTCACGAAAAACCACCGCTAGAATATCAAATGTATATCGTGATGCTTTTCATCTGCATAGCATTCATATCAATAATATACAAAAGCTTCAGATAACTAGCTACAACCAAGATAAAAAAGGCCCCGCAATAAGCGAGGCCTCCTTTTTTACTAAAATCCCTAGTTCTTATGCTCTATATGATCTCTATGAGAACCGCAACAATCCTTTTTATTGCTAATCAGAATACTTATTCCAATAGCTATAAGTATGGCTGGCCAAAACCAATTTACACTCTCTGGAATAAATCCGAGACTCTGCATTAACCAAGAGACACCTATTACTATGAATATAATTCCCCAAAACATATATTTTTATTAATAATTAGAACTATTTTTTCCAAAGACCATGAATATTGCAATAAGCCCTCGCCTCAACTTGATTTGCCGAAATACAAAATTCAGCTTCTGGTTTCATGCCTGATTTCAATTCAGCTCTGTAAACAATACCATCAGCTATAAGTTCAATCCACTCTATATAATGCTCCTCTTCCATAGGATGTTCTACTTTTCCAATCTTAACTTTGTATCCCTTGTTTGTGTGTTCCACAACCGGAACATGCTTTTCTAGCCCTTCATCGGTATTTTTTTCGTTTTGCAATACCATTGGTTTTCCACAACAAACTAATTCCCCCGCACCATCATGCAAAACCTCAACTATATTTCCGCATACTTCGCATTTGTACACTCCTTTTAATTTTGTCATAGTTTTTTATTAGCGATTAATAATTTTCGCATTTAACTTGATAAAAGCTTTGGGCGTGATCACAAGAAGGACATTTAATTGGAGCCTCGGTAGCTTCGTGCTGATAGCCACATTCCCTACAAATCCACATAACTTTTTCTTTCTTTTTGAACACGGTGCCATTTCTTACTTCCGCCAAGAGCTTCAAATATCTTTCTTCGTGATGCGCCTCTGCCTTTGCTATTGATTTAAGTCGCGCTGAAACTTCTGGCAAACCCTCTTGGCTCGCTATCTTGGCAAATTCTGGATACATCACTTTGTGTTCATGATTTTCTCCCCTAGCTGCCGCCTCTAGATTTGATGCAGTATCTCCATATACACTTGGTGATTCTGCCTCTACAGTTACTGTGTCGTCTGCTTTTTTACCTAGTTTTGATTTTAACTCAACTATGATTTCAAAAATGCGTTTTGCGTGCTCTTTTTCTTGATCCGCGGTTTCTTGAAAAATAACACCTATTTGTTCATAGCCTTCTTTTCGCGCTTTGGATGCGTAAAAATTGTAACGATTTCTAGCTTGTGATTCCCCTATAAAAGCTTTTGTGAGATTTGTTAATGTTTTTTCCATTAGTCTTAATTATGCTAATATAATTTTCTTTTTATCTAAAAGTTGTTTTATTTCAAGTAATAATTCTTGCCTTACCAATACTGGTTTTTTTCTATTTGAATATTCGTAATTAATCAAAATCTCTATTCCCGAACCAGAAATGGAAGAAATGACAGCCCTGCCACCCTGTATACTGTTTTCACAGCTATTTAGTACTAGGTCTATTGACTCCATTAATTTTTTTAGTTTCTGAGAATTTGTATCATTCGAAATCTTTACAATAACTTCACCCGTGAATCTCCTATTGTGATTGCTGAAATTTTCCACAGCAAAGTTTCCAAATTTATTGTTCGGAATAAATACTTCTGAACCATAATCCGTTTCCATCTTGGTTGATCTAAGACTTATCTCTTTTACTATGCCCTGGTATTGATCAAATTTCACTCTATCTCCTATTCTAAGAGTTTTATCAGAAACAATGGCGATAGAGGTAAAAATATTGGCGATAGTGTCTCTAGCAGCAAAAGCAACCGCCAAACCTCCTATACCTAGACCCGCTACAATAGATGCGACATTGAATCCGAAAATCTCAAAAGCGAAAACGATAAAAATTACAACAATTATTATATTTAGAATTTTTCCTATCGCAGGAAGAGCTTTTTCTATTTCAGTTTCCTCTCTAAACCTCTTACCCTCTAGATAGCTTGCGATCCCCCTGCTCAAAACAGATGATGCAAGATAAGAAACATCAATCAGAATTATTAGTTTTATAATTTTGAACAATATTTCATTGGTTTCAGGTGAAAAGAAATTGGTATAGACGATAGCTATCCATAAACCTATGGTAAAAATCAGTAGAACTATCGGTTTTTCAATAGCATCCAAAACAGCGAGAATAACAACACTCTTTGTGTTTCCGTTAGATCGCTTTATCAAAGATGCTATTATTTTATAGACAATCCTCCCCATCAAAAACCAAATTGCTACAATAAGAACAAATGCTAGATAGTTTCCATAAACACCCAGTGTATCAAATAAATACGAAGCTGAATCTATTAGATTGTTCATATTGATAAAAAAATTAATTAATAATGCATTCGCGAATGATCTTCATAAATTTTATATAGAAATTTAGATTGTGCATGGTTGCAAGTCTTGTGTAAAGTGATTCTTTGGTCATGTATAGATGCCTTAGATACATGAGCGAGTAATTTTTACACATATTACAATCACAGTTTAAATCTAGATGCTTTTGATTTTTTTCAAACTTATTATTACTTATCCTTATTAATTCGTAAAAATCGCTAGCTTTTATTTTTTTATTCTTATTTTTAAGTTTATTGGTAACTATTTTTTTAAGCCTGGCTTCGCTCACTTTTAGTTTGAAAAGGGTTCCGTGCCTAGCGATCCTAGTTGGAATCACGCAATCAAACATATCAACCCCACGAGACACCGCGTCCAAAATCTGCTCAGGAAATCCTACCCCCATCAAATATCTTGGTTTATCCTGAGGTAAATAATCAACACAATAATCAACTTGGTTTTTCATTTCGTCAGGAGACTCTCCCACGGCTACACCTCCGATAGCCAATCCATCAAAATCAAGAGATGAAATCTCTTTGGCACTTCGAATTCTCAGATCCTCAAAAGATGAGCCCTGGACTATACCAAAAATCAAAGGCTTATTCTTTTTTATTTTTGCATGCTCCGTAAGACACCTCTTTGCCCATCTCGTTGTTCTTTCGAGCGCATCTTCTGCTTTTTTATGAGATGCTGGGTATCCTATGCATTCATCCAAAACCATCATTATATCAACTCCAAGGTTGCGTTGTATCTTGATCGAATCTTCTGGAGCGAGCATTTTTTTCTCGCCGTCTATGTGAGAACGAAACTCTACGCCCTTTTCAGAAATTTTTCTAAGTTTAGCGAGACTAAATACCTGAAATCCACCACTATCAGAAAGAATTGGTCCATCCCAGTTCATAAAAGCATGGAGTTTTGAAAGATTTTTGCTTTTAACTTTACCAATAAGCTTATCTCCCGGACGCAACCAAAGATGATAAGTATTCGCAAGTACTATTGGCGCTTTTATGTTTTTTAAATCACTTGAATCAAGACCTTTCACGGCCCCCTTTGAGGCTATGGACATAAAAAACGGAGTATTGAGTTTACCGTGCGCAGTTTCCAAAACTCCCGCTCTTGCGCTACCGGTTTTTGAAATTAT
Source organism: uncultured Candidatus Saccharibacteria bacterium (assembly GCA_965231055.1). Classification (GTDB taxonomy): domain Bacteria; phylum Patescibacteriota; class CALEFQ01; order CALEFQ01. The sequence continues at coordinate 832,583 of OZ246411.1, forward strand.
TTTGAACACAGATTTATTTGGTTAAATCTACTATTTAACTTGGCCTGAATTTTCAGCTTTTGGATCTGTTTTGAGAGTAGTATCAACCTCATCGTAAAAACTAGAAACATCAACTCCGGTAAATAGATCAACTCCGGTAATAAATACTTTCTCGACTAATTTGACTATTTTTCCCTCCAAGTTCTCACCGGGAGTGATAGAAATCAAAAAGCTACCAGTCAAAGCTTTTCCAACATATCCAACATTAGCAGGAATCAATCCCAAATCCCAAAACACTGTCTTGGTTTGATCATTATACTTTAACTCACCGGCCGAAGATTTGGTTCCACCAGAAAAACTTGTTCCAGGGTAAAGCTTGGCTGTGACCTTTCCATCTTTTACGTCATTTGTTAGGTTGGTCACTTTCCAATAGATCCTGTAGGTGCTAGTTTTTCCTACCTCTGGAGTTATAGGACCACTACCCACTTGATTTCCATCGTCATCATAATATCTAGCAAATTGCTCTATAGCTGGTTCTGTTTGAATTTTTGCAATCGCTGAAATACCTTCTACTTTTCTTTCTTGACTCATCGAAACTGGAATATCTTCACTTATAACATAAGGTGTCAAAGACACTTTGAAGTTTTTGTCTGAATTTTTCTTAACATTGATTATTGCTGGAATTTCAACTACAAAAGAAACTTCTCCAGAAGTACCTGGGTTTAAACTAGCAAACTCAGGAACTCCAGAACTATCCCACGTTATAACACCATCACTGTAGGAGCCGTTATTTACCTTCAAAGTGGAAACATCTATTGCTCGTCTATCAATATAGGCCTTGAGTGAAGTGGAATGCAAAACCACAGAACTATCATTCTTGTAAGTTATTTTACAATTCAGTAAAGATCCTGGAGTGACCACTGCGCTCGATTGTTCATTCATAAATGCCTGCACGGATATTTGAACGTCGGCTATTCTTGTTGAATCTTCATCAGTTGCCAAAACCTGAAACCCATCGCTCTCTGAGTATGTTCCAATTTCCACTTTTACTGTTTTATAGTCACCTTTGGCTCCTTCCAATTTTCCACTAATCGTTATAGATCCCGCGGATCCGCTCTCTAAACTTCCCATATTCCAAATCGCAGTATCTTCGCTTGAATTTGGAGAAGATTCCGAAAAAGAAAAACCACTTGGATACAAAAGCTTAACTTGTAAATCATTGATAGTGTCTTTACTGTGATTTTCATAAGAGATCATGTATTGAACACTATTTCCGCTGGCCACTGACTGCGGAGCATTAATTTCTACAATGGATCCAGAAGGATTTATCAATGTATCAGCACTAGCTTCTTTGGTGAAAGATGAACTCATCCCCGTTGGAACATAATTAAACTCAGCGCTAACCATTTTAACACTATCTGGCTCTCCAAATAATCTTCCCTTGACTACAATTTGTCCTCCCTCTTTGGATTTTATATTTCCTATTTTCCAATAATTTGAAGTTTCAGATTTTGATTCCACTGAAGATGATATAAATTCAAATCCTTCAGGGTATCTAACTGTAAGCTGAGAATCACGAAGATCTACGCCTTCATTATTCAAGTAGCTAAAAGTATATTCAACAGAATCCCCGGAAGCAATTGACTGAGTAGCCTTTGCCTCTATTTCGACTAGATGCCCCGTGAATGATCCTGTCTTGCCCTTAAGGATTGCATAGATAACCCAAACCAACACAAGAGATATAATCACAATCCCACCTATCCATATAAACTTTTTATACTTTTCATAAAACTGCTTTAGCTTGAAAAACTTGTCTTTATGAATCACTTCTTCTCCATGCAAAACATCGTGAAGAGCTTCTTCTGGTGTTTCAGCTTTGCCACCCTTCATTGGTGTTTTAATATTTACGAAGTCCATGCCTGTGTCTATTTTTTGTTTTGGTTTTATGTCCATTTTTTTCTTTAAATAAAGATTGCTGGGCGCAAAAGAAATTGCACCCAAAGATTATTATTTAACTTCGGCAGATGCCTTCTTTACAAGCTTTATATATCCAACAACGGTAGCAGTAATAAGAGCCACGGTCACTACGGCAAATCTGATGTATGCATCGTCACTCGCAAACCCCATGCCAATAGAGTAAACTAGCAAAAATATACCACCAAGAAGAGATGCCCAGTTTAGAAGAGCTTTTTCGGAAAGCAAGGTTAGACTGAGTACCATCAAAACCACGCTAACAACCAAAACCATAAGAGAGACATTTCTTGAATAAATTTTGCTATCCTCTTCGTATTGCTTAACTATGTCTTCGTGATCTAACTGCAATTGCTTTTCCTCCGCGGTCAATTCCTTTGAATCACTCATATCAACTAATTTCAATTCATTTGAAGGTTCTGGATATTCAGGCATAGGATAAAAGACGGAGATAGTTACTCCCACAAAAAATGTTACAAGAACTGCAATAAAAACTGAATAGAGGGCTCCTACAACTTTGTTCATTTGTTTTTTTGTTATTGAATTATTTATATCTGAAACTAAATTTTATAAATACTTTTTTTATTTTCTGTTTTTTTGATTTTGTCAGATGCCTCCCTGTGAAGATCAATATTTAGATGGCGCGATAATGCCAATATATCTATAAATGATTTCACAACTGCTTCTTTCAAAATTTCATCTTTCTTGTTGAAATTGTTTTCAATACAAGATGAAAGCAACGCAGTATCTCCAAAAAATCTCAGAACCAAATCTTTTAAATCAGTTCTTGGATCAAACCATCCATTTTTTTCTCCGACAGTAACCAGGAGCTTGATCAAACTAGACAAAGAATCTTTATCTGAAAACTGAATAGATAGCTGAGAAAGAGAATCATCCTTGGCGTCATTATTGAAAATTATCCACGACCTCTGATCGTGTTTATCTATAGAAAAAGGTATTCTGAGTTTCTCAGGATCAACTATGTTCATCAAGGTAGCGTATTTCGCAGAATATTTTGATCTCCAAAAGGATTCAGGTACAAAAATATCAGCACCATATCTTTCTTTGAGTCCTTTTATTTTTTTGAAATTCAAGTTTTCAAAAAACATCACATGTCCTACGAAAAACTTGCCCACCACTTGACCTCCTGAAATCTTGATAAAGACTTCATCGCCCTCGCTAACCTTTTTATAAGGGGGAAATTTGAATTTAGCGAATCTGCTTTCAATACGTTTTTTCCCTGAAAATATATTTTCAGTGGTGTCATTATCAAAAACTGCCAGATGTCTCATTTTATTCATTTATTTGTTTGCTGAAAAAATGAGCGCTATCTAACTAGTATGAAAATATTATAACACGGAAATCTAAAAATTGAAATCCCTTGATTTGAACTTTTTTCCCATCGTTTCTTCAGCAAAATCCAGCAAAACCCTCTCCACTTCATCTATGTTTTTTTGAGGTATTTTTATTCTGCTTAAAATTTCTTGGTTTTCTCCAAAAATAATTCTCAAAAACTTTACAGCGTTTGCTGAAATTTTCATCGAGATCCCCTCTTGATTTTTATGAGAAGCTGAAACTGCTCCGCCCAATCTACAATTAAAATAAGTATTAGCTGGCTCAATCTCCCCCTCACTAACTACGCACCTATTTAGTTCAGGCGAGTAACCAAAATGGTTCAAGATATGTGCAACTGCTAATAAAAAGTGAAACTCGTTTTTTATACTTTTTCCATAAAAAACTTCCTTGATATGTTTATATAGCTCTTCGTCAGCTTCGTTTTCCATAGCCATCATATCTAGCATCTCTGAAACAATAAAAAGAAACCTAAGTTCTCCATGAGATAATTCTCTAGGATTTTTATATTTTATTGCTTTTACGGAAATTAGTATGTCTAGGTTTTTGCCCTCTGCAACAACTATATTGGCGAGAGTAAATGGCTCAAGCGACCCAGCCATTTTGCTTTTTGCTTTTCTAGCACCCTTTGCTACAAGCTTAAGTTTTCCAAAATCTTTGGAATAACACAAAATCAAACGATCAGCATCCTTGAGCGTTTTTCTGTGAAGTATTATCGCTTCCGTTTTATAAGTTTTATTCATAGATGCATTATAGCGCAAAAAAACAAAATTCCGAACCCACGGGGGTTCGGAATGTGAAAAAAAGATCAATATGCGGCCTTAATAGTTTTAAGCAAAGCGGGATTTCTGATTTCGACACGTGAATCGGGATGAGTCAATGAATGCCTGCAGAAAGAGGAACAAAATACATGATTGCTTATGACCGAATTGGGGCATTGGTGAGAAGCGCATTGATGTGCCAAAACACATCCTCGAGAATAGCATTTCAGTATATTTTTATCTTTTTTATCGCGGAACTTAGCACAATCAAAAAATGAAATCTCTTTTCGCAAGAAAGGACAAGCAACCGTTATCTCATTCATAGAGGCAATTACAGAAGCGACTCCTTTTGGCACAAAACACCTCCCCTCGTATCTATTTAAGGTTAATGAACGCTATATAAATCAAAACTACCAAATAACCATTTTTTTGCAAGCAAGAATCATGTTTGACAACATTTGAGTTTTTATATAGTTTATACCTAGTTCGTTTTACATTACAACCAATACTTGCGAAAGGAAGGTATGCATGTCTTTAAATCCAAACAGACGGCCCAAAAAGTCAAAAGCTAAACCACAAAAAAGGTCTCCGAGAGGACAGTCCTATTCCAAGAATAATCACCCATCAACAAAAGAGAAGAGAGAAAGTTCCACAAGAGATACTGGAAAAAAGAACACTCGGAAAAAAGTTATCAAACTTTTGACCACGGGAAAATGGAAAGAAATGATATCCAAGCATTTTCAAAGTGGATTCCATGTATTCTGGCACGAAAACGCATTAAAAGTTTCCGACATCTCGGCTCGAAGCTTCGAATGCGAAAAAATGCCTCCATTCTCAGAATTAAAGCTCGATGACGGCACATCAGTATTCTTCTGCAAATCGTCCCAAGAAATACTGAGACGAGTCCTAAGCTCTCGAGCAGATCCGAAAACAAGAACAACGACCCGGGAGTGCATTTGGTAGCTCACGAAGGAATCTTTTAATGAGAATTATTTTCAGCAGTAAGAAAAAACGCTATGGGTTTCCGACAGTGAAAATCAAACAGCACTCCTCGCCTTCACAGAATCAGAATCAACAGCAGAGCAAGTAACACTTATCCCGCTCCAATTTTACATGTCAATGACATTAAAATGCGTGAGCGGGATTTTTTTATACAAAAAGAGGTACGTTTTACTGCACCCCTTATATTAACTCCTACAAACCAATTCTTCTAAAACTTCTAGCCCTTCTAATTTATCGTTTCACCCCAAACACCACAATAGCTTTCTCTTTAGTTTTAAACTGAACTTGCTTATCAAATTCGGGACTAAATCTGTCCGTAGTATCGGTTTTGAGAATATCTTTTGCGAGTGTTTCTTTGGCGATATATTCCGAGTGATCCTCAAATGCTTTTACAACTTCGGCGTCTTTTGTGGTCCATGAAACATAGATCTTGTCATCTACATTGAAGTTAGCAGCTTTTCTCATGTCCTGAATTACCCTCACTATATCTCGAGCGAGTCCTTCAGTTTTAAGCGCATCCGTAATTTCAAGATTCAAAGCCACCATGAGTTTGTCAAAACTTTCAACTCCGTATCCCTTCTTGGCATCCCAAGTTTCAAAAAATTCAGATGAATCAAGTTTCTCCCCCATAACTTCAAGAAGTCCTTCTTTCAATTCATAACCCCCCGTCTCCATAGCTTTTTTTACAACAGGCAATTTATCCTTTAACTTTCTTCCCACTTTCCTAAAATTCAAAGCTACCTTTTTCACAGCGAACTCATCTGCCTTCGTAAAGTCTTCTTCAAATTTCACTAGCTTAACATTGAGCTCTGAGGAAATTGTGGCAGTAGCCTCCGAAGAAAGCTTACAACCAAAAACCAATAACTCACTAAGCGGTTGTCTCACTCCTATATTGTTTTTCTCTCTTACAGCTCTTGCAAGTCCAACTATTTCTATAACCTGATTCATCTCTTTACTCAAATCTTCATCAATCAAGCTTTTGTCAGCTTTGGGAAAATCGCACAGATGAACTGACTCGGGATCTTTTTTGGATTTCAGGTTTTGATACATTGATTCTGTCAAAAACGGAACAAATGGAGCCAATAATTTTACGAGTGTAAACAAAACAGTGTATAGAGTTGAGTATGCAACCATTTTATCTCCATCATTTTCTGACTTCCAAAATCTTCTTCTGGATCTTCGCACATACCAATTGGCCAGTTTTTCCACAAATGCTTCCGTGTCTTGCATAGCGATATGCACAGAATAGTTATCAAGGTTCTTTTCCGATTTCTGAATCAGTAAATTCAGTTCAGACAAGATATAACTATCAAGCTTACTTAGTTTATTTTTATCCAAAACTACTTTGTTTGGATCAAACTCATCTATCTCGGCATAGGTCACAAAGAAAGAATACACATTCCAAAGTAAAAGAATTTTCTTGCGATTTTCATCTGCTACGTTGTAACCAAAAAGCATATTCTGGGTTGGATTTTGTTTGGCATACATCCACCTCATAACATCCACGCCCATCTTCTCTGCGCCATCATCAAACCAAATAGCATTGCCAGCTGATTTATGCATCTCTTTCCCTTGCTCATCTTTTACCAAAGAATGTCCGAGCAAAGTTCTATAGGGATTGGTGTTTTCAAGCACGGTGCTCATTGCAATAAGTGCATAAAACCAGTTACGAAATTGTCCGGGAAAACATTCAAGCACCAAGTCAGCAGGAAACCACTTTTTCCAATACTCTTTGTCTTCAAAATATTTCATCGTGGAGAAAGGCACTATTCCAGCATCAAGCCAAGGATTTCCCACATCTGGAATTCTTGAAATAGTTTTTCCACATTTGGAACATTCTATTTTCACTTTATCTACCCATGGTTTATGAGGAGTATTTCCCTCAAATTCTTCCCATCCTTCTACTGCCCTTTCTCTTAGTTCTTCTTTTGAACCTATTACGTCAAAATTTCCACAGCTGCATTCCCAGATTGGCAAAGTAAGTCCCCAGTAACGTTTTTTGGAGATCATCCAATCATGCATATTTTTTAGCCAGTCAAGTTCACGAGCTAGTCCAAATTCCGGAATCCATTTGATTTTTTTCGCTACTTCCATCATATCTTTTCTTGGCTCGTCCATGGAAATATACCACTCATCCACCACACGCCACACAAGCTCTTCTTTGCATCTCCAGCATATCGGATATCTGTGAGTAAAACTTGCGAGCTTGAATAAGTGCTTTTCTTGCTTTTTTAGATAATCCAAAATTATCTCGGGATTATTTTTTGCATTTTGTTTTGTAAATTCACCGAGTCCATTTAGATAATTTGCAGCTTCATCTATCACGGCTAGTACCGGAAGCTTTTTTTCTTTACCAAGCACAAAGTCCTCAGCACCACATCCTGGAGCGATATGAACTATTCCCGTTCCATCAGTTGCGGTCACAAGTTCTTTACTCAATACAGATGAGTGAAAAGTATCTGGATTTTCTGCTTTGGCTTTTTGCACTCTTTCTAGATCATCAAACGGTCCAGCGTAATGCAATTTTTCTAGCTTGTCGCCTTTCATTTTTTCTATCTCTTTCCAATCTTTTCCAAGTACTTTTTCTTTTAAGGCCACACACATAATCAATTTTTCTCCATCTTTCTCGTAAACACCATATTCCAATTCTGGGCTAAGTGCTACGGCAACATTGGCAGGAATGGTCCAAGGTGTAGTCGTCCACACCAAAAACTGCTCGCCTTTGCGCTCTATAATAGGCAATTTGAAATATACAGATTTATGAGTAAGATCCTTGTATCCACCTTCCGAAATTTCATGTTGAGAAAGTGCAGTACCACATCTTGGGCACCATGGCACAGAATCTACTCCTTTATATAGATAATCCTTTTCTTTGCATTTTTTAAGGAAATGCCAAATAGCATAATTGTTTTCGTCAGACATGGTGTAATAGCTATTGTCCCAATCCATCCATTCAGCAAGCCTCTTTGATTGCTCAGTTTGAATACCCGAATATTTTTTTACTCTCTCTTTGCATTTTTGTACAAATTTTTCTACGCCGTAGTTTTCAATATCTTTTTTGCTTTTGAATCCAAGCTCCTTTTCCACTTCTACTTCCACCCAAAGCCCCTGACAGTCAAAACCATTTTGGTATCGCTGATCAAATCCCTGCATCGTCTTGTAGCGCTGAAAAAGATCTTTTAGGCTTCTTCCCCATGCATGATGAACTCCCATGGGATTGTTTGCCGTGATCGGACCATCAAGAAAAGACCAAGTCTTTTTGCCCTTGTTTTTTACTTGGTATTTTGAGAAGGTTTTGTTTTCATCCCAAAATTTCTGAACCTCGTGTTCTAGTTTTACGAAATCTTGTTTTGGATCTACTTTTTTGAACATAATATTAGATTAAAAATACAAAATAATTACTTAAGATTTTTTACAAAATAGCATAGCCAGATTGTCTCGGAGCCATCCTTTTCCCTTTCAATCTTTTTGGTTTTTTTCAAAACTTCAAAACCCGACATCTTCAAAATATTGGCAAACTCACTTTGATCATAAAAAACGAAATACCTTTTTATATCCTTATAATTTCTATGATCTATATATCCCTCATCCAATTTCCTTTTTTCTTTAATAGATATAAATCCCGTACCATCATCTTTGACAATGCGCTTTATTTCAGAAAGCACGTCTTTTATATCTTTTCTGGCAACATGTAAAAGCGACGCTGCTGCCCAAAAACCATCAAAAGTATTGTCAGCAAATTTCATATCAAAAAAATCCATCTCAAAAAAAGTACCTTCGGGAATTCGATTTTTTGCTCGTCCAATCATTTCTTCGGAAAAATCCACTCCAACACATTTATAGCCAGAATTAGTGAGCATCTCAGAATCTCTTCCTGATCCGCACCCCACATCAATAATTTTTCCTTTATTTAGTAATTGTTTGAATTCCTTCAATTCATCTTCCCAAAAAAATGCAAAATTTCTCGCACTAAATTCTTTGGCAATTCTATTATAAGCATTCTTTGTTTCAATTTTATATCCTTTTTCCATTTATAATTTATTATCTATTAATTGGTAATGCCTAGATCTGGTGCTGAGGGCGGGAGTTGAACCCGCAAGAGCAAAAGCTCACAGCGACCTGAACGCTGCGCGTCTGCCAATTCCGCCACCCCAGCAAATTCGTCGTCATTCCCGCACTCACCTTCGTGAGTGTAAACTCCGACGGGAATCCATGCAAAATCACTTTATTGGATTTTTGCAATAAGTTACTAAGTGTCTTACCATGGACCCCTGCCTTCGCAGGGGTGACACTAAAAAAAGCGCCCTTACAAAACCTGAATAATTTCAAGTCTTGCAAGAACGCTTTTAATTTGAGCAGACCTTTCGGCAAGCTCAAGGTAAACGTGGTACCATCTTGCTTCCCGCTATCAAACGAAGTTTTTTGCGGGCTTAATTATACCTTTTACAGAAGGTCTCCGGAAGCATTTACTAGAGGAGCTAGGTGTTAGGTTTCGGGTTTCAGCTCACAACGAACCTAAAACCTAAAACCTATCACCTAAAACCTATTTTCTCGCTTCAGCTTTCCCGGTGATAACCGAGATAATAACGCTTTTTTAAATTTTGAATGTACCAATAATTTACATTCATAAACACAAATTGTCAACTAACCAATATGGCTAAATCTATCCATAACTCTACCGTCTTTCTCAACTTTTTCTGCAAACATTTTTAGCGGTCTTACCCACATCGTACCAATTGGAAAATCTTTTGATGCATGTAGGTTTTTATAAATCACAAGATCTTCAAGTGTTTCCGAGTGTTTTGCTATTCCGATAACCTCGTATTCTCCTCCTTTGAAGTGTCTATATTTTCCAAGTTTAATATTTTGCATTATAAATTCTTAATTGAATTCAATATCTCTCTTGCGGCTTTTTCAAAACTAAATCGTTTTATATTGTCATACCCCTTACCAATAAGCTCTTTTCTTAGTTCCTCGTCCTCAACTATTTTCAAAAGCCCGTCGGCAATACTCTTTAAATCCTCTGGATCTACATACAGCGCGCTATCTCCTCCAATTTCCGGCATTGATGATACATTCGAAGTAAGTACTGGCACTCCCACACTTTGCGCCTCCAAAATAGGAAGTCCAAATCCTTCAAACAATGAAGGAAAAGCGAGAGCCAAGGAGTTTTTAAGTAGCGCCCATTTTTCTTCTTTGGTCAGATACTCTGTTATTACAACTCCGTGAACTGCCTTTGAATCTTTCACGATACCTTCAGAGTTCCACCCAATCTTACCTCCCAAAACCAATTTTATATCTGGATGAAATTTTTTAATCCGATAATACGCTTCGATCAACATGCGAAGATTTTTGCGTGGCTCAAGTGTGCCAAGAAACAACAAATATTTATTTTTTTGTAAGCCAAATTTATTCGCAATACTTTCAAAATCTCCATCGGATCCACCGCTCATATTATCAGTAAGCCCCTCATAAACCACATCAATCTTGTTTTCATTCACTCCAAAAATTTTGATAATATCCTGTTTGGTAAACTTGGATACAGCAAAAATTTTGCTAGCTTTTTTTATACTGCTAGGCACTAAAAATCTTTTTGAAAACCACTGTCCAGAAGGAAACCACTCGGGATTGCTATATATCGCTAGATCGTGAATAGTTATCACTGACTTTCCTTTGTAAAAGAATGGCAAATAATTTGCAGGTCCCCAAAGAATATCCAGATTCTCTGATACAAAAGCTTTGTGTATCTTGAAATGCTTGGCTAGTCCATTGAACTCTGGAATTTTTACAATCTTGATTTTGGCACTCAAGTCCAGTAGCTCTTTTTCGTCATAATCTTTTCGCGCAAATAGAATTAGATCATTAGCATCAAGATCCAGTTGCTTTATCATTTCTTTTACGACACAAAGAATATAAAGCCCAATACCACCCCACTTGCCACCTTTGGGATCATATATTTCTCTTATGTCTATTCCTATACGCATAGTTTTAGGTTTTAGGTGATATTAGTAGAACTAGGTGAATTAGGTTTTAGGTGTCAGGTTTTAGCGGCTAACGAATAGTATATTTCATGTAGCAATGGGGTTTGGGGTGTTCAACTGTTGGAGCGTCCTCTTGAGAGTCATGGAGTGTTATATCTTTGCAACTAGCGACTTTTGAACACCCCACAAACCTTTTGGTTACTTTTCAGTTGTGAAAAGTAACTCTGCGAAGCACAACGTCGACGTCTGGATCCCCGATCAAG